>JABABI010000381.1 GCA_014238335.1 Fuerstiella sp.
CCTTGAATTCGACCGGATGTTCGACCATCACAGGGTCGATCGAAACCGGTCCCGTATCGGTTTTGTCCATGCCCCATGTGGCAATGTCGACGTGATGGGCTCCCCAGTCCGTCAGCTTTCCGCCCGAGTACTCGTACCACCAGCGGAATTCGTAGTGCGATCGTGACCAGGATCCGATGATGTTCGGCGCATTAGCTTTGAATCGATAGGCCACATTCGGAGCAGGTCCCAGCCAGCGGTCCCAGTCAAGATGCTTCGGCGTTTCCGCAATGGGCAACGCGGGGGATTCTGGCGCACCACCAATCGCACACTGAACTCGTTGCAGCTTTCCGAGCCGCCCTTCGCGAATCAGAGCGATGGCTTTGATGAATTGCCGCATACTGCGCTGCTGCGTCCCAACCTGGAAAACGGCGTCTGTTTTCCGACACACATCACAGATCAACTGACCTTCCTCAATGGTCAGCGTCATCGGCTTTTCACAATAGACATCCTTGCCGGCGAGCATGGCCTCGATTGCAATTTTTGCGTGCCAGTGATCCGGAGTACTGATGTGGACGACGTCGATCTTT
>JABABI010000382.1 GCA_014238335.1 Fuerstiella sp.
AGTTGCCACATTGGAGTTTGATACTCATTTATTTCGCCTGGTAAGAAAACCACATCCAAATGCCATCGCCCACGTGCGTCAGCTTGCATTACTTGTCAGCATGTTCTTCACGACCTGCATTTGATTCTGATAGCCATAATGACCTTTGAACGGTATTCGTGTTTGGGCTCTTGCTTGGATCAAGAGCAACAGGCTGTACGAACGTACAACGAGCCAGCCGCCGTTTCGGATCAAGAAAATATGCGGCTGTGCCACGCACCTTGTCCATTTCAAGGATCAGCTTGCGACCGCATTTGCATTTCTTCGCTGCCATGGATTGCTCCTGGGCATAGCGTGACGAATTTGGAGGACTGGTGCAAACGTCTAAGGGAGTCGTGATTCTTGCCTTACTTGACTGGTTACAGGCGATACTGTGTACTGCTGTATTGTTTTTAGAATCCAGCGTTGCAAATGATAACTCGGTCACGCCGGTCGTTGTGTGGCGACGAGTACGTGAAAGGAATTCTCATGACGAAGCACGAAATCGGAACCTTGGCCAGCAAAATTCTGGGGGTGTATTTCATGGCAA
>JABABI010000383.1 GCA_014238335.1 Fuerstiella sp.
GCGTTATGAGTTCGGACAGAAGGTCTCCGTGACGACGACCAATCGCGGCAACTGGATCGTTGGAGTGAATCTGTGTGCAGGGAATCCTTACGACGGTCACACTCTGGCGAAGGCAATTGCCACGACCGAACAGATCACGGGAGTGAACGTCACCGACGTTTACGTCGACAAGGGTTATCGTGGCAACGACTACGAAGAGGAAGCGACTATTCACCTCTCCGGCAGTAGCACTCGCCGGCTGACACGAACACAGAAGAAGCGTCGCAAACGCCGCAGCGCAGTGGAACCGAAGATCGGTCACCTCAAGACTGACAACCGCATGGGCCGCTGCTTCCTGAAGGGCCTGGCAGGAGATGAAATCAACGTGGTCCTGGCGGCCGCTGGTTCCAATCTCCAGAAGCTGCTGCGCGCCATTGCGTGTGCGCTGTGTTTCTGGCTGTGGTGGCCGCTCGAAGCACTCGTTTCTTCAGAACTCAATCGATGCATGCGTCGTGCTGCCACGAACTGACGCCGAAAATGTCGGCCACTCAACCAAAAGCGGTCGTCGCAATACTCATCAGGACTTTT
>JABABI010000384.1 GCA_014238335.1 Fuerstiella sp.
GGAAAAAGTGTTCCGCTTAAGCAAAATGCTGATGCGGCCATGGAAGGTACCGGTACCTAAAGCTGCATAGTAGTGAAACACACGGATGACGACTGTAAAATGCAATCTGAAAGAGATTATTATTGGCATGAAGAAATGGCCGGAGTCTCTGCAGATTGTCCCGCAGAAGAAATGGATGCGGAAGATCCTCTTTTCATTCTTTACACTTCCGGTTCAACCGGTAAACCCAAGGGTGTTATGCACACCACAGCGGGTTATCTGGTTTACACATCCCTCACTCATCAATATGTCTTTGATTATCATGATGGTGATATATACTGGTGCACGGCCGACATCGGCTGGGTTACCGGACACAGTTACATTCTGTACGGACCACTTGCCAATGGAGCAACTACATTGATGTTTGAGGGTGTTCCAAATTACCCTGATTTCGGACGCTTTTGGGACATTTGCGACAAACACAAAGTAAACATTTTCTATACTGCACCTACTGCTATCCGGGCAATTGCCAAGGAAGGTGATGAGTTGGTCAAAAAACTGGATTTAAGTTCCCTGCGTTTGTTGG
>JABABI010000385.1 GCA_014238335.1 Fuerstiella sp.
GATCGCCCAGCACATTGCAGCATGTAGCGCCCATATCGCACAGAGTGTTCACACTGATATAGACCCCCATAACTCCCGCGGGCAATCCCGCGATGGCGGAGAGCGCCGCAAAGGAGGCAATGGCTCCGCCGGGCACACCCGGGGTCCCGATGCTCAGCAGAGTGTTGCTCAACAGCACCACCGCCAGCAGTCCGAAGCTGATTTCCACGCCGCAGGCATTGGCAAAGAACACGATCATGAAGCTCATCAGAATAGATACCGCGTCCATGTTGATCGTGGCCCCCAGCGGCAGCGCCAGGGAAGACACTTCGTTGGGCACACCCATTTCATCGGCGCAGCGCTTGCTGATGGGCAGGGTAGCGGAACTGGAGCAGGTGCCGAAGGCATTGAGCGCTGCGGGCATGACCTTGGTGAAGAACTGTCCCACACCGTATTTGCCCAACAGCTTGACAATGCCGCCGTAGACAACCAGCGCATAGAGGAAGAAGGTCAGATACAGCGCAATGAGTACGGTGCCCAGGGCAAGGATGGTCTCCGTCCCGTTGGCGTACACCACGGAGGCGAT
>JABABI010000386.1 GCA_014238335.1 Fuerstiella sp.
CTGGCCGGTCACTGTCACCGTCTGAGCCACATCCCAGTTGCTCGGTGTAAATACAAGAGACGACGCTCCGGCCGTCCCTTCACCCGAATCACTGGAACTGACCGGAATGGTCACATCAGCGACGGGAGTCGTCTTCAGGGCAACACTGAAGGTAATGACACCCCCATCTTCTGTTGTGGCCGTTCCTGATGGATTGCTGACGATAACTCCCGGAATGTCGTCATCGAGATTGGTGAGACTGATATCACCGGGATTGAGACCACTGTATTTGGCGTCCGTGGACGTCGCTGCTGACAATTCGATTGTGTAGGCAATGTCGCCGTCACTGACCGCATCATCCTGGCCGGTCACTGTCACCGTCTGGGCCACATCCCAGTTGCTCGGTGTGAATACAAGAGACGACGTTCCGGCCGTCCCTTCACCCGAATCACTGGAACTGACCGGAATGGTCACACTGGACGTCGGTTCAGAATCCAGCTGAACTGTGAATGTCACGCTTCCGCCGCCTTCGGTCGTTGTTGTCCCCGAGGGACTGCTGACCGTGATTCCCGCTGTGTCTCC
>JABABI010000387.1 GCA_014238335.1 Fuerstiella sp.
GTGAGTGAGGTACCAGTTGAGGCGATTAACCCTGTCTACTGCGATGAGTTCAACTTGAATCTCCCTAAGTGGGAGCTGGATAGGGCTCACAAAGACAAGGACTGTAAGCAGTATCCAGATTCTTTCAGGGTTTGTTTGGTCTACATACTACTCTGTAGCAGGACATGTTGTATAGTTTGTACTGTCTCTATAGGTAGTAACTTCTGTCAGTAACCCTCTCTCTCAAGATCAAGTCGAATTTGAGGTTGATTCGATTGAACAAGACCAGAGACACGAACTGGTTGATTACAACTCAGGAATGAGCGAGGATGATGATGATGATGATGATGATGATGACGTCAGAGACGGATCTGAGGTAATGGGGATTAGTTTGAAGAAGAAAGAATCCACAAATAGTGTGAATTCTCACTCTAGCTCAAAGACAAGTCACAGTTCTCACAAAAACGAAGATAAACCGAAGAAGTATTCGAAGTCTGCCGAAAACAATGTAGGACATGTGGAGAAGAGATCGCATTCAAATGCTATCACATCACCCACCATAGAAAACGGCCCTAAATCTC
>JABABI010000388.1:0-228 GCA_014238335.1 Fuerstiella sp.
TCATAACACCTGGATCAAAAATGGGGGCATTCCACGGCGATGGTTCACCGGATGTCAAATCGGGCGTATGGCCAACGGCCATGTCGTATTCACCGTATAGAACCAGCATCGAGCTGGGCCACGGATGCGGATGCGCGAAAGAATCTTCGGGTTCGCAAGCGGCAAATCGGTGCAAGCAGATTCGTGTATCGTCGTGTTGGATGAATGCACGATACGTATGCGGTTTGC
>JABABI010000388.1:238-556 GCA_014238335.1 Fuerstiella sp.
GATTTGAACTCCAGGATACCGCCCCGGTTTCGGCCGAGACGAGTACTGATCGCGGCATTAATTTTCCAGTGCCCTTCGAGTCGGCTGGACACAACGTTGTCTTTGTCCGGTTTGACGTTCAATTCCGCAGATGCGATGGAAGCGGAGGTCAGTAAAATTGCGAATACAGCGAAGGAAGTGGTGGGCATGGTTCGGACTCGCGTAATTTTTGGGCGATTGATCGATGCGACGCACCGTGTCGCATGCGGTGTTCTAGTGATGCCTAACGAATTGCGATCTATGCGGCGGCAGGGATGCCGACTCATAGATCGTGCGTTG
>JABABI010000389.1 GCA_014238335.1 Fuerstiella sp.
ACAGCCAGCAACAGGTATAGCTCACAAGTCGCGAATGCCAGGCCATTGTCATCGGAAAAACACCTCAACTGGCAATATGTGTGATATGGTGCGTCGGGATTCCGCGCCGGTCAATTCGGACTCCCGCAGATTACGGTTTGTCTTCGCGCTGGCGGTTGGACATACGTTGGACATACTTCTGCGGCCAACCTGAGTCTCAACTCGCGTCGGTGTCGAGGACGCCTAACACCGGAGCGTAAAGGCTGAATGCATACCTCGTCAGGCGAATCAGGCCAGAATCGATGTAACCTGTTGCCGCAGTTGGGATTCGAACGCGGCCGACTCGACGACGGTCCGGTAAAAAAGTTCTAACCGTGTCTGGTTGCCCCGACTTTTTGCAAGACAAGACCACCAAAGGGATTACGCCAATAAACGCGTGATCCCTTCCTTCGTTTCTTGGCCTTGGTGATACCCTTGGAGATACCTTTTTGCATTACTTCTTGTAATCCGAAGCCAGCCAGAATTGACGTGTGTGTCGGGTGTGCCGCGTTGGGCTACGCGTCTTCGTCGTCACGTT
>JABABI010000038.1:0-31133 GCA_014238335.1 Fuerstiella sp.
GAACAACGCAACCGACGACCGCACGTTTTCCACAGCGATTACCACGATTGATGAACAGCTCGCGAAACACCAACTGAAGCTGGAAACAATCGACTGGGAAGTGGTGACGGCGGATGAACGCAGTGCCACCTTCTCATTTGAGGCACCCGACCATTCGCTACGTGTCGAGAAAACGTTCCGTCTGCAAATGACTGCTTTTCCCGCGGAACAAATGAGGGATGCGTTTCTGACAGACGCTGCCGGCTTTACGATCGAGACGGAACTAAAGGTTACCAATCTGTCATCCAAGCCTCAGGCATTTGAGTATGAACTGCAGGGTCCGGTCGGAGTCGTGCTGGAAAATGTTGAGCACACGCGCAAGTATCGCGACATCAAGATTGAGTTTGTCGGTGAAGAAGACGACGTCGTACTCGGCGCAAAAGCTCTGAACAAGCTGTACGAAGCCCACATCGACGCTGCTCGTGGTGCCGGACAGGGGATTTCTGAAGACGAGATTCGCCAGAAACTAAAAACGAATGATTCGTGGACGGGCGTATTTCGCTATGCCGGTATCGACGTGCAGTTTTTCGCGGGACTGGTTGCGCCGCTGGATGACCGTCCGGAAGCTGAGCGACTTGGCAATAAGTGGATCGATCGAACATATCCTGTGATGGTGCAGCAGGACCGTATTGACGTCAATCAAAGCGATATCAGTTTTCGTATGGCATCATCGCCGCAGAGTCTGCCCGCAAAGGGTGACAGCCTCGTCCACAAGTATGCTTTCTTTGTGGGACCTAAGCGAAGCGAACTGCTTGATCCAAAACCAATGGAAGCCGATCAGGTTCTGGACTACGGATCGTGGTTCGGTTTCATCGCTCGCGGCATGCACCGCCTGCTGTCGTGGTTCTATAGCTGGGGAATGCCTTATGCACTGGCAATCATCTGCCTGACGGTCCTGGTTCGCGGCTGTATGTTCCCGCTCTCCCGCAAACAGGCAATCAGTGCTGCCAGGATGAAGGATCTTCAGCCGAAGATCAACGAGCTGAAACTGAAGTATGGCGAAGACAAGGAAAAGATGGCCAAGGCTCAGATGGAGCTTTGGCGCAAGCACAACATCAATCCGCTGGGCGGGTGCTTTCCGCTGCTGTTTCAGTTTCCCATCTTCATCGCTTTGTATACGTGTCTGAATACCGCTGTCGACCTGCGGTTGGCGCAATTTCTGTGGATTGAAAACCTGGCGGCACCGGACGCCCTGTTTCGAATGCCGGCGTCACTGCCGATTCTGGGACAGGACTTCAATCTGCTGCCATGTATCACGGTCGTGTTGTTCTTTATCCAGCAGAAGCTGTTCATGCCCCCACCGACCGACGAGCAGCAGGCAGCTCAGCAGAAGATGATGAACTTCATGACATTGTTCTTTGGGTTCATGTTCTGGCACATGCCCGCAGGACTGTGTCTGTACTTCATCGCCTCCAGCATGTGGGGCATTGCCGAACGAATGCTGCTCGGAAAAACAAACACTTCGACGGCGTCCGCGACCGAACCATCCGTGATAGTGAAAGAAGTCGAAGCGGCAGAGACAGGGCCAAAGAAAAACGGCGAAAAAGTGAAAGCCCCCGTAACAGAGAAGAAACAGGGCTTCTTCCAGAAGTTAATGGCGGCTGCCGAGGAAGCACAGAAACAGGCAGAGAAGACAAAAGAAAAACAGAGCAAGGGCAAGAAGAAAAAAGGCCGCTGATCGGCCCCCCCTCGTTGCTTCCCCCTGGTCCCCCCAACTGTTATCAACATGCCGCTGGACCTGCAGGATACGATTGCTGCGATTGCTTCGCCGCCCGACCCGGCGGAACGAGGTATTATTCGAGTCAGCGGCAACGACGCAGCGGCCATTGCCGGGCGATTGTTTTGTGCAGACGAAAATACGGCTGACTGGCAGCACAGTCGGCTGCCGGTGCGTGTGGACGGAACATTAGCCATCCCGTCACTGGGTACTCCGCTGCCAGCGGCATTAATGCTCTGGCCGAATTCCCGCAGCTACACGGGTCAGCCGATGGCCGAATTCCACACGATTGGTTCGCCCCCGTTACTGGCTGCAACACTCGAGCACATTCTTGAATGCGGCGCACGGTCGGCCAATCGTGGTGAATTCACGTTTCGGGCGTTCATGGCGGGAAAGGTGGACCTGGTGCAGGCAGAGGCAGTCCTCGGCGTGATCGATGCTGCGGATCACGAAGAACTGCAGATAGCGCTCACACAGCTCGGTGGTGGGATTACATCCAGACTGGTCGCCGTGCGGTCAGAGATTCTTTCGTTGCTGGGGGATCTGGAGGCCGGTCTTGATTTTGTGGAAGAAGACATTGAGTTCATTACCAAACGGCAGATCTGTGACCGACTGACGGAGTGTATTGTCCGACTGCAGAAATTGACGGACGATTCTGCGGCCCGACTTCCGTCGGGATACCGACGGAGAATCGTGCTTGCTGGTTTGCCCAATGCTGGCAAAAGCACTCTGTTCAATCGGCTCGTCGGCGCCGGACGAGCGATCGTTTCGCCAACACCCGGAACCACGCGCGACTATCTCACCAGCGTCGTCCGCATTGGCGGCGTGGATGTTGACATCATTGACACGGCCGGGTGGGAAACAGCGGCAGATCTCATCATGCAGCACGCCCAGAATCTGCGGGCAGAACAACTGGCTGTGAGTGACCTGGTTCTGTGGTGTACGGCTGCGGATCTGGACGAATCCGAAATCATAGAGAACGTCAACCTTCGATCGGAGGCCCACGCCACGGGCGTAAGTCTGCTGGACGTCACAACTCGCTGCGATCTGACGAGTGTTACTGACAACGCAGCCGCCGTGTTTCAGCACAGCTGCCGCGTGAATGCTCAGACGGGCGATGGAGTGCAGCCGTTGATCGATGAACTTCAGCGACGACTGGCCGGTGAAAAATCGTCGCGATCGGAGCTGCTGTCATCCACTTCGGTACGGTGTCGCGAAAGCCTTGTCAGTGCGACCAACGCCATCCGGACGGCTATTTCCGCAGCCGAAGCGAACGCAGGGGACGAGGTCATTGCGCTGGAACTGCGTGACGCACTGCATCAGCTGCGGGTGATTATGGGCGAAGTCTACACAGACGACATCCTCGACCACATATTCAGCAACTTCTGCATTGGCAAATGACACACGGTGTCTCACCGTGGAAAACAATCACCAAAGAAGTGCCTCATCAGACGGCTGATTTTCCCTCGCGACGCGTCAAGCAGAACGGCCACCACGATGACGCAGCCGGTGGTAATATATTTCGCTCCTTCGCTGACGCCCATCTGAATCAGTCCGGTCTGCAAAACAGCGATGATCAGCACACCAAGAAACGTATTAATCATCGACCCTCTTCCACCCATCAGGCTGGTGCCGCCAATCACGGTGGCCGCGATCGCCGACAGTTCAAATCCAATCGCGGCATTCGGGTCAACTGTCGACAAACGTGACGTCTCAACAACGCCTGCCGCCCCGGCCAGAGCTCCACACACAACGAACGCGCCAATTCGCGTGCGAGAAGTATGCACGCCGCTCAGTCGGACAACCGTTTCGTTGAATCCGATCGCCATGCAGTACCGGCCGAACAAAGTACGATGCAGTACAAACTGCGAAACAAGCACCAGACCGAAGGCGAACAGAAATGCCGGGGAGACTCCGGCACCCGCGATTCGGCCGCCAATAAACTGAATACCAGTGGATTGATCCACGTAAATGGACGTGGAATCGGTCAGCACGTAACAAAGTCCACGCGTGATCTGCAGCACTCCAAGGCTCACGATGAAGGATGGAATTCCGGCACAGACGCTCACAGCACCGCTGATCAGGCCGCAGCACGCACCCGCCAGTACTGCTGCCGGGACAGCCAGCCAGATCGACACATCGTGCTGGACGATCAGCACGCCCAGCACGGAAGCACTGAATGCCAGTACGGCCCCGACTGCCAGATCGATGCCTCCTGTAATCAGCACGAAAGTCATTCCAACGGCAACCACTGTCAGCGCCGGGATCTGGTTTATGATCGCAGTCAGAGTTGGAACGGTGAAAAAGTATTGCGTCTGTGTGCCAAAGAATGCGACCAACAGAGCCAGTACGGCCAGCAGCCCCAGGTATTCACCGACCAGCAGCCGCGTGCTTCTAAACCGAAAGTCAGAGGACATTGTTTGCTCAGGCAATGATGGCCACTTACCGTTCACGACGCCTATTCGTTCTCATCCTGACCGATTTTCAGATGCTTTCGAACAAAAGCAACGGCACGTTGACTGACATTTCCACCGGCCCCGGCGACCGCATGGTTGGCACCTTTGACGACATAGAGCTCCGTTGTGCCTCCAGCCGACTTCAATTGTTCATGCAGTTTGCTGGCGTGCCGCAGCGGTACAATAACGTCGTTGTCGCCGTGTACCAGCAGAACGGGAGGGTCGTCGCCAGTGGCGAAACTGATCGGAGAAACATCTGTTTTGGCAGCGCTCGACATTTCTGCAGCAGGAATACCAGGGTCATAGCCAAGTAACTGTCGGTAGGCCGGATGTTTGTGTTCGATCTCCGCCAACAGCGACCAGTCCGTCGGACCTGCAAAGCTGACAACACACGCAGCTCGAGAAGACTGTCGCTTAATCGGATCCGACGAAGACGGATCCGCAGCGTCGTCATGCAGAGCCACCCACAACGACAAGTGCGCCCCGGCAGAACCACCGGTCACGCCAATGCGATTAGTGTCGATGTTCCATTTTTTCGCCCTGCTTCTGACAAACTGAACGGCTCGGACGCAGTCATTCGCCTGAGCCGGATGAAGAGCAACATCGGTGAACCGGTATTCAACAGAAACGACGGACAGCCAGCCGTCATTCACAGCCGCTGTCAGCCACCCTGGCAGACGATTCTTTGAACCGGCCCGCCAGCCACCGCCGTGAATATACACCATCGCCGGTACGGGCCGGTCAGACTTCGCGAGATAGACATCCAGCCGCTGAGCCGGATGTTCATCATACGCGACATCCTTTTGCAGCGTTGGCGCATCTGCGGCAACAACTTCAACACTGGTGAAGACTGCGGCACAAAGACAGAGACTCGCCGGTGCGAGTTGTCGAATCATCATCTGTGTACTTTCCGTTGGAGGGGCTGTTGGTCGTGGCCGGCAGCAGAATCGAGCGGCACCGCCCGCAGTCAACAGGAAAAGTCTGACACGAATTGCAGCATCTGTCATCCGGGATGAGACGAAGATTCTCCGACACGGCGATTCACTGCGGCGTACGGACCATTCCGTCTCAGCGGACCTCCTGCCTCTTCACATCCGGTATCGCGCGCCCATGAGGGTCTTCGGCCGATTGCGACAGCTCTTCGGTAATCTGCTGCTGCACGCCAGGGCCAATGAAATGTTCCATCGCTTCGGCGGGATCGTGCAGATGGTCAGGCGGAAGATTGAAATTTTCCTGGAGGTACGCTTCCCAAAGACGGTGTGATCTGATCATTGACCGTGCATACCTGAATCCGGTTTCGGACAGTGACATCACAGGACCGGCCTGCTGCAGCAACTGCCGCGACCGCAGCCACCGCAGTGCTGCAACTGACATGATGCCGCCGCCGGCCAGCATGTGACACTCCGGCACGGATGCCTGCACCAGTCCGTCCGGTGCGTCGGAACGTTCCTGCCGTCGGAACAGTCCGGCCAGCACGTCTTCGGCACAGATACGGACGCGCAGTCGCAACGTTTGCATCAGTCTGCCCAGCAGGCCGTTCTTTGGAGACACGACAATGACGACCAGCAGTTCCGCACCAGCAACCACCGCCGACAGTCCGGCGGCCGACGAGTCCCAGCGGAGCGCCAGCAGGTAGCCGATGGTTGTGCAGGAAACGCCAATCAAGCAGGACAGCATGAGCATCGTGGACAGCCGGTCGGTCAGCAGACGGGCGATCGCCGCCGGCACGATCAGCAAGGCCACGACCAACAGCCCCACAACATCCATTGCTGACACGGTGACAATCGCCACGACTGTTGTCAGCAGGTAGTGCATGAGAGTCGCGCTGAATCCCAGTGTCACGGCCAGAGTCGGGTCGAACGACGTCAGACGCAATTCCTTCCAGAAGACGGCCAGCAGCAGCAGAGTGATCATCAGTGTCGGAACAAGGCTGCGAAACGATTCAGGCACCAGCCAGCCAAAGGTGGGATGCAAATTCACTCCGGCAAACGCCAGATCGCCGAACAGCACACAGTCCAGATCCAGGTGCACGTGTTTGGCCTGTGACACAACCACCACACCGAATGCGAACAGCGATGTAAAGACGATGCCAATACTGGAATCTTCGGGCACCAGCGCGGCCTTGTGGACAAACTGAGTCAACACGGCGGTCGCAATTCCAGCCGTAATCGCGCCACACAACATCGGAACCGGATCGACTCGACCGGTCACCAGGTAAACGCCAGCCGTCCCGGCGAGCACCGAATGGCTGAGTGCATCCCCCAGCAAACTGATACGACGCAGCACCAGGAAGCAGCCAGCCAGTGAACAGCATACGGCACACAGAGCACCCACGGCCATCGTCCAGAATGCGTTCTGCACTTCCGTCGCAGGGAGGTCCAGAATCTCCGCCAGTTGTGCTGTCAGTGCATCAAATGGAATCGGGACCAGGGCACTCAACAGCGCCGCTGTGTCGGCCAACGTGGACAGCATCAGGAAACCTCCTGAGCAGAAACGTGCGGACCCGATGCGGGCGGTACAGTATCGCCAGACTCCACCCACGGCAGATACATTTCAAGGTCTGTCACCTCGCGTGACCTCCACAACAGTCCGCGGTGGGGCGCAAAAATCCACGACAGAACAAAGATCGCGGTCGATGTCAGTACGATCAGCGGCCCCGTTGGCAGGCCGTCATAACGAGCGCTCAACAATGTGCCGGTGACTCCGGAGACGCCACCGATGGCGCACGCGATCATCATCATTCTGGAAAGCCGGTCACTCCAGAACCGAGCTGCTGCTGGGGGAATGATGAGCAATGCTGCGGTAAGAACGACTCCGACCGCCGGCAGCCCAACGACCACCGTAACTGCCGTCAACAACATTAGTAATATGTCCAGTCCCATTGCCGACCAACCCTGAACCTGGCAAAATTGTTCGTCAAAGCTGAGCAGTTTCAGCTCCTTGAACAGCATCACGACAATAGTGGCAGTCACGGCAGCGACAGCGGCGATCTGCAGGACGTCACCCTTCAGCATTGTCGCCGCCTGTCCGATGATAAAGGACTCCAGGTCCGCACCGGGGTCGTTGCGGTGGGTGTTCTGAATCGAACGCGTCAGGGCGATGCCACCGCCGTAAAACACACTCAGCACGATTCCCTGCACGGCGTCGTCGCGGAGCCGGGTGAATCGTTTCAGCAAAGATACGGTAACAGCTCCCAGCAAACCGCTCAGCAGCGCCCCGCTCAAGAGCACGATTATGGAACGAGACTGAAATGCCAGAAACGCCAGACACAGACCGGGCAGCGCCGAATGCGCAACAACGTCGCCCGCGAGTGCTCGACGCCGCAGCACAGCAAACGTGCCCACCATTCCGGCAACGATTCCAAGCAGTAATGTGCCCGTAAGAACGATTTGTGTCTGACTAAAAAACATATGATCAGGCTGTTGCCCCTTCCAGGTGTGACAAAGGGGCTGGAGACCCGCTGTGGGGCCTCCAGCCCGATTCCTGGCCGTAATGAGGCACTACTCTGTCTCCTTTTGTTTCTGGACGGCTTCGGCCATTGTATCGAGAATCGACAGTCGCCCTCCATACGTTGCCTGCAGATTGGCCGACGTAAACGTCGTGTCCACGGGACCTGAAGCAACGATGCGAACGTTCAGCAGCACTACTTCGTCAAAGTATTCAGGGACGGTTCGCAGATCGTGATGCACCACGACAATTGTGCGGCCTTCTTCACTCAACGACTGCAGCAATTCGAAAACGATCCGCTCGGTGGCAGCGTCCACACCCGCCATTGGCTCGTCCATGAAATACAATTCCGCCTGTTGAGCCAGCGCGCGAGCCAGAAAAACCCGCTGCTGCTGTCCGCCGGAAAGCTGACCGATTTGTCGTTGGGCATAATCCTGCATGCCAACACGTTCCAGACACTGCATCGTCAGGTCTCGCTGAACACGACCCGGACGCCGAAACCAACCCAGCGAACCGTAGGTGCCCATCAACACGGTTTCGAAGACGCTGATCGGAAAGTCCCAGTCCACACTGCCTCGCTGAGGAACGTAGCCTATGCGGGCCAGTTGGCTGGCAATGGGCGAACCCCATGCACTCACGGCGCCGCTGACCATCGGGACAAGCCCCATCGCCGCACGAATCATTGTGCTCTTGCCGGCTCCGTTGGGGCCGACGATGGCAACCAGCCCCGGATTGCGCAGCGTCAGATCAATATTCCATAACACAGGACGTCGGTCGTAAGCGACCGTCATGTCGTGTATGTCAAAAATGGTCAAAGTTTTGTTCTTCGCGGATGCCGTCACTGGGAATCCTCTGGCTCCGTCGCCGCCAATGCGTCTGCGATCTGTCGAATATTATGCAGTAACGCGCCGGCCAGTGTCTCCTGATCCGTTCCCTCGGCACCAGCCGTGTCCGAATACAACCGACCGCCAATTTTAAGAGTGTGCTGCTGAGCCTCGCATCCGGCGACGAGAGCAGCGATGTTTCTGTCAGACACGCTTTGTTCCGTGAAGACGGCAGCAATCCTGTTGTCGACCAACAGTGTGACGAGTTCATCAACACGACGCAGTCCAGGCTTGCTCTCGGTCGAAATTCCCTGAACGGCTTGTACACGAAACTCAAAGGACCTGGCGAAATACTCGAAGGCATCATGAGCCGTCACAAGCACTCGACGTGTCACCGGGACTGAAGCAATGGTCTTCCTGCCCTCGACCTGAGTCGTTCGCATGAGTTCGGCAAACGCGACAGCAGCCTTCGAGTAATGTTCTCTGCCATCCGGATCAAATTCAGAAATCTCATCTGCCAGGTGCTGTCCGCAGCTCAGCCAGAGCTCCGGATCAAACCACACATGCGGATCGGCGATTCCATCTGCGGTCTGAATCAGCCGACTGGGCTGCTCGTTTGACAGGCCACCGGTCACACAGATGACGGGAATTCCACGATGGCTCAGGCTCTCCAGCGGACCATCGAACTGTCCTTCCAGATGCAGTCCGGAATACACGACCAAATCTGCCGCCGTCAGCTCGTTGGTGTCCTGCGGTGACGGAGTGTAAGAATGGGGGTCAATACCCGGCCCGTCCATGATAGCTGTGACTGCAACACGATCGCCACCGATTTGTCGGACCAGATCTTTAATGATGTTGGTTGTACAAACGATATTTATCGGGCCGGAACCAGAATACTGAGTGACGTCAGTAGTCGAAACAACTGGGGGTGCATCAGTGCTGTCGCCGCAGCCCGCCCCAAGAACTGCAGTCACCAGAAGACAGTACAGACGAACGTTTGCCGTGAATTTCATGAAACTTGACTTCGGTAAATGACCTGGTAGGTTCTGGCCTCACGGATGGGGCGGAAACGCGCAGTCCTCAATAAACTTCGAGGCTCAAATTTAGCCAGTGCTACATTTTGTGATATTGTGTCGCATTTCGGACCGCGAGGCAATCGAATTATCCACGCTTTCGGCAACGTCGCAGGACTGAGAAACAGCTCGGGACGCCCCGGTGGGCGTTGGCGTGGAAAGCACGGCAGAAAAACACGTGTCGGCCGCCGAGAATGTGGAATGACATAGCGAAAGCGGCCTTTGTTTGCCGCGCACCCGGGCGATCAAGAAACCGAAGGTGACGTCTCGGCGCAGTCCACGTCCGACGTCAGTAACGCGGCCACGCCATCGCCGGCAGAGGCGTCCCGGCGTCAGACCTGGTCTCGATTGACGATGACGCCCAGCATTTCTCCTTCGAACATCATTTGACCGTCAACGAATCCCTGAAACTGAAACTGCGCCAGTTTGCGGGCTCTCACGCGTGTCACCTTAGCAACAAGGTCCAGTCGACTGTTCGGGAAAACGGGCTTCCTGAATCTCACGGCATCCATGCCGCCAAAACCGAGGTAATCGCCGCCAATCAGATCGTATTTTCGGGCGTAAAAGCCTCCCAGCTGTGCTGCGCATTCGCACTGCACAACGCCCGGCATCAGCGGGAATCCCGGCATGTGCCCGGCACTCCAGAACTCCTTGTCACCGATGGTCTTGTAGCCGACGATTGTATCAGTCGATTCGTCGACGTGAACGACCGCCGTCAGTTGTTCCATTTCGTGACGTTGTGGGTTCACCCGGCGGATGTCGTTCAGATCATACAGCGTATTGCTGAAATCGTACTTAGTGACGTCAACTATTGGCGCAGAAGGCATTGCTCTGTTCTCTTCTCTTCTCGTCGTGTGTTTTCCCAAGCGAACGAAAACCGAAATCCAACTCGCCGAATTAACAACCGGATTCATAGTAATCCGGTATCAAAAATTCGGTGACTCCGTCGAAATTCCCGTATCAACCGACATGTGGCAACCTGTCAATTATTCTGTCACTCTGGCTGAACCACAGATGTAATCTGCGTGATGTCTGTCAGCAACCGGTCTGGTCGAGTTTGCGGATCTTTGATCATATCTACTGGCGCCTCAAGGCCTGTTTTTTCGGACACTAACAGGGCGGTTTTCATGCCGATTGCCTTTGCCGGGGCTAAATCGGTCGGCAAACGGCAACTGACGTGTAACGCTTGTTCAGGTGCCACGCCTATCGCGTCAAGTTGTTCCACGGCCCGCTGAAACAGCGATTGAGATGGCTTACGAATGGCCATTTGATGAGAAAACAGTGTGGCCTCTGTGCGAATGATTTCCCGCATCGGCATCACAAGTCCCTGTTTTGTGAGCGCCTGCACCAGCTGGACGTATGTAAAGGATTGACCGTCAGCCAGAAGCCCCTGCATCACACCGACTTCCGCAAGGTCAGTCATCGCCCTGACGGCACCCGCGCGCGCTTCTGTCGCCTGCAGATTGCAGTGAAAAAAGTACGCAATTTTCTCACTCAACTGGTCCTCGTTGCCGTAAACGCCCTGGTCATACTTATAGTCCTTGTCGAACAGCCGATCAAGAACCGCCTTCCAGATGCTGACCAGATCAACATTGGTGAAGTCACCCTTCCGTTTTGTGGGCACCATAGCCACCCGCTCAACGTAATCGCGATACTGCGGCATCATGGATTGCCACGGTGGCCCCGGCTTGCGATACATGCTGTTCCACATGTTGAACTCAAGAATCGTCTTCTCCAGAGCAACCTGCAGCCGCACTTCCGGATTCGGAAACAGTGTAAAACCACCGTCCGCCGTTCTTAGCAATGTTCCGTAGACGTCCCACAACACCATCTGAATGCCGGGCAGCAAAGCAATCGACGGCTTTGCTTTTACTGGTCTTGGCGCAGGCACCTGGGGCCAGATCAAGTCTCGCTCAGCCAGGGAATCAGCATACTCAGACAGTGTCGACGGCATACGAAACCAACACCAGCAGTCAATCGTGAAAATACCAGGACCGAAAGGGTAGCCGCCTGACGGAATTGGATGAAGCCCGATCGGCATTGTTCTTTAAAACTGCAGTTTTCGCTCCAAGTGATTCGCGCTTGAAGCCGCCGGATACTGACCGCCAGAATCAATGCAACGACCGCTGAACTCACGACACTCAAGCCACAGAATCCTGAGAAAGACGGCAAAAAAACCGTGCTCACACCAACCTCGACCGCTCAACGCGTTCTTTCGTAAACTTCGGTGATGAACAAATGCCGTATTGCGGAACCGACAGCCCCGTCACCGCGCGCTGAGCAAACGATCGTGCTGGTGGTCGGCCTGGCTTTGCTGCTATGGCTGACAATTCTGGCCGTTCATTATGCGGGCAACGGCGAATCCGCAACCGGGTTTATTCAATACGACCAGCCGTATTACGTCGCAAACGGTCGAGCGGTGTTTGACCGTGACAACGGAGTGTTATACCCCAACCCGTCAGATGCTGATGCAGACGCCCCAATGATCTATTTTCACTGGCTGCCCTAGATTCTGGGCGCTGCGGTGATCCAACTGTCCATTGCCCCGGGAGCAACCTACTCGCTGTTGACGATCCTGGTGCTGCCGATTCTTGGCAGTTTGACGTGGCAGCTGGTCAAACGTCGCACAACGCAGCATCGACTGTCCGTCACGGTGCTGACTCTTGGGGGAGGTGGCCTGGTTTTGATGATTGGTCTCCTGAAAGGACTGTTCACGGGAATACCGCTGGATGAAGCCGTCTTCGAATTCGACCCGGACCTGATTTCGGAAGAAATCGACGTGCTCGTGCTGTCGCAACAAAGACGAACGGACAATCCGGAACGACACCGAAACTGGGCTCACACAGAGGGCGACAACGCCAAGTGGCAGGTTTGGCAAAGAAGAATCGATACGCCCGTTCGTCGCGCGGCACCATAAGGTGAGTGTCGAGGTGGGGGGCAACTGCTCTTTGTGCATCAGCACTGGGACTTCTCGGCTGTTTGTTACCGGAATCAGTTGTTTCGAGCACGTGATTTTGGTGTCTATCGGCGACTCGACGCTATGGGCAGTCAATGGCGCCTGGTTGTAACTGGTAATCAGGTCCGGGTACGCTTTGTGTGATTGGCCGTCCATTCCACCGTTTCCTGCGTGTCATTTCAGGTACGTCGTATGCTCATTCCAATCGGCACCGACGCTCCGCTGTACCACTATCCGGTTACGACCATCGGGTTAATCCTGGCCAACACTGTCTGTTTCTTTGTCACAGGCTTGGGTGGACATGAGACGCTTGACCCGTGGGTACTGCACTTCGGCACGATCAACCCGGCCGAATGGCTGAGCACGATGTTCGCTCACGCGGGATTCGGCCACCTGATCGGCAATATGTTCTTTCTGTGGGGCTTTGGTCTGGTGGTCGAAGGCAAGCTCGGCTGGTGGCGGATGCTGATGCTGTATCTCGCCATTGGCATTTCACAGGCCGCTCTTATTCAGCTCATCATGCTGCCACGGGACAGTGGTGGAGCGGTAGGGGCGTCGTCAGCCATTATGGGACTGATGGCCGTCAGCCTGGTCTGGGCCCCAAAGAATGAGCTGAAGGTATTCATGTTATTGTTCTTTCGTATATTCATTTTTGACGTCACAATCATGTGGTATGCGTGCTTCTACCTGTTCTGGGAAATCATCAGCTGGACACTTCTGGACGGTATGGGCATGAGCACTTCAGCACTCCATCTGTCCGGCGCGCTCTTCGGTTTTGGGGCAGGGGTGCTGTACTTGAAAAAAGACTGGGTTGACTGTGAGAACTGGGACCTGTTTCGGGTCCTGAGCGGTAACTACGGTCGCTATGCGGATTCCAGCACAACGGTCTCAAGCTACGCGAATCCGGAGTTAATGTTTGGCAAGAGTGACGTTTCCGTCAACGATGACATTCCTGACGACAGTCGGCCCAAACGAAACTCGAAGCGTCTGAAAAGGATCAACGAAATGATCGACAGTGGCGACTTCATCGGTGCCTCTGAGGCAATGCTGACGCTTAGCATGGAGGACTCAGATTCGCAGTTCAATAAGTCACGTTTGAAGAAACTGGCCGTCGGGCTGTTACAAGCGAACATGCCGGACGATGCGGAAATCTATCTGGAAGAGTACATCGAAAGATTTCCGGACAACGCAGCATGGGCACGAGTTCTGCTTGCTCAGGTGCTGCTGGTCCGTCATACGCGGCCGTCAGCGGCTTTGGCCCAACTGAAGCAGGTCCGGCCATCACAGTTGACTAAAGACCAAAGAACGGCGGCCAGAAAAACGGCGGCTGCTGCAAAAAAACAGATCAGGGCAGGAGTTCAGGACACCGAACCGGAATGGTAATGCCGCCGTTCTGGATGACTTGTTCCAGCGAACGCTCGGAAGAGTATATGTCGCTGCGAGCACAAGCGGACGATAATCGGAGGAAAGGCGTTGGTCCCCGCGTTACTTAAGCGGAGGACTCGCCGGGTCAAACTTCAGATTCGCGGGCTTATTCTTGCCCTCCCAGTTATTCAATGCATTCAGGGATGTGGCAGCCACTTTGCCGCCCTGACGCATTATTTCCACCATGACAGGAAGAGAAGCTTCGTAACCACTGCGCACAAGTTTGGATTTGTCGGCCCGGTTTAGAAAACCCTTCTCGGTTTCCTTCTTTTTCTCGTGGTGAAAAGCAAGGTACAGGTGCCAACCGCAGAGCTGCCATTTCGGGACCTTCTTATTTTTCGCTTGATTGTATCGCACACCGGTTTCAAGAGTCAGCTCCGCCACTTTCCACGCCAGCACATCGAAATCGATCGATGAATCGAACCCGCATCGGCCGAGGACGCGGGCTGCTCGACAACGAATAAGAATGTCACGCGTGTTGTCCTGAATGATTGTCGCCGCAGCCAGCATCACGATCGCCTGTTTCTGGCCGACCAGTGCACGGGGTGTATCGATCTCGTCAAGCGCAGACAGGAGAGTGTTCTGGTAAGCAACTGCGGTAAACGGCCGCTCCAGTTCAAAGATCAAGGCACTTGCCAGGGTAATCTGCACCTGAGGAGTCACATCCGCCTTCTGAAGGTACTTCTTACAGACGTTTGCAGCTCGGGTTCTGACGACATCCGGTTGTGCAGCGTCTTTCATAACACTCAGCAGAACGTCATCGACCTGATCGTACATGATGATGCCACGGTTACTCTTGGCCGGAGCAACACCAAAATCGAGCAGAAGTTCGAGGGCCGCGGAACGCGAATAGAGGTTGTTTTGCAGCAGTTCATTAATGAACGGCAGCAACTCTCCACACAGCAGCTCACGATATCTTTGCTTATCTCCGGCATTCAGAATCTGTGTGCCCGCACTGTTGAGGTCACGTAACAGGTTCTTAAATGCGGCTTCAAACAGCCCTGGGTCCTTCTGAACATCGGGGTCGGACAGTGAATATGCCCTGTACTTAAGACAAGTCCGAAGGATCTCGAGTTCCCTGGCGTTACCACGACGAACTCCTGTTCTCAACAGCCCCCGGTAGACGCGATTATCAGAAGTGAATCCAGCCACAATCTCCGGAGTAAGCAGCGACTTCTGCAGCCGGCGCAGATCGTTTGAAGTTTGTTGCTGTTTGAGCCGCTCGGCTGTCGCAGGGTCGTTGTTGGCTGCCGGGGCAGCCCCGGCCGGTTTTGCTGGCGCAGCCTCATCAGTGTCTGCCAATTCCTGGGTCGCGAACGCGTCTGAAGAAACTGCCAGCAACAGGCAGCAGGCAGCAAACATGGTCAGCCAGATTCGGGACACCTGGCTCTTGTCAGTAACTTCCACCGGCATAGATTCCACCACATCTGTGAGACGTCGAGTCTCGACGATCTGTCTGTCGTCCCGTTCCTCGCTATTGTGGAACGAAATCAAACGAACAATCAACGAACCCTGCATTCTTGCAGTTTTTCTGCAGACAAACCAATACAAGTGCAGGAGGTGCTAACAAGTTGGAGACGAATAGAGTCTTTTCCCTGCCCCTGACGCTATTTGCACAGTTTTCACGGACTCAAGGATGCGGACCATACTCTTCCGAACGTTCGCTCGAACGAACCATCAAAGACGGCCCGACTTTGCGTTAAGGGCAATACCCTTATTGGGAATGTTAAGAATGACACGTCAAACGAACAACGTCCAGAATGAGACAGTGCACGTCGCGAGAAAACGAAGGGTTTTTGACGGGAATTAAGACAGTCCATTGAAGTCCGCATATTCGACACGAATGGCCCCAAGAGACGCCGCGTCAGCGTACCAACAAGATTTCCTAAATGCACGGAGCTGTTTCATAGACGGCCGCATCCGACCATCATTCCCCGTGTTTTGCCCTTTTGCAGCAAGAAAATCAAGAAAAACGGCTTGATGCCGACATGATTCGCACACAAAACTCAAGCACCTGTTTCGCTGCAGACCGCTGTCGAACATGCCGAATCGTTAATCCGTCCATTTGCGCATCAGCCGCCGCGGTTGTCGACGGCGTTAGTTGCAATTGGGTCGATTGCAGACGGATCCCTTTCTTTTCGCGGAGTGCTACCGTGGACCACGCAATTCCGTCCAGATTCGACGGAGCAACCGGCCCCAGGTGGCCTGTGACGCTGGCAGCGATTGTCGCATGTAGTGTTTCCTCCAAAATTCCCTCGGCCATCCGTTCGCTGACGATCCTGCTGACGGGACCAGGATCCCGCAGCAAATCCTCGTTGATGTTCAGCCACGTGTGCTTCGTCATCAGCTGGTAGACCACCGCGGAGCCCGCCAGCACGTTCGATACCCCTGGAACTCGTCCCATCGTGGCCGACAATAACCCGGCCGTACAGCTTTCCGCAAAGACGATGTTCTGCCCGGCTTCGGTCAGTATGCGGACCAGTTCCGACGCACTACCATCCAGCGATCGGGTTCCGTCATCCATAAGAATTTCTTTCCGATAAAGACCGACATTCGGCGGATTCAGTCGCACACTCCCGCGATCAGGACTGGCCCCTGCGTAAACTTTTCCCCGGTGAACCATGTTCTCCCTGGCCCTGGTTTCGTAATGACAGGCAGAACACTGTGCTGCTGCCACCAATCGCTCGCACCAGGTCCGGCCGCGTTCTCTGTTCAGAAACAACGTGAATCAGACGTCTTTCAACAAGTCGGAGTGGCTGTTCCCCGGGGAGCGGCAATCCTTGGTTCTTTACGAAGGGTCGGGCACGGTACGTCGCCTGAAAGTCCTGACGGATGTTGCCATCTTTTCGGGATCGTTCAACCCACTACACCGCGGACACCAGCAACTTCAACGGGTTGCCGCGCAAGAGTTGGAATTACAGGTCGTTTTTGAGTTATCCGTCATGATCGCGGATAAACAGACACTTACAGAGTCCGATCTGCGCCTACGCCTTGGTCAGTTCGATGCTTACGATGTTGCCGTGACCGAATGTACCCTGTTCGCGGAAAAGGCCAGGCTGTTCCCGGACTGCTGGTTTGTCGTGGGTTTCGATACGGCTGCCAGAATCCTTGATCCACGTTTCTATCAGCACGACCGGACACAGATGCGTGACGCTCTGCAAACACTGGCGGACAACGGAAATCGTTTTTTTGTCGGCGGACGACTTTCCAGTGATGGGTCGCAATTTCGCTGTGTCGACGAGCTTACGATACCCACAGAGTTTCGACATTTATTCTCAGGAGTATCGGAAGAACGATTCCGTGAAGATATTTCGTCATCCGACCTGCGGGAATGAGTCGTCGGATTTAGAATCATTCTGTCGTAATTCTCTGACATCACCCTGACTCCCAATAGACGGTCCCGTAATGCCACACTTGCGCCTATTTGCCACGCTGTTTCTGGTCTGCATGCTCACGACCAGCAACTCTTTCTTGTTGACGTCCCGGGCAAATGATCAACCCGGTATCGTTGGGGTGGAATTCATCTACGAAAACGTCCCGTTCAAAGAATGTCATGCATCCACGATCGAAGAAACTCCAGACGGTCTTGTCGCGGCCTGGTTCGGTGGTACACATGAAAAAAACCCGGACGTCGGCATCTGGGTGGCTCATCGGAACAGCGACGGCTGGACGAAGCCTGTCGAAGTGGCGAATGGCATTCAGTACACGTTGGCAGATGGCACAGTCGTTCGTCATCCCACATGGAACCCGGTCCTGTTTCAGTATCCATCCGGCCCGTTGATGCTGTTCTACAAATGCGGGCCGGCCCCCAGCACGTGGTGGGGCATGTTGACTCAGTCAGACGATCACGGAAAGACCTGGACCATTCCACGCCGGCTGCCGGAACACATCGATGGCCCCGTTCGCAACAAACCAATCCTGCTCGACAACGGCACACTGTTGTGCGGCAGCAGCACAGAATTCGATGGCTGGAGACTGCATTTTGAACACACGACTGATCAGGGCATCACGTGGTCGCGTACGCCCGCGGTCAACGACGGAAAAACTTTCGGTGCCATTCAGCCGACATTACTACCAAAACACGGACACATTCAGGCGCTGAACCGTAACCAGAACGGTAACGGAAAGATTCTGTCAACGATCTCGCGAGACAACGGCACCACGTGGTCAGAGCTCGTGGAAACAGACCTGCCAAATCCCAATTCCGGAATTGATGCCGTCACCCTGCAGGACGGTCGATTTCTGCTGGTCTACAACCATACGGTCCGTTCCGGCGATTCACCACGTGGTCGCGAAATGATCAACGTTGCCGTCAGCGACAACGGAGTCTCCTGGAAAGCGGCGTTAACGCTGGAGAACGAAGGCCGGTCTGAGTTTTCCTACCCGGCCGTCATTCAGACATCGGATGGCCTGGTGCATACAACATATACCTGGAAGCGTCGTCGCGTTCGTCACGTCACCATCGATCCGTCAAAACTTCAGTTGTCTGATATCGTTGATGGGAAATGGCCGGCGAAGTAAAACAGGCGGGTTCTGCCGGCTTCGAGTTCAACGATGGGAAAAACGCTGCCCACCACGGTCATCACATACGACGACGCAGTTCGCTGGATTTACAATCGTATTGACTACGAACGCGTTCGTCCCAGGCGACAGTCCAGCCACTTTCGCCTGGAACGGGTCGAACGACTGCTTGCGCTGATTGGTTCACCACAGCAACGCATTCCGGCGATCCACATTGCCGGCACTAAAGGGAAAGGTTCGACCGCCGCAATGGTCGACTCCATCCTGACGGCGTCAGGTATCCGCAGTGGCCTGTTTACGTCGCCGCACATCCATCTGTTTGAAGAACGAATGCGCGTCGCCGGGTGCATGCCGGACCCTGACGAGCTGACGGTAATGGTACGTTGCCTGCAGGAAACTCTGCTGGAGGCGGACGCGGATCTGGTCCAGGACGGCGTGACTTACTTCGAAGTGGCAACACTGCTGGCCTGGATGTTTTTCGACAGAAACGACGTTGAACTTGCTGTGCTGGAAACCGGGCTGGGCGGTCGACTCGACTGCACCACTATCTGCCAGCCAGTCGCCACAGTCATTACCAGCATCGGTCTCGATCACACTCACATTCTGGGTAACACGATTGAAGCAATTGCCGGTGAAAAGGCAGGAATCATCAAACTCGACGTGCCCGTTTTTTCGTGGGTTCAGCAACCAGACGCCGTGCGCGTCGTCACAGAACGTGCAGCGGCGTTAAAGTGCGAATTGTTCCGAGGGGGACGCGATATCTTCGAACACGGTCAGGAAGCGGTTCCCGGTGAAGTCGGCAAACAGCGATTCGACGTTGAAACACCCCTGGCGACTCACGAAGATCTGATATTGCCTCTGCTGGGCGACCACCAGCGCTGCAACGCCGCGCTGGCCGTCACGGTGTCAGATTTCCTGTCGCAGACGGATCATCGTATTTCAGCTGACTCAATCGCAGAGGGGCTGGCGTCACTGACATGGCCGCTTCGATTTGAAGTCGTTTCGACGTCGCCGTTCATCGTACTTGACGCCGCGCACAATCCCGATTCGATTACAGCGTGTCTGAACACGCTTGGCAGCCAAAACTGGCCGGTGGATCGTCGAGTCCTGATCTTCGCCGTCAGCCGCGACAAGGATGCGCAGCAAATGCTGCTACTGGTCCGTCGACACTTCGATTCGATCATTCTGACCCGATTCGAGACAAATCCGAGGTCGTTTTCTCCGCAGGAACTGGCGGAACTGCCTGGCTGCGGTCAATCCGCTGACACAGTCGTGACAGCCGAGACACCGGCTGAAGCATTGTATGTAGCAAGAAAAACGGTGGGGCACGACGGAGTCATCTGTGGCACCGGCTCGATCTTTCTGGCGGCCGAACTGCGAAGTCTGCTGAGTGAGGCCACCGACGAGTCCGGAACGCGTTGATTACTCCGCCAACGGAAGCAATCCGACTCTCGGGCAGTACTTCAGCAGACCGCAGTCGGCACACTGAGGACGACGAGCGATGCATGTTTGCCGACCGTGGTAGATGATACGGTGCGAATACTCAATCCATTCCTTCTTCGGCAGAATCTGAATCAGGTCGCGTTCGATAATCTCAGGGTTTTGCGATTCTGTCAGGCCCAGCAGATTTGAAATCCGGCGAACGTGAGTGTCCACGACGACTCCCGAGGAAATTCCGTACCATGTTCCCAGCACAACGCTCGCCGTCTTTCGCCCGACTCCCGGCAGAGTCACCATCTGATCAATGTTCAGCGGAATCTGGCCATCAAAATCATCAACCAGCTTCGCCGCCATGGCCCGGATATTGGCCGCCTTGTTGCGGAAGAAGCCGAGCGGCCTGACGATTTTTTCAATCGCCGGCTGAGTTGATTTTTTC
This sequence comes from Fuerstiella sp., assembly GCA_014238335.1. Taxonomy (GTDB): domain Bacteria; phylum Planctomycetota; class Planctomycetia; order Planctomycetales; family Planctomycetaceae; genus Fuerstiella. The sequence continues at coordinate 20,335 of JABABI010000038.1, forward strand.
AGCGCTGCAGCATCCGGATACTTCTTAAACAGGGCCGGCGTCGCCATGTTGACGCGTTCGTCCGTACACTGAGCCGACAATATCGTCGCCACGAGCAGCTGAAACGCCGATTCATGACGCAGCGCGCATTCGGCGACCGGGAACAGTTTCTTCAGCCGCCGAATTACCGACCTGGCTCGTTTCCTGCGTTCGTCAACGAAGTCGTCCGTTGACTTTTTCGCACGGGCCGTTTTCTTCTTTGTCATCTGCTAACCAGAGTGTTGAAGGAAGTGATTCCGTTTTAGATCACCGCATGATAGATTGCGCTTCTCCGACTTCCCACTCTGCTGGCAGTCCTCCAACCCTCGTCGAATATGCCGGGCGCTGCGTTCCGTCTGAACATGTTGCTGCAGCGGTCCACGCCGAAACAGACAATGTCATTTGACCCCCACGACCCACGTATCGCCGCGGGAATCCGCCTGTTCAACGAACGGGAGTTCTTCCCGTGCCATGATGTGTTCGAAGACTTGTGGTCAGAACTGGTCGGTCCGGAAAAACTCTTTTTTCAGGGCCTGATCCACGCAGCCGTGTGTCTGTATCACTTTGAGGGCGACAATCTGACCGGTGCCCGCAGGATGTACATCAGTTTTGTGACATACGTATCGGATTTCGCACCCGTCTTCTGCGACATCGACGTCGAAAAACTGCTGGCCGACATGGAACACTGCTTCGAAGAACTACTGGCTGCGTCCGGCGGATATCCGCACGGGTTGAAACTGCAACCGAATTGCATCCCTTTGATTTCGTTGCGTGGCTGATTGTCGACTACACGAGTTCCCGTGCTACCACAACAATGTGCTGGCCCTTGGGAACGGGAGCAACCCATGCCTGAACCAGCACGACGCCGTCAATAGCGGCGACGCAGGGCCAGGGTTCCAGATCAATGCGGTCAAAGTCGTGCAGCAGACCCACGGTGTCGCCGGCTTTGACGGCAGTGCCGCATTCGACCAGAGGTTCGTAGTGCCCGGCAAATGGTGCAACGGTGAAACAGTTTCGATCCACCATCTCCAGTTTCCGCTGAGTGCCCGCTTTGTGGTGAGCAATCGGTTCAATTTTTCCGTGCAGCAAATCGTTGTTGATCGCCGCGGCCAGAACACCCTGTCGACCGTAGCGAACACCCTCCGGATTCACGGCCTTGCCCCATCCCAGTTCGGTGCCGACGGTGATTTTACCAAGCCGTTCCGCTTCACTGGGCAGCAGACCGGGAGTCGCGTTCTGATAAACCATCAGGCTCGGCGTGCCAAACCAGCGAGCCGTCTGCTCAATACGATCTCCCAGTTCCGGATCGTCCACGGAATGAAAGCTTGCACAGATTGAGAACCGAGCCACTTCCCCCCCGGAATGCAGGTCCAGCACCATGTGCACTCGTGGCCAGATGTATTCGCGAACGAACGCCGCAATGCGGTGAGTAATTCCGGCCAGCGCCGGCGTGGTCCCGGCACCATCAACAAAGGCACGGTTCAGATTGACTCCGTCATCCTGCTGACTCTCGCGGGTTCCCGACAGAAAGGCGGCAGGGTTCAGAACCGGTATCAGAATGATGCGCCCGCGCACGTCGCGAATATCGATTTTTTTCGCCAGGTGCTTCAGAACCATCGGGCCTTCGTATTCGTTCCCGTGATTGGAACCGAAAGAGACCAACCCCTTGCCGTCGCTGGCTTCCGGACCAACAAAGACGGTCAGCGGAATCAGGTGATCACCCCAAATACTGTCGTGCTCCAGCGCCAGCCAGTAATCGCGGCGGCCAGGTGAATCGAGGTCCAGGTCTTCGGGGCGAACGGTCTTGCGTTCCATGGTGTTGTCGTCCTTTGATAAAAAGAACGCTGCCGATTCGGAATTGGCAGCGCCTATCGAAACTCAATGCGCTCCGGACAGAACCTGCGGAGTCGATCGTCATCGATGTCAATTCCAAGACCAGGAGCCTGAGGAATGGTCAGGCAGCCATCGTCGTCGAGCCGGAACGGTTCCGTCGGGAGCTCGTCGATGTAGGCACAGGGAGTCAGGTATTCGACGTATATCGCGTTCGGGAGAAAAGCTGAGATCTGCAGGTCAGCAGCAAGACCGATCGCCGTGTTCCAGCCGTGTGGCACGACCTGGATATTGTGATCCTGCGCCATCTGAGCAATTCTGCGAAACTCGCTCAGCCCGCCGCACTTCGTCACGTCCGGTTGAATGATGTCGAGGGCTCGACCTTTCAGCCACGGCTGATACGACTGTCGTCGCGTCAGCACTTCTCCACCGGAAATCGGAACCGGCGAACTTCGGGTGAGTTCCACAAAGCCGTCGATGTCGTCGGGTGGCAGAGCTTCTTCGAACCAGACGATATTGTAATCGGCCAGCATAGAGGCGGTATTGCGAGCCCAGTTCGTGCCGTGCGGCCAGAACTGCTCGCTGCCGCCCGCGTCCACCATCAGATCAATGTCGTCACCAACTGCCTGACGAGCGGTCTTGACCAGCAGTTCATCAAACGCGCGGTCCCTGCGTCCAAATGGCCGCCAGCCCATTTTTATGGCCCGGAATCCTCGACCAACAACACTTTCCAGATTTCGCGCCAATGCGTCGGGTTCATCGAACAGGATTGAACCGTAAGGTTTGATGCGATCACGATAATTGCCACCGAGCAACCGCGACACTGGCTGACCACAGGCTTTGCCCATAATGTCCCACAGAGCGATATCGATACCGCTGACGGCATGAGTCACTGCACCACCGCGGCCCTGCCAGAAAGTCGACTGGTGCAACTTCTCACAGATGCGTTCCGGTTCCAGGGCGGACTCGTTCTTTAACAGCGGCCACAACAACTGAACGGCGCCAGTCACCAGCTTTCCGGACGTGAAACAGCTGCCATACCCGCTGCTATCGGCATCTGTGTGAACGACGACAAGTGTGTGCAGGTCTTCCTGGGGCTCATGGCCCTGTGGCCAGCCGCCGTCAACTGTTGCGCCTGTCAGTGGACAAACGTCAATACCGGTTATGACCACTATTTCCCGTCTCCCGTGTTATGAAAATATCGTCACGATGATCAGTCCAAGAATTCCCGCGAAGGTCGCATAGTACAGAAACACAGGCAACGTTCGACGGATGATTTGTCCCTCACGCCCTACCAGTCCAACGACCGCCGAGGCCGCCACGACATTGTGCACGCAGATCGTGTTACCCGCAGCTCCACCAACGGCCTGCAAAGCCACGATCCAGAAAGGGTCAGTGCCGATCTGTTGCCCCACGCCGAACTGAAACATCGACAGCATCATGTTGCTGATCGTGTTGCTGCCTGCCACGAAGGCTCCAAGGCCTCCGACAAACGGGGCCAGCAACGGCCAGGCGTCGCCTGCAAGCGTGGCCATCTGTTCGGCAAGAACGATCGGCATTGCAGACAGACCAGCCGCACCGCCGTCTGAGCCAAGAAAGATCTGCACCATTGGCACGGTAAAAATCAGCGCCACGGACGCCTTTGCGGTTGTACGGAACGAATTTGCGACGGCGATGCGATAACCTTTTACAGACATGCCGTGCAGCACAAACGTGAGACCGGACACCAGCAGAAAGATTGTTCCTGGCAAAGCAAGTGGCGTGTGTTTCAGGGCCGCCGGACTTTCGAACAGATCCGTAACAGCGAAGGTGACATTAGGGTGATTGACCCACGCCTTCACGGGCAGCTGAGGCAATCGGAACGCCACCAACAATACGGCCAGCATCAGATACGGCAGCCACGATCGAAACAGACTCAGCGGTGGGCAGTCCTGCGCGACGTTAGCGACGTCGGGAACCGCTTCTGCCGACGCTGCGGAATCCGCTACGACAGGTCGCCAGTCGGCAGACCAGTCTTCTTTCCCCGGGAATTGCCATGGCTCACCGGCTGGTATCAGAAAACCTCGGCGTGCCGCGGTCGCCACGACAACAAGCCCAACCATCCCGCCAAACAGCGAAGGAAACTCCGGGCCAAACAATATTGCCGTCGCGACCGACGGAATAGTCATTGCGAAAGCTGCGAAAATGGCAAACTTCCAGCAGCCAAGGCCGTCGCGCAACGACTGGTTACGTCCGAAAAATCGAGTCAACAGGCACACGAGAATCAGCGGAACGAATGTTCCAACCACCAGATGGAGGGCCGCGACCCGAACACCGATGGTATGCAGCAGCTCCGTCGCAGCGACGTTCTTGTCCGCGATGAGCTTCCATGAAACGGCAGCTGACTGCACGGCTGAATCAACACCAAATCCAGCGGCAACATCCAGTCCATTTCCGACACCAACAAGAATCGGAGTGCCCAGCGCCCCAAAAGATACAGGCGTACTTTGAATTACAATGCCACACACGACTGCCGCCAGCGGAGGAAACCCTAACGCCACCAGCAGCGGCACAGCAACTGCGGCAGGCGTTCCAAACCCCGCAGCCCCTTCAATGAACGAACCAAACAGCCATGCCACAATGATCGCCTGTACTCGGCGATCAGGCGAAATCTGACGAAAACCGTTTCTGATAACAGTGATTGCACCGCTCTGCTGAAGAGTATTCAGCAGTAAAATAGCTCCGAAAATGATGTACAGCAGGTCAAACGCGATCAGACTGCCCTTGATTCCAAATGCCAGCACCTGCCAACCTGGAACGTGCCACACAAACAAGGCCAGAACGGCCGCTGTTACAAGTGACAGCGGCATTGCCCGACTTGCGGGCCAGCGCAGTCCGACAAGAAAGACGGCAACCACGAGAATTGGCAACGAGGCAAGAAAGGCATAGAACATGCGTAATGGTCGGAATTAAAGTCTTTTTGCAGAACGGTAATCGGTTTCGCACGCCTCTTTTCAGCAATCAGCGGAAGCGGCCCAACCGAATTCGAGCCGGCGCTCCACTTCACCTGCAATCGTACTCACGGGGTGCCGGTACATGTGACCGAAAAGCAGGGCAGATGTCGAACGACTTCGCATAGGAACGTGCCAGCTTTGAGATTCGCCGTGCCCTATGGTTTTCGACGCTTGAGCAAACCTTCGGATTTGTGTCCACTGCGGGCGGGACCAGGGCCACCAGAAATTGGCGCGGAACACCGAATGGTCCGCTCTCGTGGTTCGCTGCAACGCTTCGCGCGGAACACACCGAAGTCTTGGAAAAGCCTCTCATCGAGACTCAGATGAACGAAGAACCGCAGAATCAGATCCGTCATCTGTCAAGGATTCAACGCCGAGTTCTTGGTGTGTTGATGGAAAAGGCGTTCACCACACCAGAACAGTATCCGCTAACGCTTAAGGCTGCGACAACCGGCTGCAATCAGAAAAGCAACCGTAGTCCGGTTGTGGGCTACAGTGAATCGCAGGTCCAGGATGCTTTAGATGCGATGCGCGAAGACCTGCTGGTAGCGGAAGTGTTCCCGGGCGGAGGTCGCACACCGCGATATCGCCACTATGCACGTCACAAGTTTGACTTCACGGAGGCCCAGTTTGGTATTATCGCCGAACTTCTGCTGCGAGGCCTTCAGCAGCCTGGCGAACTGCGAACGCGCGCCAGTCGCATGGTACGTATCGACAGCATAGGTCAGTTGAGAGAAGAATTAGCCAGTCTGCATGAAATTGGGTATCTCCAGGCCAGCGGCCCGTTGGATCGACGAGGCGTGGAAGTCGACCATACGTTCTACCTGCCCCAAGAGAACATGCAGATCGGTCCGGCGGCCGCAAAATCTGAAGAACACAGAGAAGCCACCAACGACCTTCTGCTGACCCCTGCGTCCGTAGAGCCACCGCGCTCACACAAAGCTGCGGTACCGGAAAAAGTGCTCGAACAGCTTCGCTCAACAATCAAAGAACAGTCTGAGCTGATACAAGGTCTGGGATCCAGCATTGCTGACCTTGAGGACCGTCTGAAACGACTGGAACGCGATCTGGGTGTCTAGTCAGGGCCGTTTCAGCAGCACGGTACTGAGGTACAGGCTTCTTACGAATATCCTTCTGCGAACAGGTCGTCGATAACCGAACTCGGACTTGGGTCTCCCGGCAGGAAGGCAGTCATATCGGTGATTGTTACGGCACTGCTGATTATCGTTGCTCCCATGAACGAATGTTTGACGGCAAAATCGAAATCGGTTTCACCATCCGCCAGGCCGAAACCGAACAGGAATCTCCCACCGTAGGCAGAAACTTCTCCCACCACGTTCCACTCAGTTTCCCCAGCGACTCGATACACCAGATCGATCGTGCCCATACTGTTCGTCAGGTCAACAGCGCCACTAAGCTCGCCGTCCACGCCTTCAATCCAGTCGAATTCAGTAGCCAGAACTGTAATGCCAGGCACGTTCAAGATGACTGAACTACTCATTTCCACCCCGCCGAAGAACGGATCCGGACTCTCCACGACTTGCAGCGTCACGTTCTGACTCGTATTCGGCGCGATATACGCGGTCAGGTCGATCACAAGACTCTCACCTTCCGCCGCCAACATGCTAAGTTCGTAGTTGCCGTCTCCGTCGACATCCACGTTTACAGTCAGGCCGCCCCCGTGGTCAGACGAAACATCAGTGAGAATGTATCCATCGCTCGCGATTGGATCGACAAGTTGCGGACCGGTCAGCAGCAATCTCACTTCAAGCGAGTCGCAAAACCCAACGGTTTGCGACTGAAGCTGTCGACGTTTGGGTTGCTTGAGACTGTTCAGAAATCCGAACTTAAGCGGGGCACCAATGGATTTGAACATGATTCCGGCTCTTGCAACAAAAGATTGAACGGAGAGACTCACCGATGGAATCGCAGAAGCGATGCAAACCCGGACCCCGTATACGGAAAAATCTTCCGACATCTCTTTCTGGCCGACGTTGAGCCCTTAACTCATTTGTACAGTGCTACTTACGTCGCCCTGGCGATCGGGTAATCAGCCGATCAATGTTGGAACGGGCGCTGATGTCATTCCTTAGCGTCGTTTAGTAAGTGCCGCGCGATTTGTGAGATTGACATGGGCCCGGTCGTGAGGTGGCATAAAGTAAACGGCTTCAGCACGCAACCAGCGACAACGGAGCATGCCTCTCTGTCGCAACCCCTGATGATTTCCGTTCCATCAGGAGCAGGATGTGATCCGAGTCGGCGGCACGGTATCGTGCGGTGGCTGCGAATTATCGCTTCGCACGATGCTTACCGCGCTGTCCGCGCTCGCGGATCACTTCGCAGCAACGGCCATGCGTGACGCGCGACGTTAATCATTAAACGCTATGCTGCTGGGGCGGCATGGTCTCGCATTTAATGAACGGTAGCGCACCGAATCAGCGCGGAAATTCCGTCCGTTGGTGAGTGAATCACTAATTGACGTCATGGCCGGATGGCCCAAACCAGACATTCTGACCCACCATGGATTCTCTACTTTCCGTCATTCAGAAGCACTGGGGCTACGACTCGTTTCGGCCGTTGCAGCGTGAGGCAATGACCGCCGCCATGGAGTCGCAGGATTCTTTGACGGTGCTGCCGACGGGCGGAGGCAAGTCGCTGTGTTACCAGGCCCCGGCGGTATGCCGGAATGGAATGACGGTTGTTGTCAGTCCACTGATCGCGTTAATGAAGGACCAGGTGGACTCGCTGTCAGAATGTGGCGTGCCGGCAGCGTTTGTAAACAGCAGCCTGTCGTCGCAGGAACGGATGAAGGTCGCCAGTCAGGTACGAGGTGGCGAACTGAAGCTGCTGTTCGCTGCCCCGGAGCGACTTGTCCAGCAGCGCACAATCGATTTTCTGGCGGACGTGGATTTGAGCTTCATTGCTATCGACGAAGCTCACTGCATCAGTAACTGGGGCCATGATTTTCGACCTGAGTATCGCCGGCTGAGCAGCCTGCGGCAGGCATTTCCGGACGTCTCTATTCACGCATTCACCGCAACAGCAACAGAACAGGTACGCCAGGATATTGCAGAGCAGCTAAACCTGAAAGCACCAAAGATTTTGGTGGGCAGCTTTGACCGACCCAATCTTCTGTATCGGGTGGAACGACGACACGATGTCATTGGGCAGATCCGTGAAGTCGTTGACCGACACCCCAATGAATCCGGCATTGTTTACTGTATCAGCCGCTCCAACGTTGAAGAAACCGCTGCGACATTAAATTCACTCGGATATAAAACGCTGCCGTACCACGCCGGGCTGGAACCGGACCAGCGCAAAGCAAACCAGGAAGCGTTCATTGATGAAAAAACAAACATCATTGTGGCAACCGTGGCGTTTGGTATGGGTATTGACAAGAGTAACGTCCGTTACGTCGTGCACGCAGAGATGCCTCGCAGCGTCGAAGCCTACCAACAGGAAAGCGGCCGGGCCGGGCGCGACGGACTGGAAGCGGAATGCAGTCTGATTTATTCGGGACGGGACACCAGCACGTGGGAATTTCTGATCAACCAGTCAGAAAATGACGACAATCGGACAGCATCACTGCAGGCGCTGGGCAAGATGGAATCGTTCTGTTTCAGTTCAGTGTGCCGACACAGGCAACTGGTCAGTCATTTCGGTCAGCAACTGGAACAAGACAATTGTGGTGCCTGCGATGTGTGCCTGAACGAAATTGAGTGCCATCAGGATCCGCTGCTGCTTGCGCAAAAGATCGTCAGCAGTATCTATCGGCAGGGACAACGATATGGCGCCGAGTACACGAGTCTTGTGCTGCGTGGATCGAAGAGTAAGAAAGTACTCACGAATGGACACGATCAGCTCAGCACCTATGGACTGCTGAAAGACGAGTCTGAACGCGATGTGCGCGGATGGATTGATCAGCTGGTGGCTCAGGAGTTCCTCAGCCGTTCCGGCGAATATTCGGTCCTGGTGATCAGCGACTCAGGGTTTCAACTGTTGAAAGGAAAGGGAACACCTCAACTGACACGCCCGAAAACTCGTCAGCAGGCCGCGTCAGCGACGGGTAAATGGGAAGGCGTTGACCGTGGGCTGTTCGAAAACCTGCGGCAGATGCGGATGGAGATTGCCGCAAAACGCGGTGTACCACCCTACGTTATCCTTGGTGATATGACGCTTCGCGAGCTGGCCCGGTTTCGGCCAACGAAAACTGGTGATCTGCTTCAAATCTACGGGATCGGCCAGAAGAAAAGAGAAGAGTTCGGCGCGACTGTGGCCGAGAGAATCGCAGAGTATTGCCGGGAAGAAGAGTTAGCGGCCGACCTGCCGATTCTTGACACAAATCGAATTGCAAAATGAGCCGTGCCCGAATCCTGTCGCAGAAAACGAACATCACCTGTGGCCGGACCCGAATTCGAAGTGGCCGACAAAGACGACATTGTTGTGCAACTGGCCGTTCCGCAGCGGCGCAACACCGTCAGGCGTCAGGCGTTTCGTCGTGGTGGCTTTTCAGCATGCCACCACGTTTCAGTGCGTAGTTGGCCACCATCAAAACGACAGTCGTCGCCATGATCGGTCCGGCATGCAACGGGCTGAACAAGTAATGCTCTATGCCATCAGCTGTCGCCGGGCTGCCGTGACCCGGATGAGCGAACGCCTGGCCGGCAGAAAGAACGAGGCAGCCTATGATGTAACAGGATCGTTGCATTTTCTGGGTCTTATTTTTCAACCCGGCGGGTCACACACAGGTGTGCATCGTCGCGGTCGCGGAAGCCAACGTTTTTCCGTCAAGAACCTTTCGCCAAACGAACTCTGCTGGAGTTTAGCGTCAGCGACATCGTGTTCCTGTCGGGCCCGAGAATATATCTGCGTTCTTGTGACTTGAACAGGTCAGACGAATTATCTCAGGGAGAGAACGATCGAAATCAATCCACCAGATCCCAGAAGTCGTCTTCTGTAGAGCGTTTCTTCTGAGTTGTTTTTCCGGCAGCCTCTCGCGTTTCGGTCTTCTTGCGTTTGGCCGGTGCAGCGCCCGCCTTTGGCGGGCTGTTGCGCCGCGCCGATTTTTTCTTCGTCCCCCTCCGCCGTTTTCGCCCGGCCGATGCGGGACTGCACCTGGAACATCGTCCTTTCGGGCTGAGAGCCGTGCCACACGAATTGCACAGCAGCACCGGCTGTTCTGCGTCATCAACAGGGTCTGCGAACTCAGAAAACTCGCTAAGTCGTGCACTGACGGATGCCCATTCATCACTTAGCGAGTCATTCGGAGCTGATAACGCCGCTTTCGCCTGACTTCGGGACTCTGCCTTCCCAGGACTGGAATTCGCAACCGCCTGAACAGACTGAGCCACGTTGCTGTCCTGGTCGACTTCCTGCTGCAATTGTCCGGTCATGTTCTCCTGGCGAATGATTTCCGTCTCTGCTGACTTACCACTCTTTAACTCGCGGGCCGAAACATGTACGCGCGCCTGAGCGTCGTAACTGATCGTCACCTCAACTTCACTGCCCTCCGACAGGTTCGTCGGCAGATCGGTAATGAGGCAATCGCCCAGAATGGTGTGAGGCTTCCCGGGGCCAGCGCCACTTTCGACGATGCGGATATGAACCTTCGTCTGCTGATCCACAACAGTGCCAAAGACATGGGTTCTCGCGGCCGGCAGCGGAGTGTTTGGCGGAATCAGATAGTGTGGCACTCGATTGCCGGTATCCGTGTCGCGGATAAGAATTCCCAGTCCGCGAGCATTAACGCTCTGCTGCTGTATCTTCGCCAGCCGGGTCGAAGCCTGACTGTTGAAGATGGTGCGCGTGTACTCCTGATTGGCCAGCAGCATTCCGGCGTAGTATGCGGCGCCATGAGCGATCGACTGATCCGGCGACAACGAGGAATTCAACGTGCGGCCGCTGAGTTTCTTCAGGCTCTCTCGCACCATCGGCATGCGGGACGAGCCTCCGGTCGTC
>JABABI010000038.1:31143-56160 GCA_014238335.1 Fuerstiella sp.
GCCAAGCCGAAGCCGTTGTCTGCCAAAATGCGTCGAGTAATCGCGTTTGAGCGTTTCAGTAATCTTCGTCCAAGGTGTTCGAACTCTTCCTGTTCAATCTGATAGGTGCGGCGATGGCCTTCGTGCTGAACGGTCACCGCCGCTCGGGGACGCACAGACAGACTGCGTTTAGCCTGTTCCGCTTCCAGCGCCAGAAACTGGTGGCTGTGCGGATCCCGTCGCGGGTCTTCACTGAAGTCCATCAGAAAGCGCTCCGCCGCGATGTCGACCAGAACCTGAGTCCAGTCGAGGCCACCGAGTTCCAGATCGCCGTCTGACGCCACGACGCGAACCTGGTCACTGGAGTAACTCACAATGGCAAGGTCCAGCGTTCCACCTCCCAGGTCATAAACGAGTAACTGCTGGTCGACGGCCAGCTCCGTAAACGCCAGACCCTCGTTGCCCAGCACATGGCACAAAGCAGCGGCCACAGGTTCGTTAATGACTTCTACTTTCTCCAGCCCCGCCGAATGACCTGCGGTCACTGTGGCGTGCCGCTGAGCGTCGCTGAACTGGGCCGGAACAGTCACGACCGCTTCGTTGATCTCACCGATCTGCTCCTGAGCTGCAGCAATCAGCTTTCGCAGAATCAATCCTGAGATCTGCACAGGGTTGTAACGATTCGCGCCTATTCGCCAAAACTTGTCCAGATCCCCCATGTGTCGCTTTGCGTTCTGCACGACTCGCTCCGGCCGAGCAATCGCGTTGCGCAACGCTTCTGTACCAACAATCGGCTCATGGCCGTCAAAAAAAACGACTGATGGTGTGGACAGTTCCCCTTCCTGATTGGGAATGGTGACCGGATGGCCGTGTTCATTCAGCCACGCGATGCAGGAATAGGTTGTTCCGAGGTCGATGCCGACCGCCTGGGTCTGTTTCATCAAGATTCGTTCCGCCGATTGAGTCCCGCCTCACATTACGTCATCATGCTACCAGTCAGTCTCTTACACAACTACGAGAAATCCACCGTTGTTTCCGCCGAAAAAACGTTTACCAGACAGAAGACGGCGTAATCCGCCGGCGGGAGATGAAACGATGGGACGTAACGCCACGCAGATTGTCCGGTGCATTTTGATTTCGGCCGTTTTTCTGTTTTCTTCGGCGAATCTACTTGCTCAGTTACAGTCGGAGCCGCTCGTGGTTTCGGCAGAACCCGAACGATTGCTGACTGGTCGAGCGTTGCGTGACGCACTTGAAGAGCGACGGAGCGAAACGTCGAAAGGCATCCCGCTGCGACAGGCTCTGCAACGCCTCAGAATGGACACCGGCATCGCCATCGTGCTGGATCGACGTATTGACCCGTCCAGACTGGTCGACGCTTCCACCGAATACGTGACGACCCGAAACAGCATTTCGGCGTATGCGAAATCGGCCGCTGCCAGCGCATCGTTCGGCGACAACGTCGTTGCGATCGGACCTGCGGACGCGACCGCTCGATTGCGAACACTGACCACCATCAATCGCAAATCGATTCTCAGCATGCGCCGCACACTGGCCGCTGAATTGTATCGGTCACTGGCCAAGTCTCATAACTGGTCATGGCGTGATCTGACTGCACCGCGACAGCTGATCGTCCAGGCCGCTATCGATCTGGGCACGACAGTCGATAACCCGGAAATAATTCCTCACGATCTCTGGGCGACGGTTAATCTGCCGCCGCTCACGTTCGTCGAATTCGCCACACTCGTTCTGAACCAGTTCGATCTGAACTTTGAGGTCACAGCTGACGACACGATACGAATCGTGCCCGGCGTTGAATCCGTCGCCATCCAACAGACTCATCGCGTTCCGTCGCGAGAAAAAGACACCGTCGTTAAACGCTGGCAAAAGGATTTCCCGCAGCTGACCGTAAACTGGAAAGGCGGTTCGGCCGTAGTGACGGCAACGGTAGAGACGCATGAGCGGCTGCGAGAACTGATTCGGAACAACGGTACAGGACCGGTCGCCGCAGCAGCCGTCAAGGACCGACTGTTTACAATGAAGGCCGCTGCCGGCACACCCATCGGCCGCGTGATTGACACTCTTCGCCAATCAGGAATCAGGATGCGAATTGACGGCCGCACAGACGAGGAGCTAGCACCGCTGCTGCTGCAGACCGTTGAATTCGACCTTGTCAAATCGCCGGGGTCTGAGTTCTTTCCTCGGGTATTCAGCACGTGGGACGTGGACGTTACGGTCAATGCCGAAGGTGTGGTGCTTATGTTTTCCACGCCCTAACGTGTCAATTCACACAGGTGTCAATTCACACAGCAGTGGGAACGATGGCTGACCTCCCGTTTACTTTCGTTACCAGGATTCAATTCGAAGTGTGTTTGCTGAATTTGGGAAATGAGTGCCGAAGCTCATGCTGTTCTCAGCCCCCACCCGGGAGAACTTGCTGCTTTTTCCGCAGCTGCAGAATTCAGCGTGTTTTTCCGTTTCCAAGTTGGGCTTGTTGCAGAATCCGTGAGTGAACGGATTGGCCTCAAAGGTCGGTTCCCGTCGGACAGGACGTGTGAGCTGCTCAGGAGGTCCCGGATTCGGATGGTGACCCACCGCTTTATCACTGTTTTGTTTCAGGAACCCGTCGGAAGTTCCGATGGTTGTTTTGAATTCGGCGTGCCGAAGCCGTAATATGCTGTACTGATGCAACTGCCACGTCAATCAGGAGTGACTTGGCCTCAGCCAGGCTTTTTCCCGGCGGAACTGGCTGATTAGTTGGCCCACAGTTGCTCACAGCTCATCCGTCTCAGACCGTGCCGAACATGTCATGATGGCCATGAATGGCAGGTCGTGACACAGGACCTTTCGGCACAAGTATCCGCCGGAAATGCAGTTGCCCGATCACGGCGGCGCACCATTGTGTGATCGATCACGCGATCGGTCTGCACAACAACCCATCGTATGAACAAGGAACAACAATGCTCGACATTCCAGCCAGTGGTGGTCTCGATTTCGTATCTCTGGGGGCGCTGGTTCATCGCCTGGACCCGGGGCGCATTCCGTTTCGCAAAGCTAATCAGCTTACAGTCCACGTCAGTGGTGGCGAATTTAACTGTTCGGCCAACCTGTCGGACTGCTTTCGGTTGAACACTGGCATCGTCAGCGCGATGGTGAACAACCCGCTGGGCGACCTGATCAACGAACGCGTGCGAGCCATGGGCGTGAGACCGTTTTACAAACGATTTGAGCACGACGGCGTTCGCGGACCAAACATGGCCACTGTTTACAGCGATCAGGGCTGCGGCGTTCGAGCACCCGTTGTTTTCTATAACCGCAGCAACGAAGCTGCCGGTCTGCTGAAGGCCGGCGATTTCAACTGGGACGAAATCTTCTCCGGTGGTGTGCGCTGGTTCCACTGCGGCGGGATCTTCGCGGCACTGTCATCGACGACTCCGGAAGTGATTGTCGAAGGTATGAAGGCCGCGAAAGCAGCCGGAGCGATCACGTCCTTTGACCTGAACTATCGCGCCAAGCTGTGGGCGATCAGTGGCGGCCTGGACAAGGCGCAGGAAACCCTGCGAGGCATCGTGGAGCACTGCGACATCCTTGTCGGCAACGAAGAAGATCTGCAGAAGGGCCTTGGCCTGGAAGGTCAGGATGTTGAAAAGACCGGCAAGCTGGATCCATCGGCCTTCTTTGGCATGATGGAAGGCGTCGCCAAAGACCTTCCGAACGTCAAGGCCGTGGCCACGACACTGCGAGAAGTCGTGAACACGAATCACCACAACTGGAGTGCCGTACTGTGGCTGGACGGTAAGACATACCAGGCTCCGGAAGCTGAATTGGCAGTGCTTGACCGAGTGGGTGGTGGCGATGGATTCGCGTCCGGCCTGATCTACGGTCTGCTCGGAGGCAAGGATCCTCAGACTGCCCTGAACCTGGGCTGGGCTCATGGTGCTCTGCTCACCACATATCCTGGCGACACCACGATGGCCTCCATCGGCGAAGTCGAAGCCTTCGCCGCCGGCGGTTCAGCTCGTATTCAGCGGTGACGAAATTGTGCCGGGCCGGCTCTGGCCCGGTCAGCAACACGACCTGTGCTACGAAACTATCAACCACACTCTTCGAGCGATCAAATGCCAAAACACGATATCGGCCTCATTGGCCTTGCCGTTATGGGTCAGAATCTGGTCATGAACATGGCCAATAAAGGATTCAACGTTGCGGTTTATAATCGCACGACTGCAAAGATGACCGAGTTCGTTGACGGACTGGGAGATCGTCCGGAAGGAGTTGTGGAGGAAGGAACGGCCGATCGTATCCAGGGTTACGAGACGCTGGAAGACTTCGTCAACAGCCTGGAAGCACCGCGCCGAGTCATGATCATGGTGCAGGCGGGTGGTCCCTGTGACGCCGTCATTAACCAGCTGAAACCGTTGCTGGACAAGGGCGACATCATCATTGACGGCGGCAATGCTGACTACTCAGACACCAACCGGCGCCATGAAGAACTGGCGGCTGACGGTTTCCGATTCATCGGCACCGGAGTTTCAGGCGGCGAAGAAGGAGCTTTAAAAGGCCCCAGCATCATGCCCGGTGGCCATCCGGAAGCATGGCCGTTTGTGAAAGACATCCTGCAGAAGATCAGCGCGAAGGTCGGCGAAAACAACGACATTCCGTGCTGTGACTGGGTCGGCGAAGCCGGTGCCGGACACTACGTAAAAATGGTGCACAACGGCATCGAATACGGTGACATGCAGTTGATCTGCGAAGCCTATTACATTCTGAAGCACGGTCTCGGACTGACGAATCGGGAATTGTACGAGGTCTTCAATGACTGGAACGAAGGCGATCTCGACAGCTATCTAATCGAAATCACTCGCGATATTTTCACTGTCGCCGACAACGAAACACCGAACGAGCTTCTGGACATGATTCTGGACACCGCCGGCCAGAAGGGCACGGGGCGCTGGATGTGTCAGCACGCTCTGGAACTCGGAGTTCCAACAACACTCGTCACCGAAGCGGTCTACGCTCGGTGTCTGTCGTCGCAGAAAGACGAACGAGTGCGTGCTTCGGAAGTACTGTCCGGGCCGGACACGAAATTCGAAGGCGACAAGAAACAATTCATCGACGACGTTCGTCAGGCACTCTACGCATCAAAGCTGGTCAGCTATGCCCAGGGCTACGTGCAGCTGAACGCAGCGGCGAAAGAATTCGGGTGGAAGCTGAACAATGGTCCGATCGCGCTGTTGTGGCGAGGCGGCTGTATTATTCGATCCGTCTTCCTGCAGGACATTAAAGCGGCATTCGACAAGAACGCAGAACTGGAAAACCTGCTGCTTGATGACTTCTTCAGGGACGCCATCGAGAACGCTCAGCCATCATGGCGTCGAGTCGTCGCAGCTGCGGTTCAACTGGGACTTCCGGTTCCGGCGTTTAGTGCGGCCCTGACGTACTTCGACGGCTACCGCAGGGCAACTCTACCTGCCAACCTGCTGCAGGCTCAGCGGGACTACTTCGGTGCTCACACGTACGAACGCACCGACAAACCTCGCGGCGAAAAATTCCATACCGACTGGATTCGCGAACGCAAGCTGACTTAGGCAGTGAGAACATAAATGTCCACCAGCTATGGTGGGCGTTTTTTGTAACATCACCAACGCAAAGAGACCCGGTGGCTGCAGGTTACCGGGTCTCTTTGCAGCTATGACACTGGTCGGTCTGCTTTTGCTCTGATGAGTCTTGGACTAGTCTTCGCTCTTCTGCTCAGGCGACAGGTCTACGCCATCGATTTCAATCAACGTTGTATTCGCATCGTCGACAACACCCTTGCCGCTATTGCCTTTGTGAACGTCCATCAGAGTGTCCGAATCACCAACAACGGACGTCTTATTATTCGTCTTCGCTGTTTCCGTGTTGTCCGTGTTGTTGCCGGCCGTACTGAGAACAATCACCATCAGGCAGGCGGCCAGAGTTGCACCAGCCACGGCCAAACCGCGACCTGCGGACGTAGTACGATGAGCAGCTTGTGGATCCGGCGCCGCCAGCGTAACGGTTCTCTGTTGCTGAGCCTTAACGGAGGATTCACCATTGACTTCCGGCCACGATGACGGCAGCTGATCCAGTTCTGCGGGCACTTCCATTCGGTAAAAACTGTGCAGCAGCTCGTCCATCTGATCGTTGGAAAACTGTGGTGCGGTGTTGGATTGGTCAGTCATTGGAATAACCCTGTTCTTCAAGTAACTCGGCCAGACGACGACGAGCACGAGACAACCGCATATCAACGGCGGACGCAGTACAGTCCATCACCTTTGCCATCTGTGCCGATGACCAGTCCAGTGCATACTTCATGACCAGCACTTTGCGATCGTCTTCCAGCATCTGTTGTAACGCCCCCCGAACCGCTCCGCGATTCTCATCCGAGGCCATTAACTGTTCGGGCGCAAAGCGCTCGTTAGACATTTCATCCAGTGTTGAAGTGAGTTTGCAACTGCTGCTCTTGCGTCTAGCCACATCACGCAGCCAGTTCTGGCCGACTCTCAACAACCACGCTCGGGGATCCCGAATTGGCTCCCCCTTATACGAATGCAGTTTCAGAAACGACTCCTGCACGGCGTCATAGGCTCGTTCCGGATCGCTGCATTGCGAATAAAAGATTGCCCACAATTCGCGGGAGTTTTCCCGATAAATTGCATCCAGGTAATCCGTCTCAATCGACGGCTCATCGGTCATTCTCAGATTCCAGTTCTACACCGACAAAAACCGAGGTTTCTGTCCTCAGACGCGCCTAAAAGACCGGGTTTAGATGCGTCTGAAGGGTACAGACGCGGTGCTGCAGAGTGTCTAACTCACTCGTCAGCCCTTTTTTTCGCCCGGACCTGCCGATCATGAAAAACACAGAAGAACCGGCTTATCCTTGCGCACACCATGTCGTTCGCTGCAAAGGTTGTCAAATGTCAGAGTATCCGCACACACAAATGCCCAACGTGGAAATTCCTTGAAAGTTTCAGCACGGCACTGTCGGGACTGAGCACCTTCTGTCCGGCACGCAATGCCATTGTAAGCACGTTCAAGGTAAGGAGATACGGAACGCGTTGCCATTTTCCGGGTCACAAAAAGAACAATCCCGGCTGCGGCGGCACCCGCACTGACAAAACGGTTGAACAATCCGGCCATCCGTTTGTGGGCCGCCCGCAGTTCTTAGTTCTTGAATCGGGAATGCCAGCATGAAGCCCTTTCCATTAGACCGGGTTACCAGAGCTTTGTGGTCGACGATCTGCCGAGTCCACGTGTGGTTCACGTATTCTCTTTGCGTACTGGCGCCGTTCTTATTAACCATCCCCTGCGGCAGGGCGCAGCCTGAGCATGCAGTGCTCAAATCGGGCGCCAAACGTGCGATGCGAAAAGCAGCAACCTTCTATGGGGCAAATCTCGCATCACATGGTGGCTACGTTTGTCACTACTCGCTCGATGACAATATCGCGGGATACATCGCCGAGCCGCTGATCGCCGCTCAGGAGGTCTACGAAGATGACAGGTCTCTGAACGTGGTGAAACGACTGGGCGATTTTCTGCTGCTCGCCCAGATGCCCGAACCTCAGCCGGGCTGGGCTCAGCAATACAACTATGACATACATCCGATCTGGGCGTGAAAATTCGAACCACCGGGCGTATCCGGTGACGAATCGCAGGAAGGCGTTGTTGCGTCTTTCCTCCGTGACCAAAGACCGCGGGTTTCTGGAACCCATCCCACGAGCACTGGCATACCTGCGGCGGTCAATACTGGCCGACGGACAACTGGCCTGGTACTACGAACTCAGGACGAACCGGCGGCAGTATATGGAGCGAACAGGCAAAGTGTATTCGTTGACGTACGACGACTCACGGCTGCCTGGCCACTCTGGCAGGAAGACAAAATCTCGCCTGCAGGAACTGGCCCGAAAGTACAGCGCCCGAATGTCGCAGCAGAAAACCGCGGTGAAGACATCAACAACGCCGACCGCCGCTGATGTTCGCCGGGTCATATCAGCACTTGATGACCAGGGCCGCTGGGTCAGTACGTTCGACGGCGGCCTGCACGTGGGTCAATTGAATTTGCCGATCGGCACAAAATACCTGTCCAGTAGTGTATTCAGCCATAATCTCAAAGTCCTCAGCAAATACGTGCAGCAGCACAAGTAACGGATCGTAAGGATTGTGCACAGTTTGCGGCCACTATCCTCGGTTCACGGCTGGAAAGGTATGCAATCCCACACCATTGCCGCCATTGCCGAACCTATGTTTGAGGCAGTCAGCCACGATCACATTTGTGGTCAGGAGTTTCCTTTCCGGCAATCGAACGGTCATGTCCCATCCGCGGACGGCCGCTCAGCAGGTCGAGCAAATCATGGGACAGCAGGAACTCTACAGCAAGCGATTCTTTGATCACGAAGACGATCCCTTCGGCGAAATTGCGCGACAGAAGAAAAAAGCGAAGGACAGAACACGGCGAATCCTGTGGCTGCTTCTGGCCACCGCAATCATCGGTGGCGGAACACTGTGGTTCATGCAGAATCAGGACGAGTTGCTGCTGAATAACGGTTCGTTACGTGCTTTTCATGCGGCGATCACGTCCGCACCCTGAGCCGTAAAGTTGACGCACGCGGCGCTGGTTTCTGGCCGCCTGCGGATCCCCGAACGTTGCTCTTTCACCAGCCGATAGACATGTTAGTCTCGATCGCGCGTTGAGCGCGGTGCAGATCGACTCCCGTGTCGAGCATGTACAGCCGAATAGCATGCAACTTGTCACCGGACGCTCTGGTCAGGCAGTCACGGGCCACATCGCAGGGTTCCACCTTGCCGGTCAGGCCAAGCAGCCGTTTGCTGATCACCCACAGGTCTCGCGGACGCTGCGTAATTCGCACAATTGCTTCTTCGGGATAGTGCTGCAGTGCTATGTGTTCGGCCTGCTCCAGACAGCTGGCCCAGCCCAACATAATATGCGATTCTGTTTCAATCTCAAAGAGAGCCATGATGGTCCTTGCTACAACGGTGAATTCTCAGCGGCGCCATATTCCATGATGCTACTGAGGCGTCCAGTCATAGTCGTCAACACGAAACTATAATCTTTTTCCAGGTCACAGCGGAACCGTCCACCAGCAGCCAGAAGAAATGTGGGCCAAAACACCTTCTGACTGGCCAGCGGCTCTGGAATGGCGATCCCGTTGGCCTTTACCAAAATCCTGTTATTTTGGCGACTACTTGCTCACTTTAGGGGGTTACTACTGACGGTCGATTGGCCACCTGAATACACCTGGTCATTGGTTTTAAGCCAGTTCAGCGAATCGCAAGAACATGTGACCGTGTTTCGGTTTAACGGCAAAGGATAATCTTTCTTCAGCCGTAGTCGTTTCAACCCTGTAGCAGATTGCACGTCGGAAGACGCCCGTGACTTCTGCGAATTCCAAACGGGAGTAAATGAAGATGTTGAAAAAATACCTGAATGTGTCAGCCGTCCTGGTGGCGACTGCATCACTTACGCTGGCTCAGCCACCAGGCGGACGTGGTCGGGATGAAGGTCCGGACAGCAATGTCGACCGCATGTTCAATCATGATGGAAACGAGGATGGCAAACTGGGCAAGGACGAAGTCCCGGAGCGGCTACAAGGAATTTTTGCTCGCGCCGACAAGGATGAAGATGGCTTTCTGAACAAAGAGGAAGTGCGGGCCTATTTCCAAAGCCAGGCAGAAGGGCAGGGTCGAGGTCGAGGTGGACGTGAGGGTGGCGGCGGACGCGAAGGGGCACGCAGTCGCGAAGGGGGTGGTCGTGGCGGATTCGGAGGCCGCGGCGAATCGGGCGCGGGTCCGGGAGGTCCTCGTGACATGCCGCCATTTCCAGTGATGATGGCGCTGGACGCAGATGGCAATGGAGAAATTTCTGCGGATGAAATCAACAACGCGACCGCTGCACTCAAGAAACTGGACCGAAACAGAAATGGCAAGCTTGATGCAGACGAACTGCGACCCAGCTTCGGTGGTGGACGCGAAGGCGGATTCGGTGGTGGCCCCCCAGGTGGTGGCCGCGGCGGTATCGGCGGACAGAGCTTTGTGGAGGGAATGCTGGGTCGGTATGACGAGAATAAAGATGGAAAGCTGGCCGGCGACGAGATTCCGGAACGCATGCGGGATCGCGTGGAACAGATCGACACGAATAAAGACAAGGCCATCGACAAAGCTGAACTGGAAGCTATGACGCGACAGTTTGGCAGTGATCGGGGAGGCGAAGCCGGTCGTTATTTTGGCAGTGATCGGGGAGGCGAAGCCGGTCGTGGGCGTGGTGGTGAAGGTGGCGGCGGCCAGCGACAGCGGCCCCCTATCGAAGAAGAAAAATAAAACAACCAGAGATTCTGCAGCCGGCGGCTTTCACCGCCGGTTGCTTTATTTTTCTTCTTATATGAGTCACGTGTCAGTGGATCACTCACGGAGTCATTTTATGTTCGTTCGAAATTTGCATTTTTCGCTGAGTCTTTTCTTTGTCTTGACGGCGTCTGTAACAGCTGCCGACTGGACTCGTTTTCGTGGTCCAAACGGTTCAGGGGTCAGCCCCGACCAGACAAAACCGCCAACAATCTGGAGCGATTCGGAAAACGTAAAGTGGAAGGCGAAATTGCCGGGGCCTGGACTTTCCTGTCCAATCGTGATCGGCGATCGGGTCGTGATCACCTGCTGGAGCGGCTACGCAGACGGCGCTGAGAACCCGGGGTCGCTGGAAGATCTGCAGCGCAACGTTGTCTGTGTTCATCGGCAGACGGGCGATGTGCTGTGGTCTCACGAAGAACCAGCACTGCTGCCCGAGGACACTTTTGGGGGCATGTTCGCTCAAAACGGATATGCGTCTCACACACCAGCCACTGATGGCGAACGGGTCTACGTGTTCTTTGGCAAGACGGGCGTCCTGGCATTTGATCTGGGTGATGGCCGCAAGTTGTGGCAGGAAAGTGTGGGAGAGAACCTGGAAGGCAAGCGCTGGGGGTCGGCATCAAGTCCCATTGTACACGCCGGCATGGTCATCGTGCCGGCGTTTATCGAAGGCGATGCTCTCGTGGCATTGGACGGCAAAACTGGAAAGGTGACATGGAGACAGGAAACTCCGGGATACCGCAGCAACTGGAGCACTCCGATTCTGGTCGAAGCCAATGATCGCACCGACCTTGTTCTGGCCGTTCCGGGCGAAGTCTGGGGACTGAATCCGACAAGTGGAAAGCTGCGGTGGTACTGCGAGATTCCTGGCGCTGATGATGCTCGAGCAAGTGTGATCGCTCACGGAGAGATCGTGATCGCGATGGGCGGGGGCCGTGGATCCAGTACTGCCATCGCTGTTCGGGCTGGAGGTAAAGGCGATGTCAAAGAAACACATCAGATTTGGGAGGGCCGTGACGCCAGCAAGATCGGCACGCCGGTCATTCGTGACAGCCAGCTTTATATGGTTAACAACAAAGTTGTCACCAGCGTCGATATGAAAACGGGAAAACGGATCGGCCAGGCGCGACTGACAGGATCGGGCGGAGCTGCCGCGGCCTCCGGCGACAGCTATCGTGAAGAAAGACCACGTGGCGAACGGGGTCAGGGTGGTCGCGGTCAGGGCGGCGGAGGTGGTTTTGGTGGTGGCGGAATGGGCGGCCAGGACTACTCGTCTCCGGTCATCGCCGGAAATAACCTGTACTGGGCCTCACGAGCCGGTGACGTCTATGTGGTCGAACTCGGCGAATCCATGAAACAGGTGGCGCGCAACAGCTTCGACTCAGATCGCGGCGAGTACAGTTCGACGCCGGCCATCAGTAACGGAGAATTGTTCATCCGTTCGGCGACTTCACTTTATTGCGTAGCCAATAAAGAATAAGTTTCGGGGTACGTAAACGGGCGGTCATGGCTGGAAGAAAGATCCAACTTCAGCGCCCATCTTTTCCTGCACGCGTGCAGGGCCGGATTGTCCCGAAGTTGAACCCTCAATGGCCACGGAACGGTGCGACGAAGGATTGCCTGGGCGGGATGGCAAACAGGCCGTTGCACGCGAGGATATCGAGCCTGCTTTCAGGTCCAGCGGGCCGTGTCTGCGCACCGATGTTTTGACGGGGCAGCAGATTGTTGTCGCGGAATGCCGTTCTCAGCGCCCGGTCACTCTGACACACTCCACCGCCGCGCCGCCTGCTGATGATGACCCGTTTATGGAAGGCCGCGAAACGCTGACGCCAGGCGAAACGCTGGCTCTGCGGGCCGCCGATAGCAAACCGAATGAGCCGGGGTGGCTGCTCCGCGTTGTGCCGAACCAATATCCCGCTGCTGAATCCAGCGTGGTGATTCCTTCGGAGCGACGCGAAACTTCCGAAGTGTTTTCGTCGCGGTCAGTCCGCGGCATCCACGAAGTTGTCGTGGAATGTCCGGATTATCGTTCTCGACTGTCAGACCTTACGATCGGTGAAGTCGCGCGTATTCTGTACGCGTGGCAGCGGCGCGTTCGCACGCTGGCAGCATTTCCGTGGGTCAAGGCGATCAGTGTGTTTCGCAACGAAGGCATGGGTGCCGGCGCTTCTCTGCCGCACTGCCACCCCCAAATCCTGGCGACCGACTTCATCGGCAATCGAATTGCCCGGCTGATCAGCCGGGCACAGCAATCCCGAGAAGAGACTGGGCGATGTATCGTTGGGCAGTGGTTGTCGTCGGAGCTGTCGTGCGATCAGAGAGTGCTGCGACAGGGCCGCCACTTTGCGACAGTCTGTCCGTTCGCGAGCCGATTCCCCTGGCAATGTCGTATCGTGCCGCTGGCCGTCAGCCGGTTCGATTTGTTGTCCGCAGAACAGATACGGTCGCTTGCCGCCGAGCTTCACTCCGCCACCTCAGCTGTCCAGGCAGTCGCCGGCGACGTTGCTCACAACGTGATCCTGACTCTGCCGCCGACAACGACACCGGAAGCTTTCTGGTGGCACCTGGATCTGTTACCACGCCCCAGCCGCATGGCCGGGTTTGAGTTCGCAACGGGTGTAGACATTCTGGCGGTTTCACCGGAAACAGCAGTCGCCCAAATGCGTGAACACCTTCCTGCTGTTCCCAGGCTGTGCGACACGGACGCACTTTGTCCTGACGGCTTTGCGTGGCTTGCAGACGTCACTGGCGGGTAGCTGAAAACCAGAATGGTCCGCAGCACTGTCAGCTTGCGTCCTGCGTCAAAGCCAGCGCAAGTGCAGTACCCGTAAGTCCAGCCAGAAACAACGCACCACATCGTTCGGTTGTGAGACGATGAAGTCTTTTTCGCGGAGGAAAGTTGTGCTGACCACGGGCGACATCGCCTTCCTGAACCATGGCGATGGAATCGATGGCGTTGGGAGGCGCTGTCCCATGGTGCCAGAGGCGGCACCCATACGATGCATCGTCGACTTTAATCACACAGAGTCCGCCCTTGAGATGCCCCACGGAAAATCGACCGTTCCTATTGGTCGTGATCTTAATTTCCGTATCCCCCGAGATGACCGAGAGTGTGACGGCGACGACCGGATTTCCTGCCGTGTCAACAAGCTGTCCGTTCAGGACACCGCCAACACCCAGTTCGACGTGTTTCAACGCTGGCGGCACTGCCACGGCAGACGGCTTCGCCATTGCTTCTGCACCCAGTAGCGTGCCTGACGGGATCAAAAGAGAGACGGCAATTACACTAATAAGGCTGGACCGCATGGTGACATCCTTGTCGAGCGAAACTTTGATAGGAGTGACGCTAATGCTATCGACAACAACCCTTGTGGCGTGTGGAGAGGGTTCGCTTATTTACGTCAAACAACCAGCCCTCGTTGTCAGGTGGCCGTCATTCCCGAACAGATGTCACACTCATGAAATGCGGCCGAAATTCGCCATTCTCACTAACTGGTAAGTCAAAGGGCAAAAAGGTGGGAGATTTATCAGCCTCGGCACAATCAGCAGCAGCCCTCCGATTGTGTTGCCAACGCGCCGGTTTCCGTGTCGAAACGACCGAGCGCAACCTTTGTTGTGGATTGGAATTGCACAAAAAACGGGTTGACAGCGAAAAGTCCTTGTAACGTGTTCCCCGACAACCACGTCGCTGTTGACCCGCCTGATTCTGAGGTCTAAAGTTGAGGACTCGCTTCTGGGCAGTACCGTTTATCCACTCTTCAATTCCGCATTCTTCTGGCTGATTCATGCCTGACCCTCAGGGACCTCCCCCCTCGAACAACCAACCACCGGGGCGAGATCCGCGGAAAGAACGCGGCCCTACCGGAAACGGGATGTGGTATCTGCTGGTTCTCGGGGCGATCGGGCTGCTGGTATTTTCGACGCTGGGCCAGTCCACGATGGGCGATTCGATGGCGCTCACCGAATTTGAGCGGCAAGTCGCCTCCGGTGAACTGAATTCGGGCAACGTGTTCGAACTGACCATCGGTCCCACGCGCATGGTCTGGCAGGATAAGTCTCCGGAAGACGTCAAGAAGGGCGCTACTGCGACGCGGCAATATGTGGCCGTCTGGGGCATCGGCGATGTTTCCATTGACAGACTGCTAACACTCTTGAAGGAACACAAGATCGAAGCCACCGGCGGTGAAACTCCATCGGCCTGGAGCGAAATGCTGCCGATGCTGTTTCTCACAGCGATCATGGTCGGTCTGTTCATTTTTCTGCTTCGTCGCCTCGGTGGGGCAGGATCAGCGATGTCGTTTGGGCGCAGCCGAGGTCGGTTGTACGCTCAGGAAGACGTTAACATGACATTCGAGGATGTAGCGGGGATTGACGAAGCCGTTGAGGAACTGAGGGAAGTCGTCGAGTTTCTGAAGACGCCCGAGAAGTACCAGTCGCTGGGCGGAAGGATTCCTCGCGGGGTCCTGCTGGTGGGCCCTCCGGGGACAGGAAAAACCATGCTGGCCAAGGCTGTGGCGGGCGAAGCGGGCGTGCCGTTTTTTGGTTTGTCCGGTTCCGACTTCGTGGAAATGTACGTCGGTGTCGGTGCTGCTCGCGTACGAGACATGTTCCAGCAGGCGCTGCAACGCTCACCGGCCATCATCTTTATCGACGAGTTGGATGCATTGGGCAAAGTCCGCGGCAGCGGTGCGCCCGGCGGACATGACGAGCGCGAACAGACGCTGAACGCGTTGCTGGTGGAAATGGACGGATTCAGTACAGATCACAGTGTCATCGTCATGGCAGCCACAAACCGTCCGGAAACACTGGACCCGGCCTTGATGCGACCTGGTCGATTTGATCGCCACGTCCTGGTCGATCGACCGGATATCAAAGGCCGCGCTGCGATTCTGAAGGTTCACGCTCAAAAGGTGAAAATGGCCGACGACGTGGACGTTCAGGGGCTTGCCAAGCTGACGCCGGGTTTCGTCGGCGCGGATCTGGCCAACCTGGTCAACGAAGCCGCACTACTGTCCGCTCGTCGTGGTGACAAACGCGTCACGATGAAAGCCTTTGAAGACGGCATCGAACGCGTCATCGCCGGCCTTGAGAAATCATCGCGGATTATTATCGAGGAGGTCAAGAAACGAGTCGCATGCCACGAGTGTGGGCACGCGCTTGTAGCGGCCAGCCTGCCAAACACGGACCCGGTTCATAAAATTTCCATCATTCCTCGTGGCATGGGAGCGCTCGGCTACATGCTGCAGGTGCCCGAAGACGATCGGGAACTGCTCACTCAGTCAGAACTGGAAAGTAGAATCGCCGTGCTGCTGGGTGGCATATCCGCCGAGCAGATAACCTACAGCGAAACGTCTACCGGAGCACAAAACGACCTGCAGCGGGCCACAGATCTGGCGCGGCGGATGGTCACGGAATTCGGCATGAGTCCGCGGCTGGGCCGCATGTTTTACAGCGAATCACAGACATCGCCCTTCCTTGGTGGCGGCGGGATAGTGAAAGAATCGGTTCACAGCGAAGAAACGCTGCGTGAGATCGATCTGGAAGTTAAACGGCTGGTCGATGAAGCCTACCGCTGTGCGTACGAGGTTCTGACCTCGCAACGCGAAACGCTTGATCATCTAAGCACAGAGCTGTTTGAAATGGAGACGATGTCGGCAGAACAGATGCACGCCATTATTGACAAGCACCGCGACGGCCCAAAAATTGTGCCTCGAACGTCCGTGCCCGTGGGGGATGATGCTGTGGACCAGACACAGCTGACCGCCGGCACCGATTCAGATACCGAAGACCTGCCGGAAACCTCGGACGGGCCTGCGTAGCCGGAGCCCGGGAACGAAAAAAGCGGTCGCCTTCAACCAATCCTGGGTGTAATGCTGGCACGCACCACGGCTGTGCGAGAAAATATCCGCGAGGCCAACCGACGTTGCAACTGCGGACGAAAGCTGTGATCGACTGACTTCGGACGCCGACGTACGGCACACGTTGCCCCGTCCCGCGATCGCGACAGTACCGGGTATCTGTAGCACACACGAAGCGCAGCATTGTGTTTCTCCGGGTCGTGCGATGTCAGACTGAATTTATCGACGCCGCGTTTCACGCAGCCTACTTAATTCAGCTCTGGCAACGCAGCCATTTGCCAAGCGTCGAAGACACCTGGCCGGGGGATTCGAAACGTATTCGCACGCGGTCCCGGCCGTCACGGTGAGATTTGACTTCCTGCTCTGTGCCAAAGCCAGCGATCGCTCCGACCGTGACCGAATCCTGCGGCACGTACACGACAAGATCAACTCCGTCCTTTCGTTTGGTATGCAACTCCACCGCCGGATCGCCACTGTCCTTGTGCTTCCAGTTGATCTTGCTGCGAACACCGTGGTCAACATCGCAGGATTTGAATACCTTTTCAACAACAGGCAGCAGCTTTTCAATCGTCCTAAAGTCCCAGCCGGGTTTCTTCGGCAGGCCCTTCTTCATCAAATGCCATTTGCGACCGAGTTGTTTCCAGGGCATCAAGTCGTCCGGATTGGCTTTCTCTTTCGTCGCCTGGCCCAGATGAGCTGCCACGACCTGCTGCAGAAACGATTTGAAGGACGAATTGTCGATCTCTTCTTTCTTCCAGACCTTGATCGTGACCTCCTGCCACGGTGTCTTCATGTTTCGCACGTTGACCCGTGGTGACTGGCTGTAGTACTGAATCTCTTCAACATCGTCGATGGGTGTCAGTCCCAGTGCGGCATTCAGCGACTTCTTTTCAAACGTATGCTTCCTCACCCGGAAGCAAAATGACAGCATCCATTCGTGGCCGGTGCGAGCATGCAGCAGCCAGCCGAGACCGCCGTCAGCTTTCACTTCGACCGTTGAACGATGACTCCAATTGACCGGAGTAAGGCGTTTTTCCTTCGCCAGCAGGTCAATCACAAACTGCAAAGCATCGCCGCCCCACCGACAACGTTTTCCGTCGTGACTGAGACATTCTTGGGTGTGCCACTTCTGACCGTCCACTTCCCACGGCAACCTCGCCGATTTACCAAGTTGATCGGCGGTGACGTCGCCCTTCCGCTTCTTTGCCGCGGTCGCCACATCGAAGACTTCGATGCTGCCTTTTTTTGACTCTGCCAATACCGGCCCTAACAGTTCGCCTGTCCATGACCGCAACGCTGCACCCCCGGCTTTCGTGGACCGTTTGCCACGACGATTTTTTGCAGGGCGTAGGCCAGCTGCTTGCGCCACCACGTCTTCCGGGGTTCCTTCGGCCACTATCTGCCCGCCGCCGGCCCCGGCTTCCGGACCCAGATCGATGATCCAGTCGGCCGTTTTGATAACGTCCAGATTGTGTTCAATCACCACAACGGTGTTGCTCTGCTCCACGAGGCTGTTCAAGACAGCCAGCAGTCTGGCGATGTCGTCAAAGTGCAGTCCGGTCGTTGGTTCGTCCAGCAGATAAAGCGTTTGCCCTCTGTTGGGTTTTGCCAGTTCTGCTGCCAGTTTAATGCGCTGAGCCTCTCCGCCGGAAAGCGTCGGAGCCGACTGACCAAGTGTCAGATATCCCAGTCCGATGGCATTCAGCGTTGCCAGAGGTGCCCGGATCTTCGGCACATTCGAAAATGCGTTCAACGCTTTTTCGACTGGCATTTCCAGTACGTCAGCAATGCTGTGACCGTTGAACTTCACGTTCAGCGTTTCGCTGTTGTAACGCTTGCCGCGACATGTGGTGCATTCGACCCACACGTCGGGCAGAAAATGCATTTCGATTTTCCGTTGTCCCATACCTTCACAGTCGTCGCAGCGTCCGCCTGCCCTGTTGAAACTGAAACGCCCCGGACCGTAGCCGCGGACTCTGGAGTCCGGCATTTTGGTAAATAGCTCTCGAATATGATCGAACAGGCCAGTGTAAGTTGCCGGGTTGGATGCGGGTGTATTGCCGATCGGGTTCTGATCAACGACGACGACCTTCGACAGATGTTCGATGCCCCGCAGGTCTCTGTGCGGGCCGGGCGCTTCCGTCGCCAGATTTAGCTTCCGGGCCACCGCTCGGGCCAGCGTATTCATGACCAGCGAACTTTTCCCGCTGCCGCTGACGCCAGTGATACACGTCATCGTGGCCAGCGGAATTCGCAGATCAACGCAGCGTAAATTGTGCTGAGTGGCACCAAGAAGCTGCAGCCAGTCAACTACAGGGGACATTCGCCGTTGCTGCGGCACCGGTATTCCCTGCTTACCACTGAGGTATCCGCCAGTCAGAGATTTCTTCGCCTGGCGACCAAGCTGCTTTGGCGTTCCTTCGGCAACCACGGTGCCGCCCAATCGCCCGGCGCCAGGACCAAAGTCGAACAATCGATCAGCAGCCTGCAAAACTTCCCGGTCGTGCTCTACCAACAGCACGGTATTGCCGAGATCCCGCAACCGCCGCAGCGCCGCCAGCAGTCGCCCATTGTCACGTGGATGAAGACCAATTGTTGGTTCGTCCAGAACGTACAGCACACCTGTCAATGATCGGCCAACCTGACCGGCCAGACGAATACGTTGCGATTCGCCCCCCGACAGCGTAGGCATCGACCGTTCCAGCGTCAGGTAATCAAGACCGACATCCACCAAGAACTTCAGCCGATGAACGGATTCGTTCAGAAGGTCTCCAGCGATCTGCTTCTGTGCATTCGTGAGCTTCATCGATTTCAAGAACTCCAGCGCCCTGAACAGCGGCATTCGGCACAACTGAGGCAGCGTGGTTTTTTTTAGCCGGACATTGGCGGTGACTTCCTGCAGACGTGTTCCGTTACAGACACTGCAGTCCTTTTCTCCCGCCATTTCCATCAGCGATCGTCGGTGCGAATACGACAACCGCGCAGCGAGTTCGATGGTCGGAAACAGACCGCGATATCGAAAACGAAAAGAAGATAGCCCTATGTCGACAGCTGTACCGGCGTTGCGGCTTTCCGCTGTTATCCACGTGTCCTCGTTTCCGTACAGGATCACTCGTTGTTGTTCCGCCGAAAGTAGGTACCACGGTTCGTCCAGCGGTATGTCGAACTCAGCACTAATGGCGTTCAGCATCATGTCAAACTGCGTGTCAGTCCTGGGATCCGGCCAGGCTCCAATAGCCCCGTCCAGCAACGAACATTCCGGGCTGGTCACCAAAAGTGATTGATTAGCTCCATACTCTGTGCCCAATCCTTCGCACGACCAGCACCAGCCCAGCGGGCTGTTGAAGCTGAACTGCTGCGGTGTCGGGTGATCGTAGGAATAGCCACAGTCAAGGCACGACAGGTGTAAGCTGAAAACATGATCTTCCCAGTCAACTTCCTCGACATCGTTTTCGGCCACCACAACACGAAGCACACCCTTACCCGGATCCAGGGCGGCTTCCACGGAATCTGTGATCCGTCCACGCTGTTTGCGGTCCACGACGACTCGGTCAACGACAATTTCAATCTCGTGCTCGCGACGATGATCCATCTCCGGCGTCTCATCCAGCGAATGGGTGATGCCGTCTATGCGGACGCGGGCAAACCCGTTTTTCTGCATCCGTTCGAAAATAGTTTCATACGGCGTCTGCCGATCGACCGTGATTGGCGCCAGTAACAACAATCGCGACTTCCCGGGCAGCTTCAGAATCGCTTCCACGATTTCGTCTGTGGTTTGTTTCTGAGCTTCCAGGCCGCAAGACGGACAATGAACGATTCCCAGGCGAGCGTAGAGCACCCGCAGGTAGTCGTAGATTTCGGTCACGGTGCCGACTGTCGAGCGCGGTGTGGCGCCAACGGTCTTCTGTTCGATGGCAATGGCAGGGCTCAGACCCTGAATGCTGTCGACCTTCGGCTTGGGCATCTGACCCAGGAACTGTCGAGCGTACGCGGACAGACTTTCGACATAGCGTCGTTGTCCTTCGGCGTACAGCGTGTCCATTGCCAGCGACGATTTGCCGCTGCCACTGGGACCACAGAAGACGCTCATCTCGCCCCGCGGCACTTCCAGGTTCAGTCGCTGCAGGTTGTGCTGAGACGCTCCTGTGATCTGAATTCGCTGACTGAAGATAAACGGATCGGCCTTTGTCCCGGCAGCTCGTCGATTCTTTTTATTCGCTCTAGGCTTCATCCCCGGCAAAACATTCCGCAGAGCTGATCCCGTGTAGGAATTCTTACACTTCGCGATGTCCTCCGGAGTCCCTTCACAAACGATCCGGCCGCCACCCGCCCCACCTTCCGGCCCCAGGTCAATAACCCAGTCGGCCGTCTTGATGACATCCAGGTTGTGTTCAACCACTACGACAGTATTGCCCCGTTCCACGAACCCGCGCAGCACTTCCAGCAGCTTGTGAACGTCCGCAAAATGCAGTCCGGTCGTCGGTTCGTCCAGCAGGTACAGCGTTTTTCCTGTCGACCGTTTTCCCAGTTCACGAGCCAGCTTGATTCGCTGAGCTTCTCCGCCGGACAACGTCGGTGATGGCTGACCGAGCTGCATGTAGTCCAGGCCCACGTCCACCAGAGTTTGCAGCAGCTGTCGGATTTTGGGAACGTTTTCAAACAGCTGCAGAGCGTCGCGGATCTCCATATTCAGGATTTCCGCGACATTGTGATCCTTATACTTCACTTCCAGAGTTTCGTGACTAAAGCGGCGGCCTTCGCACACATCGCACGGCATCCAGATGTCTGCCAGAAAGTCCATTTCCAGCTTTGTCGCCCCGTGCCCCTCGCACGCTTCGCAGCGACCGCCGGGCACGTTGAAGCTAAAGCGTCCTGGCTTGTAGCCTCGCATTTTTGATTGCGGCAGAACCGTGAACAGCTTGCGGATCTCGTCGAACACCTTGACGTACGTGGCTGGGTTGCTGCGCGGCGTTCGGCCGATGGGCGACTGATCGATGTCGATGGCTTTATCAATCTTCGTCAGCCCGTTGATGCGGTCATGCCTGCCGGGTTCGCCTTTTCCCTTGTTGACGTCCCGGTTCAGCACCTGCCACAGAATGTCGTTGGTGACAGAACTCTTGCCGCTGCCGCTGACGCCGGTCACGCAGATGAATCGGCCCAGCGGAAAGTGTACGTCGACGCCCTGCAGGTTATTATGTCGCGCATTCTTCACAACGATGGCGTCTTTGCCGCCAGAGCGGCGTTCTTGGGGGACTTCGATTTCCTTTCGGCCGCTCAGATACTGGCCGGTAACGCTTCTCTTATTCTTCAACAGGTTCTTAACAGAACCCTCAACCACCAGCTCACCACCGCGAACGCCTGGCCCCGGACCGAAATCCACGATGTGGTCCGCTGCCCGCATGGTTTCTTCATCGTGCTCGACAACAATCACTGTGTTGCCCTGATCGCGCAGGTGCTGCAGACTTTCCAGCAACATGATGTTGTCGCGAGGATGCAGACCAATTGACGGTTCATCCAGAATATAGACAACGCCGACCAGTCCACATCCGATCTGCCCCGCCAGTCGAATTCGCTGCGATTCTCCCCCGGACAGAGTCGGAGCCGAACGTTCCAGAGTCAGATAGTGCAGTCCGCACTGCAGCAAAAAACCAAGTCGCCCGGATATTTCCTTGAGCGCTTCTTCCGCTATAATCTGCTGTGTCGGGTCCAGCTTCAACGATGCAAAGAATTCCGCCGCTTCCTCGATGCTGAGCGCGCACACCTGCGGCAGGCTCATTTCCAGCGGCAGGCCACGCTTTTTTATGCAGCTGTTGCTGGAGGTAATACGCACGTTCTGTGCCTGCCTGTTCAGCCGCTCACCGTCACACGACGGACACGGCACAACTTCCAGATGCTTCTCCATAGCTCGCCGCTGCATTGGATTTCTTGTCGTGCGATAGTTTTCCAGCAGTCGATTGGTCCAGCCTTCCCACGTGCCACCGTGCTTGTAGACGCCGCCCCGAGTTCTCCAGCTGAACGTGATATGCCGATCGCCGGTTCCTTCAAGCCACAGTCGCTGCGCTTCTGCGGGCACGGCGACCCACTTCATCTTCAACAGCGTGTCGGTTTCCATCCCCACAATTTTTTCAATCGCTTCAGCAGCACTGACCAGTATGTGCCGCGGCCAGCGACCGATCTTCTTCAGTGACGGCAGGAAGAGCAGCGCTCCGTTGCGAATGGACTTCTTTTCGTCTACCACGATTGCTGACAAACCGAACCCGTGTCTCATCCCCAGCCCGTGGCATTCATGACACATTCCCAGCGGGCTGTTGAAGCTGAACAGCTGGGGTGATGGCGGTTCGTAACTCATGCCACTTTCGGAACAGGCGTAATTCGCGCTGTAGAGAGTGTCAACAGTCGACGGTCCGGAGTCCGGATCTGAAACAAACTTCGCCCTGCCGCCGTCCGACTTTGCTTTCTTCCCTGAACCCTCGACGCTCGTCTCTCGACTCTCCTTCGCACAAATCAGTCGGCCGTCCGCCAGTTTCAGTGCCTGCTCAACGGCTTCAGCAAGACGACTTCGGCTGCTCGGGCTGGCGACAAGTCGGTCAATTACGACCTCAATGTTGTGCTTGTGGTGGCGACGTAATTTCAGGTCGTCGTTCAGCGATATGACTTCACCGTCCACACGAGCTCGCAGGTGCCCCCGTTTCAGCAGGTCCTCGAACAGATCCTTAAACTCGCCTTTTTGATTCTGCACGATCGGAGCGAGAATCGAATAACGAGTGCCGTCAGGCTGACGCGCGATGCTTTCGATGATCGAATCTGCGGACTGAGCCCTGATCGGTTTGCCTGAGATGTAACAGTACCCCTGACCGACTCGAGCAAACAGGACTCGCAGGTAGTCGTATATTTCGGTGATCGTGCCGACAGTACTGCGAGGATTCCGGCTGGTTGATTTCTGCTGAATGGAAATAGACGGCGCCAACCCGGAAATAGAATCGACGTTGGGCTTGGGCAACTGTCCCAGAAACTGCCGAGCATAAGTCGACAGAGATTCCACGTACCGCCGCTGACCTTCGGCATACAACGTATCAAACGCCAGCGAGCTTTTTCCGGAGCCGCTGACTCCGGTCATAACGATCAGCTTATTCCGCGGTAACGACAGACTGACATTGCGCAGGTTATGTTCGCGAGCCCCGCGAATGACGATCTCGGTTTCAGACATTTAGTGTATTGGGCCGCAGCCGGAGTCGTGTTGGAAATAGAAGCTCGGCAGGCCGAACGTGCGAATTATAGAAACCCCACCTCAATCGT
Source organism: Fuerstiella sp. (assembly GCA_014238335.1). Taxonomy (GTDB): domain Bacteria; phylum Planctomycetota; class Planctomycetia; order Planctomycetales; family Planctomycetaceae; genus Fuerstiella. Next base: position 54,660 of record JABABI010000038.1, read on the forward strand.
CATCACCGCGGGCCACGGTTTGTCGCATTCAGCAGACTTGAGGTCACTTTCGTACTGCGCTTTGGCAAATAACCGACATCGCAGCCAGTCAGCGCTGAACTGTCTCCGCTGGTTTGATCCAGATACCGCTCAAGAACTCCAGAGCGCTGCATACACTCACGCCTGGCGCACCGTCGTTTTTTTTCAGAAAAGTCTAACGGTTATCCGCGCAGCGCATCTATTCTGGTGTGTTATGCCCTCTCTCTCTCCCATTGCAGTCGCTCATCTGTTGACTATTATTTTGGTCGCAACGACCTCCGTTCGCGCCGACGAATTGTGTAAGTCATATGAGCCGATCACCGCAACCGTGACTTTAGTCGATGACTCGACGGTCAGGGCCGTTGTGGACGCGGAAACGGACGATCAGTTTCTGGCGATTCGGTCCTCGGCCCCTGGCATATTTATTCGCCGATTTATCCCGTGGCACCACATCGCCGCAGCCGATATTGGCGAACAAGTGCTGACATCCGACGCCCTGAAAAAATATCTGAAAAACTCGAAACTGGACGGTGGCGATCAAACACTGGCCGACCTCAGCCACTCGTTGACGATGACGTCAGACGTAAGAGCAGATCACCTCGTCGGTGCCACGCATCCGACGGTCGCTGCTGCGGCCGGGCTCCCGATGCTGTCAGACCCTATTCGAACTCGCGTGACATCGCTTGAGTTCTCAGCGACCGCTGCCAACTGGGACCGCGACGCAGCGTTCGACGGCGTGCGGGTATTGGTGCGTCCGCTGAACGCGGTCGGTGAAGTCGTTCCGGCGGATGGCTACATCACGCTGAGGCTATTTGGTCAGAAATTTCTGCCGGCGGGATCTGTTCGCCACAATCGTCAGGTAGACGTGTTCCCAACGCTGGAGAACTGGACTCGCAAGGTCCGCAAACAGGATTTCGGGCTGCAGGGTGCTGTGTACCAATTCGCGTATCGTCGCACTAATCCCCTATTCGTTGATAATCTGTCGTCGATCGGACTGACGCATGCCAGCCTTTCCGTCCCCGGGCAGGGCGTCTTTCGGGCATCAGACGACATGACGGTAATTCGCGATTTCAGTCCATTCCGCAACCAACACGAACAGCTGACCGGCCAACGGTTTCTCCCCGTTGAAAACGTCCCCTGATCCCATTGACCGAAACGGTTAGTGAATTGTCGGACTCCTGTTCAGGGCACAGGCGCCAGCAGCGTTTTGTCGAAGAAACGAAAGCCCGCTTCCGTAATCTTTGGATCCCTGAAGCGGCCATGACCTGCACCGGGGACAATTGTCAACGTTACGTCGCACCCTGCTTCCTTCAGTGAATCTGCCAGTATCTGGCCTTGCTGCCAGTGGACCAGCGAATCCTGATTACCATGAACGATCAGGAACGGTGGATCATCCGGCGTCACATAGGTGATCGGCCCGGCACGCTTTGCTTTGTCAGCGCTTTCCTGCAGCGGACTTCCGAGCAACTTCGATTCCGGGCTG
>JABABI010000038.1:56170-71001 GCA_014238335.1 Fuerstiella sp.
ATGATCGATCGTACCAAATTCGCCCGCCTGCTTATTCATCAGCAGCAAATCGGTGGGGCCGAACCAGTCGCACACGGCCTGCACTCGACTGGATTCGTCGGCGTGACCGGAATCGCCCTCCAGATCCTCGACGTCTCCCGACGTTCCCAGCAACGCAACCAGGTGGCCACCTGCCGAAGAACCCCACACGCCGATGTGGTCGCCGTCAATCCCGTACATTCCGGCATTCGCTCGCAGCCACCGGATGGCCGCTTTGCAATCGTTAATCTGCGCGGGAAAGACGGCGTGGCCGCTCAGACGGTAATTGATGCTGGCTACGACGAAACCGCGATTCACCAATGGCACAGCCGGGCAGTTATTCTTACTGCCGTTGCGCCACCCGCCCCCGTGAATCCAAACCACAACTGGTCGAGCTTTGTTCTCCTTCTTCGGCAGATAGAGATCAAGCTTATGTCGATCGTGACCGTTCTTGACGTAAACGATGTCGCGTTCGACGCGAACTCCCTGCGGCAGCCGGGGAGCCGCCGGCCGGCGCTGTGCGCCACGCAGTCGGAACGCTCGATCTTCTTTGCGCGATATAAACCCGCTGTTGTCCGTATCAACTTTGTTAAAATTCGGTCGCGCGTTTTCGGGCAGTTCGTCGCGAGAAAGCTCACCGTCTTTGTTCCTGTCCCAGCGGTCAAAAGTCGACGATTTTTCCGTTGGCGGTTGAGCCGACACCGGCACAGCACCAGACACAAACAACACGACGATAATAGCTGTTCGGCCTGTCGAGAAAATCTGTTGTCCTAACATCTGCACGCTCCGGTTTTTGTGCTCTGTCCGAGTTGAAAGTTGTAAGTGGGAACAGATGGTCATTGAATTCGAGTATTTCCGCCCGGCCGGTCCATGAACATCGTGGACGGCAGCGTGCCTGTTTCCGGTTTTCTTTGATAACGCCGACGACGCCCCCACCGACACGTTGCTACTTTGGCTTCCTGCGCTGCAGTGTGCGTAATGCTGTCGCGGCGGTGTCGGTTGTCTGTTCTTCAAATTCCCGAGCGGTCATCGAGTAAATGCGGGAATGGCTTTGTTCATCTTTGGCGACCAGCAGATAACAGCCGACATAACGTTCCGTGACCCGGGCCTTGGCATCCAGCGGAGCCACGATTAACAACTGCAGACCGAATTTGCGGAACAGTTCCAGAGCATACTCTGAATACTGGTCGTCGATCTTGCTGAACATTTCGTCGACGACAACAAAGTGAAATCGGTCACTGGCGTCGTTGTCAGGTTCGATATCGTACTGGTAGGCAATTGCCGCCACCAGAATGGTAAACGCCAGTTTGGCTTTTTCTCCGCCCGACTGACCTGTGCTGTCTTCGTAGTAGCTGCGCTCTTCGCCGGTCGCTTCATCAATTTCACGAGCAGCAAAATCGAACCAGCGACGAACGTCGATCACTTTGGTGCGCCATCGATCTTCGTCACGAAGTCGCTGGATCAGATTCTGGATGCGAACAAATCGAGCTTCATCGACATCGAACGACGCTGACAGCGTATCGTCCAGACAGGCGTGCAGTTCACTGCGAAAACCCCTGATCTCGCGATCGTTCACCATCCTGGCATCCAGTTTCATGTGAGTACCAGGACGATATTCCAGCTGCATCAGCGCCTGATTCAGCAGGGCTATCTTGTCCTCGATGGCATAACGTTCCCGTTCCAGCTCGCTGTTGAGCAGACCCATCTCGCGAGTCACTTTGTCGTTGAGTCGTTCCTTGAAGCGCTGTTCATGGTGCGGCAGGTCTTCTTCACGAATGCCCTCCAGCAGGCCGAGGAAACTGTCCAGATATTCGGTCGAGGGCTGCAGGTCCGACTTCTCTTCCGGAAACTTCGCCAGAAAACGGCTCATATCCTTCAGCAGACGCTCCTGCACAGGCTGCATCTTTTCCCGCAACCGGTCACGCTCCATTTCCCGGGCACGGCGGAAGTCTTTTTCCTGCTGGTGAAACGAGAGCGCTGTCAGCGATTCATCACCCAGCATGCCTGACAGTGCATCGAACGACTCCATGTGGTCAGCCAGTTCGCCGGATTCGTTCATCTGCTGAAGGGTCCGTTGGGCAGTATCCAGCAGCCGCTGTGCATCAGCGAGCTGGCTTTTGACTTCTCCTTCATGCACGCCTGCTTCGTCCCGCTCCACGACGTGCAGCTTCTCGCCGGCCTGATGTGCAACCAGCCTTTCTTTCAACACGCGAACTGTGTCGTTGTCCTGCTCAAGCTGTCGACGTTCTTCTTCCAGTTGCGTGATGGCCGTATCGTGGCACATGAAATCAAAATCGGCAAAATTCTGCACCGTGAATGCTTCTTGAATTGCGTTCAGACGCACTCTGAGTGCCTGTTCTTCTCCGCGCCAGGACCGGATGCGATCTTCCAGCGCTTGCAGACTGCCCTGCAACTGTTGAATCGTATCGGCCAGCCGCCACTTCTTGTCGCGATTGTCCCATCCCAAAACAAAGTTGGATGGGTCGACGGCCCGGTCACGGTCGTCTTTGATGTGGTGGTCCCGGTTGCGGACGTGGCATTCGGGCGTAATTGCCGGCCCATGGATCGATTGAAATTCTTCTACGGTATTGCAGCAACGGTAGTCGAATCGGTCCTCCAGTTCGGCTCGCACCCATGGCAGCAGCACGTGACCGTCCCGCAGTTTCAGTTTGCGAGCCAGAGAATCCAGATCCCGAACGGAACCATCCAGTCTCTGCTGGCGTTCACGAACACGCAGGTAGACAATCTTCTGGCCAAACCCTCGTGAGTCCCTGAGCCGATTCTGATTCATGTAGCCGCTGACGAGCCGATAGTGTTTGTCCGGTACCAGCAGACTGAGCGAGAAGCTGTGCAGCACCATCTCGATTGACGATTCCCACCTCTGTTGGTCCGGCAACACCGATATTAGCTCCGCGGCAAACGGCAGCTCACGGATCGGCAGATCAAGAGCCTCACACAGTTGTTGCCGCACGTCTACGAACCTCCGCGGAAGATTGGATTGCCGCTTTTCCAGGGCCACGAGTTCTTCCTGAACTTCCGTCATTCGTATTCGCAGGTCGCTCCGGTGAATCACACCTTCTTCGTTCTTCGCCCGAACAGTGGCCAGTTGTTCTGTTGCCTGAGACTTCAGACCGGGCAGCTCTGCAAGGATTGCCTGTAGTGACTCCGCATCTCCAGCGACGTCGGTGATGCCGGCTATTCGCAGGGCGTCGTGAAATCGCCCGCTGTTGGAACGTTTGTTGCGAGCATCCTTGTGTTCCAGTTCGATCAGCCGGGGTATCTCTTTCAGACGATCGCCGCCGGCGTTGTCAATTTCGTTTTCCAGACGACGAATGACGCTCTGGGTATCGGTGATTATGGCGGCCAACTCGACCTTCCTGCTGCGAATTCGCTCCAATTCTGATTGACGCGCAGCGCACTCCGGGCCAAACAGATCGATGACTCTCTGGCGAAAAAACATGTCGGTCGCGGCCAGCAGTTTTTCGGCCGCCTGCAATCCCCCGGTCTGCGCGCGCCACTTCAACCCATACTTTTCGATCGGTTCCAGCAGCGTCAGCTGGCCTCGAACCTTCACCAAAGTCTGATGAGCTTCACTCAGCTGACCAAAATGAGTCAGCAGGCTGTCCACTGTGTCACTCCATGCCCGGGTTTCCAGCATATGATCACGGATAAATTCGTTCAACCGCTGAATGTCTTTCACAGCGACAGTCTGGTTCAGCATGTCCATTGCTTTTTTCCGGACACCCGTCGCCTTGCGAAACCACTGGTGGTACTCGGTAAAACTGCGAGTCGCACGAAAGCCTCGTTTCTTCATTTGCTGCAGCAGATCTGCTTTGTTCAGAGCAGAACAGTCTTGCGCAATCGATCGCTGTTTGGTGTCGAAGCAGTAAATCCGTTCTGCTTTGCCGTCAGCAGTGATGTACAGCACTTGAGCAATGGTGAAGTTTTTGCCGGAACCCTCGTTGTGAAAACTCGCCAGCAGCACGGAATAGTGCGCGTTACCTGGTCGCAGATACTGCACCTGAGCGCCCGTTTCCTGATCGCCGCTGCGACGATCGAATGCACCGCGGACATAAGTCCGTTCGTCCCGCTCGCGTTTTTTTGCGCCTGCTGCGACATTGTAGTTGCGCACGGCGGGACGGACCAGCAGCGTCAGCATGGCGTCAACCAGCGTCGACTTGCCTGATCCGTTACGACCGATCAGCAAAGTCGTGTCGCCCTTCGGTTCGATGCGGTAGACCTCGCCGCTATGACCTTCGCCGGCGCTGTCGAACGTACCCCAGTTATAGGCCTCCAGTCGATGCAGACGGTAACCGGGTTTGGTGAGAGTGGTTGGTTCAAGAAGCTGGGACATGATTGCCTGATATGTTGTTTGATGGATCAGTCGTTTCGCCGGCAGCCGGCGGCCATGGGTGATCAGAGGTGAAGGAAACGTGAGACGCGGCCACAGGTTCCTCAATCGGCGAACGGTTTGACCCTTCGTCGTTTGAACACGTCCACGAACTGGTCTCGGACAGCTTCGAGATCAGCCGCGATGAGACGAGCTTTCAGGATGCGGCGAATTTCCCAGTCATCGGGGGCCTTCCCGAATCGGCGAACGAACTTGAGTCCCTCCAGGGTGCGGATCGCCGTGTTCAGGGCCTTGCGCAGTTTCACTTCGTCCTGGTCGCGAGGAAAGAACGCCTTCCACTGTTCGAACGCCTCGTCGCCGGAAATTACGCATCTCTGGTCGTGCACTTCTTCTTCTTCGAAACGCCGTAATTCTTCGCGCAGCAGAATCGTCAACAGCGTCGCGTCGTAACTTAGTCGAGTACGACGGAACAGTTTCGGCAGGTTCTCGCAGCCATCCGGCAGGTCTTCCGCCTGCTGTTGCCGCAGGAATGCAAACCCCTCCCCCTCGTCGATCACCAGCTGCAATCCGACTCGGCCAACATAATCTTCAAGCGGAGTGACGTTGCGCAGAAGAACGTCCCATGATCTGCCGTCTTCCAGATAAACGACGCCCTGAAACAGTCGCACTGCGACTTCGCTCCATTCACGGTATTCCGGCGTGTCGGTGTTGGTTGCAAGGTCCATCAGTAAATTCGTTGTTCGGAAAGTGGTCTATGGTAAATTCGAATGGCTGTTCATTCCTGGCAGTGACTCGCGCCCTGCACAGAAAGTGCCTGCGCCACAAAGATGACACGCGGCACGGTGACAATCAGTGTACGACTGCCATCGATGCCGCTGGGAATGACGATTTCCTGCGGCAGATCGTGGTTGATGACGTGACCGTCGTCAGTCGCAATCTGGATGTAGCCAAGCACATCCATTACGCCCGATTGAGGAGGAGCGGCGTCCAGCAGCTCGCCGAGTGTTACTGCGCCGCCTGTGCGAGTGGCTTCGTGAATCTGTGACCGCATGGATCGGAAGTCGATGCGCTGCAGTCTTGCAAAGTCGCGGAACAGGTCGTCTCTCTGATCAACATCTGTTGTCTGTTCAGTCAGGTCGATGGTTTCAAATTCCGGTGGTTCTGTCCAGAACTGACGACTGACCGGCGACTGTAACCTGACTGAATCGTCGACCTCGATTGCTATTTCGTCACGCGGCGGATCCGCAGCCATTGCCGCAGCCAGGCCTCGAATTTCACGCAGCAGCTCGGCCACGCGCTTGCTTTCCTGATGGGCCTGAGCATCCAGCAGGCGGCGCAGCGTGGAGGACAACCGGCGTTCTGTCTGAGTGACCTTTGCGGCTTCGCTTAACAGCAGCGGCATCATGCGACGCACCGCCTGCAGGCCCTCTGTCTGTCCGGCCAGTTCTCTGCTTTGCGGTAGTTGCTGAATGATGGCTCGCAGCTGTCGCTGTTGTTCTGTGGACTGAATCAGCCTGAAGAATTCGTAGAAGCTGACTCCCTGGTCATCTGTGCGCAGAGCATCCTCGGCGTCCATAGCAGCACCGAGGATTCCGCCGCGGGTGTCCATCCCTTTCATCTGCTTCTGCTGTACGTCCAGTGTAATCTCTTTGAACCGCTCTTCGACCGCCCGGAAATCGCGTTCCAGTTCCTTCAGCATGGTGACGGCCAGATTGAACTGTTCGCGAATCCTAGTGGGATGAAAGGCGGGGACTTCTTCGCCGCGTTCGATCTTTCGGATCTGCTCTTCGATCAACGCCTTCTGTTTTCGCAGTTCGTCCAGATGTACAGTCGGGTCGCTGGAGGCACCAACAACCAGTTGCTGCAGAGTTTCGATCACCAGGCGCAGACGCGATTCCGTACCGACGAAACCGATGTCCTTATGCAGCGACTGGTCCAGAAACTTGATCACTTCTTCGCAGTGAGGCGTCAACTGGTAGATCGGTTCGTCGCGACCAGTCTCCAGAAACCTGTGCAGCCAGAGTTTGTCCGGCGAACACCAGTCGGCCAGATAGCTCTCTGGTTTGTCGCGAAGAGCCTCGGGCCAGGACAGCTGCAAGTCCTCCTGATACGCCCCCAAACCGGGCAGCAGCTCCGAATGAGGTATGGTGATCGTGCCGGACTTTTTGAACTGGGTATACAGAAACGCTATGACGTACGGCGCATTGCTCGCCCGCAGCAGCCGTATCGCTGGTGACGACTCAAAGTGCATCAGAAGTGTGGACGTGTCCATGCCGCCACTATACGCAGGTTTTTACCTTGTCTCACTCATGAATTCGGGGGATTCATGACTCCACAATCAGTCACCGCGGAGGAACTTCGCAATCCGAACAGTTCGCCAGGACCGCCGGCCCTGGCGATTTTGCGTTTCGATAGGAAAAACGCTGATCACGCAGGGGTTTCCCCAGTGTTTTCGTTAACTTGATGTCGCGTGGCAGAACGGCCACGCCTGTTGCGCAACGATCACACACATTCTATTGGTGAATTACCCATGTCGACCGATATTCAAACCCGGGTGGCTGTTGTCCTGATATCCGGCCTTTTAGTCTCCGGGTGTGCCGATAATTCTCAGAACAGTAACAGCACCAGTTCGGCCCCCACCACGTCCGATAGTGCGGCCCCTGCCACAGAAGTATCCAGAGGGTTAATTGGTTACACAACCATGTCCCTGACCAATCCGTTTTTCAAAGTCATCGGCGACAGCATGACAGAGGAAGCCGCGAAACACGGATATGAAGTGATCGTTGTTTCCGGCGACGACGATGTGAACAAACAATCGAATCAAATCGACGACTTCATCGTGAAGGGTGTTTCCGCGATCGTGTTGACACCCTGTGATCCGCGGTCCATTGGGCAGGCAATAAAGAAAGCCAATGACAAGGGCATTCCCGTGTTCACCAACGACACGGGATACGATGGTGACGAAGGCCTGGTCGAGTGTCATGTCGCGACAGATAACCTGCAGGGCGGACGTCTTGCCGGGGAAGCCATGGTCAAATTGCTGGGCGAATCGGGTGGCACCGTCCTGGTTGTTCACAAACCGGACGCGTCTTCCTGTCTGCTGCGTGTTCAGGGATTCACGGAACTGGTGAACGCACACAATGCCAAAGACGGATCGGCAAAAATCGAAGTCGTGGCCACTCTGGATGGAAAAGGTTCGCGAGAAGCCGGTTACGCCGTGGCGAAAGATGCCATTGTTGCAAATCCAAATCTGTCCGCGATTTTCGCCATCAACGACCCGTCCGCACTGGGAGCACGCAGCGCACTTGAGGAGGCCGGCAAGCAGGACCAGGTCACGATCATTGGGTTCGACGGGGAAAGAGCCGGGAAAGAAGCGATACTGAAGGGTACGATCCTGTGTGATCCCATCCAGTTTCCGGACCAGATGGGAAAGACAACCATCGAAATGATTTTGAAATATTTCGATGGTGAAGACGTGCCGAAAGAAATCCTGATTCCGTCGAAGTTGTACTACAAAGAAGACGCCGAAAAAGATCCGGCGTTGCAGTAGAATTCTTGCGGTATGGTCATCACAGTCGACACTGCCCCGTTGCTGGAAATGTCCGGGATCAGAAAATCGTTCCCTGGAGTGCAGGCCCTTTCCAACGTGTCACTGAAGCTGCACCGCGGCGAAGTGCTGGCGCTAATGGGAGAAAACGGAGCCGGCAAGAGTACGCTGATCAAGACACTCGGGGGAGCTCACCGACCGGATGCCGGGACGATTGTGATCGACGGGAAACTGGTCGACCTTTCCAGTCCTATGGCGGCCATCGAAGCGGGCATCGGCGTCATCTATCAGGAATTCAACATGATTCCCGCCCTGACGGCATGGGAAAACATTTTTCTGGGACGTGAGCAAACAAGCCTGTTTGTCGATCGTTCGGACGAGCGATCACGCGCCGCTGCCTTGTTTGGTCGACTGGGTGTTAACGTACCACTGGATATCCCGAGTCGGCAATTGTCGATCGCTCAACAGCAGTTGGTTGAGATCGCAAAAGCCCTCTCTCAGGATGTGCGCATTCTGGTGATGGATGAGCCGTCCGCAGCACTAACGCCACGGGAAGTCCGAAAATTGTTTGCCATCATTCGTGAGTTACGAAGTCAGGGCATTGGCGTCATTTATATCAGTCACCGCCTGGACGAAATCTTCGAAATCGCGGACACCATCACTGTGCTGCGTGACGGACTATACGCCGGTGATGCCCCGACGTCTGACATAACGCGGCAGCAACTGATCGAATTGATGGTGGGACGATCCATTGAAAATGAATTTCCGAAACAGGCCGCCGAAATCGGTGATGCCAGACTGGTCGTCACCGGACTTTGTCGAGATGCCACCGTTACGAATGTCAGTTTCGAAGTCCGCCGCGGAGAAATTCTGGGACTAACCGGACTTGTCGGCGCCGGACGAACGGAACTTGTGCGACTGATGTTTGGTGCTGACACCAGAGACGCCGGGCAAATCGCACTGGATGGCCGAGTGCTGAACATTAACTCTCCACGCGACGCCATTCGGGCTGGTATGTGTCTGCTCACCGAAGATCGCAAGTTACAGGGGCTGGTTCTGTGCCGCAGTGTTCGTGAAAACTTTGGGCTGCCCAACGTGCGGCATTTGTCGACATTTGGCGTGATGCAGCAACAGCAGGAGCGATCAGCTTTTTCCGGGTACGTCGACTCCCTGACGATTCGAATTCCTCACCAGGAACAACTGGCCAGAAATCTTTCCGGAGGCAATCAACAAAAAGTGGTGTTGGCGAAGTGGCTCCAGCAGAATGCGGAAGTCCTGATCTTTGACGAACCAACACGAGGCATCGACGTGGGCGCCAAACACGAGATTTATCAATTGATGAACAACCTGACCGCACAGGGCAAATCAATCATCATGATCAGCTCTGAACTGCCGGAGGTTCTTGGCATGAGTGATCGAATTCTGGTGATGCACGAAGGTCGAATCACCGGCGAAATCGGCGATGTTGCGTCGACCACTCAGGAAAAAATTATGGAGCTGGCGATCAACAGATGAACGAATCAAAACCATTTCGCTGGACAGGATTTGCCAATGACTACGGCATGGTGATTGTCCTGCTGATCCTGATTGCAGCGTTTAGTGTCCTGACACTGGAGCGCCAGACTTCAACGGGGACGGACGCGGGACGAATGGTGGCCCGCGATATCATCGCCTCCCATGGATCATCCAGCACTGTCGTTGTCGTCGCCGGTCTGAAGCCACCGGACGAAGCTTTTCTTCGGGAAGCCACTGATACGCTGGAAGCCGCCGGAGCCACAGTAGCGGCGACTGTTGGCGGCAAACCGGCTGACGCTCGCAGAACTATTGAACGCGTTCTGCAGGAGGGCCATTCGATCGATGCCATCGCCACCACAGGCGATGCGGCTAAATGGAGCATCTACGATCGCTTTGAATCCGTCGGCAGCGACAAATGTGTGAGTGCCGCCCCTACGCTTTGGCCGACATTCGCGAAGTCAGAAAATGTCCTGAACGTGGCCAACCAGACGGCTATCTATGCCATTATCGCCATTGGCATGACGATGGTGATTATCACAGCCGGCATTGATCTGAGTGTCGGGTCGCTGGTGGCTTTGGCCGCGGTCGCGACCGCCGTTTTTATTCGCGACGTGGGTGACGGTACGGAAACGGGCTCAGGCCTGATGGTCGTGGCGTGCTGCGCTGGCGTGGGAGTTTGCGCTCTGGCGGGAATCTTCAACGGTGTCATGATTACTCGCCTGGGTATTCCTCCATTTATCACGACACTGGCCATGATGTTAATGGCCCGAGGACTGGCACGCCGACTTTCGGACGAACTTTCCATTCAGGCTCTGCCTGCATCTTTCACGTGGATTGGTGGCGCTGCGACGTTTGGTATTCCCAACCCGGTCATTCTGATGGTCGTGCTGTACGGTGTTGCCCACGTGGTGATGTCCCGGACGGTTTTCGGCCGTTACGTGTACGCGGTCGGTGGCAACGCCGAAGCGGCTCGATTGTCGGGAGTGCCGGTAAAACGTGTGATTGTGGTGGTTTACACGCTGTGTGGGGCGCTGGCCGGACTGGGTGGTATCGTGCAATCGTCCAAACTGGGATCGGGTGACCCGAAGCTCGGACTGATGTTCGAACTGGATGTGATCGCTGCCGTCGTCGTGGGTGGCACGTCTTTGATGGGCGGCGAAGGGCGAATCTTTGGCACACTCATTGGAGCGTTTATCATTGCCGTCATCAAGAACGGCATGAATCTGATGAAGGTGGGTGCACCGGAACAGCAGATTGTGCTGGGTGCCGTCGTTCTTCTGGCCGTCCTTGTTGATACACTGAAACGTCGAGGCACGGCTCATTGAACGAACACATGCATGCTGGTCGGAGTTGAGCAGGGCGAACAACCGAAGCCTGCAAGAAAACGGGAGTCCGATTCCACTCAACCCCGACCAGCATGCGTGTGCCGGAAAAATGTCTGTCTTTCGCCAGCTCTGATGATGTTGTGCAGCGCCGTCGAATTCATCTGGAACGCGGCATTGTCTACGACCGATTTGTGAGCTTCCTCACTGTCCGCCAGATTGAGCCGACCGACTTATAGAGCCTGTCCCGTAGACTTAGGGGCGTCTGCCGCTGAGAACAACGGTGCTAACGTTATCCTTTGATATGAAAAAATGTTGACGTTTATCATAGGCTGCAATTCATTATCAGGCGGCCGGTACACCGAAGGCTGCGGACCAGTCATCGCACTACCGGGTCAACAGCCACTGTGTCCGTTTGTTTCGCCTAATCTTCACGAAAACTCCGGTTGCCGGAAAAACGCTGAGCCGCTGGCGCGCGATTGAACATGGATCCTGCCGCGGAAAGATCTAAGATCTCAACAGCATGACGTGTTCATCACATCACGGCTGTTCATCAGCGGTTTGTGGCGGGTCGTTTCAATTGAAATCCGGGATGGGCATGATTGGAACGCCGTCTTCGGCCGACGCGTTCTCTGCGACGATTTCAAAATCACGGAGATCCAGCTCTTTGTCCTGCAGCATCAGCTGGGCTATCGACAGGTGCCGCCCGCTGGAAGTCGCCCGCACGGCCAGCGTCATGGTTCTGCTTTCATTCACCCGCAACTGAGCGACATTCGATTCTACTCGGCGATTTATATCGCCGGCACCCAGGGTGCGATGGTCCAGCTCATGAGGCAGTTCGATTCGAAGCGACACACCCTCTGCTGGCGCCGTGCCCACGTTTCTGACTCGAAAATTGACATTCAACCACTCGCCCACTGTTACTGTCGATGGCAGCTTCTCCAGCGTCAGCCGGACACGGGGCAGTTGCACGATCGGCAGATTTGTTCCGTAATCCGGCGTTGGCCGCGGCCGCAATTCTCCACTCACGGGAACGGTAGCCCTAACTGCTGCTGAGGCGGAAACTTCGGTGAGGGACTGATTTGCACCTGGCTCGTCTGCCTTCACTCGCAGCTCCAGGAGCTGTTCCTCATACGGTCCTAGATCGACCAGCCACATGACGACGGAATCTCGGTAAACAGCCTGAGGCTGGACGTTCACTGGAAGCCATGTCTGTGGTAACAGTTCACGCACGATAAGACCGTCTACTCTTTCGCGACCCGTATTGGCGACGCGAATGTTTATGTCAAAAACGCTGCTTGACGACCAACTCGGCGTGCTTTTTTCCACTTGAATCTGATTGCTTGAAATGAATTCACCTGGCAGAACACGGACCGCGGACGACAGCGTCTCCACTGCAAATTCCGAGTCCTCGCGAAGTTCGGCGGGTGACACGCCCCTGGCAAGTGCTTTGGTGCTGCTGAATGTTCTCCAGTTGTCGTGACGCAGTGACATGACGGCCTGCTGAATCAGGTCGCCCAGAAGCCTGGAACGCACGGGTCGCCCATGGCGTTCCAGAAAGGGTTCCATCGAAAGCTGCAATCGACTTCCTGCAGAGGCTGGCCACTGATACTCGGGCGGACGTCGTTCCGTAACTGGCCGTTCGGGCATCCGATAACGATGTGAAGGAATATCTGAGATGACAGGTGATCGGCTAACCCCCGGTGGCATCCAGTCACGTGAAGATCTCTGATAGATTAACTGTGATGTATGCGCTATGTCGTCGCCGTGTGCTTTTGTCAGCAGTATGCGATCGGGCTCAAGGACGGGCGTATGGTCCAGAACGCTGCCAACATTCATGACAGCTGCATGATCATTACGAACGGCCCTGGCTTCCTGCGAGAGACCGCTCGCCATCAGCAGGGCGATTAAGGCGACACCAACGGCGCCTGAGACCGTAGCCGTGACCCACCAGAAGTGGTCAAACACAAAGCACCAGATGCGGTCGACGGACTCACACACCATGTCCCAGAACTGAGCGGCCAGTTCGAAGGGGGCGGTCAGCCACTTTCCTTCCACAAAGCCCACCAGACTCAATCGTTCGCCAAAGATCATGGCGAGAAACCTGAGGCACAACAGGAACACCAGGCCGAGTAAGAGATATTCCATCACACTTCCCTGCGGATCATCAACAGAGAGGGTGGTTTAGCAAAAACCGGCAATTTCGAGAAGTGGAATCCGGTTTCTGCAGACTTTGCTGCGGATGAACACTGACGCTGCTCGCGCGACGCTTTGTCGTGTTCATTGAGGCAAAAGCAAAAAGTGCGGGTGAGCTGAAAAAGTTCGAAGTGGTGCAATACGCTCTTGGTGCTTAGAACTTAACTTCGTGCTTTTCCTGCTCAACACCGCACAAGCCGGCTGCTGGTGTTTTGATGTGTCGCGTGGTGGGAATTCTTCTGCAAGCCGGTATTAAGCAATCGCTATTGTTGTGCATAACCGGACCTCCACTTTTGCTTTTTCCGGGCTTTTGACAACATGTGACATAATCTGTTCCCATCAAACGGGTTGCGGCCGACCGCGTGTACAGAAGGACGCTCGAAAGGTCTGGGCGTCCCCACACTTCGGACCACTTTGCTAAACGTCCGGTTGTGCGACCAGACTGTCGCGTGAATCAGCGTCGACGGGCCTTTTGCCGCCTTCGGATGTTGGAAACGCCAGCGGCCAGCGTCTGCCCGTTTACATTTCCTGGTTTTTGCCGGTCTGCTTGACCAGATTTCCTAAACCGAAAAAGCGGCATAAACCGAACTTAGAGATGGGCACATCCTGTTTGTAAGGATCGCAGTGCGCTCATGAGTGCTCTATGCACTTAAGCGCCGCACGCCCGGTTGACCGTCACTTACGTCTATCTCTGTCTTTTTTGACTCCCTGTTGGGTACTTCAAATGCTTCTCAACACTTGGCTTGCAACAGCTAAACGACATTTTCTCGGGTCTGCGCACGATACCGGCTCGCGGCGAAACGGTGCGTCCCGGAAGAAGCGTGTCCGTTCCGGTGAATCGCTGGAAATCCGCACTCTTCTGACTGCTCTGGTCATCAACAATTCAAATGTCGACTCATTCGTTGATGCAACCGGCACTCTGTCCGTCGCAAACAGCGATCTCGGCACGCACGACACACTGGTGATCGAAGATATCGCGATAAACTCCACCGGCGACGGGATTTCCATCGACTTATCGGGAATCACACTTGCGCGCCTGGCTATCGAGTCGATTAATGTCAACGCTTTTAACGGCACGGCTATCGACATCAGCCTGACCAATGTCCTGGGGAACCGAACCATTTCGCTGGAAGATATCAGCATCAATGCCGGGACGGGTAACGGCATCAACCTGGATCTGGACAACACCGATTCACACGCGGTGACAGTGGAAGACTCGTTACTGTCGGGCGTAACAATCAGCGCTGTCAATGGTGCTGACATTACTCACGGCCTCATCACAGAAAACCGGATTGTCGCGCAGGCCAATGTTACCGGCGTGCTGCTGAACGTCACCAGCGGCGGTTCTGCGGACGATTTTCAGATTATCAACAACCGTGAAATCAGCGCGCTGGATCGCGATGCGGTGCAGGTCAATCTCACTGATGCGCCCCTCGATGGGCTGAACGTTTCCAACAACATCATTGGCAATGAACCGGGCGCGGACGTGTCGTTCCGTTCTGAAGGAGATACGTTCGTCCAGCCGTTCGAGTTGACAAACAATGCCAGTGACAATGAGTTTCTTCAGCAGTTTGTGCTGGACCTGCGACCGCTCGACCTGGTATTCGACGTCGTGACCTATCAGACGATCAATGGCACAGGAGCGCTGACCGGTGCGGCGACCCCGGCTTTCAGCAGCAACAATCAGGTCCTGACGATCGACTTTACGGACTTTAATTCCACACCCAGCGAAACTCTTCTGTTTGTCGTGGACGTGGACGAGGCACCGGCGATACCGGGCGATCCTCCTGTGGATTTGAGTGTGTTTGGCCGGGATCTGATCGGCGCTTTGGTCGACTTCTCCTTTAGCGCCGGTACAACCAGCGGGCCGAAACAGGTTGCC
>JABABI010000390.1 GCA_014238335.1 Fuerstiella sp.
TCTCGGCACTCGATCTTACCAGCGACGGCACCGACTCCTTTCTCTGGATCGATGAAATGGTTGCTCAGACCCTGATGGTTTCCGCTCGCCGTGATAATGCTCGGCGTAATCCCGCACCGCCTGCTCAAATGACCGCTGACCGAAGAAGATCATACGATCAAGGCACTCGGACTTCAGACTGCGAAACCATCTCTCCATGCAGGCGTTCAAGTTGCGACTCTTCGGTGGAGCAGAACACCGATACCGAAGTCGCGTAGAAGTCAGAAGTAGATCTGATTATGTTACGATACGGAACGTGGTGATTCGCTGCATTTCCCCGGCTCGCACACATTAATTGTACCGCGCGGGATGTCTCGCTCATTAGCATGGGGGTCTTTACCTGATATCCGACGCGAATGCTGAGCTTGAAATTTCAGCTGTGGAATTGCAACCAGCTGCCAATGAAATCAAACCTAAACACATTTACAACTTCCAATGGGAGAACCTGCAGCAAATGACCAGGCAACTAACACGAACTGCAGTTCGGCTGTGTGTGGCAATCTTTGTCATA
>JABABI010000391.1 GCA_014238335.1 Fuerstiella sp.
CCAGACTACTGCCACCAGGTGCGGCATGCAACTTACGGGCGGGGCATCCACGGCCACGACCACAGGCGCAGTCACAGATTGTGGTGTCAGATATTGGGTGGCCGGAGGCTGGACTGAGCCTGCGAAGGAAGCCCCGGGGTGTTACTCGCCCCTCGCTTCAACCCTTTGAAGTTGCGCGTTCTCTTAACCCTCCCGCTGGCAATCTGTTGATTTAATGGGTCTCCGTAACCCGACGCGTGAGCGAGGCGAGAAATCGCCCGTGTTTTTGATGCGGAATTCCTCGCTGACGCGTCGAGGTTGTGATTTTTTCAAGACGACATTGAACACCAGTGTTTCTGTGTTTTTGAATTTGGTGTTTTCAGCCTGCAAGTGACGTTCGATTGCGTTGCGGGACCACAAAATCAAAATCTCAGCACCTCAATTTCGCGAACGGCTAAAAAAATCACACGCTCGTCGGGTTACGGAAACCCATTAAATCAACACGCTGCAAGCCAGAACCGGTTCCGTTCTATGGTAAACTGCTCTATCCCAGGTCCAGTGGACCGTCGG
>JABABI010000392.1 GCA_014238335.1 Fuerstiella sp.
TCACCAGACGATCCAGTCGTGACTCTTACATTCGCCGGTCCACTCTTTGGGGCAACATGTTTTCCCGCTTGCTTTGCAATGTCATCGGCATAACTATTATGCACAAGCAATCCATTGCTTGTGACCCTGAAGACGTGTTGTCCTTGGACTTCGAGGTTGTAGACGGTTTGCGGTTTGTGCTGTGGCTGGATGCCAAGCACCGCGGTGGGACCGGCAAGCGTCGCTAAACGCTCACCGGCTGACAACTCACCGGCCGCAACAAAATCACCGCGATCCAGCGAATCAACAGCATGCTGGGATTACAGACGGCACGGGGCCGTCACGCCCAGTTTACAGGTTGATCGCTCTCTTGAAGGCGATGGGGATGGGAATAGCAGAAGCTTGCGACCCAGCTTTTCTTGCTAGCCAGGTAAACTAGGCCTGTCCCTTTTTCACTGTGTCGTTGGGGCAACAAGGGAATCATTTAGGTAAGAGCAATGCCTCCAGTTCTGAGTTCTCCATCATTCGAGCTACGTCCAGAGGAGAACGCCCGTAACGGTTTCGTTTTGA
>JABABI010000393.1 GCA_014238335.1 Fuerstiella sp.
TGTCCTTTCGCATCCACACCTTTGGGGTTGCTGATGTACAATACTGGGTCGCCAGTCGAGTGAAAGTGTACGCCCTGAAATCGACTCGGCAAAAAGCCGCTGTGCCACTGCCGCGAGGCGATCGGCTGATCCTGCGCGCCACCCACGGAAGTCAGCACAACGAAGCCGGGCAGATCGCTACCCTCGCTGCCCAAGCCGTAAGTGACCCACGAACCCATGCTGGGCCGGCCTGCAACGAGCGCGCCGGTGTTCATGAACGTGTGCGCCGGGTCGTGGTTGATCTGCTGCGTGGTCATCGAGCGGACAATGCAGATTTCATCCGCGATCCCGCCGATGTGCGGCAGTGCGCTGGAGATCGACTGGCCGGACTGGCCGAAGTTTTGAAACTCATGCTGCGGCCCGAGGCATTTCAATTCCTTCTTGCCCTGAAGCTGGGCAATCGGCTGGCCGTCGGTGATCGACTTGGGCATCGGCTTGCCGTCCATCTCGGCGAGCTTCGGCTTGTAGTCGAGCGTCTCAAGGTGCGACGGCCCGCCGGCCATGCA
>JABABI010000394.1 GCA_014238335.1 Fuerstiella sp.
TCTTCCCCAACTTTTGATCCATGTTTACAATGTGGCAATAGTCGAAACAAACTCTGTGCAGCGGCATTGTCAACGGCAAATCGAGTGCCGGTCACCGAATGCCCGGGAAATTCCCGCGAGGCCGCGACAACAGGCATCGACCGGGGTTTTATGCTGCCAGGGGCCAACGCACGATCCGTAAAAAGCCACGAACCGTCAGGAACCGCATGGGCCGGAGAATTGCACGTTCATTGCTGACGGATTCACGAGCATGTTTTCGTATTCTGTCCGGAGTTAGCGTGTATACAGGGGATTTCACAATATCGGCCGACAATGACGAACTTGCACAAACCGTTCGCGCAGATCATCGAGAATGCCGGTCTGCAGCCGCGGCCGACCCTCATCAAGAACCTGAGGCTTAGCTGCGAGCCGGTCTATGCGTCTGCCCATGACCTGCGACGGGCGTTCGGCCAGCGATGGTCCTGAAGGAACTGATGCGCCACGCCAGCGTGACCACGACGGAAAAGTATTACGTGGACATCAACGCTCAGGAAACGGCCAAATA
>JABABI010000395.1 GCA_014238335.1 Fuerstiella sp.
TTGTGGGCTGGTCGATGAACACCGGAATGACAACGGACGTGTTTCTCTCGGCTCTTGAGATGGCGTTAGGCCGTCGAGGTGACGTGAGTGGGCTAATTCATCATTCGGATCGTGGCAGCCAGTATTGCAGCCATGCGTTTCAGTCGGCTCTTCGTCGCAGCGGCATCGACTGCAGCATGAGCCGTAAAGGGAACTGCTGGGACAATGCTGTCGCGGAGAGTTTCTTTGCGACCTTGAAAAAGGAACTTGTTCACCAATGTGAATATGCTGATCAGGAGGCGGCTCGCGCGAGTATCTTTGAATACATCGAAGTGTTCTACAATCGGATACGCCGTCATTCGTTTCTCGATGGCATGAGTCCGGAGCAGTTTGAACAGAACGGCTAACACGAGCGTCGTGGAGTTCCTCGGAACCTCACCAACAAAGGCAAGGAGCGGGATTTGCCATCATCTCCGCCGGTCATCCTTCACGGCAGCAAGTGAGTGAGCGACGACCGGCTCTGACGAAGGCAAATCCTCATCAAACACCTTTTCGAGACAGA
>JABABI010000396.1 GCA_014238335.1 Fuerstiella sp.
CTGCTCCGGTGAAATGTTTGGATCGGCCTTGGCCAAAATATCCCCGGCCAATTGCTCGCGGATAAACTGGTCAAATGGCCTGTCCTCATTGAAGGCGCGAATGACAAAGTTGCGATAACGCCACGCATCGGCCACCGGCATGTCGGTGTTCTCGCCGGCGGTGTCCGCGTACCGGACGACATCCAGCCAGTGCCGCCCCCAGCGTTCGCCGTAACGCTCCGAAGCCAACAACCGCTCGACCACGTGCGCAAACGCCCGAGGGGAAGGGTTGTCGAGAAAGGCGTCCACCTCAGCCGGGGTTGGCGGCAGGCCGGTGAGGTCGTAAGTCGCGCGGCGGATCAGCGTGCGTTTGTCCGCCTGGTCAAGAGGCGCCAACCCGGCGCCCTCCAGCTTAGCCAGCAAAAAACGATCCACCTCAGACCTTGGCCAAGCGCTATCACGCACACTCGGCACAGCCGGCGCGTCTGGTTTTTGGAATGACCAATGCGAACCGGCCCCAGCCTTCGCCTGGCCAAGCCCGGTATCGGCGGGGCCGCTGACC
>JABABI010000397.1 GCA_014238335.1 Fuerstiella sp.
GGTGCGACGGATGGAGCTTGAAGCGGTTCGCCGACCCGCAGACGTCAGAAACGAAATACCAGCAGCCGCCGCGAAACACCCGGTTCGAGCCCGACGAAGGCCCCGTCGGATCAGTCACAGCATCGCTCGGATAATCGTCAGCATACCGGTCCTGACACAACTCAAGCACGTTGCCGTGCATGTCATATAGCCCAAAGCCGTTCGGCTTCTTCTGACCCACGGGATGCGTCGTTCTCCCGGAGTTCTTTTCGTACCAGGCGTATTTGCCCAGCTCTGCTTGGTATTCACCGAAACTGTACTTCGTGTTTGTTCCAGCCCGGCACGCATACTCCCACTCCGCCTCAGTCGGCAATCGGTATACATAACCCGCAGACTTCTCTGCGGGCAGCTCGCTCAGTTTTCCGCAGAACTCAACGGCGTCATCCCAGCTTACGTTTTCAACAGGATTCTGCGGGCCTTTGAAGTCGCTCCGGTTCGTCCCCATCACACGCTCGTACTGCTCCTGAGTCACCTCATACACGCCCAGCTCAAAACCCTTCG
>JABABI010000398.1 GCA_014238335.1 Fuerstiella sp.
GTATATACCAGCAACAATGCCGACTCTCAGCATACCTCGGGTAAGAATTGGCCCGTCATGCTGCTGGGTAATTGTGGCGGCGCCTTCAAGACCGGATGCTTCACGCAACTGGACGGCAAGCGCCCGATCAATGCCCTTTACGCATCCATTCTGCGAGCTTCCGGTGTCGAATGCGACCGGTTCAATATGTCCGAGCAATTGGCCGCCAAGTTTGACTCCGGTACAGGGCCCCTAAAAGAAATTTTGGCATGACCAACTTGACCCTCGCCCTCGGGGTGGCGGTCTTCGTCCTGCTCGGCACCTCTTCCCAGGCTGCGGACCCCTACCTACCCGGAGAGCCCGTCCGTGGCACCTTCAAGGACTTCGCCCAAGGCTTTCTCGAGAACAACTGCTTCGATTGCCACGATGATCTGACGACCAAAGCCGACTTCCGCATGGACTCCCTCCTCGAGGCTTCCAATTTCGACGCGGACTTCATCAAGTGGGAACACGTCCTCACTCACCTGATGGATCGCAGCATGCCGCCGCGTAAACGTA
>JABABI010000399.1 GCA_014238335.1 Fuerstiella sp.
CTCTATGACTCACATGGCAGAACGCACACACGGGGGCTCACGAAAAAGATAAAAATTTGAAGAATGCAGAAAACCGCAGCGGCGAAGGAACTGGCGAGACCCTCTGTACATCGCAATCCACCGCTGATATCACTGGTGGATGGTGTGTGATCTGCAACGGGACACGCGGCGAGCAAGCGCATAAAAACAGGACTCCGAGATTGCTCCCGGAGCCCTGAGGACACACTGAGTGTCTGGTGTTTGTGGCGGTGATCAGAAACCCTTGTGGTACTTGACCGGCTCGTACTCTATGAGCTGCCCGACCCCGGGAGGTTCCACGGCTCGGTGGTTGCCGTCTTCCGAAACTCCGTCGACCCACATGTCACCAGGAATGTACTCGTCTTTCTTTGGTGCCGTCTTGCCAGGGGAGTCAGCGATAATGGCGATCACGATCGCCAGGTCGTCGGTATAACCACCCAGTTCATCAACCACATCCAGCACATCAGCGACCAGACGAGGGTCCATGTCGTACAGATCCAGAATCAGCCGATCCTGTT
>JABABI010000039.1:0-40691 GCA_014238335.1 Fuerstiella sp.
CCGGAGAGCGGCTGACGGAGAGAAGGCTGGATTTCTTGACCCTGCGGGCACAACGATGCGTTGCCGAGGTCGACAGCGTTGCAGGTCGGTGCCAGGAAGTCGTTGGGGACCAGACACAGAACAGTGTGATCCGCATTAAACGCCTGTTGAGACTTGGCCGCGTCGAGGCTGCAATCGCAGAAGCACGTGAGGCGCGTCAGACAGCCACGAGGACTGTACGATTCTGCTCCGACCAGATTAACGAACTTTGTGAAAGATGCGTACAGTACCTACTGTCTGTGGGAGCAGAAGGTCTCGCACGGCGTGTCAATCATCACTGTGACGAAACCCAGGGTGACCTGCGAGTGCTGCTTCAGCGGCAGGAGGAAATTCTGTCCGATGCTCTGAACGGATAGTCAGCAATCGGAATTCCGGGCATAGAGTGGGATCGTTAAGTTCTCCATCATCGAATCGGCTCAGGATACTCGTCACCAACCCCGGTCGTGTGTGACGAGTGTCTGCATGGATTCTGGCGGAAAACTCAAACAGGAACTTCGGCAGTCGCAGTCTGACCTGAATCAGACTGCGACTGAACCGTTGTGCCCGCAGGGTCAAGAAATCCAGCCCCACACGACTCATTACGGCTTCAACCAGGGGTCCTGATTGGTCGCCCAGAACCCGCCATACATGGGCCAGTACGTCACCTCAACTGTCGCATCGACATGAAAGGCAAGGTCCACCCCATGCGGACGCCCATCCACTTTGATCTGGCGATACTCCTTATATCCTTCGTAGACCTCAATATTCTTGTTCTTATCGATCGTGATTTCCCACTTGTCGGTCACATTGACAGTAATCCGGTCGACCGCGACATCATGATCATCATTACTCTCAAGAAAGATCTTTGCGGCAGGATCACCGAAGGCGTGAAAGTCACTGCCACCCAAAATTCTTCCGTCCTCTTCTTGGGCAGCGGCATACAACTTAAAACTCTTTGCACCAAACAGATCTAATGACGGACCGGTGGACCAGGCTTCGCCACTGGACATATGAGGTGGTGAGGTTTTCACATACAGCCGCGTGGCTTATTTTGGTCCTTTGAAGGGATCGAAAAGGTCACGTCGAAAATCAAAGCCTGAGGTCAGCGGCAAGCGTCGCCATTATCCGGACGATTTCAAGGAGGACGCAGTGCGGATGCTTCTTGATGGTCATTCCGCTCAGAGCGTAGCAGACCGTCTGGGGCTTTCGGGACTCAGATCCTGTACCGCTGGAAGAAGCAAATGATGGCGAAGATCGGCCCGGTTGCAAACTCTCTTGATACTTGGGTTCAGGAGTTGGAACGCGAACTTCGTCGGGTTGAGCGTGAGAGGGACAATTTTTAAAAGGCATTAGCCATCTTCGGCCGTCACGAGTACCCGGGGCGAACTTATGGAGAATTCGGCGAGCAGGAGCAACGAAGACAAGGCAACCGCCCCGTCACTGCCTCTCATCTATCGTTGTATCGCAATGCGAAGAGAGATTGGAAGGCTTCGCCGAACGGAACGATAGAGATGACAAGGGCTCAACAAGCCTCACGCTGCACTGTCCACCCTGTGGAGCCACTTGGCGAAGCGACGACGAGTCAACAGCGAGTAATCTTACCCCGATTCTCTCACTTAGATTGGTACTAAGATCGGAGTAAGGTCAACCGGGATCAGGGCACTCGCCGCCGAGACATTCCAGCAATCGGTCTTTGAAATTTGCATTCGCCATTCTGCGCCCTTGACTGCCGTGTTAACCGAACAACTCTTGTATGGGCTGCCGATCTTCATCGACCAGATACCGAGGGCGACCGTTCAGATCGTTGACCTTGGTGTTGTTCACATCGATGCCAATCGTTCTGTACAGCGTGGAGAATACCTCCTGCACGTGAACGGGTCGCTCAACAGGACGTCCACCTTCTTTGTCCGTCTGACCGATCACCATGCCACCGTGCATGCCACCACCGGCCAGCAGAACGGATTGAGTTTCTGCCCAGTGATCGCGACCACCTTTGGCGTTGATCCTGGGCGTGCGACCGAATTCTCCCCACACAACGACAGACGTTGTTTCCAGCAGACCTCGCTCGGCCAGATCCTGCAGAAACGTCGACAATGCATGGTCGTAGGCCGGCAGATACTTGCGAGACAGGTATTCGATGGTGCCTTCGCGATTTGCATGCCAGTCCCATGCGCCAAAAGCCACGGTAACGCAGCGAACTCCGGCTTCCACCAGGCGCCGAGCCATCAGCAGGTGTTGGGGACTTTGCGGAGCACCTCCGAAGCTGGGATCGGTCCCCTGCCCTGCTCCGTAACGCCGGACAATCGCTGGGTCTTCCTTTTCCAGATCCAGCGCATCCGCCAGTTTGCTGGACGTCAGCAGGCCGAATGCCTGTTTCTGAAACGCGTCCAGTCCCGATTGAGTCTCAGCCTGTTGTTGCAGCCGCCCAAGTGACGTTAGCACACTGCGGCGGTTTTGCAGACGGGCAGAATCGATGCCGTTCAGAACCAGGTTGTTTTTTACGTCTCCTTCAAGAGTGAATGGCACATGAGCGCTGCCGGTATAGCCCGGCCATGAAAGAGTCGACGCCGGATCGTGAACACCGCGATTGTTGTACGGCATGTGTCCCATTTTTGGGGCCGCGTCGACGTACGGAATCATGCCATCTCGATTTGGTCCCAGTACGCTGGACACCGTCGAGCCAAGCGACGGCCAGCCCCCCGCCGGTTCGTTATCGCCAGCTCGACCAGCCGGTCGGCCCGTATAACATTGAAACGATTCGTGGCGGTTCATCAACCCGACCAGCGAGCGCACGATGGAGAACTTTTCCGCTATCGCTGCCAGTTTCGGCAGCAGCTCACAGAACTGTGTCCCTGGAACGGCCGTGCTGATGGGCTGAAACGAACCGCGAATCTCCCGCGGTGCACGCGGTTTGGGATCGAAGGTTTCGTGCTGCGTCGGGCCTCCGGGCAGGTAGATCATCACCACAGAATGATCACGTCGGGCATCCTGATTGAATTTATCTGCCTGCAGCAGGTCGGGCAGACACAGGGCCGAGGCACCCAACGTGCCAGCTCGCAAAAACGAACGGCGTGCAATTCCATCGCAGAACCGATTTTGATGAGATCCTGTTATCGTGAGCATCCCGCTGTCCGCCGTTTCGTAGTCGTGACATCTTCGACTGCCCCATTTTAGCAGATGTTGGCAGCAGAAGTCATTTCAATTGTCCAACAGAGCGGGGTCGGGATTTTTTTTCGGGTGGAGCCTTATCTGTTTTGATCGTTCTGAATCCGAAAAAGGCTTCCGGCCCTCTCGGGGACCAGCGTTACCTCAACGTGTGGAATACCTGCTCTTGGGCAATTGTTCCGAGTGGATTTGTGAGTTGCACGGGTGGACGCAGCAGGCGAGCGAGCTGAGTCAGTACTGCGGCATTGCTGCCGTAGTACGAGTGTCCCAGCGGGTCGGCGGCACTGACGCCGGAAACACGAACCGTTTGCAGCCCCACGGCAGATACCTGGGCTCTGGAGTCACCTGCTCGAAATGCTCCGCCATGCACCTTTCGAGAGGCGTCCAGGGTAAAGTCCGTATCAGATGTATACAAAGTGATCTCCTCGGCCACGTGACGGATATTGCCTGCCAGTACATCAAACTCCTGAACGTCGATATCGGGGGCAGCCAGAATAAGGTTTGTCAGCGCCGGAGTCGAAAGCCGATGTTCAGCCCATGTACCCCACAAAGGAAACCGGGTCGTGATTTCCGCAAGTTCATGTGTTTCGGACGTTCGAAATCGGTGAGGCAGTGGATTCAATACTCCTGCCCCTGTTCCCGCAGGGTGGTCTGCGCGCTGACGTCGTGTGAATTGTGAAAGTTCTGGTGCGACAGGAGGTGCGACCGGCAGCCCCGTTGGTCCCAGCGTGGCTGCCAGAGCATTTAACGCTCGCAGCGTCATTCGGTTTCCCATGCTGTGCGTAAGGACATGCAGCCGCACGTCCTTACGCAGCTGGCTGCGCAGGTTCGCCAGCAGTTCGGCCAGATTCCAGAAGAACCGTTCTGCGCGAACTTCGTCAGTCAGATAGGCATCGTTGCGTCCAGCCGCCCCCCAGCTGAACGCAACCACGACACCGTGGAACGGCATGTCTTCCGCCATCTGAGCGGCTCGCGCCAGAGCATGGTCTGTTGTAGCGTTGAAGCCGGGGACGAATACGAAGACATCTTTCGCCTCCGCATTATCAGTGCATGCACTGAGGGCTTCATAAAACTGCTCATCCGAGCCGTACTGTGGCGCATCTACTGTGACTCTGTTGCCCGTGTCTGCTTCGACCGGGCACTCGCCGCGAATTCTTACGATTGGCAGCGTGACGTTGGTGAACCCAAAAGTCGTTTCGGGAGCCGCGTCAACAGCATCCTGTGCAAGGGTTTTCGGAAGCTGCGTGTTTTGAACGCCCGTGTTGTCGTGGGCCGTTTCAGCCGTCAGGGACCGGTTCGTGACAACCGCGATTTTCCAGCTTGACTCTCCGTCACTCGTCAGCGAACGCATGGGAGAATGTGAACGCGATGTTTGCGCGTACTTATCGGGAAGGACGATACCTGGCGTTGGATTAGGGACTTCTACAGACGGGAAAAGCCATGCCTGGCCATACCGGCCTGCCAAGGCCAACATCGCGATTGTTATCGACGTCGCAATACTTTTTCCGTAACGAAATATACCATGCATTGCCAGACTCCGAATCGAACAGGTCTTTGGGCCCGAATAATGTAACGAGACTGCGAACGATCCAGCGGAGGAATCACCGTGGCGATTACAATCCAGGGGGCTCCGCACGAGCCCTGATGCGTTGATCGGCAAAATCTGCGGGTTGACTCACCGTACCAAAATTGAACGCAAACAGCGGAGGCGGCAGGTTTCAGTGTCACCAGAAGACCGGAGCTCTTCGATGGAGTCCGTATTCCACATTGCTGAATTAGAATTGAACAACGTTTTTCTGAGGCAGAGTTAATCATGCGAGTCCTGGTTCTGTCATGCGCTATGCTTTTGTGCGTTACGTGTCGCGCGAATTGCAGCGATGCAATTTTGTCCCTGAACTTCGAAACGGAAGCCCTGGATACGGGACCCACTGACTGGGAAGAGTTCAATAACCGCGCTATCGCAAACGTGACCGTGACTCAGGGAGGGCCAGGCGATTCCACACGGTGTCTTGTCGGTCGTCGATCTGAATTTGATCAGCTGGTCGCACTGTCAAAACCTTTCGGTGTGGCGCAGCAGCGAATCGAGGTTGAATTCTCATTTGCATTTTCTGCCGCCAAAGGGCGTACGTTGCACGTCTGGTCTCATGAGCCAGCAGGAAGTGATGCCAGCCAGTTGAATTTGTGTGTTCAGGGTGGTGTGCTGCAGCAGTTTGATGGTCACACTCGGACCTGGGAAGTCGTCTCCGGCAAGGTCACGTCATCGGAATTCCCGGATAACCCCGTCTGGCACAGGCTGCGCGCCGTCGTGGACGCGAATCGCAATGGTATCGACTTTTGGCTCTCAGAACCTGGTCGTACAGAGCTACCGAAGAAACCAACGGCCGTGGCAGTTGCTTACCGGACCAATCTTTCACTGTCGGGTATCGGTCTGGTTTCCGGTCGACGAATCGCTTCCGACGCGTGGTACATGATTGATGACCTTGTCGTCCGTGGCGGAACGGATCTTCCGGCCCCCCGTGATGCTACTGCAGTGCCTCAGCCATTTCGGCTGTGGACCGGGCCGACCATTGCCCGGGATCCCAATGCGATTCCGTTTGTGGCTGGCGTGCGCCACATGACCATTCATCGTGCGACGGACGATGGGTACAAATTTCTGCATGGCGCAGCCATTGTGAACCACAACGGAATGTTTTTCGCCAACTGGGCTAATAGTCCGACCAATGAGAACGGGCCGCAGGAAACACTTCAGGGACGGCGTTCGATCGACAAATGTAAAACATGGTCTGAGCTGGAAATCATTGGCAGCGGGTTCATGACTCAGGAACGCCACAGCCACGGTGTCCTGTTTGAACACGATGAGGAACTTTGGGCCATTTGCGCACGTTTTGGAGTTGGCACAGCCGGACGTCGTTTTCCCGGACTCGTGGCCGAAGCCTTCGTTTTGAACGAACACGAAGATCTCTGGCAGTCACGAGGCATTGTCATGCATAATTGCTGGCCGTATGACGAACCTGTCCGAATGAAGAACGGCAGCCTCGTCACAGGCGGACAGGACAAAGATGGTTTCCCGGTGGTTGCTGTCAGCCGTAGAGACAGCGTGATGACGTGGGATACTGTATCAATCCCATTTCCTGCACGCCTTGCCCCTTCATTTGCTGAAACAACTGTGCAGATCGGCAACGACAACGTGCTGGCCGTAATTCGAGGCGGTCGAGGTGTCGCGTGGGTCTCAACCAGCAGAGACTTTGGCAGGACGTGGACACAGGCAGTTGAAAGTAATTTGCCGATGCCTCGTTCCAAAGCCTATCTGGGAAGATTGAGTTCAGGAGAACTTTACCTGGTGTCCAATTTCGTCAATCGCGATACGCTGGTGATTTCTGTTGGCGCTCGGGGCACTGGGACACTCAACCGCATGTATCGCATTTGTCATGGGAAGTCAGAACCGCCCCGTTTTCCGGGCCATGCCAAAGGCAAGCAGTGGTCTTATCCGTATGGGTACGAACACGACGGGAAGCTGTACGTTGTTTATTCGATCGGTAAAGAAGACTGCGGTCTGTCGATTCTTCCCGTCAGTTCGCTGCGTGAATAGACGGCTGCTCTGGTTAGACGGCTGCTCTGGTTAGACGGCTGCTCTGGTCTGCCGGACTCCCGTTTTGCAGTGTCAATCGACGACGACAGTTCTAACCAAATAACTCTTCGATCACTCGCCCATTCGGCACCAGACTCACCGGTCGATTGGTCTTAGTGTAATACTCTTTGTGATGGTTGATTCCCAGTGCGTGCAGAATGGAAGCGCCGATGTCGTCCGGATGGATGTCGGTGTCATCTGTCGGACTTTCCCCACCGGCATCTGTCGCACCGATCAATTGACCGGGTTTCACACCGCCACCCGCCAACAGGCTCCAGTTGACTCTTGGGTAGTGGTCGCGACCCCTGTTCTGGTTGATCTTCGGCGTGCGACCGAATTCACCCATGATGATGACCAGTGTTCGTTCCAGCAGGCCTTTTGCCCGCAATGCCGTCAGCGCCCCTGTGATGGCGCTATCCAGTGGTGGAATTAGTCTCTTGTGACCGACAAAGTTGTCCAGATGTGTATCCCAGCCGGTGTTGGTCACTGTGATGAATTTCACGCCTGATTCAATCAGGCGAACGGACAACAGCATGCTTTGCCCAAAATCATCCGGCTCAAACAAATTCTGGATGCTCTCCGGTTCCCGACTGACGTCAAACGCTTCAATCGTTCGCTTGGATGTGATCATGCTGTACGCCTGCTGGCTAAATGTATCCAGAGCTTCCAGTAACTGGCTGTTTTTGTCGGCTTCCTTAAACGTGCGGTTGAGTTTGCTCAGCAGCAGCTCGCGGCGTGCGACTTTCTCAACCGTCAGCCCTTCCGGTAAGGTAATGCCACGTACGGCAAATGGCTGGCCCGGTTTTGGAATAGCATTCGTCTTGAACGGTGCGTAAGCGTCCCCCATGTAGCCGGCTGTCCATTCTGTGTCCGGAATAGCCATGTACGGCGGCAGGTCGGGATCCCCCGGCTTTTCCCTCGTCACGACCGAGCCCAGCGACGGATATTGCAGAGCTGGTGTGGGACGATTGCCGGTTGAAATGTAGGCCTGCCCCTGAGGATGGTCGCCTACCGTATGACTGATTCCGCGCAGCAGCGTGAACTGGTCCGCAACCTGTGCAAAATTTGGCATATGTTCGCATGCCAGCAAGCCGGGCAGACTGGTTTGAATCGGTTTGAATTCGCCCTTCGTTTCGGCGGGTCCGTCCGGCTTCATGTCCAGAGTATCAAGGTGAGCCGGACCACCCCCGAGATTCACGAACAGCACTGAATCTGCCGTACTATTCGCAGCATCGTTCGCCGATACGGGCTGCAGACCACTGGCCATCGTCAGCCCGCTCAAGCCCAGGGCGCCGACCTGCAGTGAGTCACGTCGAGTGATGTTATCGCAATAACGTGATGCCATTGAAGATCCTTCCGGAAGACGCCTGTTGTTTTACATAAGTCCACAACCTGCGGCGGAGCCGCGAGAACACATAATCACGGGTGACACTCACCGGGAGAAGGAAAAAATGCCAGCCAAAGCCGTGAAACGGCGACAGCGACCATTGTTCGTTGATAGAGCTTGTTGTCGCCGCTTCACGGCCTTCTGTTTTGTGTTGTTCTTATTCCGTGGCTTGACACCCACGGCTGAGTGCTGCAGTCGCCTTTACGGCCAACAACACGCTGAATTCGCAACAGATTGTGTGTAAATGACCGCTCAAGTGGCTGGGGCTTTCAGCATGGAGTTTCAGTGATTCGTTAGAAATTCCTGGGTATTCAGTAGCGCCCACATCAAATCCCGCAATCCCTCAACCGTGTTCTCGGTCGTTGCAATGTGATCCAGCGATGTCTGAAGCTCTTTTGCTGTTGGTTTACGATTCAGCGTGCGTCTGTACGCGTTGCCAATCAATTCGCTTGTCTTTTCATCGTCCGCAAATATCTTTTCCGTTTGTTCCCCAGGATTTGGCCGAGCAGCCTTTGTTTCGGTGGAAAGCGACTGTCCCAGGTCCTTTGCAACATTCGTCAGCCAGCCGTCACTGCGTTCCAGCCAGCCGATCATTTCTGAATCGTTTCTCACGTACAGCGACTGCAGCAGGGTTGGCTGATCCTGGCGTTCACAGTCACAGTTCGTTGTTCGCCGCGGTTTTCCGAAAACCAGCAATGAGTAATCGATACCTCGCGCCTGATATGATTTTGGGTGCTGGGCGATCTTGCGGCCGTTGG
Organism: Fuerstiella sp.; assembly: GCA_014238335.1. Lineage (GTDB taxonomy): Bacteria > Planctomycetota > Planctomycetia > Planctomycetales > Planctomycetaceae > Fuerstiella. The sequence goes on from JABABI010000039.1 coordinate 8,957, forward strand.
ATTCTGCAAGATATCTTGCGGCAACATCATCGCGAGCGGTCGCTCGCAGAATGGCGTCTATGGTTACTTCCGCCGGCATCCGTCGCACCAGTGCATGGCTGAAGTTTCGATCGTCCGTCCGGTTGGTAGGCGTCGTAACGCTGCTGCGCTGATAAGTGTGACTGCTGATGATTGTTCGATGCAGCCATTTGATGTCGAAGCCGTGTGCGATGAACTGATCGCTGACCCAGCTGAGCAAAGCTTTGTTGCTGGGCGGGTTGGCCATGTTGAAGTTATCCGGGGGATCGACGATGCCAATGCCAAAATAATGAGCCCAGATGCGGTTCACAAAGGACGGAGCAAAATACGGGTTGTCCTTATGAAAGAGCCAGGCTGCCAAAGGTTCCCGAGGATCTTCAAATTCGTTCAACTCGAATTCCTCACCCCCCCATATTCTCGCTGGCCACGGGGCGTCGGTCGGCGGATCGATCCAGATTTCGTTCCACGGAATCGGCAGGCCTTCCGCAGAGACGCGCATGTACATTTGTCGTCGCAACGAGGCTGTGTCCAGTTTTTTTGGCACGCCGAGTTTGGTTTTCAGCTGCTCCTGCTGTGATTTTCCATCGGGTGCAATGCCCGACCGAATGCGTTTGAAGAACCCCGCAAACTTTGTGAAATCGTCCTTCGACCACTGGTCGAAGGGATGTTTATGGCATTGAGCACACTGCAGGCGAACACCCATGAACGTATAGCCAAACGTCAGTGCGCGGTCAGTTACGGTCTGATTGTTGCCGCGGAACCAGTAGTAATGCATCGGGTTGTCGAGAGCGGCGAAGTCTGTACCGTCGCTTCGCTTCAGATGAAGGCTCTGCTCCGCCGCATAGCTTTCGTACGTTTGGCCCGGTCGGCGGCTGGTTGCCAGAATGATTCCTGCGGCGATTCGATCCCAGCCGACGTTATCGATCAAACGTCGCTCCAACCAAGCGTTCCACTGCAGAGATGCCGGCGAGTTCATATCGGTCGAACCCAGCGACTGAGAATTGCTGCCCGTCAGGTCCGCCAGTTTTACGGCCCACCACGTCGAATAAGCTTCTGAAGAGAGCAACTCATCGACCTTGTGCTGACGCTTTTCCGGTGACGGATCGACCAGAAAGGATTGCACTTCGTCGCCGGAGGGCAATGTTCCGGCAAGATCAAGACTCACGCGACGCAGGAACTCCTGATCGGCACAGACTGCGGAGGGAACGATTCCCAGCGGCGACAGCTTCTGAACTACAAGTCGATCGATTTCCGTTGGTGTTTGCACTGCCGGATACCGGTCTTGTGTGCTGTCCGAGACGGGCATCATCACCTGACTTGAAAAAATGCCCTTGTCGTAAAACGACACAACGTATGTGTCGCCCGGAGACGTGCATGTGATGACACCGTCATCGGACACTTCGGCCACCGTGTCGTCATTTGTCTGAAAGCGAGTCAATGCTGTTACGTCTTCTCGTCGCCCGTCTGCCCAGACCGCCACACACTGAAGTTGTTTGGTTTCACCGATCTGTTCGAACACGATTGCCTGCGGCGTGACATCGAAGCGCAGCAGACGGGCGGGCTTGCCTTCGACTCCGCGGGCTCCGTTCGCAATCCACCTCTGCAGCACCTGGTATTCCGGCCCTCCCGGTTCAAATCGCTGTCCGCCACCGTGATCATCGTCACTGATGGGTTTGTTCAAAATCGGGCTTTTTTCCGGCGATGAAATATTGACTCGTGGTTCGTCACCTTTTGCCAGTGCGGTCAGATCAGCGTCGAAGTCATAACCAAACATGGACAGATTGAAACCGCCCTTGCCCTGAAAAGACCCGTGGCACGTGCGGCCGTTGCACCCCAGTTGCCCCAGCAACGGGATTACGTGTCGCTGGAAATCCGGAACGGCGCCGCCCTCTGTGATCTGGGTTATGGCGTGCTGTACCTTTCCACTGAGGATCGGGGCTTCAGATTCGTCCACGGGATCCGTCTGATATGCCGGCCCCCGCAGGGTTTCACCCGCGAGATACCTCTGGAATGCGTTCCGAGACGACGCGGCAGACGGAGAAAAACTAACGTTCAACTTCGGCAGTTGTTCTGCATGTTGTTGGTGATCGGCGGCCTGCAGGTTTGTTTCTCGAAGATCAATCTGTTCGAGTTTGGGCAGCGATTCTGCCAGCTGTGTCGGCAGATTTTCTGCCAGCTGTGTGCGTCGAAGACTTAAGGTCTTCAACTCGCTTAAGGACGTCAGATTCGCAAGGCCTGCACTGCTGACCGCCGTGCCGTCCAGCGATAAATGCTGCAGCGACGTCAGGTCTGCAAGGAACTGAAGTCCTTCATCGCTGATGGCGGTGTCGTTCAGACTCAACGTCTGAAGGCCGCTCAGTCCGCGGATCGTTTCCAGGCACTTGTCGGTAACTTTCGTCCCATTGAGCGACAGGGTCGTCAACGTTGCGAGATCAACCAGACCACTGATGCCTTCGTCTGTAACTGAAGTTCGATCCAGATACAGCCGTTCAAGTTTCCGGAGCTTCGATAATCTGGCCAGAGTCAAGTCTGTGACTCCAGAGTCCGACAGGAAGAGCGTATCCAGATTCGATAAGGCTTCAACGGCGAATAGTCCTGAATCGCCAACTGTGGGTGTCACCACTGCCAGGTAATCCAAGTGCTCGAAAGCCGCGACTTGCGCGACATGCTCATTGGTGACGGCTGCCTTGCTGAATCTGACGAACCGAACAGTACCGTCGCGGTTCTTCTGCAGGTTGGCGGTAAGGCCTTTTAGGGCATCAATGGCCTGCTGCTGATCAGCAGGAGTTTCCGCAGACGCTGCTGCCGACACAATTATCAGTATGGAAAGCAAAAAGGCGGCAGGTCGAAGCATGTTCAGTCCAGCGAATAACGGAGACTGGGACGGACAGGGATTCTACCAGCAGGGTCGGGCACGATCCAGTTCTCGGAACGTTTCACAGTGGTAGTAAGCAATTCGCAGAGCCGAACCGGCGTTTTGGTTTCTACCGAAAGACGTTGAATCGCATGTATTCCCAGTGACGGTACAGTTCGGACGAACGCATCAGGTCTTCGTGCGTTCCGTCGTCGGCCACTCGTCCCTGATGAATCAGGACGAGACGATTGCATTTCTTGACCGTGGACAGCCGCGAGGGCAGGAAAATGACGGTGCGATCGTTGCAGATTCGCTGATACGCGTCGTCCAGCATAGTCTTGGTCTCTTCATCCAGCGTCGCTTCTGGCTCCTGGATGACCAGCAGCGCTGGCTTGCGGGCCACGGCTCGGGCCAGACTCAGCCGAAAAACCTGACCTGGGTCCAGTATCACACCGTGCTCACCCAGAGGTGTTTCGTAACCTTTCGGCAGCTGACGAATAAAACTTTCGGCGTGGACCGACTTGCTGGCTTCGATGGCATCCTGCCGAGAGATCCCTTCCTGGCCAGCCGTGATGTTCTCCAGGACGGTGGCACTGAAGACCGGTTCCTGACCACCCACGTGCACTGCTTCTGCACGAAGGGATTCCAGAGTCACTCGGCGAATATCCTGGCCGTCGATCAGCACCTGTCCGTTTATCGGATCACGGAATCGAGGAATCAGGCTTACTAAAGCCTCTGCTTCGTGCCTGTCCAGCGCCAGTAGCGCTACGCGCTGGCCGCATTCGAACTTCAAATCAAGATTTGAGATAAGTTCGGGATCTGTTTCTGTTTCGACACTCACCTGATTGAACTGCAGTGAACGCGACATGGGCTCCAGAAACCTGGCACCGACAACCTGGCTGACTGCCGGAACTCGAAGCAGAAACTGATTAATTTCGTCGGCTGCCACGACGGCCATTCCGGCAAGGACAGGAACTTCCTGCAAACGCTGCAGTGACAATGTGATCAGCACAACCAGCGTTGTCAGCATCACGGCCGCTGGTGGTCCAATGGCACTGCCGAACAACAGATGACGAGCAATCAGAAAACCAGGAACAGTCACGCTGACGATAACAATGACCAAAGACACCCAGCGGCGACGAAGCAACTGCTGGTGCATCTGTTCACGACGTTGTTGATACAATTGCAGGCTGCTGCTGAACTGTTCGTGTTCCAGCTTCTCCATTCCATAACCTGCGACAATCTGCGCTTTATCCAGATCGTCCGTCAGTTTCTGAACTCCACGCTCCATCTGTTCTGCAAGCAGGCTCGCAGAGGCTCCGTGGCGCTCTGTTTCCAGCCGATAGACATACCAGCAGACCAGCACCGGAACAACGCATTCCAAACCGACACGCCATTGAGTCGCGAGCAGCAGGAGCACCAGTACCGTAATATCACAGGACGACGTTAGCTGGCGAAATCCCCAGTCCCGCGAACTGTCTTCCAGCGTTTGTGCTGTCTGGCGAAACAAACTTGCGGACGTTCTGCGTTGAACGCCGGTCAGGTCCCCCGGATTGGACCGCAGGGTATGACGGTGGATGTGCTCTCGGAGCCGCTTGACGGCTGCAGCGACGTGGTGGCTGATCCGCGTGTGTGCGTATCCTCGAAGCAGGCTTCGCAATACCAGCAGTACAGCCGCCGCAGCGAACAGAAAGGTCAGAGTCGATCCCGAATCGTGCAGGAAGGGAACAGCAAGTATCGTTTGAATCAGAATTCGATTGATGGGACCTTCGATGAGTCCTTCCGCCGTTGGGAGCAGCCCACGATCTTCGGCCATCATTCTTAGTGTCAGCAGCTCAGTGACGCCGCCGACACACAAAACGATGCCGATCAGGAGTACAGCCGCAGCGCCGCCGGCCATCGTTGACGTGATCAAGTGTCGACCGGCGAAGTGCCGGTTTGAAATCACTTTGTGAAAGGTATTGGGAGCAGCGTCGGACACGGAAGTACTTTCGATGCTGAATGATCTGCGGTTCACTGACTCCGATGGCCTGAATCATTCGGTATTGGTCATGAAGGGTCTCATCCACCGGTCAGCCCGCAGGCAGACCCGAACTAACGTTGTGAAGCCCACGGCCGTATCCCTTCAGTCGCCTGAAAGACGCGCACACGTCGAATCATTGTTGGTTGACAAGACTCTACCCTGCGAGCCAACATGTCACAACTGCGACCATGCGGCCGGTCTCCGAAATTGGCTTCAGTGAACTTCGGGAAAGAAAGTCCTTGCCCGATCGACACAATGCGGGACCAAAAGTCGAACAAAGCTGCGGACCGTCAGGGCCGCGACGATCAACCCGCCCCTGTCCAACGGTAAACAGTCTCGACCCCGAGTTCGGCCGGCCGGTTACAGCCGTTCATGCTCAGAACGGCGATGGCAGCACCCCGATTGTGGATCGAACGGACAACGACGTTCCGGAATGCCCCGTGCAACGGACTCGACCTTAAAGCGTATTGCGCTGACTTGTGGCCGCAGCGAACGTCTTTTCATTGGTGAGTGCCGCCTTGCCGCGAGCCCCTCGGCCACATCGTTTCGAACACTGCCTGCTAGGCGAGGTCGCGGTCTTCAAACAGGACAAACGCTACCAGAATCATGGCGGCTGCGTAGGCAGCTCCGTACAGCAGACTGGTGCCGAGATAAGACGGCGGAACTGACTGACCTGTGGCAACGGCTGCGTAGATATTGAACGCTTCCAGCGAAGGTAACATCGTCGCAATCAGCCGGGCAATAAAGGTAACCACCTCATTCTGAATAACCGTCTTGCTCTGCGCGACCATCATCGGTGTCAGGTTACCCACCACGAAGACGGCGAAACACACGACCAGATTTACAACCATCGGTAATCGAGTCGCCACGGCAACGCTGATCGCCGTCAAAACACAGACCTGGAAGAACGAGAGCACCACACCAGGAAGAATCTGGGCGACAACAGCAAAGCGTTCAGGATGCGGCAGAGGTATGTTGAACCCGCCGACGATCTGTTGAGTCTGAAACCAGGACGTTATCTCTTTCGACATCTCTCTCTGGTCGTACCCAATTTTGTAAAATATCACAAAGCAGAAGATCAGTGTCAGTGGCAGAAACAACCACAGTACGCCCTGAATGATGCCAATATACTTCCCTAAAATAAACTGTCTTCGGTTGATCGGCTTCGACAGCAGTGTCATGGCTGTTTTGCCATCGATCTCATTAGTGATGCTGGTACCAGCCGTCCACACCCCCAGCAGAACTCCTGAAATCAACAGCGTGGCCAGTCCACATTCCTTCAGCATCTTTACGTCGTCTTCCAGCGTAAAGAACGGCATGAACGTGTTCACTACCAGTACCACCGCCGAAACCAGCAGCAGAAGGAAGAACAGAGGCTGGCGGATGGCTTCTTTGGTCGTCGCTCGAGCAATAATCCCGGCTCGTGTGCCATAGGAAAAAGCAATCAGCGCGAAGAAAAGCAGTAGTGCCACAACCCACGTGGAGGTCCAGCTGGGGGAATCTGTGGCTGCTTGGGCGAAGACAAGGATATTGTTCATGAAACCGGAGGCCACATTTACGTTGGAAGGCGTTCTTAGGTCGAGTCAATTCGGCCAACACGCAGACCGGCTCGGCCGATTTGCGGTAGCTGTTACTTTGTTAGCATGGTTATGCTGGGAGGTGGCACGCGACGTGCTGCCAGGATCATGCATACGTAGTGAATTCCTTCAACGTTGGGAAGAATTCTCAGTCTGTCGCGACAGTTCCCTCGTGGCTGCCAAATATGGGGATGATTAATTCTTAAGTAATTACTGTGAAACAGCTTGCGTCCGATTGTTAGTGGCGGATTGAGAACCCCTGAAGCGTTTCTCTCAGCGGGATCGACTCCTCTGCCTGTGACTCAATCTGGCTTTGAAAGTGGTTACACACGTCGCGAATCACGTTACACGTGGCGTCCTGGCTGCCAGTTACAACCAGTTCCACTCGGCCGTCCGCAAGGTTCCGGACGAAACCGGTGACCGGGTGCCCCGCCGCAATCCGATTCGTTGTCCACCGAAAACCAACTCCCTGGACCTGTCCCGTGAATAGCACTCGCTTTCTGATCTCTGATGACGATTCGATGGCTTCTCGCTCCTGCGGTCAAGTGACTTCGAACTGGTGTTTTCGATTATTGGACACCGTGACTCTGTGCACTCCGGTGCTGGTTGCGATAAGTGTGACAGAATATTCCGGCGGTGATGGATACGTTCAGAGAATCGGTACCGTTGAGCATCGGGACGGTCAGTCTGGTGCTGCATTCGGATATCAGGGACGGGGCGATGCCGTGAGTTTCGTTGCCGAAGACCAATACCGTTCGGGCCGGAAAACTGAAGTCGCCCAGTGTGGTCGCGGCGCTATCAAGGACTGTTGCACAGAGTTTGTAATTCAGACTGTGCAACTGTTGGAAAACGGCTTCTGAGTCCGGTGATTCGAGCACTGGCAGCAGCAGGTTGTTAGCCATGGAAACACGCATCACGCGGCGGGAAAAAGGATCTGCGGAGCCCTGGCTGAATATCACCGCGTCGGCTCCGAACGCGGCGGCAATTCGAATCAGTAGGCCCACGTTTTGCTGATCAGTGATGTGATCGCCCAATATTACCAGGCTGCTGCCGGTTGCCGGCACAACGTTCTGGATGAGTGGCGAGGGTTTTCGTTCGGCGGCGGCAAGAACGCCCAGGTGAAATTCGAATCCGACCAACTGTGTGGCCAGATCCCGCGTTACGCGATGGACAACAACGTCAGGCGTGAGACGCGACTCAAAATTCGGGAATTTCGGATCTGTGACAAGCACAGAACGAACGACGTAGTCACTCTGCAGCAAACGTTCGACAACTGTTGTTCCTTCCGCGATCAACAGTTCTTTGCGGCGATTCTCATTGTTCTTTTTCAGGTGGCGATATACGTCCAGACGCGGGTCATCGATTGAATCAATACGCACGTGAAGTGGAGGTGTTTGGTGAGAAGTCCGGCTCATGGCGGTCGATTGTAGCCACAGCGATTGACGATCGTACCGACTGCGACGAATTAACCGTTGGACGACGCGTCAGTCTGTGGGAGAGGTCAGGATTCGTTCCGCGAAGGATCATCACGGCTGATCGCTGTCGATACGACTGAATAGGCAGGTCTCCGACGGTATTGGCAGCGACTTCTCCAACGTCCGGCCTTGATTTGGCGCACTACACTATGGTGACGGGTGCTTCCGGCCGGTCGCTTTTTTTTGTGGCACAGTTTCACGTTCAGAAACGGATTGAGATGGCAGAACAGTCCAAAGTCAAGATTATTGCGGTGATGCCCGCCTACAACGCGGCAGCGACACTCGAAAAGACCGTGCAGGATATCCCGGACGGCGGTGTGGATGAGATTATCCTGGTGGACGACTGCAGTTGCGACAATACAGTCGAAGTGGCGGAATCTCTGGGGTTGACCGTCATTCGACACGACGCAAACATTGGCTACGGGGGAAATCAGAAGACCTGTTATGCGCGTGCTCTTGAACTGGGAGCTGACATCGTCGTGATGATTCATCCCGACTACCAATACGACAGTCGCGTCATCCCGATAGCGGCTGAACTTATTCGGCTGGGCAACTGCGATGTCATCATGGGCTCCCGCATTCGCACTCGTGCAGAGGCATTGCAGGGCGGAATGCCCACCTGGAAGTACATCGCCAATCGCTGTCTGACGATTACCGAGAACGTCGCTCTGGGACAGAATCTGGGTGACTTCCACAGCGGCTTTCGAGCGTACCGACGCGAAGTCCTGGAAACCGTGCCGTGGATGAACAATTCCGACGACTTTGTCTTTGATACTCAGTTTCTGGCTCAGGCTGTCGCGCATGGTTTCCGACTGGCCGACATTCCCGTACCCGTTCGCTACTTTGCCGAAGCCTCCAGTATTAACTTTCGCCGCAGCACCCGATACGGCCTGTTGACGTTATGGGTGATGTTTCAATTCTGGCTGAACAAACTCGGTCTGTATAAGGCAAAGATATTTCGAAGTGCAGAATCTGCGGACGAGGTTTCGTAAGGTTCCCGACCCCTTTTCGATGCACGTACAAAGGCTTTATCTGTTGCCGTCTGCATTCATTCAGCGACTGCCAGGCCACTGTCTGCACGAACGACGCTGATGGAACGACGCAATTCGCCCCCGAATCACGTCTGATTCCGTCGGTGGACATTCCCGAGCCAACAAGTCACTGCCTCGCGAATGTTTCCCGTGCCATGCGTTGCTGTCGTCGACTTCCTGCCATGTGACTGCCGACACGTGAGCCGCCGTGATCGCTGAGATGCTGCCGTTTCAGACTTGTGGTGATACTGGCGGCTGAACTGTCCGTTGAGTGCGCCGCGCTCCGGCAACGTATGCATAGATCGCGTCAGACGATCAATCACAATGCATGTCACGCATTCATCAGAAAGGAAGCCGCATTCGCTACCAACACGACCACGATCAACGCCAATGTCAGCAGCCATAGCCACCGTATGAAACGTCCGCTGCATTCGTTGAAGACCAGGTACGTCATTGCGTAAAAGAAGCTTGCGAGATAAACGGTGACGAGTGGCCAGGCAAGAAAGCCCAACTCCTGCTTCTTGAACTCTCGGCCAAGGATGAGGACGGCGATAGCGCCCAGCCACGTGCCTGCTTTGAGAATAAAGAAGGACCAGACACACAGTGTCTGCCCAAGCGTGCGGTTGTGAATTTGGTGATTTGTCGAAATCATAGAGGGTGCATTCAACGTGGCCGTCTCGGTTTTCTGTGGTTCATTTGAAGAAAAACCGGGGTCCATCGACTTGGAACACAGTTTGCGGAGGCCCGGTTTTGCCTGACGTCGGTCGTTCACCGACTCGTTTCCGCATCTGGAGTATTTCTATTGGTCATACGAATGCCACAGTAGCAGCCTGACCTGGGCAGGATAGCGTCACTGCCTTGCTACGCTCACAAACCACGGATCATTGTCATGGAACGATTCCAGACAAATTTCGGACCCTTGGCCATTCAGGTAATCATCCTCGCCATCACGATTTTGCGTAAGGAAGTCGATTGTCCAGCCCCCCAAATATAGCCACTGAAGCACTTCGCCAGCGTCAACATTTCCTGGAATGACCCAATGCTGCGGATGACTACCCTGGACCCAGTCGCCTGAAACGCCATCGTCTACCGGATTCTCTGAATAATCCAGAATCGCCAACGGAAATTGTTTGAGCAGTTCTTTCAGGAGTTGCTGTTTGAATCGCGTCATTGCAGCGAAACTTGAAAAATCTGATCGCTCAATTGTCCAGCGGCAGCAAGGACCATCGTTCGACTGAGGTGTGCAGACTGAATTTAGTTTTTCGATGATTACGGTTGACATTTGACGCCCTTGTCCTGACTTAGCGTTCCGAGAACGCTACTCATCTTCTCCGAGCCACCAGCACCCAACAACGATCGGTTCTACGATCGGAAGGTGCCAGTGTGAAGCGGCAGCGCCAGGAAAATCTGCGTGCCAGTGCGGATAGTAGGCCCACGAGGGCCAGGAAGCTCAAATTGAGATGCGCCTCAATTCGTAAGACATTACGACAATTAAACACCTCATACGACCAACGCCCTGGATTACCACGAAGCTTCAGTACACGAACCAGCCATCCGCCAGTGGCCTTCCTTGCCAGAACGATTCCGAGTGGAGCTGCGGCAATAATGACTGCCGCTTCCGCTGCGATGGCACTGACGTGAGCGAAAAAGTTTGCGGGCCCGTACTTACCTCCATTATCAGCGATCAGTCCGTCGACGTAGCTGTCAAAGGGGGTAGATGCTACGTGGCGACATTAGCAACCATGCCCAAGCCGTGAACCGCTCGGCCGATGCCGGCCCAGATGATGTTTCCCCACTCTCCGGTCCACCCGACAAATCCGGCGACGGACATTGCGAAACTTTCCCGTCCCTGTTCGGCGAAGGTTTCGGCCGTTCGGGCGTTGATGTTGTTAACTTCCTGCCATGCGGCCGCCACGGCGGCAGCAGCGTCTCGACCGGCGGCGGCGATGGCGACGGGGTCGTCAAGAGTCGCCGCTTCGTTGGCAGCGGCAAGGGCCGCATCAAGATCCGCCAGGGTCTTCGTAAGACGGTTACCTGCTCCGGACGTCCGAGCTGCGATGATCGCACCACTGCTGGTGACTGATGTGTGACTGGCGGTGGAGCCGCGTCTGGGAGCGTTGGTCGTGGTCGGTCGGTGGCGGCCAGCTGACGGACGAAATAGTCGATCGGTTTTGCCGTTCTCCAGGCACGGGCAAATTCTCTATTTGTCGCCGTCTTCATTCATGCGGTACAGCGGCAGCAGGCGGTAGTAGACTTCGAGTGTCATTGTGGAGATTGCCGTCGAGTACAAACGGCCGCCGTATCGGCCCCAGGGGCCGTTCGGATCCCAGCTGCCGGCCAATTGTCCGTCGCGGCGCTGTTGACTGATGAGGGTATCGCGGACGACGCTGTTCCAGTCTTCCCATGGCTGGCCACCGTATTGATACATGGCCAGCGTGCCGTAATACCAGTAGTACATGTTCAACTGGGAAAGTCGCGGCAGATTTCGCAGCAGGTATTGAACGGCTTCGCGACTGGCCACAGATTCACGCGGATAGCCGAGCATCTGCTGGCAGAACAATGCTTCGGCAGTCATGACCGGCGTAACCGGTTCCGTTTCCTGACCCTCCACGACAACCGACCTGCGGTATCCGAAAAGTCCGCCGTTGTCTCCCTGACGGACACTATTGAGGAACCTGATCATTCGCTGACGAACCCTGGATTCAATGCTCACTCCGGCAATGGCGGCACTCTTCAGCGACATCATCTGCCATCCAAACATACTGACGTCACCTTCCTGACCGAACCGATATCTCCAGCCGCCACTTTTGGGGTCCTGCTGGCTGATGGTATAAGTCACGGCTTTCAGCAGGGCCGCACGCAGGCGGGATTCATCGACTCTTCGAAGACCATACGCGATCGATTCAGCGTTTGCGGACACACGGATATTGGCACTGGCGGCTGCCAGGAGTGGCGATAGTCCCTGTTGCCGCATCAGCGCCGCCGCAATCCGATCTGCAACGTACGGTCCAGTCGCAGGAATCAACGGGTCCACGATGGGCCCGACGATCACGTCTGTCTGCATACCCAGCGCCTCAGCCAGGGCATACGTGGCCATCGCATGACAATACATGTTTGCGTAATGGCTCGCTCCGCCTGCAAGACTGCCTTCGGAGTTCTGTTGATCGATCAGCCAACCCAAAGCCCGATCGACACTCATGGCGTGTCTTCCGTTTTCGTGAGTATAACCGGCGCCCAGAAATGAAAGCGTTACCAGGGCTGTAATACCAGTGTCGGCGTCCCGACCGGCGTTGTTACGAGCGACGCCGTTTTCGTCGACACGCACGAGTCCGGCCCCATGCGTTTTTGCATCCCAGTGCCCGTCCGGTGACTGCATTGCGCTAAGCCATTTCAGGCTGAGTTCCACCGCCGCTTCGGACTCCATCGTACCGCCAAATCTGGTGGCCGCTTCGCGCCGCTGCTCCAGATTTCGCAGCACGTAAGTGGCTGGCCGCGAGTCACGGCGTCTGATGGTGTGCACGTCTGTGTCCACCAGAGTCGCGGCGGATCGCAGTGCATCAGTCAGCCGAGCCGACGACATCCCAATGCGTACTTCGTCGTATTCAGACGATAAAGGGACCGGCGTTTGAGGCGTCAGCGAATTCTGGCGCACCGGTCGTCGGCCGGGATCCATACTCGGCAGATTTCGTGATGGTCGTGGTAGACGTGATTCGAATGATCGAGCCTGCGTTGTGCGTTTTCGTGGCTGCTCCAGGCTTAGCCCAGCGACTTCCAGTGGGTCGGTCCCCGTCAGCGGCGCGGCTTTATTCCGAATGACGTCAGACGCTTCCGCCCGCGGCAGTGAAATTGCTGATGGTCCATCGGTGGCGGTGGGCGACACCGATGTGTTTTCGACCACGATATTGGTGTCGATGCGGTTAACGCTGCCCGCTGACATCTGCGGTTCCTGAGATTCTTCGTCCGTCGTCAAATCGCCCCGTCTTGTCTGTATTCGTTCTGTATCCGCGACATAGACATCGGCTTTGCTCTGTTCCAGGAATGTCCGGAGATCTGCCGCCGGGTCACTGGCAGCGGCGGCACGGAGACCTTCCATTCCGGCGTCGACTGATACAGTGGACTCCGGATTCAGAGATTCTTCGAACTGTGACATGTCTTCCGCCTGAGTCTTCAAACTGTCCAGTTGCTCCTGCTTGCGATCGGGAACATCCGGTACGTCGGTCAGTCGGCCCGGCTGCGGCAGTCGTTCCAGGTCGGCGTCGGATTTAGTTGGTTGATCGGGAAGCGGCGTGTTACCGGATTCTCGCAACGATACCGTGTCTTCGCTTTCGACCAGAATCCGCGTGACAATATCGGGCGGCGTAAATATCTCGGCAGCCGCCACGGCCCGTGTCGGATCCAGCGGGTCGAAGACTTCCAGTCCGAGCAGACAGACCGCGTGCACCATTAACGATGCCAGCAGTGACTTTGCCGCGATGTGTCGATCGCCCCACCTCGTTATGAGCATCGTGACAAGGTGCGACAACGATGCGATCATCGCCAGCAACAGGCACATCGCGACAATATCATCGCCGTTCAGCTGACCGCCCTGCCAGACCTTCTGCAGCACCTGCTGCAGCACCATCATGGTGCATCTCCCGACACAAAAGGCTGGAAGGCCAGAGAGAACCGGTGAATCTGTGCCTTGTGGCAGACGTCCATGACGTCCACGATGGACTGGTACATGCCTTCACCGTCACCGCGGATCAGTACGGACTGCTCAGAATAAGATTTTCGAGCGGTTTCCAGTCGTGTCTGTACTTCGGCAAGCGACAACAGCTCACCGTTGATCCGAACTTCGCCCGTGCGCGCGACGTTCAGCACCATGGAATCCGGCAGACTGGTCATCGGTTCCACAGCCGAGGCTGTTGGCAGTTCGATGTCGTACTGCTGTTCGATTTCGCTGAACCGGGTGCCGACCATGAAAAATATGATCAGCAGAAACACGATGTCGATCATCGGTGTCAGATTCAGCTGAGGTTCTTCCAGAGATTCGGTTCGCAGCGGCATCGAACGGGGGTGCTTCGGGCTTCATTGGCGAGAAAGAGATTCGGCAACATTATATCCCGTGATTAAGAAATTACAGAACCCGGTTCTGTAGAGATTCCGAATCTGCCGCGAATCGCGGCCGTTCGCAGCTTGACAGGCCTGTTGCCACGATGCCCATGGGTGAAATGCGGTCGTGATCGTATTGATCGCCTGCCGCCGGAAACATGGTTGATTCTGCGGCCGAAGCGCCTTGTGCGACTGAAATGATCTGCCCAGACCCAGTTTGGGGCAATATAACTGAGCCTCACTAACAATGTCTTCCTGCCTGATTTCGGAGTCAGAAAACAAAGTGTCGCGTAAATACGGGTGGACGGCCGATTTCGGATCACGGCTCGCAGGATTCTGCTCGCGAAGGGCTTCGACGACCAGGTTCACAAGTTCACCGTACGTCAGAGGATGTCCTAATCGATCGTCGGTAAGCGTGACGCTGAACGTCTCTTCAGCGTTCATCATGATTTCGAGCGGTTCCAGTTCCATGCTCCGTCACTTCTTGTCCTTCGACCGTCGTCCCTTAGCCTGTTTCAAACTCTTCTTTTTCTTGTGGTCGTGGCCCGTCGGTGACACGGTTGTGAAATCGATGTCGCTGCGATCACGAGTGTCAGTGACTTTCAGTCGGATTCGCTGATCTTTCTTCGACCCAGATTCGTCGACCGTAAACTTAATTGTTTATCCTGAAACGTCAAAGCCACCATTGTCGTTCAGATCCCATTCGAAACTCAGATCCGTTCGGTCATCTTCGAAGTCCCTGCTCTTTCGGGCGAAAAGCAAGACAGAGCCATGCTTGCCGACGAGATGTGATTTTTCGGCATCGTCATCGGCATGCAGTGCGTGGTTGTAGTGATGGAAAGTATCAATTGGGAAGTCAGTTGCGGCACCGTCCGATGGAACCAACCCGGCTGCCAGAACGATTTCCTGATCACTGTGCGAAGCCACCGTACTCACCCCACGCATTGTGAACCGCACCCAGTCACGCGTTTGCCAGCAGCCCGTGAGCGACAGAATCTGGGTGCTGTTTATCTTCAAGAAAGTGTTGTGGATTGGGAACGGAAGGCACAAAGGTTGAACCGTCAATGAAGATGCCATCCATCGCCATCCCGGTAAATCCAGGATTGGCCCAGTTGATAAATGTCAAGAACCGGGTAGCCAGTGGCATCGGCAAAGTCGTCGATGTGATCATTCAACGTCGCTGCGGCCTGTGTGAAAAACGCGCGGCCGACAGGATCTGAAAACTGCCTGGTTACGGACAGAAAATGAGACCCCGAAATCGACACAGTTACCACGCACGATGCGAACGTCTTTGACTGATTCCAATCGGTCAACGATACTGATGGGCTCTACCACAATGGCGTGAATTCAAGTCATTCAGCTTGGTGCCCGAAAGGCTTCGCGAATAGATTTGGCCGTAACGCACCGCAGGATCAATCGTGGCAAGAATTTCATCGTCAGCGGACCGACCCGACAGCAATTGCTCGATTTCGCAGGAGCGGATGCGCAACAACGGCTGCGTGTGTACGCGGGACTGCGTTCAGAGCCCACTGAGCAGCAGCGGGCGGACCTGGTTCTGGAAGAACTGAAGCGTGCCGGCGGCTTCGAACGTTCGCTGCTTGTTGTGACGACGCCCACGGGCACGGGATGGCTGGATCCCAGCACAGTTGACACTCTGGAGTATCTCCACGCTGGCGACACCGCGATCGCCAGCATGCAGTATTCGTATGTGCCCAGCTGGCTGACGATCATGGTCGATCCCAATCGGTCGCGTGACACCGCTCGCATTCTATTCGACAGGATTTACGGGCACTGGATGACTCTGCCGCGGCACAGTCGCCCCAGACTGTATGTGCATGGACTGAGTCTGGGGGCCAATCCGTAGTGTCTACATTCAGTACGCCAGTGTTCCGATGGTCTTTTTTTCGCCCGATCTGCTGTTTCACAGACCTGAGTGGCTGATTGGAGAACGCGGCCCTGACGTGTCACCCGATTGTGACCTTTCTGCAGATCGCGTTTGACCTGCCGATGGCGACCAGTGTGCCATTGGGATACGGCCACAACTATTCGCCGGCCAACTATCTGGATGTGTGGATTGCCGTGACGGCTCCGATTGGCTGGACGGAAAACGACACTTGCCGCCTGGAGGAATTCGTGGCTGACCGGCCGTTTCCAACGTGACACTGCCCTTAGCCGTCATGCGTCGGACACCGCCAGCAGTGTCTGATCGGCGGCAGCGGTCTGAGCAGCTGTCGCCGGGGGCATGTTGAACAGGATACGTCCCCCGCTGCCCCAGCGTCCGTTTTGCAAATGAAACACTGCGCTGCCATCGCGGACAGCAGAGACCGCCGCAACGTCTTCCATATCGCCGCCTTCAATCGCTTCAAAGTAGACATTGACACCGCAGAACATTGTAAACATTTCCTGCGTGGTATCTTCGACCAGCGCAAAAGTGGATAACCACTCACAGTTCTTCCAGCGCAGTCCGCGAGGTTTTCCGGTTGCCGCTGCGTGAGAAAAAAACTCCTTCTGCAAGTTCTGCTGCTGACGCTGAAAGCTCAGCAGTATCCGCTGACTTTTGCCCCCTGCAGACTCAGGCGAAAGAAGTTTTCTGAGCATTCGAAACACGCATATTCCTTTATCGTTGGGACGTCGGCATCAAGGATGCCCCTGTAGTCGGTAAAGTTTATCTGATTTTACCATACCTCGCAGATCATTCGATCGGACTGTTCCGTTGAATCGGGGCATTTGCCGGATACTTTTTTCTAAGACTTACACACACGACCTGCCGAAGTTGTATGACAGAGACATTGTACAGGAACCGCAGAACCACATCTTTATGCACAATAGGCAGCGGGTCGGACCCAGTTGGGTGGCCCGTCACTGGAGATTGAAATGAGAACATTTGGTGGAAACTTGCTGGCGGCACTGGTGATTGTGGGTATGGCGATTCCCGTGCAGGCTTTTGCTGACACGCAAACAACAAAGAGTGCTTCCAGCGTGACGGACGTCGCCCTCTCTGCAACCGGAGAATTACACGGCCAGCTCGTTCAGTCTTCCGGCCGGCCGGTCACAAATGCTGCGGTTCAGGTATCACACAAAGGCAGCGTGATTGCAGAAGTCAGGACGGACGGTGCGGGACGTTATGCTGTTAAGGGACTTCGAAGTGGTCTGCATGCCGTCAAAACGCCAGAAGGACAGCACGTGTGTCGATTCTGGACGAAACACACGGCGCCTGCGGCCGCTAAGAAACGCCTCGTGATGTCAGTCGACTCACAGGTGATTCGGGGTCAGCTCCTGGGCGGCGGTTTGGGACCGCTTCTGGGAGGTGCCGTCGTCGGCGGCACAGTCGTGACCACAGCATGGACGTCATTTGGTCAGGATACGTTTAATCTTGCTTCAGGTGCACCACCTGCCAGTCCGTAACATCGATGCCTGCGTTGCCACATGGTAACGTGGACAAAACGACACACAGCAGCAGCCCTGGTCTTTTCGCAAGACCAGGGCTGTTTTCGTTAATAAGTGGTCGTGTCAAAGGGAATCCGTACCTCCGGTTCCGTCTTCCTTCTGCTGGCCCTTAGCTCATCGACCTGACTGTCCGGCAAAACTGTTGAAACCAGATTGATCCTCGTGACTGCCAATAGCCGATAAATCGGAGTAACCGGCATACTTGAACACAGAGACAGGCACGCGTCACGGTCCTCCTTACCTCAGGAGGACCACTCTTCAGCCAGCGATTGGAAGTCGGCTGAGAGATCTCTGCATTCGAACCAGAGTTGCCGGTGACAGGGAGAGGCATAGCAGAAGCCTGCTTTTCGTGAAGGATCACCACGGTGAGACGTCATGGCTTTCTGGCAATCGTGTTGGCTGGCGCTGCCGCTGGCGGAGCATGGTTGCTCAATCAAAATTATCGACTGGACGCTTCTGAAGAAGCATCGCGGTCATTTCGAGAGGCACTTCAGGGGCAGTCTGCTTCAGACGCTCCTGTGGAAGAAGAGAACGGCATTCGCCTTAACTTCTTCGAAGCCTCATGGGATCGCGTGCTTCAGAATGTTGCCGAACAGGGCAATTTCATTCTGGTTATGGACAAAATCCCCCACGGGACCTATGCCCGCCGGGACCGTGCGCGCTATCGACCGGATTCAGTCGTTCGGATTCTGAACTCCGAACTGGAGAATCAGGGATTTCGGCTGATCACACAGGGCGACTACCTGGTCGTGCTGAAACTGGATCAAGCGCGAACTCGTTACGCTCGGCCGACCGTTCCTCCGATGGATCAAACGTCGTCGGGCCAGCAGTCTGTGGATGTCGGCCCCTGGGTGAAAACTCCGCATTCTGCGGCCAGGGCTCAAAGCAACGGCCCGTCACCACCCATTACACGGGCTTCGCAGCAACGGCCAGTTGCACCGCAGGAAACGATCAGGCAGCAAGCCGAACAGTCTGCGGCAGCACCCTTCGCCGACAATATTACACCGCGCAAACCACCAGTGGAAGCTCCGAAAGTCGATGACGGGCCTCCGATCTCCCGTAGACTTGTCATTAGTAATTCCAAGGCCGCTGACGTGGCCCGGTCAGTCTATCTGGTGTTTGAAACACGTGCCGAATTGATCCGCAATGGACTCGAGGGGTTGCCCACGTTTGACGTCAAATCGGCCGGTCCCGCAGATCCCGCTGCCACGACGATATTTCGGATTGCCATCGATCAGAAAAAGAATGAACTGCTGATCGAAGCATCGAAAACGCGGGTCAAACACATCGTCCGACTTATCGCTGAGCTGGACAAGCCTCAGGAGAACAATGCTGAGACCGTAAAAATTCTCCCGAATAAGGGGGTGACTGACGCTACAGCCAAAGATCTGAACGAGCAGATTCACCGCATGGTGGCACTCCGCGCTCAGGCGGCACCGTCAAACCCTCAGGCCTACGATTCTGAACCCGGAACCGAACAGCCGGGCGAAGAAGGGGCATTGAACCTGCGTGGTGAAGTCAATGTGCAGGCCATGCAGGATCTGGGTATCCTGATCATCAAAGGGAACGAAGCGGACGTTCAGAAAGTCGAAGCCATCATCAAACAGCTGGAAGAGCTGAGTGTGGGGTCGCTGCCGGACGTTCATCTTCTGGCTCTGCAGCACATCAACTCAGAAGCACTGGCCGAGCTGTTAACATCGGTCTATGAACAACTGGCCGCACTGCGTCAACGCGCCAGCGGTTCACAGGAGATCGCGGCTTTCTTTCCTGTGGTTCAGCCGAATGCACTTCTGATCGTAACCCCTAAACTTGAACTGGATGCGATTCTTAAGTTGGCGGAGCAGTTGGATCAGCGGCTGGATCCGAATTCGCAATTCAAGGTGTTTAGTCTGCAAAACGCAATTGCCTCACAGGTCGCGGATGCACTGGGCACGTTCTATGAAGAACGAGGCGGATTGGGCACACGAGTCCGAATTGTCGCCGACATGCGAACCAACGCCGTAATTGTTCAGGGCCAGGCAAATGATCTGGAAGAAGTCGGAAAACTGGTAGAACGGTTCGATCAGGACAAGCCGGGAGCCGTGCACCGCGTCGAAGTCGTGGAACTGCAGCACGCGACTGCAGAAGAACTTGCAGATCTCATCAACACGGCTATTCAGAGCGTCAGCAGCCCGCCGCAGCAGTCCACAACCGGTGGCGGTGGATTTGGTGCCGGCGCGCAGGGAGCCCAGGAGCTTCGTGACAGTAAGTCCGTGGCACTGGAATTCCTGGCAACCACTGGAGCTGGGCGTGAGTTACTGCGATCCGGCATTCTGATTGATGTTCGCATCAACGCCGATCCGCGATCGAACAGTCTGATCCTATCGGCTCCTGAAGCCAGCATGCCGCTGCTCAGGGCGTTGATCCGAAATCTTGACCGGCCACCTTCTGCCGTCGCTGAAATCAAAGTCTTCGCACTGAAGAATGCAGATGCATCGCAGTCGGTCGAATTGCTGACGACGATGTTCGAGAACCAGAACCAGGAAGAACAGCTGGGCATTCAGATTTCCGGAGCAGAAGATGCGACCAGCAGCCTGATCCCTCTGACGTTCTCAGCAGATATCCGAACGAACACGGTTCTGGCCGTGGGTGGTGCGGAAGCCCTGTCCGTGGTGGAAGCCATTCTGCTGCGGCTGGATACGACGGATTCGCGTCAGCGAACGACGAATGTAATCAGGCTGGAGAATGCTCCGGCCAGCATTGTTGCTGCGGCCCTGAACGACTTTCTGCAGCAACAGCAGGGTCTGCAGGACAGTTCTGAAGATCTGATCAGCAACATCGAACGTTTGCGTCAGGAAGTCATCGTTGCCCCGGACGATAACAGCAATTCGCTGATTGTCAGTGCGTCACCGGAGTACTACAGCCATGTTGAACAAATCGTAGCCGAGCTGGATGCAAGGCCACCGCAGGTTATCATTCAGGCACTGTTGGTTGAAGTAGCTCTGGACAATACGGATGAATTCGGCATTGAACTGGGATTTCAGGACCCGCAGCTGTTTTCCCGAAGTATTTTGCAGGCCGCTGACGATCTTGTTTCGATTACCAATATCAGCCAGAACGCGAACGGACAGCAACTTCAGGAAACGGTCATACAGTCGATTAATCCGACACCGGGTTTCGGCTTCAACAATACGGACTCTGCGCTCGGCAACAACACGGGAGCCGCCGGGGTTAATTCGGGTATCTTGGGTGCCCAGAGCCTTAGTAACTTCTCGCTGGGGCGTGAAAACGGCGACCTCGGGTTTGGCGGATTTGTTTTTTCCGCCCAGTCGGATGCGGTTAATGTTCTGGTTCGTGCACTGGCTGCTCGACGCACGGTTCATGTTCTCAGTCGTCCGCAGATTCGCACGACGGACAACAATCTGGCCAGCATTAAGGTTGGCCAGCAGGTGCCCGTCGTTGACGGCGTGGACGTCTCAAACATAAACGTTGTTTCACCGATTATCGTACAGCAGGACATCGGAATTATTCTGGAAGTGACCCCTCGCGTGACTCCTGACGGCATCATCAACATGGATGTCTATGCAGAAAAAAGCAAGCTCTCTGGTGGTGGCGTGCCCGTGTTTACTGACCTGTCCAGTGGTAACGTGATCGAATCGGTCATCATTGACACGGCCATCGCTGACACTGTTGTCGCGGTGCCCAATGGACAGACCATCGTCATTGGTGGCATGATCACGAAAACGGATGAGACGCTGGAACGCAAGGTGCCGTGGCTGGGCGACCTGCCGGTGCTTGGTTCTTTGTTCCGCTATGATGGGACGAACACCGTTCGCACCGAACTGCTGATCTTCCTGACGCCACGCATTATCTATAACGATATCGATTCAGAATTGATTAAGCAGGTGGAAGCAGAACGAATTCACTTTATCGAATCAGAAGCTGAAGAGATGCACGGACCGCTGTTTAGCGTCCCGCCATCGGAAATGGATCAGTTCATGCTCCCAAAAGTCGATGACTTTGGGGGTGTACAATCTGATAATTATCCAGGTGAAGCCGTTCCGATCATCGAAGCACCTGTACCAGCCGACGGTGAGACGGAATTCTCTCCGCAAACGAGCTTGCCATTTGTAAAGCCGGCGAAGTCGACTCTTTCGCGGAGCGAGCTTTCAACTCGGGCGGCCGATGAGGAGCGGCCGAGTCGAACGATTGTTCGAACCAGCGGTGAAAAACGGGAAGCCGACACGGCCGACGAAGCTGGTGGTGAGCAGGAAGAGCCAGAGGCTGAGAAGTCCGGCAACGCCGCGACTTCCTGGGTCAAACGACTCATCGGAAGAGGCAAAAAAGAATAGGACCAGCTGTGAAATATTCAGCCGGTCTGTGTTCGCAGGAAACATGGATACGACGATGAACAGACTTCGCTCGACAACAGCAGTGATTCCGGTCAACGGAGTCAACCGCCGCCACACATTTGCAGTCTTGACGATCATTGCCGCAATCACAGCGTCAGCCACCGGGTGTTCATCGTTGCTGCATACTTCAGCGGCGATCATCAAGTCACCCGTGGCGTTCGTCAGTGCCATCCGAGCGGAAAAACGAATCGTCAAGATTCTGTGTTTGTGGGAACCAGCGGAAGGCCAGGGCCTGGAAGGAAGGCCGAGTCGCGGTTTCGCTGGGCAGATTCTGTTGTTTCCGTACGGAAGTCCGTCGCCAATCCCTGTGCACGGAAAGATTCACATCTATGAGTACGTCAACTTTGATCCGAACGAAGAGGACCCTCAGCCCATTCATAAGTTCACTTTCGACGATGGGGGATGGAATGCTCACCGGACAGAAAGTACTCTTGGCGAATCGTATAACGTATTCCTGCCCTACGTCTTGAAGGACAAGGGACATGCGTCCTGTGCTCTGCGAGTCGAATATATTTCGCCGGAGGGACGAGTGATTTCGTCGCCTTACACCGAGGTTCAACTGGCTGCAAGGACGTCCAATAGACCTGAGACCGCAATCCGCCGCGATATCCTGAGTGATGCGGGGCCACGTTCCACTGCCAAAGATCGCAAATCAGCCAGCCGAACCCCTGTCATCAAAGCGGAACCGGAAGTTTCAGCGATGGATACGACCACGTTCACATTGCCTCAAGCTGCGCGGCTATAGTGTGGCCGGTCGGCGCAGGCTCCCGTGGGGGAGGGACGATAGGCTCCACCGCGTGCGGATTTTTCAGTGACCGCTTGCGTGATGCTACTGGTGTCTGCGTGGATGCACCTGCCGGCGTCGCGAATTCTTCGTTGACGGCCGCCAGGACGGACTCCAGACGGCTCAGACGATTCTCGATGTCGTCCTGGTGGTCTCGCCAGTGGTACTGCTTCGCCAGCTGTTCTGCGACTACGTCGTCGCGAATCAGTATGCGCTGGAAGTAGAACATCAGGACTGTGCACAAATAGCGTCGGCCCATTTCTCCGATGCGGAGATTGGAAGCGCCCCACGCTCGACCGTACCAGCTGATCGGTATCTGAGCGATATTGTAGTTGCGGATCAGTGCACTTAATGACAGTTCCAGAGTGATGTTGAAGTGGCTGGAACGAAACGGGCCGCAGTCGCGAATGACGCTGGTGCGGTAGGCCTTGAATGCGTTGGTCAGATCGTTGAAACGTGTCCAGAACAGAACTCTGAT
The DNA here is from genome assembly GCA_014238335.1 of Fuerstiella sp. GTDB lineage: Bacteria > Planctomycetota > Planctomycetia > Planctomycetales > Planctomycetaceae > Fuerstiella. The sequence continues at coordinate 32,126 of JABABI010000039.1, forward strand.
GCACGTGTTGACAATCCGATTGACGAAGAGTTTGACCACGGGGTACTTCTCAACCCTGCTGCCAGGAATGAATCGTGAGCCAAAAACGCAGTCGTAGCCTTCGTTGATTTTGCGGTAATAGGCGACCACGTCCTGCGGGTCGTCCGACAGGTCGGCCATACAGATGACGACGACGTCTCCAGCCACGGCTTCAAGACCGGATCTGATCGCTCGTCCGAATCCACCGAGCATTGTGCGATTCACGATGCGAACGCTGGCGTCCAGTTCCATCTGATCACGGACCATGCGTTCTGTGTCGTCGGAACTGTTGTCGTTGACAACGATGATTTCGTACGGAATCTGATGTTCATCCCGAACGGCTTTGCGCAGCTCCGTCAGACACAGACCGATGTTCTGCTCTTCGTTATACGCGGGAATGACAATTGACAGCTTCATGGAATTCAGTCGGTGCATGCGCGCGCAGTCGCTTGCTGAATTCGGTGGCATCGCCGGATTGGCGGTGCTGAGAACGCTCGCAGGCGTCGCAACAGCGGACTTAACGTCGCTTCTGTAACCTAGCTTACGCACGTTGTTCGGGCAAACATCCAGACTGCAGGACAGACCTCGGTACGTGGCATTTTCTTACTACATTCGTCACGTTCTGCAGGATCCGAACAATCCTGCGGGGCGTGGCCTGTACGTGATGCATTGGTGCACTCCGGGAGACACTGCACCGCAATCGACTTGAGTTCCCGGAATTGGCAGGGGCCAAAGGCACCCTGTTGCAGGACTGACTTTGGCCTCATCACTGCCGCAAACGAAAAAAGCCCGGCATTCTGACAGTGCCGGGCTTCGTGTTTCTTAGCTGAAGGCTGGTATTACTTTTCGGCTGCGTCCCACCACCAGCTGTCACGTTGCTGGCCGATTGGCGTCGCGGTGTCGGAACGAGCAGCAAGTTCCTCAGCAGACTGCAGGCGATCCTTGTCGCTGATCAGATCTGCAACATCCACTCGCACGCCTCCGGCCACCTGAACCACGACACTCCGACCGTCAAAGACTCGGAACTGGGCAGCTGTCATCAGTTCCTCAGGCACTTCAAGGGACTGAGTTCGATAATCGCCATTCGCCGCGAATGCTTTCGGACTCCAGCCGGCTCGCAGTCCGAGTCCCCGTTCATGAATCAGCGCTGCGACCATCGCGAGGTCAAATACGTTTTCCAGATCCGCGAATACCGGATCCTGAGCTGCCAGTTCCGGCAGGTGTTTGGTAAACAGATCCGCGAATTTTGTGTTTGCTCGGCTGGCTTTGCCGGTGCCCGTTCGGTCTCCATTTTCATGGACCAGTTGGTTCTCGGACAGACACTCAACGGAGTTGCCGGAAAACTCGAAAGACTTGCCGTCGGGCGACATTCTGATGGCATCGTAGCCGACAGCCATCCACCATCGCAGGGCGTCCATCGATGAAGATCCGCGTTGTTCGGAGCGAGTCAGCAGATCGAAGTAGCTTTTCATCCCCTTCGGTCCCTGTCGTTTGCCGATGCCAATTTCCTTCATGCGATAGTCGGCTTCGACAATGACGGATGCTACATGTGAGTCCTGTGGAATGCCCCGAACAAACACGTTCTGCAGACCCAGTGTCTGTTCAACCTGCTGGGTAAATACAGCCGCCGTTCCTGCGTTCAGGTTTCGCTGATTCTTCTTTACGAAATCCTGCACAGCGCCGACCTGACCTTTTTTCGGGTCGATCGTGCACATGAAGAATCCGGGGCCAGACTGTCCAAAGGTGCGTGTCAATGTAACCAGGTCGTCCAGATTCAATGTTGGACGCATCGTCATCGAACTGATGGCTCGACCGTCGGCATCAAGTGTCCAGTTTCCCGCCGGTCCGGCGATGACCACGTCACTGGTTTCGGGAAATACAAACAGATAATCAATGCGGCTGATGCCTGCCATGTTGCGAATGTCATCGGTAACCGGCTGCCCCTGCTGTTCCAGGTTCTGAACATGCTGTTCCAGTCGAGGAATCGAAACCATTCGTAGTTTCGCCGCTTTACGGACATCTTTGTTTTGGTTGGCATTCTTTGCGAATTCGGCCGCCTTCAACAATTGTGAATCATCAGACATCAACGCCTGCACGGCCATCATTGCGGGTAGCCCCACAAATACACCCTGGCTTGAAATGGACATTGCACCGCCTTCGCCGTCGACCGATATCCACCGTGCCGGCGGAGTGGTCTGCTCCTGAATCAGGGTCATGGTTTCCTGAAAGTTGGCGAACGGGCTGCCCCCGGCGGCTGACGGAGTGAGTCGCCGGGCGCGTGCGGCGGTCTGGCGGTCTCCTGTCAGTTCTGACGCCTCCATAATGTTCTTGACAGCGGTGCTGAATTCACCTCGTTCGGCGGCAACTCGGGCCTCCATTCTCAGCTGCGCCGCCTTTTGATGAACGCCGGAGTCTGCAGATTTGTCCGAAGCGGACGCGGCTGTAAGACACAAACAAGTCACTGCGGTAAACAGCTGAACAGAGTTTCGCAGCATGGGAGACGCCTTTGCTGGATGAAAAACCAAGTTTTGACCACGAGAGGTGTGCAGAACGGAGCGGCGCGTACAGAATCCTGTACAGAGCGGGACCGACCTGCTGTCTAGCATCGTCGTGCCGTTGGATGGCGTCAAGAATATTCCGGCAATTCCCTGACATACAAGTCGTTTGGAATGCCTCGAATCTTTCGACGCTGCTGGTCAACCGGGTGATTCCGGTTACGCTGGTGCAGGCCTCGTCGTTCTGTCTCGGCAGACCCCGTGCCCCATGCAACGACCGCTTCCGGGGGACTCCACAGAGTCAACGTACGCGAATGACAGTCCTGGCCGTCCGCCGTTATGAAGGAATTGCTTCTGTACACCCTGGTTTTGTTGTTGGGGGGGATGCGAGCGGCACGGCGTTGGTTGGTTGATGGTTTCCTGAGCCAGCAGCCAGTCATTCGGATCAATGAGTTCAATCAGTTGAGGTTCGCGAATGCCGGAATTGCCCGAAGTTGAAACCATGGTGCGAGGACTGAGGCCCGAAATCGTCGGGCGGACGATCATCGAACTGGAGTTCTGTGCCTGTACTCGTCGACCCATTCAGGTGTCGCCTTCACCCGGGAAATTCCGCAAACAGGTTGCCGGCCAGAAGATCACAGGCGTTTGGAGGCTGGCAAAACGTGTCGTCGTTGAATTGGCCGACGCACAGTTCATCGTCATCGAACCGCGCATGACGGGTCTGATGCTGGTGTCCGAGCCACCAACGCCCGAACACCGACGCCTGTGCTGGCATATGGCACCCAAGCGGGGAAAATGCAGCTCGTTCGAATTCTGGGATCGACGCGGTCTGGGCACTGTGCGTCTGCTGGACAGCGACCGGATGGAAGAAGTTCGAAACGTGCTGGGTCCGGACGCGCTTCGTATGTCGACTGACGACTGGAAGCAGCAACTCAGTCGGACCAGCCGTCCGATCAAAGTGGCGATGCTGGAGCAGAAGCTTATCGCCGGCATTGGTAATCTGTATGCCAGCGAGATTCTGCACGAAGCGAGCGTCTCGCCAAAGCGATCATCTCAGCGCCTGACAAATAAACAACTGTCCGCAATTCAGGCCGCTACTCAACGAATCCTGAAGGAAGCGATTCAATATGAAGGCTCAACGCTTGGAGACGGGACCTACCGAAATGCGCTGAATAAAGACGGCGGGTACCAGAACAAGCATCAGGTCTATCAGAAGGAAGGCGAGCCGTGTCAAAGGTGCGCCGCTGGTGTGGTCCGGAGAATTGTTCAGGCTCAGAGATCGACGTTCTATTGTTCGAAATGCCAGCGTTAACGATGCAACGCGGGCACCAGAAGGTCTTCGTCTGATTCCGATCGACTTGCCATGTTGCCAGGCAGGTCGTTACCAGAGATTCTCAATCCTGCCGCTGCCGGCGTGCACCAGACGCCCGGGGCCCGTTCCTTCGGGCGCGCCTCGCAGAATTCTGAGCCACACGCGATTCTCGTTGATGGCACCCTGAAAAGAGACGTGTTGGGCGAGTTCGTCGTCGGCCGCGACCGGGTCGGATTGCCAGTGAATCGTCGGTCTGTCATCGAACAGATCGATCACGGAACTGATGTCCAGTTGCACGGGTGGGTTCACTTCCGTCCCGTCCATAGGGCCTCCGACCACCTCTGTCGACGAGACAAAAGCAGAGATTTCCCATTCTGCAGTGCCGGGGTTTTGATAGAAATGACAGCCGACCGGCGCATGGCAGTCGTGATCGACAATGGCGCAGGTGACGTGGGTAATCAGATGATTAAGCCATACTGGCGGATGATGCTGTAACCCCAACGTCGTTCTCATGTGCCGGTTCCTGAAGACTGGAGCAGTTGTCGCAAAAATGTGGTCCGGGGCGAATGCTTTCTGCAACATGAAAGACGTTTGCCGCGGCCAAAAGTCAGCGTTAAAGGGCGTATTACAAAAAAACACACGAGAGGCCTGGACTTCAAACGTTTATGAAGCAGCTTTCATGGCCAGAGCCTCTTTCTGTAATCCCCCACGCAACTGTCGCGCCGGATGTAAAAATCCAGCAAATTTGGAATCAATGTCGTTTTATGACGGAGTGTTGCATAAAGAAGACGTTTGTGTTGTTAATCCGCAACCTTACAAATTGTTAAACTCTGCAAACAATTAGCTGAGACGGCTGACGGAGGGCCGTTCTTCGGTGCCGGACTCTGTTTCTGCTTCAACTTCATGATGATTGCCTAAGTTTCATGACGCACAAGAGCTGCCACCAATGGGGTCCTGCACGGCATCGATTGGTTGTGATGACACTACTAATCTGCGGTGCGGGCAGTCTCACGACTCACGCTGAAGTACCGATTCGTCAGCGCACCGTTGATGTCTTAATTCTGCAGGACGGGACTCGTCTGCTGGGCGCATCGTTACCGGCAGAAAAGGAAGCGACCGTATCTATTTTGGTGAGGGGCGAGTGGCTGAAGCAGAATGTTCCGGAACTGTTGGCTCGGTTGAACGCTACAAACAAACAGGGCAGCGTCGCCCAGAATCCCGTCATCCCCCTGCTGACGGCCCACATCACGTCGCTTGAGGCGGCTGGCGTGACAGACATTGAACGGGTTGGCTTCCTGAGGGAGCGACTGCAGAATCTGCAACACGACGAAGTTGGCCCACTGACGCCGGACGTCATCGTTATCGATATTTCGGACAAACTGGTGCGACGGAAGCTGCTGCAGAAACCGGCGATTCGTGAACTCGCCGGAATCGGAATTCTGAATGCAGTCATGGATGTGGAAGCCCTGAAGCAGGCTGATGTTCGCGCTGCCCTGCGCCAGATTCCCGCGACAGAACTAGTCCGCTCACTGCCAACTGAAGACGTCGAGAGTGCCGCGAATACGTTTCGTCGTATATTGCTGCAGACAGATCGTATATTCGGCAGAACGTGTCGGCTCATCTATCACTCAGGGCGCTACGTTTCAGAACAGGATGCCACCGCGAATCCCGAAACGCTGGCCCTGGAACTATTGGCCGGGCAGGTGCAGTCTCAACTTAACGCACTTTTGAGTGAGAACGCTGGTGCATCGGCTGGCAAGTTAAAGGCAGAGACGAACGCTCCGGCGCTCGGACAGTCGCTGCCGTCGCCGGCTGTCGTCATTGCCACGGCTGAGCAGGCCGATGTGGTGGAAGTCTGCCAAATGAAACTGAACGCGAGCTCGGGCGCTGCCAGCGTAACGATCGACCTGTATCACAGGCATGGCAACAAAGCGGACTGGAAATTTGCCGGGCGCGTGACGGGCGCAGCGACGCATCAGGATATCTCTGTCGACCAGCAGCAGAACATCGCGAACGACCCGCGAGTCAAACAGATTACTCAGTTGTTTGCCGGACTGGGGGCCGGGACAGGCGATTTGACGAAGGCTATATCGGTCGGTGCGGTCGTGGAAGTTGCTCAGCAGAGGGCGAAAGAGAATCTGCAGACATTCGTTGCGTCCCCAGGGGCAGCTGCAGGAAGTCGAGTGTCTGTTCTGCGCCGTACCTTGACAGAATTGCCGTCGGGGGGCCGCCGCTGATGTTGGCTCGTTTCGGTCGGAAGACGTGGCGCCGGTGGAGACCGAGTGGCGCCGGAAGGCCACATTTCGAAAAAGGCGACCTTCTTTTCACCCAGCGAATTGGTGATCACTGCGGACTCCACTACGATCACTTCAATGCCAGCCATTGTCGTTGAGAATCTGGGCCGCACCTACCAAGTATACCGCAAACGCGAAGGACTGCTGGCTTCCCTGCGCGGACTGTTTCACCGTGAATATCGTGAAGTCAAGGCGGTAAACGACGTCAGTTTCACCATTGAAGAGGGTGAAATGCTGGCGTTCCTTGGGCCGAATGGGGCCGGCAAGACAACCACGCTGAAGCTGCTGTCTGGTCTGATCGTTCCGACATCCGGTACCGCGACGGTACTGGGCCACGTGCCGTGGAAGCGAGAAGACGCCTACCGCCGCCGGTTTTCGCTGGTGACCGGGCAAAAGGAACAGCTGTGGTGGGACCTTCCGGCTCAGGAATCCTTCCGGCTGCACAAGGAAATCTATCGAGTCAGCACGCAGGACTACAATTCGCGGCTCACGGAACTGACTGAGCTGCTGGACGTTGCGGAATTGATGAGCCAGCCGGTTCGTGAACTGTCACTGGGCGAACGAATGCGCATGGAGTTGATTGCTGCCCTGCTCCACCGCCCCGACGTGCTGTTTCTGGACGAGCCGACAATCGGGCTGGATGTGATCAGCCAGAGAAGAGTTCAGCAGTTTCTTCTCAAGTATCAAAAGGAACAGGGAATCACGGTCATCCTGACCAGCCATTACATGAAAGACGTTGAAGCGTTGTGTGATCGAGCGATCGTGATTAACAAGGGAGCCGTTATTCACGACGGGGCCCTTGCGGAAATTGTGGATCGCTTCAGCCAGCACAAAATCGTTGAACTTCACTTTGCCAGCAACAGCACACCGAACGGAATCGACCGATATGGTGTCGTTCTGGAAGATCGACCTCCGATGCTGCGGTTGCAGGTGGAAAAACAGAAGGTGTCAGCCGTGCTGTCACAGGTTCTGGCGGAATACAGTATAGAAGACATCAGCGTTTCTGAACGACCACTGGAAGACGTCATCGCGGAATTATTCAGTGCAGAGGGAGGTTAGTTTTTCATGACGACCTCCACCTCATATTCCTTACAGGAAAATGTAGTCGCCTCGGCGCGCGTGAAATGGCTGATTCTGAAGACTGCCATGGAGGAGCGACTGGTCTACCGCGGTGATTTTGCATTTGCCACGCTGGTCCGTTTTCTTCCGATCGTGACTCAAATTTTTCTGTGGAACGCCATCTTCGCCGGCAACATGGATCGAGTGCTGAATGGCTACAGTTATGCCAACATGGTGGCGTACTATCTGCTGGTCATGATCGCCCGAGCCTTTTCCAGCATGCCCGGCCTGGCAAACGGAATCGCATTATCCGTGAGGGATGGCTCCGTTCGCAAGTATCTGATCCAGCCCGTGGACATGCTCGACTATCTGTTCTGGCATCGCATCGCCCATAAACTTGTGTACTACGCCGTGGCAATCGGACCGTTCTGCCTTGTGTTCTGGCTGTGCCGGGACTACCTGCCTGGCTGGCCGGAACCGAAAGTTACGGTCGCCTGGATTTGCTCATTGCTGATGGCATTTCTGATCGGTTTCCTCATTGAATCCCTGATTGGACTCATTTCGTTCTGGTTTCTGGAAGTCAGTTCGCTGATCTTCGTTTACATGATGATGAACTACTTTCTGTCGGGGCACATGATCCCACTGGAATGGATTTCCGAATGGATTCCATGGGTGAATTATCTTCCATTCAAGTACCTCGCCTATTTTCCGGCGGCGATTCTGCTGGGCCGAATTCCACCAGATACGCTGGCTGTCGAGTTGACGATTCAGGCCAGCTGGATCGTGGTCCTGCTGGCCGCCAACCGGATGGCTTTCCATTACGGCGTCCGCAGGTACGGAGCGTTTGGTGGCTGATTCACAAATTGAAAACACGCTACGGCCGGACATCGCCACCAGCCCGTCTTGCGATCCGGAGGGCCCGGGCGATATTGCAGCGGCGTCGCGAACAGAGACGCCGGCAGCGGACGGCTCCAGCACCGGTACACTGGAACGAACAAGTGACCCTGTCTTCATCTTCTCGTACCTGGCCAACCTGACGGTCGTGACGGCAAACGCAGCGACGTTTATTTTTGCCGACTGGGTTGCGTGGCTGGCAGCTAACGGATCCAACGTAACTCAATACCACGAGGAATTGCCAGGCCGAGTAATTCAGTACGGTGTTATTGCGGCGATTATCGTCCGTGTCTTTCTCGGCCAGTCGATCGACCGGTTCGGCGTGCGTCGAGTCTGGCTGTCTATGAGCGTTCTGAACTTCTGCGGCCTGTTTATCTTTGCGTCGTTGACGCAGCTTTCGCCAATGCTGTATGCCGGACGAATACTGTTCGCCGTGGGGCTGGCCGGCATGTTCACGTGTGGAACTTTCCACATTCAGTCCTGCGTAACTGAAC
>JABABI010000039.1:40701-70149 GCA_014238335.1 Fuerstiella sp.
TAACTGAACGCCGCCGTACAGAATTTATAGCGTTGTTCGGCAGCAGCGGATTTATTGGAATGATCCTGGGGCCTCAGCTGGCTGACGTGTTACGATCGCTGTGCGCCGACGCCGCCGACGTTTTCTTTCCCCGCATTTTTCAGGCGACAGCCGTGCTGATTGCCGGTTATATCGTTTTTCTGATCATGGCGACTCGAGGACTGCCCCGTCCCGAGAAACATCCGACCCGGCCGTCGCTGATTCGGCTGACGCGTGATTACTGGCCAGGGTGGGTGGTTCTGGTGGCGGTGGCGATGGGGATTGCGTTTACCGTCCCGTCGCTGTACCTGATTCGATTCACAAAGCACGCCGACTTTGGCGGAATCGCGACCTACTGGACGGGATACGCGATCATGGCGTTCGCATTTCGGCTGCGTACAGCTGCACTTAGCCAGCGAGTCGGCCGATATCGACTCATTTTCTGCGGTCTGCTATTCCAGGGATTGGGCCTGTGGGCGCTGATTCCGGTGTCTGCATCGTGGCACCTGCTGTTTTCTGCATCGTTGTGCGGCTTCGGCCACGCATTGCTGTTTCCTTCCATCGTCTCGCTCGGTTCCGGCACGTTTCCAGTTCGTTATCGTGGCAGCGGCACCAATCTGACGCTGGGCTGTCTGGATCTGGGTGTCGGAATGTCAGCGCCGTTACTCGGCAAGATTATCGACCTGCCGGCCTTTGATGGAGTCGGATTTCGACAGATGTTCCTTGTGGCGGGAGCCATGCCGCTGATCGTGGCTGCGATCTGGTTTCTGGCGAAGAGGCACCAGGTTGACAGCGAGACGCAGGTTGTTCCAACGACCGAGACTTCCACATAGATTCTATCCTGGAGGTACCGGTCGGCTCTGATTCTGAAAGGGAACATGGTTCGTTGAAGTTCCAGGGACGCATCCTATAATCCCGCTCGTTCGATCTGTCTGTTTGTTGACCCCACGCTTGAAGGAGCGGGGCTTTGGACGCACTCTGCCGAATTTGCTGTATTCCCGCTGAGCTTCTCGTGAAGGTACCCGGGTTGAGACCCGTCATCCGGATGTGCTGTACTTCCGTCGGCCAGAAGGTGCTGATGGCACTGACCGGTCTGGCCCTGTGCGGGTTTCTGGTCACCCACCTTAGCGGCAACTTATTGTTGTTCGCTGGAGAAGAAGCCTTCAACGCGTACGCCGAGAAACTGCACAGTATGGGCGCACTATTGAAGGCGGCAGAAGTCGGACTTCTGGCCACGTTCCTTGCTCACCTGGGACTTGCCATTTCAACGACGGCGATGAGTCGGCGGGCCAGATCCAAACAGTACGCTCAGAACGAATCCAAACAAGAGGCTTTCGCCATTCCCAACGGCGGGGCTTCCAACTGGATGTTGCTGACGGGATTGGGCATCGGAGCTTTTTTGGTTCTGCACCTTGTGGACCTGAAGTTTCAGGTGCGACCTGATTTGGTTTATCCGTCGGCAAGTCAGGACGGCACGAACAATGCGTATGCGAAGGTTAAGCTGGTGCTGTCCAGTCCGGTCAGTTTTGTGGCATACGGAGTGGCTCTGATTCTGCTTGGGATCCATCTTTCGCATGGCGTTCGCAGTGCTCTGCAGTCGCTGGGAGTCTCTCACCCGAAATGGAACAAGCTGATCGAAATTGGCAGCATGGTCTTTGCCTGGGCAATCGCTCTGGGATTCATATGTGTACTCGGTTGGGTCGTCCTGAACAGCTGAATTATTGCAGCCGCATTGGTAAATTCGTCCAGATTCTGTCGTCTGATCCGGAACAAAAAGACATCACCTGAGGTTCTCTGATGGTCCGCGTTGCAAGTGAAACTTTGAATTCGCGAATACCCGAAGGTCCTGTGGACCAGATCTGGGACAAGCACCGTTTCAACATGAAGCTGGTCAATCCGGCCAACAAACGCAAGTTCAGTGTCATCGTTGTGGGCACTGGTCTGGCCGGTGGAGCCGCCGCCGCTTCATTGGCGGAACTGGGATACGAGGTCAAATCTTTCTGTTTTCAGGACAGTCCGCGTCGAGCTCACAGTATTGCTGCTCAGGGTGGAATCAACGCGGCAAAGAATTATCCCAACGACGGCGACAGCATCTGGCGTTTGTTCTACGACACGGTCAAGGGAGGCGATTACCGAGCACGCGAAGCCAACGTTTACCGCCTGGCTCAGGTCAGCAATAACATCATCGACCAGTGCGTCGCCCAGGGCGTTCCCTTCGCACGTGAATACGGAGGCACTCTCGCCAATCGATCCTTCGGCGGTGCTCAGGTTTCGCGAACGTTTTACTCACGTGGGCAGACCGGGCAGCAGCTGCTGTTGGGTGCCTATCAGGCTCTGATGCGACAGGTGCAACTCGGCAAGGTACAGATGTATGCTCGACGCGAAATGCTGGAACTGATTGTCGTTGATGGCGTTGCTCGCGGTATCATCGTTCGTAATCTGGTCACGGGCCACCTGGAAACACACACGGCTGACGCTGTTGTTATGTGTACCGGCGGTTACGGCAACGTTTACTATCTTTCGACAAATGCCAAGGGCTGCAATGTCACGGCGGCCTGGCGGTGCCACAAACGTGGTGCCTATTTTGCGAATCCCTGCTACACACAGATTCATCCCACATGTATCCCGGTCAGCGGTGATTATCAGTCCAAGCTGACACTGATGAGCGAGAGTCTGCGCAACGATGGGCGTGTGTGGGTTCCGAAAAATGCGGGCGACTCACGTGCGCCTGCAGAGATCCCGGACGAGGACCGCGACTACTATCTGGAACGCCGCTATCCATCGTTCGGAAATCTTGTGCCCCGCGATGTTGCGTCACGGGCAGCCAAAGAGCGCTGCGATGCCGGTTTTGGTGTCGGTGACACGAACCTGGCTGTGTATCTGGATTTCCGGGATGCCATCAAGCGAGTGGGCGAAGATGCGATTCGCAAAAAGTACGGCAACCTGTTCCACATGTATCACAAGATCACGGCGGAAGACCCGTACAAGGTGCCGATGAAAATCTTCCCGGCGGTGCACTACACGATGGGCGGACTGTGGGTCGATTACCATTTAATGAGTAACCTGCCTGGTTTGTTTGTTCTGGGTGAAGCCAACTTTTCTGATCACGGCGCTAACCGACTGGGGGCCAGTGCTTTGATGCAGGGATTGTCCGACGGCTATTTTGTTCTTCCGTATACGATTGGCGATCATCTGGCGACGTCTCAGTTGCCGACAGTTTCGGAAGATCATCCGGCCTGTGTGGAAGCGCTGGAGTCCGCGCAAAATCGCATTGATCAGCTGCTGTCTGTTCAGGGGACCCGGACGGTCGACAGCTTTCATCGGAACCTTGGCCAGATCATGTGGGATAATTGCGGTATGGCCAGAAACAAGGCTGGACTGGAATCGGCTGTAGGGCAGATTCAGGAACTTCGTGATCAGTTTTGGCAGAATGTTCGTGTCCTGGGAGATGGCAATTCCTTCAACCAGAGCCTTGAGAAAGCAGGACGTGTGGCCGACTTCCTGGAATTTGGTGAATTGCTGGCCACGGATGCTCTGCATCGCGAGGAATCGTGTGGTGGTCACTTCCGCGAAGAACATCAGACCAATGAGGGCGAAGCCAAACGCAACGACGAAGAATTTAACTATGTTGCCGCGTGGGAATACAACGGCGTCGGCGAAGACTCAACGCTGCATAAAGAACCATTGAGTTTCGACAACGTCCCTCCCGCAACGAGGAGCTACAAATAATGAGCGGCGAAACAATTAATCTGACACTTCGTGTGTGGCGACAGGACGGTCCGGATTCGCAGGGGGGGTTCGAGAACTACCAGCTGAACGGCGTCAGCACGCACATGTCGTTTCTGGAAATGCTGGACGTTCTTAATGAACAACTGATCGAATCCGGTCAGGAATCGGTGGCTTTCGATCACGATTGTCGTGAAGGCATCTGTGGAACGTGCAGCCTGATGATTAATGGTCAGGCTCACGGGCCGGACAAGGCGACAACGACATGCCAGCTGCATATGCGTCGCTTTAATGACGGGGACACGGTGACGATTGAACCATGGCGGGCGACCGCGTTCCCTGTTCTAAAAGATCTCGTTGTCGATCGTGGAGCGTTTGACCGCATCATTTCCGCAGGCGGCTATGTGTCGGTCAACACTGGAAACGCTCCGGACGGGAACGCGATTCCGATTGCCGGTGCAAAGCAGGAAGTTGCGATGGATGCCGCTGCCTGCATCGGTTGTGGTGCCTGTGTCGCAGCCTGCAAGAATGCTTCGGCCATGCTGTTTGTGTCAGCGAAGGTTTCTCAGCTCGCTATCCTGCCTCAGGGGCAGCTGGAACGGTCTGAGCGAGTGATCAGTATGGTCTCTCAGATGGATGATGAGGGGTTCGGTTCCTGCACCAATACCTCTGAGTGCGAAGCGGCGTGTCCCGCTGAAGTCTCCGTGACCAATATTGCTCGATTGAACAGAGAATTCCTGCGAGCTTCTCTGTGCGGTCGTGAATGACGGCTTGCCGCAGTTTGTCTTGCGAAGAATTGTTGTCGGTTGACAGCTTCTGCAGCGTCTGATGTTCGCGTCACGCGGCGGGGCGCTGTTCGTGCTCATTTGCAGCATCGTCGCGTTGGCACGGTTCCCGCTCAGTGGATTCTGCAGAAGCTTGGTTAATCAGAGGCGATAGCTGAATCACGCGGTCAATCAGCGGGTCGACCCATTCAGATAGGCGATCGGAGACCATTCGCAGCAAAGGTGTTCCTGCGGCGATGGCCAGCGTAATCAATGTCACAAAGGCTCCTCCGACAAGGTCGTCGCTCAGTGAGTGAGCTCCACCGACCAGGCGTGGCAGCATGAGAAAGACCGCAAGCAGAACAACCATTGGACTCCAGCGATTGCGGACCGTCAACAACGTGAATCCGGCCCACAGCATGGACACTGCAGCATGGTCCCCGGGAAAGCTTGCGTGTGAGGAGTCTTTCGGCTGCAGGCCTGGATAGAGTTCGCTCAATCGCACGCACGGTTCGTAGACAAGTGAGGGGCCGGAACGGCTCCAGCCACAGACGTGAACAACTTCATGGAATCCCTCGCGGACCGCCAGCAGGAACAGCAGCAGGACCACAAATCTGACGGTGCCCGCTCTCAATTCAGATTTCGGAAACGTGACCCCTGGAGTCCACAGGAACGATACCATCATAAGCATGGCGACAACGTCAAACAGGCGCATGTTGGTAAACGCCCACATGGCGCTCCAGCCGGGAATATCCTGCAGCGACGTCAGCGATCCGTTCAGGATCAGGAATGTTGCTTTATCCAGACTGTTCCAGAGGCTCCGTCCCGTCGGATGCAGCCAGCTGCCAAGCACAAATGTCGCCAGCAGAGTGAACGAAAAGAGCAGCCATGGTCGAAATGGTTGTGCGTGCTGATTTGTCATACCGGATGAGTACTACATCGTTGAATGCGGGGCAATATCAGCTTCACGATTCCGGCACTGACGGCGACGCCTGACGCAGCGTGCTGGTGACGTTTGGTACCCACCAAAAGGCAACCGGAAAAAAGACCCATTACCTGAGGAACCCGGATTGATTCAGCAGGTTGCCAGTTCGGCCGGTCGGTTTTCCCAATCAACCAGGATCTTTTTCTGCAGACTTGGGTTTCTTCTTTTTCTGCAGTTTTCCACTGAGCAGTTCCTCGACGATCTTTGCCAAAACAGCCGGGTCACGCACGTCCATGACGTGTTGAATACGAGATTCCGGAATCCCCATGCGATTCATGATCTGTGCGGCAGTGTCCCACATCTTTTCCTGTTTCCTGCCTGTGGCCAGATACAGGTTTGTAACCAGTTCACTCAGACGCTGGTCGTCGATGGCGTCGCGATTGTCGTAGTACCGCTTAATGACTTTTTGCTGATGCGGTGAGTAGTTTCGGTTTGACATGTCGATTGCTAGATTCCGGAAGCGAAATATGGCCGAGTCGTGGTTTCGACCTGATGATATACCACGCGACGAGGCTGGGTTTGTTTACGATGAGACGGACACGTGTGGCTGCCCCGTTGGCTGATAATAACAGTAAACGAACGGTGTGCTAACCAGGAACGCCTGTCAGGTCTGGTTCACGCGCCCGTGCGGGCCAACTCCGCTGGCACGGCATCTTCGATTGCGCTGCTGAGCGACTGCTTCTTCGCCTTTGCCGCCCCTCTTATTAATTCCAGCTGCTCGTCAGCGATTCTGTCCCAGCGAGAGGCCGTTGGAAACGGCAGCGTCGTGGAGGCAGCAGCGTTGTCGTTCTTCCAGAACCAGCGACGAATGCGGCGCGTGACCTCAGTTCCGATATCCAACAACTCCACGGGAATATTGGCAAGTCTGATCGCGGCGATTTCGAGTCGCGAATCACGCCCGCCATAGACAGGAAAAAGCTGAGACAATCGGGCGGACGCATCACGAATTAAGAAAGCAGAAAGCCGTGGATGTGACGAGTACATCTGTATTGGAAAAGCCAGGTTTCCGAGTACCGGTAACGTTCCAACCAACAGGGCTTCGCCGTACGCAGTTCGCTTTCCTGATTTGCCAAGCATCCGAACCGAGGTGATCAAGGTCCGCAGTATTGACGACACAATTATCGGCAGCAGATACAGAAGACTTCCAGTTGCAGCAAAGGCCGCCAATCCGCCAACCTTAAGTGGGATCAACAACGGCGCAGCGAGTTTGATGCTTAGATGCATGCCAAAACAGCGTGCGTATTCATCCAGTTCCTGAGACTCACACGCCTGCTGTAACGCATCATGTTCGCCAGGGTTCAGCCGACCGGATTGTTCCCAGTCGCGAATCGCTGAATGAATCTGCAACTTCCCGAACTCTCGCTGGAATCGATTAGAGACGACGAGCAGAAACAGTCGGGTAATCTGGTTACGTCTGTGCGCACCATCCGAAAACCATCTTTGTGCGGCCGCAGGCAGCACCTTCGACATCAGCCAGTTGCATTGAAACTGCAATCCCGGTCCGCCGAAAGTACGGTCTTCGGCAACGCGTCCCTCCGCTACAAACTCTTTTGTTTTTCGTGTAGAAAAGTTCGCCGCAGCGGCACTTCGCACACCAGAATCGGTGATCAAGTCATGCACACGTTTACGATATCCGGCGTTTCCACTGTACCGCTGCGTGAATCGCCCCAGCGGTCCGGGGATGCATCCACACCAATAGGTCAGTCGAGTAAAAAGGCGTGAACTGTTTCGAAACCGATCATGCGTCGCGCTGTCCGTGACCTGGTTCCTGTGCCAGATGTCCATGCACCGACTGCGATAGATCGACTGAAATCGGGCGCTGAAAAACGGCAGACCCTGCCTCATGACGGCTATTTCTGCCAGTTTCCAGCTTGACGAGTGGTGCACAAGTCGTTGTACATCGGCTTCCAGCTGTTCGAATTCGTCGTCACCCAGAGTTGGCTGGATTCGAATTCTATTGACGTTAATAAACGATTGCAGCGCCGGCGCGTCCAGGTCGTCAAACAGGGGCAATGTTTTTAAGCGTAGTCCGGCAGCGATGTAGTGTGAAACGAGCATTGCCGGAATGCCTGATTCCAGATCGACGACGACGTAGCCTTTGTCTGTTCGCAGCAGGTTGGCCGTCGAAACCACAGCCGCTTTGCTCACCTGCCATCCAGAGCCGACCAGTCCGGACTCACGCAGCAGCGATTCCAGACGTGACATCAGATCAAGCAGTTCATCAATCTCTTCAGGAGAGTGATGGTGATCTTCACTGGACGCCGACGTCCACGGCAGCAGGTCTCGCAATGTGCGAAAATTGACAGATCCCGGACGAATGCCGCGTCCCTGAATCAACTCGCTGCCCAGAACGTACGCCGCCGATTCGGCATCCCACCGAGCATAAAGGGGCCTGGCAACGCGTGTCTCCGGTACAAAAACTCGTATCAAAGCGTCAGCAACACGGCGCCGGTAAAAGCAGGCGAGGATCGCGTCCTCAGAATTCTGATAGCCGAACGGAGCCTGAAAGGCACAGCGATAGATGAAGCGAGTCAACAACCCGGGGCAGAAGATTTTTTCCACGCACAGGTGCTGATGCTCAGTCTGATCGGTTGCCTTTACGAGAACTGCGCGGGCGGCGCGACCCTTTCCCAGGGTCAACACTGATTCGACACGCTTCGGCTGCCATGCATTTTGTGCGGGCAATAGTCCAAGGCCGCTGGCTGGGGCGGTGTCTTCGAGGCGAATCGTGCCTTCGACCGAACTCGATATTTGCTGCATCAGGGTCCTCACGCCCGAAATTGTTCCGGTTAGAGGCTGCAGAAGTTGACTTCAGACTTCACGGACAACAGCCCTGCCGCAGAAATTACCGGAACACAGTTGTATCGACAATATCAGTTGCGACGGTGAATCATCACGGGAAACACTGAATTAGTTAGTGTATGCCCCCCCTCTTACCACACGATTGGGCGATGCACGGAATGACGGGGCCAAGCGGGCTCCTGTTGTCCTGGGCCGTTACGAGACAGGAACCGAATTCAGGTCGACGGAGTGTGAAAGGGATCGTCTTCTGCCCGTCGGTCCCTCTGTTCTGCTGCTCCGGGCCGATTTCTGTGGCGGAGTACGTATGGCCTCAAAGGCTATTGCGGCCGTTCTTCTGTCGGAATGGAATGCTTATTCCGCGGCAGAAATGTTGCCAGGGCCGGCATTGAGCGTCGATTTCCTATGGGCGACGTGGCAAGTCATCCACACCCGTGGCAGAGTGGCGTTCAGATTCCAGATACGTACTCGGTGTACGATAATCTTTGACTTTACGGCCTCGCCGATCAGCCGAAGCACCGTGCGATTTTAATCTGGCCAGTTCCCGAGTTGTGTAATCATCCGCCATGAACAGGTTCAACAGGGCGTCTCCGCATTCGTCCCAAACCTTGTTCTTCCTGGATGACGCGGGAATTGCGACCGTCACGACTTCGCAGGTTGTTGACGATGAAAGAAATCGTTCAAGTGTACCGTCGGCCGAGTTGCCGGGAAGATTGACGAAGTCGAACCCCAGCCAGGTCGCGACATCGCGGGCTGATTCCGCAGCACCTCGGCTGGCTGCCACAACTCCTCGATTTCCGTTGAACGTTCGAATGTGAATCACGCGTTGAGGTTGATACTCCCGAACCGTACCGATAATGAAGCGAATCTCGGGTTCAACGTTCTGCAGATCATCGCCTGCTGTCTTGCTGTTCGGAAATCTTCGATTGAGATAGACGCCATTTCCATTCTCCTGACGCGATAATGCCTGACCGTCCGGGTTTGAATTTCTTATGATCAGAGAATGCAGTCCTCCGAGGATGACTTTGTTCTGGTGCAGGTATCGCGCCAGCTGTTCGGTCAGAGAAATTGCAACCGGGTCATTTCCGGCCAGGCTACCAAGGACGAGTGTTCGATAACCCGTCTGGCCGATTGTTATGCCTTCGATGTCCCGGCCATCCGCGGTGGTCGCCAGTGGCTCCCATCTGAAGAATTCCGTCGACTCATTCGTTCGGCCGGACCAATTGGAATCAGCATCGTCGGAGTGCGATTCAAAGACCGGCGTCGGAATCATCTGCGAAGACAGGGCTGTCTCGCCGAATGACTCGCGGGAATCTGAAAACTTCGGAATGCTTGTACAACCACAGCTTCCGGCAGCACAGACTGATGCAATGAGAATCAGTTGTAAGTGCGAGCCACCAATGCTGCGAATGTGAGTGGGAATCCACATCGCAAAACTCCAGTGCTGCCCTGCGACTGCATCCATGTTGGTCGATAACCAGCGGTTACGTGATGTCGCCATCGCCCCTGGACGTCGGTCCCGGAACAAGTGGTCACAGTTCTTGCTTTCACCTCATGTGAAATGAAGCGTTAATCGTCAATGCCAAGGCGATAACAAAGTTGTTCGAATCGGTCCTGAAACTCGTCGCTGGACGAATGGACGTGCTCGGCTTCCGTAATGAATCGCATTTCCTCACGACACGAGACCCGGTTGTCTTCCAGTGCCCGTTCATAGTCCGAATTATCATGGCCATAGACGAACAACAGCTTATGTTCGTCGAGTTGCACTTCCATCGGCTTGCGCGGATTTAAAATTGCGATGCCGCAGCATCCATCGTCGAGCAGCAGATCTTCAAAGTCGTAAAGAATGCTCTGCAGGACCGGCAGGTCGATTTGTTCACGATACAGATCGGTGTGTTGTCCGTTGTTCTTGTCATGACTGGTTTCCAGAACGACGTCAACGGACTCGCCCAACGGATCCAGCAGGGAAAGAAATGAGTCGAACAGCCGTTCGCGGCTCACTGAACTCATCAGCACAGGAATGCGTGCGCCGGATTCTACGTCGACATACCATTCGTGCCGGTATCCCGTTTCCGGGATGACCTCAAGATTGTACGAAGGCCGAACGGCGTCCGTGAGCGTGAAGTCGCCATATCGAGCAACAGTCATATGCTCTTCCAGTTGATTTTCAGAGAGACTCTGAAAGCTGCTGACACCGTGCGGTGTATCGCCGTCGCGGTAGCCCGGTTTCAAGAACTTCTTCAGGAATCCCATTTGACTTTTCTCGGTGAAAATTTGTTGTGGGTGAGTCAGTTTCGGCGACCAACGGGAATAAATTCTCTGTTGAACGCGGTCGTTCACATCGTTCGACAATCAGTCTGCCCCGTTTCTCGCTCCATCGACCGGCCCACGTCCCTGTTGCGAATACATGCTGCTCGGTTCTAACCTAGCATCCAATCTGCGAGGGATGAGGATCATTTGCAGCGATGGCGGATTTCCTCCGTTTCCCGTTCGGCGCAGACACGAACGTACGGTCCTGCGAAACTATTCGGGCGCAGCAGCGCGACGAAATAATCCGCGAAATCTGCACATTCGGAAAAAATTCGCAGGTTCGATTCCGGAAATTCACAACGGTCAATGGAAACGCGTCCTTATGTATCTGCCGTTTACATCCGCTGTCGGTGGTTTTACCTGCCGCTGCGGCGATCATGTCGGCTGCCGGGCGACAGTCGTGCGAAAAATGACTGTCGTGTTGTTTCTGCTGATCTGCCCGACACATTCTGCTGCTGTCGAAAATGAGAACGGTCTGGTGGACGTGCTGAACCATTGGTTCGTTGTCCGATTCGACGATACACCCGTTGGTTATGAGCACTTGCAGTCACGCACGTTGAACGAAGCCGGAAAGATGACGAATCTCTGCCGGCGTAAAACGCAGCTTAATCTCAAGCGAATGGGACAGGACCTGACACTCCGGGCCTCGCTGCATACCCGACAGACAATGGGCGGTGTTTTACTAAGTTTCAGTCTGCAGCGAGTCGATGGTGCCGGTGCCCGAATGGAGCGCAGTGGCGAACTGATTCGCGAGAGGTCCGTTTTTCACATCGAGGAAAAAATCAATGCCACGCGGAGAGAATTCGATCTGCGTATTCAGGGTGATGTCTGGTCCCCAGTCTTCAGCGAGTGGTTGCCGAAGGCCATGCAGAATTCGCCTGACCGAATCGTCGTGCCAGTGCTGTTTCCGGAATCAGCGTCAATCGTGGATATTACTGCCGTTCGTGAACAGAGTCGAAAGATACGCATCGGTAACGCGAAACAGGTTCAGGCGAATAGAATCCGATTCTATCCCCGCGCCGCCCCTACCAATTCGACTACGTTGTTTGTCTCAGACACAGCCGTTGACCTCCACAGCAATTCAGCGAACACGCGGCGATTGACGCTGTCGAAGCAGGACCGGGCTGTTACGGTTGTTCCCGCTGTGACTGTTCTGCGGCAGGAAAAAGCGATTCTCGGAGGCAAGCTGACCCTCGCTGCGGCAACGGCCTCCCAGGCCCTGAGTGCTGCTTCCGAAAAGACACTGGATCTGACCGTCAAAAGCCTGGTTCCCGTCAATCGTGTGTTTTCGAATAACAATCGCACTCAACTCGTTCTGGTGCTGAGCGTTGTGCGTGGGTTCCTGACACAGATTCCGGAAGCGACGTTTCAGAAAGTTGAATTGATTGATGACTCCACAGCACGAATCACGCTACTTTCGTCAGACACTAAACGAAAGGGCACTCTGCAGACGTCAAAGGTGAAAATGTCCTCACAGCCGGCCACTCACTGGATGCCGCTGCAGGATTCAAGGCTGCAAAAAATGGCGGCCACAGCATCTGCCGGACAGGCCGATCCGCGCGGTGCGTGTCAACGTCTGGTAATCTTTGTGCATTCAAAGATGCAGCATTCCCCATTTTCCACGTCGCTGAGTCCTGCGGACGAGGTTGCACGCACACTGCGCGGAGATTGTACGGAACATGCCGTGCTGCTGGCAGCTCTGATGCGCATCAGGGGAATCCCCTCCAGGGTCGTTTCGGGCCTGGTTCACACCAATCAACTACTGGGGTTTGCCGGTCACATGTGGGTGGAAGCAC
The DNA here is from genome assembly GCA_014238335.1 of Fuerstiella sp. Taxonomy (GTDB): domain Bacteria; phylum Planctomycetota; class Planctomycetia; order Planctomycetales; family Planctomycetaceae; genus Fuerstiella. Next base: position 53,100 of record JABABI010000039.1, read on the forward strand.
TAATCGACGGCGAATGGATTCCATTCGATTCCACCATTGGCTTCGCGGCATCGGGAGCGACGCATCTGAAGCTTGCCGATTCAGAAATGCCGGACGGAATGAACAGCGGCATTTCTCTGTTTCTGCCCGTGCTTGACCTGGCTGGTCGCGCCAAGATCCGAATCGTCTCAGATCGCTAACGTGTGCCGGCCGCAAACCGCAGCTGATCGCAGACGGGCCGCTTCAGCTGATGATGTCGTGAGCGACGTTGCCATGGACGTCCGTGAGCCGGAAGTCGCGTCCGGCGTAGCGGTATGTCAACTTTGTGTGATCCAGGCCCAGCAGATGCAGAGTCGTGGCGTGCAGATCGTGTGTGTGCAATCTGTTGTTCACGGCCGTGATTCCAAATTCATCAGTCGCCCCGTATCTCATGCCCCCTTTAACACCGCCACCCGCCATCCAGACGGAGAACCCGGTCGAGTTATGGTCTCGGCCATCGGCTTTCTTTGCCGCGGGTGTACGACCGAATTCACCGCCCCAGATGATCAATGTGTCCTGCAGCAGATCCCGCTGTTTCAGGTCCGCGATCAGGCCCGCGATCGGCTTATCCGTGGCGCCGCAGTTGTTTGTTAAACGTGACTGCAGCCCGTTGTGCTGATCCCAGCCTTCGTGAGTCAGTTCGATGTAACGCACGCCCGCTTCCGCAAAGCGTCGAGCCATCAGACACATCTGACCGAAGTCGTCCGTCTGCTTCTGACCGATTCCGTACTGCTTCATTGTCTGCGGTGTTTCATCGGCGAAATCCATGAGCTTTGGAACAGCAGTCTGCATTCTGAACGCCAGCTCATAGGATTCGATCACGCCTTCCAGCTCGGAATTGGGTTCATGTCGCAGCAGCAGGTCCCGATTAGCTGCCTGCAGCAGATCCAATTGTTTTCGTTGCGTTCTGACATCGAAGTGAGGATTGGAAATGTTGCCGATCTGCGCATCCTGAATGGACTGTCCGTTGCTGCCAATGGCGGTTCCCTGATAAACCGCCGGCAGGAATGCACTGCCGTAATTCTGAGCACCGCCGAGTCGTGACGGCGGCTTGAGCGTGACGAATCCCGGCAGGTCCTGATTTTCCGTTCCCAATCCATATAATACCCATGAGCCAACAGACGGTCGGACAAACTGAAACTGACCGGTATGCAGCTGCACCAGCGCCTGCGGATGGTTGGGCAGAGTCGTATGAGCTCCGTTGATCAGGCACAGATCATCTGCGTGTTGTGCAAGGTTCGGGTACAGGTCAGAAATCGGCAATCCACTTTCGCCATGCTGCCGGAACTTCCATGGCGACGGCATCAGTTTCCGTCCGTTCTGGCTGGCAGCTCCCTCAATGTCTCCGGGGGCTTCGCCTTCATGTTTTTTCAGGCCCGGCTTGTAATCGAAGGTGTCAACATGTGACGGTCCTCCCCGCATGCACAGGAAAATGACTCGCTTTGCCTTCGCTGCAAAATGAGATTCCTTCGGGGCCAGCGGCGACACGGTCTTCGCCGCATTCGCCGATTCGGTGGCCAGTCCCGCGAGCGCCAGATATCCGAAACCGCAGGAGGACGACTTAAGTACCTGTCGTCTGGAATATGGAAACATGTTTCACCTGATCCTGTTAGATCTGACTCCATAGAGTCAACGCGTACAGATTATTCCAAATATCGAAACTCGGCCGACGCCAGAACTACCTGGCAGAACCCGGCCCATGCCTTTTGTTCTGAATCCGGCCGTTGCCGTTGGTTATCGTCATCCGCTGCACATGCCTCATCTATGAATATCAGCGATCGTTCAATTTCCAGACTGGTCGCTGATCGTCCCAGTGACAGCTGATAGGCCAAATCGATCCGACCTGCATCCTCATCGCGCTCGGTCAGCAGCCGATCTGCCATTTTTTGCGATTGTTCGACGACGAAAGGACTGTTCATCATGTACAGCGCCTGAGTCGGCACGGTCGTGACGTCACGAGAACCTGCGATGATACTGGGTTCGGGGAAGTCGAAGATGCGCAGCATTTCGGGCACGACACCCCGGACAATGGGAAGATAGACGCTGCGTTTCGTGTGATCGACCGCAAATGAATTCGTTTTCAGCGTTCGGCCGATGTCGCCATTTCCTATTTTCGTGACGACGGACTTTTCAGCGGGTGACAGGTACAGCGTACCACTGACGGCCAGCACTGCGTCTCGCAATGCCTCCGCTTCCAGTCGGCGGGGATTCATGCGCCACAGCCATCGGTTTTCCGGATCGGCTTCCAGAGCGACCGCACTTGGCAGGCTTGCCTGACGATACGTCCGACTGCAAACGACAAATCTGATCAGTGACTTAACGGACCAGTTATCTGCCATCAGTCGGCCGGCCAGGTAGTCAAGAAGTTTCGGATGTGACGGGCGATCACCGTTAGCACCGAAGTTGTTAACCGTGCGCACAATCCCGTTGCCGAACAGATGCTGCCAGATTCGATTTGCCGCAACTCGGGCAGTCAGTGGATTCTCAGGCTGGGTAAGCCAGCGGGCCAGTTCTTCGCGGCCACTTCTGTTCTGTACCAGTTCGGGAGCATCCTTCGGAGTCGCGATCGTCAGAAACCCGCGTGGGACCGATTGTGCTCGCTCATTGGCTTCACCTCGAATACGAAGTTCAGTGTCTGCTGGACGTGCACTGTCACGCACGCCCATGACAAGGTCACGGTCAGGCTGAGCAGGAGGCGTTTCCTTCTGTCGTGCCGCTTTCAGTTGTTTTTGAATTCGAACAACCGCTTCTTCGATCTGCTGAATCTGCTTGTCGTTCGACGTTTGCTGTTCGGCACGGTCCAGTTTTTTCTGCTGAGCCTTGAGTTGACTGGACAGTTTTCTGACCGTGTTTTTTGATTTCCTGTTGCCCCCACTGACGTTCACCGGCACAACTTCGCTGTCACGCAGCGCAAGCAGTCTGCCTGTCTGACGATTGCCGTTTCCTCCGCCGGTTCCGTAGAACGTGTCCGTGCTGCGAAATATTCCGGCCAGCTGATAGTACTCAGTCTGTGGAATCGGGTCGAACTTGTGATCGTGGCACCGAGCACAACTGGCGGTAAGTCCGAGGAACGCTCGCGAAACCACATCAATCTGTTCGTCCACGATATCCATCGCAAACTTTTCCTTATCGCGTTCGTTCAGCGACTTCGGGCCCAGAGCCAGCAGTCCTGTGGCGACGTGATTGGCGTTGCGTTGTTGCTGATCGGCGGGCGTCAGCAGGTCGCCGGCGACCTGCTCGACGATGAACCGGTCGAAGGGTTTGTCGGAATTGAATGCTTCGATGACATAATCCCGGTATCTCCACGCTTCCGGATACGTGTAGTTGCGTTCCATACCGGTGGATTCTGCATAGCGCACAACGTCCAGCCAGTGACGCCCCCAGCGTTCCCCGAACTGGTCAGAATCCAGCAGACGATCAACAATTTGCTGAAAGGCCTGATCTGACGGATCGGTCACAAATTCATGAACCTGGTGCGGTGTTGGCGGCAGTCCGGTCAGGTCGAAATACAGTCTGCGGATCAAGGCACGAGGCTGTGCGTCGACTGACGGTGCCAAGCTGCGGGTTTCCAGTTTCGCCAGTACAAAGTGATCAATGTCAGCAACAGCCCAGTCATTGTTCTTGGACCGCGGCACTTCCGGTGCCGCGATCTTCCGGAATGCCCAGAAGTCGCGAGCTTTCTCGAAGTCGATAGAGTGTCGAACCGGCGCCGACTTTCCGTCACGAGGATCCGGGGCTCCCATGCGCACCCATTTTTCGAGATCTGCGACGACGCCGTCTGTCAGCTGTTTCTTCGGCGGCATCTGCAGACCTTCGTGTCGTACCGCTTCCAGGAGCAGACTTTCCTCCGGATTACCGGGCACTATCGCATGGCCACTTTCGCCACCGCGGCGAGTCCCCTCTCGAGTATCCAGCAGCAGTCCGGCCTTCACTGACTTTGCCTGAGTGGAGTGACATGAATAACACTCCATCACCAGGACAGGTCGAATCTTCTTCTCAAAGAACTCCAGCTGCCTGGGGGTCGGTTCGTCGCCCCGAAGTGTGGACGCGACAAGGACCAGAACAAAGGATACAGCTGACGTTTGTCGAACCATGGAACTCTTTCGAACGAACCCTCTTGACAACATTAGTTATAGCGAGTTGCGTCCGCGGGCCAGTGATTCCGAGTGAATACTCAAATCTGGCTGCCGACACACCGCACCCGGCGCCTGCCAATGATACCGTCGGCAACGGCGTCTGTCACTGTCTTGTGCTTTCAGAGGTGTTCAGGCCCCTGTGTCGTCACTTCAGGCTAATTCAAAAAACGTTGCGCGGCAAGATATCCGAACAGCAGCAGGCTGAGTGTCAGTACGCTGCTGCTCAACAGGCCGTTGCGGAAACCATTCTGCTTTCCCGCTGCTGTCCAGCCCAGCAGTAAGAGTGACAGAGCGAACATCGGCAGAAAGAGAGCGCCGGTCACACCGGCCACCTTTTGCACATTCGCCAGGGAATAGGGAAGACAGAATGCCGGTACGATCCCAAGCAGAATCTGAATTGTGTTGTAGCGACGACGGTCGGTCCTTTGGTCGATTTTGGTGGTGGACAGTGCCGCCGATTGGGGCAGCATTTCGCAGATCAATGCCGGAACACTTTGCCATACGCCCAGCAAACTGCTGAAGACCGCTCCCCATGCACCAATGCGAAACATCCACCCCGCCACAGTGCCGAATTCACCAAGTTGCTGTTGCATGTCACGTGAAATCTGTGTGATCAGGTTGGCTCCCTTCAGGCCCTGATCGATCGGAAGGCGACTTCCCAGAATCACCATACATACGCCGAATCCGGCGGTCATCAGGTATCCGGCGGCCAGGTCAATGCGACAGTCTCGCAGTGCGCTGATGTCTGCTCTGCCCTTTTCGCGGATCCAGGTGCCGTAACACAGCATCGTCAACGTACCGCCGACTCCGGCCATCAGTGTCAGTGTCCACGCTACTCCCTTTCCGTCCGCGTGCGGTACCGAAGGAACCACCAGGCCCCGCATCACTTCGCCCCAGTTGGGGTCACTGAGTGCCGCGACCAGCACAACGGTGACAAACATGATTCCGATGCAGATCGCCATCATTCTCTCGAACAATCGGAAGCCGCCGAGACGCACCAGAAAGATGGCAATGAGACTGTGCAGACTGCCGTGGACAACGCGTCCAAACGTCGGATCACCGATCGGCAGAATAGCCTGAGCGCATTCACCGCAGGCTGACATCAGCATTCCGCCAATGCAGAACGACCATGCCGCAACGTAGATCAGAAAGGTACACCGGACGACAGAATGGGTGCTTTTGAAAACGCCATCAGCCACGCTGGTACCGGTACTCAGCTGCCAGCGAGCCAGCCCTTCGCACAGCACAAACTTCAATGCCGCACCAACCAAACAAACCCACAGCACAGTCAGCTTCAATCGGGCTCCAGCCAGCGCTCCGCCAGCAAGATCGCCGGCACCCACGCCTGTCGCGGCGACCAGAATGCCGGGGCCAATCGCATCCAGCCATGAGCGACCACGTGTTATCGTTGACTTAGGGGCCTCCGGTGAGGAGTCCGGGCCTGGCTGGTACATATTCGCAGCTGATTCACGGCATGACGATTGAATTCGGAAGCAAGTGGTGTAACGCCACCGTCAGCATCCTTCAACCGAAGCGGAGTTCTGTACCGTAATCAGGGGCAGTCACGGACTGCGTTACCGGACTGGTGGGTGGCCGGAGGCTGGACTGAGCCTGTGAAGGAAGCCCGGGGTTTCACTCGTTCCTCGCTCCAACTCCGGTCGCACTCTCCAACTTGCCCACTATTCGCTGCTGCACCCCTTCTGCATCGTTGCGTGCAGAGGAGCCGGAATCTTTTTCGGCCGGCGGTAATTCTGCACCGGACTTCTGTTGCTCCGAAAAAGACTCCGACTCGCTCGTCCAGGCTATTGCAGCAGCTTTTCAATGGCACGTCGCATCTGCTCGGCTGACTGAAAGCGGTCTGCAGGCTCCGTAGCGAGTGCCCTGTCGACGATCCTTGATACAGAACGCGGTACGTCAGGTGCTCGTTCGCGCAGGGGAATCGGGCCGTCATTCAGAATAGTGGCAATCGGTGTTTCATGGTTCGACAGGTTGTAGATCGTATTTCCGGAAATCAGCCTGTACATCGTGGCTCCGACGGAGAAGATGTCGGCGGTAGGTTTTGCAAACCGACAGTTCACAATCTGTTCCGGTGCGATGTAAGACAGTGTGCCTTTGATTTCGTGTTCACTGCTGATGTGACTCATTCCGGCGTCAGCGAAGTTCTTTGCCAGCCCAAAATCCGCCAGTGTTGCATTTAGATTTCCGTTGTCTTTGGAGACCAGCAGGTTTCGTGGCTTGATGTCCCGGTGTACCAAATCTCTGTCGTGAGCGTAGGCCAGCCCGTCCAGAATTTGCCGCATCAGTCCCAGCACAACACGCGTTCGCTTCTTCAGCGACAGTGGTTTCAGCACGTCTTCCAGATCAATCGCATCGACAAACTCCATCGCGATATACAGTCGACCGTCGTCCGCTCCTGTGTCGATAAATTGAATAATGCGTTTGTGCGATAGTTCTCGCAGGATCTCGGCTTCCCGTACGAAGACCTGCATCCTTTTTTCGTTGACGCACTGTTCGGCTGCCAGCAGTTTCAATGCTACGACCTGTCCTGTCACGACATGCTCGGCTTTGTAGACCACTCCCATCGATCCGTGACCGACTTCGCAAAGCAGCGTGAACTCCGCGACCTGTTCCGGCTGTGCTGTGGCTGTCATCACACAGGTGGCGCCGAGCTCAGCCGGAGTCGGCTGCCGTGACACGGCAACGTCGTTTACCAGCTGGACGGCAATCTGCGTTGCGCCGCCGCGAATGGTATCGCCGTGATTCAGCCAGCGGTCGGCGACGCGTTCTTCGTTGACGTAGGTTCCATTCGCGCTATTGAGATCAACGATGTGGCATTTGGGAGGCTGCACTTCAATCAGGCAGTGATTCCGTGAAATGTGCTGATCCCCGTCAATCCGGACATGCGCCTTGGAAGAGCGGCCCAGCAGCAGCGAATCCGGTCCGGTGAACGTGAACGAGCGACCTGCATGCGGTCCACTCTTGATTCTAAGTACAACCTGTTCGGATGACATGTCCCGGCCCTGCGCAATCTTCGACGAACAGTTGCTGGCTGTCGCGTTCTGCCATGTTGGCTTCTTCGTCAGCGTTTCACAAGTGAATTCCTGCCGCAGCAGCGTTTTGAAAGGACTCTGCCCGAATTTGCACTGTGATTATTGCCAAATGCATTCGCCGACAGAAATTGAGCCGCGCGGCATCACCTGCGGCCCCTGAGTTTAACCGCGACCAGCACTTCACTGACCAGCAGGCCGGCGGTGAAACTGCCTGCAAGAATCAACCAGAACATTCACGGGGGTAAGTTTTTCCGGTCGCTTTGCAGGTTCATTCCGAACACGCTGGAAACGTCCGTCAGCGGCAGGAATATTGCTGCCATGACGTTCAGTCGGTGCCCCGCTCGTTCTGTTTCACGCGAATGGGCGGCCTGGATTTCGCCCTGACGCGTGATTAGGAAATCGAGCGAGTTACGTGCATCGGCCTGCAGCAATTCGCAGGTCCGCGCGACATCACCAGCATGGTCAGCAAACAGTTGCATGTCATGTTTGGCATCCACCGCGTCGCGAGCTCTCTGCAGCGTGTTTACCAGCTTTCTTAGTGCTCGATTAAATGGGCCGATCTGCTCCAGGATGGCGAACCTTTCCGCAGCGGTACGGGACGTTCATGTTTCTCACCCAGCTGGTTCACGGTGGATTCGTACGCATCGACGAGTTGTTGCAGCGCCAATCGTGCCTGTCGCCCGCCACTCGCCTGCCGGGTTGCGCCAGAAACACACATCCGCACGCTGGCTGATGCCTGAGGCTGGCACTTTGTACAGCACAAGGAACACGTGTCCGTCGGCTTTAATTTCTCGTTGACGACCGAATCGGTCACCGAGTTGAGCTCGAATTTCGCGGGGCATATCCCAGCCAGGAGGCACTTCCATGATTCTGATCTTCACCGCAGTTTCCAGGACATTCTTTGACTCTTGTTGATTCAGTCACGACAAAACGAACGACGTTGGAATGAGGATCCGTCGTTCTTGCGGGAATTCCAACGATCGCTGATCCGTGTGCAAGCCGCACCAGGACCAGCACTTATATCGTGCGTGTATCTGGGAATCCGCTCCTCGCTGTGGCAGAATGTGATTTCGACTCGCCAATGGCATCAGTCTTTTGCACAAAGCACGACGATCGTTTTATGTCTATTTCGGTAAGCGTAACCAAGTAAACAGCCAGGGGCCATTGCATGACAACAGTCGTAATTACGGGAGTTTCACGTGGACTTGGGCGAGCAATGTCTATGGGCTTTGCGCAGGCCGGATGCACTGTAATCGGGTGCAGTCGTTCAGCGGCGGAGCTTGGGGAGCTGCGCGGCGCCCTGGGCGAGCTGCATCGTTTTGATGTTGTCGACGTCGCGTCGGACGCAGCAGTCGCCGACTGGTCGCGAGATATTCTGAGTCGATACGCGGCTCCGGACATCCTGGTCAACAACGCGGCTGTGATCAACGCGAACGCTTCGCTGTGGGATATACCGGCAGAACAATTCGACCGACTGACGGCCGTCAACATTAACGGCACAGCGAACGTCATTCGCCATTTTGTGCCGTCGATGATCGATCAGCGATCGGGGGTGATTGTGAATTTCAGCAGTGGCTGGGGACGTTCGGTCTCGGCACAGGTCGCACCGTACTGCGGATCGAAATGGGCTGTCGAAGGATTAACCCAGGCACTGGCCGAAGAACTTCCTGCGGGTATGGCCGCTGTGCCGTTGAATCCCGGTGTGATCAACACGAAAATGCTGCAAAGCTGCTTCGGTTCCACCGCCGAACTGTATGCTTCTGCTGCCGAATGGGCGAAGCAGGCTGTCCCGTTCATTCTGCAGTTGACTGCCGCTGATAATGGTCGGCCACTGACTGTCCCGGAATAAACTGCGGCGACGGAAACGTCGATGGGTGAGCCCCGCTGCCTTTCAATTCACAGGGGTTCTGGCGGTCGACTCAGCCTTCTTTCACGACCTCAACAAGGATTCCACCAAGCTTCAGCATTTCGTGAAAACGCGTGAACCACAGTTCGCGGTGCCAGCTCAGGCCCACGTTTTGGCAGGCTTCGCGCAGTTCTCGTCGTGAGAAGGTGCGGCATTTCCATGTGTGGCTTGTGACCAGTCCGGAAATTGAGTTTTCAGTGACCAGGAGTAATGCCGTGCCGCCCGGCTTCAGCACTCTGGCAAACTCTGACAGTCCAGGAAACGGGTCCGGAATGTGTTCCAGTACATAGCCACACGTGATGCAGTCAAACGTGTTGTCTCGGAAGGGCATTTCCAGCATGTCGGCGGCCACGAAGGCAGGTCGGTCAGACCTCAGACGTTCCCGAGCGCGCTTGAGCATTTCGTAGGACAGATCAAATCCCACAATCTCGGCATCCAGGCGGGCCGTTTCGAGAAGGTGGCGAATGATTTGCCCGGCCCCCGAGCCAACGTCCAGGATGCGATCGAACCGCGACGCGTCAAATCGGCGGGACTTGAACAGTTGGCCCATCAATGGCTCATGCAGTGAAAAAAAACTGCTCAGATGAAGCACCGCCCCCTGGGGACCGTCATACAGCCTTTTGACGGTGTCCTGATACTGATTCAGCGTCTTTCGACGGATGCCCCCGAATTCGGCGATGTTCCGCACGCGGCTCTTGGCAGCCCGTTTCCATTTTGAAACTGTAGTTTTCACGTTGCTGACTCAGCAGTACCTATTGAACGATCCGTATTTCGGTGCGTCAGAATGAGGTTTTCCCGAAAGTTTGCAACCGTCACGATGAAGATTCGTTGTTGTCTTAAATTAACCAGTACTGAATAACGGTTGCCCCGTTGTTGCAAGAGGCCGGACGGATGTGGACATGACTTTCGACAGCCGTCACCCGGCTTCCCCCCACAATTGGCATATTGCGACGCAAGTCATTTCGTGCGTTTCACTTAAATATTCGTGTTGAAGCGTGATTTACCCGCTGGTGCAGTACAAATTCATGGATGGGGCGCTCCATCCACTTGAGATTTCTTCTCCGGCAGGCCATCATACGCTCTGAAAAGTTGCAACTGCAGTCGCTGAGGCCCATTCACGTTTGGGTTTAGCCGTCAAGATCTGTAATCGTTCCATGGCCATGCCAATTGGGGCGTGCGAAATTCTTTCCGTAAGATGTTTTTCAATGGTTCAGCGTGGCAGATTACATGGGATTACACGTAAGTTCATCAGGAGCAGGCTGACGGCCAGCAGCGGTATGGAGATTTGAATTTCTTGCGAATTCTCTTTGTGTGCACAGGAAACACCTGCCGAAGCCCGATGGCAGAAGTGTTGTTTCGACATTTGGCGTGCCAGCACTGGGGCTGTTCAGAAGACGATCTGCGCAAGCAGAACTTGGATGTGCTGTCAGCGGGGGTCGCTGCTGCAGACAGCGCACCAGCGTCCCGAGAAGCTATTCAGGTTTTGAAGCAAAAAGGAATCGACCTTTCACAACATCTCAGCCAACAGGTCACGGAAGACATGCTGGTGATGTCGGATTTGGTTGTTGCGATGACTCCAGGGCACCTGAGTATGTTGCAAGATGTGAGACCCGATCTGGCCTCGCGGATGAGATTATTGCGTGAAGACGGCTTCGGGGTTTCTGATCCGATTGGTGGGGGAATCGATGATTACCAGCAATGTGCAAGTGAAATTGCTGACTGTCTGCGGCCGATATTTGACGAACTAATCCGGAAAGACGCTGAAGTACAATGAGAATCGGAATTGCCAGCGATCACAGGGGGTTCCAGATGAAGAATCAACTGATCCAGTTGATCGAGAGTCTGGGGCATGCCGTTCAGGACTTCGGTCCGGATTCCAGTGAAAGTGTCGATTACCCGGACTATGCGTCACGTGTCGCAACGTCTGTGGCCACCGATGATGTGGACCGAGGTATCCTTATTTGCGGAACAGGCATTGGCATGTGTATCGCTGCCAACAAGTTCGCCGGGGTGCGTGCGGCAAACTGCAACGACACCGTAACAGCCGAACTAAGTCGACTGCACAATGATGCAAACGTTGTTTGTCTTTCCGCTGATCAACTCAGTGATCAGTTAGCGGATCAGATCATTCAGATCTGGCTGAAGACTGAATTTGAAGCGGGGCGTCACATTCGCCGTTTGGAAAAGATTGCCACATTCGAATCTGAGACTTCGCACGAGCTGGCCTCGAAGCCGGCCGGAGACTGAGTATCCCACGGTCGCAGACTGATCCGCTTGATTTGTCTGCTGGTCGGTCAGAGAAGTCCGTTGCGTGTACCGGTCAGGATGTTCGATGGAATCTGTTCTGCCACTGTGCGACTTGATTGTCGATGACGCTCCGCAATGCGGCCAGCAAAATATGGCCATTGACGAATGGCTGCTGGAGCACGTTGCGGATGTCCCGAATCGCTCATTCGTGAGAGTCTATTCCTGGTGCGAACCAACGATTACTCTCGGATATTTTCAGGACGAAACACAGGCGATTGATCGTCGACTGACGACGTGTCCGAGCGTTCACCGTCTAACGGGGGGCGGAGCCATTCTCCACGATCGTGAAATCACCTACTCCTGTGTTATTCCACAAACTCATCCCGTCGCCCGTACGCCCACATCACTTTACATCGTCATTCACCAGGCGATCATCAAACTGCTGGCTCAGTGCGGTGTTGAATGCTGCATGCGACAGGAGGTCGGTCAAGTGAGGAAAAGTTCCGAAACCGGAACTGATCCGTTCCTCTGCTTTCTCCGGTCCGACCCGCGAGATGTGGTAATGGCTGAGCACAAGATCGTTGGCAGTGCTCAGCGTCGTCGTAAGGGCCACGTTCTGCAGCACGGCAGTGTGCTGTTGCAAGCCTCGCGACACACGCCGGAGATCCCGGGTGTGGAGGAATTGAGTGCTCAGTTCATAAAGGACGATTTCGCACGTCTCCTGCCTGAAACTCTCGCGAGGGCAGTTGCCGCGGATTTTCGGTTGCTGTCGCAGTTTCCATGCGTTTTACCGATCCAAACGTGAACAACTGACTCCTTACGTGTGTACGTCGTCAGTTTGCGGATGCGTTGAATTCTGCAAAATCCCCCAGAACCTGTAATTCGCGGTCTTTACATATGGCCTTCACTCCGATGAAATAAGGGATACCCCTACTTCTTCTTCTTTTTTCTCATCTTCTCCGACTCTGGGGACCGCACGCCAAAGTCATGCACGCTCTGCGTTGATTGACTCCCTTCTGCTAGAAGTGTACAAGCGTACCCACAACATTCCGCATTCCGCGAAACAGGTGAATCGAGCTGGTTTGGCGCGTGCGCGCCCAAGTCGCTGGAAATTTCCCGTTGAGGAGCGACGATGAGTATTATTAACGCCGAACTTCACGTAGTTGGCGGAAAACACGCGGGGCAAGTGATTCCGCTCAATCGCCCGAAGTTTCTGATCGGGCGGGAGCAGGATTGTCAGCTTCGTCCCAACAGTGAATTGGTCAGCAGACACCACTGTGTCTTCACAACGGATGACTTCGCTGTCCGCGTCAGAGATCTGGGGAGCACCAACGGAACGTTGGTGAACGACGAGCGGATTCAGAAGGAGGTCGTTCTGCAACCGGATGACCGAGTTCTTGTGGGAAGTCTGGAGTTTTCTGTCCGGATCAACGAACAGGAGTCCGGCGACAATACCGGGGAGATTTCTGTCAAATCTGAGGAAACGTTGGTGGCGGGCGGTACAGAAACTTTGACAGAAATGACACCACTGTCGATGCCAATCGGCTCCGACACCACCTTGTTGAGGGCCATACCAACGGAATCCGGTGATGAGTCAACGCCAGTGGCTGATAGTGCGGCCGGTGAAGCTGTGTCTCCGGAAGCCACGGCAGAACCTGCAATGTTGATACCACAGATGCCGATGGGTGGCACAGGCGATACGACAGTCATGGCTCCACCAATGCAGGTGCCGGGGCAGCCATTTCCACAGATGCCTCAGGCAGAGCAGCCGATGTACGGAGCTTATCCGTACCAGCCTGTGCCGGGGCAGATGCCACAAATGTATCCACCTGGATTTCCCGGGCAGGTGCCACCTGTCCCGTTTCCGTACCCACAGCAGGTGGAACAACCCCCCGCAGCCGATACAACGGCCGGTGCACCGACAATGCCCAGCGTCACTCTTCCTGACCCATCGGAAACCGGTGCCAAGGATGCTCCGCCAAAGCCGAAAAGCGCAGAAAGTGGAGCGGCTGAGGAGGAGGCCAATAGTGGTGCTGATGCCATTATTAAGCAGTACATGCAGCGACGACCCGGTGGTTAAACGGCCGATGTCGCGAATGGAATTGATTGATCGCACTATTTCAGGAAGCCGGCAATGGCTGAACCGTCTGATCCGCAGAGACGATATAAAGAGTTCCTTGACCTGCTGCCTCTGACCCTGACGCTGGCGGGGCTGCCACCCAGCGAAACTGGGCGGTACTTCACGGCGGAGCAGATTGAGTCTCGGGTTTTTACCATCAAGCACGCCTACAAGTGCGCCCGGGTGCTGGCTCGGGAGTCCATTCAGTCGTAGACGTTCGTCCTTGAGTTTCCTGATTCTCGGGACAGGACGTTTGGTGCTTGACAGCCTGCTCGCGCGTCGATATCGTCCCGCGTTCGGTTCGTTGAGGGTGAGTCATAGTTTTGCTGTGAATCACTGCGTACTCAGAGTTCCGAGTCGCCATTAGCTGCTGGTCGGCGTCTTGGCACCGAGGAAGAGATAATGCACAGTATGTGAGACAGCCCATTCCTGTTTCTGACGCGGAATTTCGCCCCTTCGGGCACGTGTTCAGGGGACAGTTCTGCCTGACCAGTTCTCACCAGAACTGGTACTGAAAAGTGGGATCTTATCCCACTTTTTTTGTTATAACGTAACGAATTAACGGTTCCGTGTTATGAACGGTGACGAAATCAAACGGATTGTTGATGCAATCCACCGTGATAAATCAATCGACAAGGAAATCGTCTTCGAAGGAATTGAGCAGGCTATTCTGTCAGCGGCCCGCAAACATTTTTCTGAAGAAGAAGTGCTCGATGTTCGGATTGATCGCGATACGGGAGAACCGTCGCTCACGTGTGACGGGGCTCTGCTGGAACCCGATCTGATTGGCGACCTGCTGGGGCGAATCTCTGCCCAAACTGCCAAGCAGGTGATGATTCAGCGAATCCGCGAAGCAGAACGCGACTCCCACTACGATCAGTACCTTGACTTGAAGAGCCAGTTGGTCACCGGATCTGTTACACGTGTTGATCGCGGAACTGTCATCGTTAATCTTGGCAAAGTGGAAGCCATTCTGCCGCGCAGTGAACAGATTAACAAAGAGAGTTATCGCGTTGGTGATCGCGTTCGTGCGATTGTTCTCGACGTGAAGAAAGCCGGTTCACGTGTTCGCGTGATTCTTTCCAGAACACATGCTGACTTTGTGCGTCGGCTCTTTGAAGTTGAAATTCCGGAAGTTAATGATCGCATAATTGAAACTCGTTCCATTGCTCGTGAAGCCGGACACCGATCCAAGGTGGCGGTTTCTTCTTATGACACCACGATCGATTGTGTGGGAGCCTGTGTCGGCGTTAGAGGGGCCAGGATTCGTGGCATTGTTGAGGAACTCAATGGTGAGCGAATCGATATTGTTCGCTGGAACGACAGTCTGCAGTTGCTGGTGCCCAACGCTCTGCAACCAGCAGAAGTCGAAGATGTGATTTTGTGCCCCATGCTGGGCAAGGTCATAATTCTGGTCCGCGAAGATCAGCTGTCGCTGGCGATTGGGCGGCGGGGGCAGAATGTGCGGCTGGCATCAAAGTTGTGCGGCTGGGACATCAACGTGATGACCCAGGAGTCGCTGGACGAACAGCTGGACATTTCCATCGAAGCGTTCAGTGTCGTGCCCAGGATGCCGTCCGAACTGGTTGAAAACCTTGTGTCCCAGGGTTTTTTCACATTTGATGACCTGTCCGTGATTGAGCCTGATGAGCTGCTGGAGATGAGCGGTCTGACTCAGGAAGATGTTGATGCTATTATCGAATTTGCAGACGTCGAGAGTCTGCGAATCGAACAGGAAGAACGTGCAGCTGGAATTGCGAGGAAACTCAACCCACCACCAGTAGCCCCGCCGGAAACTCCGACAGAGAACACCCCACCAACCGAAGGTTCGGACACGAATGCTGATGCTGCAGCAGCGGAACTGGCCAATGCAGAATCCCCAACAGAGCAAGTTGATGACGCAGCTTCTGAGGCAGAGCCGGAAGTGAGTGAATCAGATGTCGGCGCTGCTGATGTGTCTGCCGAAACTGAAGATGCTGCTGTCGCAACTACAGAAAGTGAAAATGCTGCGGGCGAAACGTCTGCCGGCGATAACGAATCTGTTGAAGAAACTGCGACGGCTGTGGAGTCGAGCGACGCTGGAAATGCTGATGACAAATCAGCGTCTTCAGTAAGTGAATAACTTCCATCTGCGAAGCGACCGGATGGTTCCGCAGGACACTGAGTTTGAGACTAAAAAAACTGATGGAGATTGCTTTCATTAACTAAGAATTCCTGATCCTTCCGGGGAACTGATTTCAAACACCGAGGAAACGAAGCACTGTTGATGTTTCCGTCTCCGACAAGTTGTTTGTTTTCAGGCCGCTCACGGGAGAAGACTGCGGGAGAAATACCATGAAATTAAATATTCTGTTCATTTCTGTTTACTGCGAAGCACGTTGAAATGTACCGGAGTGTCAAACAGACACGATCGGTCCTGATCGACCGCGAGGCTCTTCATTTGAAGTATCTTGCGACGCGTCGAAGGGGTAGTTGTCTTGAAGATTCGTATCTTTGCTCTGGCCAGGGAACTGGGCCTCGACAGCAAGGTTTTGATTGGTCTCTGCGACGAGGCGGGGATTCAGCTGCGTAATGCGCTCGCGACTCTTACGCCGGAGGAACGTGACCAGGTGGTCGCGTACGTAAAAGGTCGTGACCAGAAAGGCGTCGCGCCTGAGGACAAGCCTGAAGCTTTGGCTCCCACGCGGGACGCTAATGCGGGAAAAGTCCGGGATATTCGCTTGCTGCCTGCCACGCCACAGGAAAGTTCGGAACCGGAACAGAACGTCCAAGAAGCGCAGAATGAGTCCGCAGTTGCGGAGTCCGCCGCCGAAACCGTGGAGGCAACACCGGCTGCAGTCGTTGATGCCGAGACCGCAGCGGCTGTCGAAGAGGTAGAGACGCCAGCGACTGACACAGACTCCGAAGCCGCTCCGGCGGAAGAGGCGGAGGACCAGTCAGACACACCGACCGTCGACACACCGACCGTCGACACACCGACCACGGAATCCAACGAAACGGCGGCTCCTCAGAAACAGGCTTCACCAATTCAGCGGATGAGTCGACCGGTTCAGCGGGAAATGAAGCCGATTGGCTCCATAAAGGACCGCGAACAGCAACCGGAACGGACAAGAGAGAAGGATCGTGACAAGCCAGCGGGAAGGCCACTTGTCGCTGCACCTCCGGTGTATCGGCCGCCGGCGATCAAGCCAAAGCCCAAGAAGACTGCCGAAAAGGCGATGAAGCCCGATGTTGCTCTGGCCGACATCGTTGACCGGGCGAGTCCGCTTGCTGTGCAGTTGCAGCAGTTGAAAGAGGCTAAGGCAGATCACGACGAGAACCTTCAGGGGACGAAGCGGAAGCCGGGCGGTGCCAGGCGTGGGTCCTTGCTGAAGGACTTCCAAAAATCGCGGGACGAGGCTCGGCAGGCCAAGAAGATGCGGCGCAAGAAACGGTCGGCAACAATCGACCTGAAGACGTCTGCTCAGATCGAATTTCCAATTACCGTACGAAATCTTTCGGAAGCCATTGGTCGTCCTGCCAAGTCCATTATGAGTTATTTCTTTCAGGATGGTCGTATGGTGACCATCAATGA
>JABABI010000003.1:0-45562 GCA_014238335.1 Fuerstiella sp.
GGAGTCGGCGAGCCAGTGGGGACAGTGCTGGGCAGCGTGGCGTTCACGACATCACGCAGCAGTTCACGATGAGTTTCGGACAGACGTTCGACAGCGGCGTCTCGAAATCGCTGTGTGTAGATTTGGAGATGTCCTCCGCCGACATAGTCCGCTGTCGCGGCTCCCGCTTCAATCTTATTCAGCAGCGAAAAATAGGCTCGGCGTGCGACATCTGTCCATCCACGATCTGCCACCCGCAGCATCATGCCATAGGCCAGCAGATCCTCCTGTGTCACGGATTCTGCCATCAACTGCACGGCGTCCGACACAATTCGGTCGGATTCCAGATAGACCAGCACGCGACACAGCTCATGATTCAGAGCTGTGGATGCTGCGGGCACCTGAGGCTCAAGGACTTCCATCAGCTGCGTGGCAGCCCTCTGATCCGGCCGGCCGTACCTGGCAAACGTCACGCCGAGTGTGCGCAGCAGATCGACGCGCTGCCGGTCATTCAGGTCCTGTCGCGCCAGACGGGTTAAGGAATCCACAATCGCCTTCTGATTGGCACCGTCTGCTGTTCGCGCAAGCGCCAGCAGAGAATTGATCGTTGTGTCCGCTTGTGATTCATTCAACGCACGCAATGTCCAGAGCTTCGGATCCAGATGCTCCAGCGCGACTCGGGCCGCAAATCGAACATGACGGTCTTCGTGTGCCAGATTCGTCCAGATGTGATCCAGAGCATCCGGATCTGGAACCACGTGAAGCGTCTCAAGCTGTCGGCGAAGCTTCCGCAGTCCAGTGGCGTCTGAGTCTTGATTTACGGCTGGGGACGTGCCGACCTTTTCGCCCGTCCACGTCACGCGGTACAGACCGGACTGCGTCCTTCTGCCACCGATTGTGAAATACATGGCCTTGTCGACGGGGTTGACCACGATGTCGGTCAGGGGCAGGGGAGTCCCGGTGATGAATTCCTCAAGCCGGCCGGTATACGAAGCTCCCTTCGCAGTCAGATGCACAGCGAACATTCGTCCATACGTCCAGTCACAGACGTACAGAGCGTCCTGGTATTCCGCTGGGAAATCAGCACCATAGCCGAACGCCACGCCTGTCGGTGACCCCAACCCAATATCAGCGACGGACGGCAGACTGTCCGGCGAGTAGGCCGGCCATTTGCCCGTGCCCCAGCGCCAGCCAAATTCGCCTCCGCTGACCACATGACACACGCGCGTGGCCCGATACCACGGGGTGCCGACGTCCATTTCCATATCGGCGTCATATGTGAACAATTCGCCCTCCCGGTTGAAGGCGACGTCATAGGGATTGCGAAATCCGGCAGCCACCAGTTCCCACTCAGATCCATCCGGAGCCACTCGACAGACCCAGCCGCCCGGAGCCATGCGGTCGGTGTTGTGACCGTTCGAGCAGGGGTCTCGGGGCAGCAATTGATCTTCGGCCCAGTTCTTCGGTGATCGAAACGTTTCGACTCGTTCCGGCAGGATCGTATTGTTGCCGGCAACCACGTATAAAGACTGGGCGTCGGGGCTGAGGGCAATGGCGTGGGGGCCGTGTTCGCCGAGTGCTCCGGTCACCTTCTGCAACTGCTTCACCGTGTCAAACTGATCGTCTCCGTCACTGTCAGTGACACGATAGAGTCCGCTGGCGTCTCCACTGCTGACCATGACATACAGACTGTCGAACGCGTACAGCAGTCCCTGGGCCGACCCGATCTTGACAGCAAGCGGCTCGACACTTGCCACGCCGGTTTCTCCAACGGGTTTCGGTGTCACTCGGTACAGACTGCCGTACTGGTCACAGACAATCAGCCGACCTATGGGATCGACCGTCATACTGACCCATGAGCCCTGGGCCTGCATTGGCACAGAGTACAACAGTTCAACCTGAAACCCGGGAATAGTTTTGAATCCGGCCGGTTCCGTCGCCGGATCGGCCGGAGGCGGGCCGCTGTCAAAGACAGCCAGCGAATCAATGTCCATTTCAAACGACCCGTCATGCGGATCAAATCGAATTTCTTTCAAAGGTGATGTTGTCCGGAAAAAGACGGTCTGCTCCATCCATTCTGTGCCGCCGGGCTTCATTCGAAAACGCACGGAATTCTTCTCACTGGTGTTAGGCTGCGTTTCGGTTGTCCAGAAGATCTGTGCCGACAGTCGGCCGCGAAAACGAGCACGAATGACCAGCTTCTTCCAGCCTGCTGTTCCCCCGGCAGCTGGTATGACGAAATTGGCGTCACCTCCCTTGCCAACGACGTGCAGAACACTGTCTGTTGCACTTAACTGTGTCTGGTTAAGCTGTCGGCAGCCGTCCAATCCGTCGTCAAATGTCCACGCAACGATCGGTCTGACCGTGCTGGCAGTTTCGTCGGCGAACAATTGAATCTGTCCGATAAGAAACAGCTGCACCGCAGCGAAGCTCAGGGAAATTCCGTGGCGGAGTTTTGTCATCGAAATCTGCAGCTTTCCTGTTCGAATGTAGAGCCCGGTCGCCCGACGGGACCGGTTCGGGACATTTTTTGACTGGCGAGGTAACCATTCTGAACGATGACTGTGCCGCTGACAAACGACCATCAAGCCTGTGAACCGAAACAGCCCGTGCAGACACCGAATTCTTAGGGGCTCTCCACGCATCGCGTTCGGTGCGTACTTAACATGTTGCGCAACCGCCCCGCTGATGGAAAACGGATACGCAAACCCAACTAAACCACGGGAAAATCTACTTCGTTCAGGCCCCTTACGACTGTCAGGTATTGTTCGCAGCGAGCAATGCAGTCAGCTGCTCTGTAGTGTGAGAAAAATGACGGGCGTCCGACATTTCCACGAAAGAGAGTTTGGGCAGCGGCAGCAGAAGCGTCACGTCTCCAGCGGGAAATTTCGTCCCGAAACAATCGAAGCCCTCGAGCTGTTGGTGGCCGGTCAGCAATTCAAGTGAATGAAGGTCGGGACCGTACTGCAGATTTATCGTCTTGACGGGCGCCAATTGGCCAGGAACATCGCTCCCCTTGATTTTCCGACATCGTTCGAATGACAGCTGCTCCAGCTTTCCGCCGGACAGCCCTGCACCCGCGTCGATCAAAACCAATCTGGAACAACGATGAAGCTTGATCCTGCAAACATGCCGCTGCGATTCAATACCGCCTGGTGACGTGATTGACGATTGGATCAGTTCCCATTCCACAATTACCGGCAACAGAGGAAGCTGCATTAAATCCGGACATTTTAGGCCTCGCGGGGACAGTGATTTCAGTTGCGGGCAGCCCGGCCCCAGTTGAAATCCCTCGGACCACCCATCGGAAAACGTCTCAAGTTCGCCAAACTCGCATGACGATACTGGCGGGTCCCAACAGTCTCAACACGGTTGTTAACAGTGTCCAGCTCGGCAAGCGAAGTAGCGCAAACCGTCAGGGGTCTGCTGAATGTTTTTTCGTTTCTTCTGCGTGCGCGCGAGAACCATGGTGCTTAAGTGGTCGGAGTTCCAGATTCCGAAACAGGACTTCGTTCTTTTCGTTCTCCAGTAAGATTCGGCCGGCCGTCGGGTAGACGTCGTAACACTCGTTGACGACCGTGCCATTGATTTTGATAGTGATCCGGTCTCCGTCACAAATGCACTCGACCTTCGTCCATTCTCCCGACGGACTGGCAACATCGTCGGCGCCGCGATTATCCAGCCGTTCGCGAAAACCAACTTCGTGGTTTGACCACCAGAACTGCTTACCGGCATAAGGCGTTTTTACACCACCTGGCTGCCAGCGAGTACGACCGTCAGCGGCAATTCGGGTATCGCTGCTGAACGATACCGGAATCGTGTTCCCGTCTTCATCGTTGCCACGAATGCAGATAATGTCGCCTTCGCAGCCCTGGGCCAGCTGACACTCGACCGATGCCATCCAGACGCCTCGCGCGTTGCCCGGGGGACCAGTGGCGTGCAGCAGGATGCCGGAGTTCCGGACGTTGCCGGAACCATCCGTTCGTTTTCCCCATTTGTATTCGACGGAAAGATGATAGTTACGGTAGCTGTCGACTGTTGCCAGGTAGCCCATACCACGTCCATCGACATGCAGCATCCCGTCAGTGGCACGGTACTCCCGTTCGGGATCTTCCGCACCTGTCGTCTGCAGCCACGTGGTGAGTCCGGTCAGGTCTTTACCGTTGAACGGATGAATGACCTCTCGATTCGGAACGATGGCCGCGTTTCTGTCGGCATGCTGTCCACAACTTTCTGAAGCAATCAGCCCAAGCGAACCAACGAGCAGCACGCTGGACATGAGCACGATAAACGTGTGGCCACTCACACTTGCACCCCCTGAATAACGGTCTGCAGGTATTCGCGAACCTGCCGAGCCAGAAAGTCGATCCCTTCGGGATTTACTGGTCGGTCGACAAGTGGCGCGAAAATGTTCTCACAGCACAGAGGCATCTTTCGCCCCGTGAAAGCAACCGGGTGCAGCAGCCGGTAATGATCGATCTCGCCAAAACCCGGTCCGCAGTCCTCATCTTTCGGCCAGTTGCGATGGTCCTTCATACAGAAACTGCGGACGACGTCCGCACATTTCTGAATGTCCAGTATCGGGTCCAGGTTGAGATAGTCCATCACATTTCCAGCGTCGTAGTTAACCCGAATGCCGTCATCGTTAACTTCGCGAACAATTTCCGCGCAGGCCTGCCCGGTTCCCGTGGAACCGCCATGCTGTTTGACAACCAACAGGACTCCGTGGTCTCGAGCGATCGGACCGAGCTTCCTGAAGCGTTCGACCCACAGTTTGCGATTGCCACCTTTAGTGTGGCCGAATGTCAGCACCTGCCGGATACCGGCCGCAGACGCCTGTATGATTCGGTGTTTCAGTATCGTCAGTCCGTCCTCTGCTTCGGGGTAAACTGTCGAGAACATCATCAGCGGCTCCAACCCCGTGTCGCGACACCGGCTTGCCAATTCTCGCGTCTTGTCCGGCGATGCATCCTGCGGCATTACAGGAACTCTCTTTCCCCCGGGCGTTTCCTGATGAGACGTTCCCCAGGCGACAAAGCTGTAGCCGGCCGCCGCAATACCGCTGAGCGCCCGATTCAGCGGAAAACCGGAATACGGCAACGTCATGCACGCAAGTTGAAACTCGGTTCGTTTGCGGGCTATCCCCTGACCGCACAAAGCAGACGAAGCGCATTCCAAAATTGCAGTCCCCAACACGCCGGCAGTCGCGGTGCCCAGAAAACTTCTGCGGGTTTGTGGTGCGCCTGTTATCATCACTAGTCCTTCAGGGGAATTCTGACGCATATGGCGATGTTGATTGCCATATGCGAAGCATGCGTTCACCCCCGAAGAAAGAATAACGGGGCACAATAAGCGGATCAGAGACTGCGCTGCGAACGGATGTTGCAACGTATTTAATTGTCTCACGTCGGCCGAAGAATTTCACGCGGCAAAATCAATAGGCGGCAATAGGCTTCACAAAAAATCGCATGTGCGCACAGAAATGGGCGTCCGGAAAAAATTCCGAACGCCCATGAGTCGTTCGCAGTGGAGTTACGAAGAACTACGGCAGGATGACGCTGTCAATTACGTGGATTACGCCGTTGCTGGTCTCAATATCTGTTGCCACCAAATTGGCACCGTCGATCATCACCCCGGCATCACCCACCTTGACGGTTGCGGACTTTCCATTGACCGTCTTGGCCGAAGAGATCTTCACCACATCACTTGCCATTACCTTTCCTGCCACGACATGGTACGTCAGAATCGCCACGAGCTGGTCTCTGTTTTCCGGCTTCAGCAGGTGCGCAACTGTACCTTCAGGCAGTTTTCCAAACGCCTCATCCGTTGGAGCAAAGACGGTGAACGGGCCGTCTTCCTTTAGGGTGTCGACAAGCCCGGCAGCCTGAACCGCAGCAACGAGGGTCTTGAACGATCCAGCACCTACAGCAGTGTCTACAATGTCTTTGTCGGCGGGAAGGAGCACACTGTCGATCACGTGTATTACGCCGTTCGATGTTTCGATGTCCGTCTTTACCACATTTGCATTGTCAATGCTGACTTTCCCATTCTTAACAGCAATGTCTACCTGTTGCCCCTGAACTGTCGTTGCACTGGACAGTTTCACAACGTCCGCAGCTTTAACTTTGCCTGCCACCACATGGTAAGTCAGAATAGCCTGCAGCTTTGCTTTATTTTCGGGCTTTAGCAGGCTTTCAACTGTGCCCTCTGGAAGCTTAGCGAATGCCGCGTCTGTCGGGGCAAACACTGTAAACGGTCCTGCTCCCTTCAGCGTGTCAACCAGGCCTGCCGCCTGAACTGCCGCGACCAGTGTCTTGAAGGAACCGGCACCGACTGCCGTGTCAACGATGTCGCTCTGTGCAGCAGCACACGCCGGTGCGGGATGTGCGGCCGCAGGGTGAGCAGTACGGATGTAGGTAACATGACGACCATGGCGGGCTGTCGCAGAGGCGTTGCATTTTTTACCTGCGTTTGCTGTTGATGCGAGCATGGCCATAGCTGTGAGTACAATGAGCTTCTTCATAACTTTTCCCTTTGTTGTGCGATTTGACTGAGCTGAAAAGCAGACTTGAGTGATGTTTTCGCGAATGCCAGGTTTTAGGTCCGCCGTAAATGGCGGCCACCAAAAAAACTTAAAATAACGAGGAAGCTCCAATCGATTTATCGCAGCGGTCGGGAATTTCACGCAGCGGAGGGCCGTCATGACCGGACTGAATCAGCCGTGCCGATATTGCCGCACATGGAGGCGAGCGCCGACTCACTGATCGCTTACGCCCACATTTCGGTGGACGGCAAGAATTGTTGCACCGCTGCGCGGCGTTGCGTTGAGCGGTGGCAGCAAACGAATTTCGCCGCCAGCCTGGATCCACCACGACCCAGCCGTGCCGGCGGCAACCTGCGTCCATATGTCTGACGACACACGTTTCGTTGAGGCTTCAGGTCTCGTTCGCTCACCTGAATTCGTGCTAACTTCAAAATTCCTGCACTGCCCGGCAATTGAGTTGGAATGAGTCACCGAGTCTGCGGCATATCGTGAAACGCAAGGGGTTGCGTACACCGAATTCCGGAACCCGGGAAAGAATGTGTGGATTGTCCGTGTCCACGGCCCAATAACGCAAAAACCGGGGCCCAACAAACAGCGCCGGGAGGCACAAGTGAATGGGCATCAGGCTGTATTTCGGCCACTGAGTCAATGCGAAATGAAGACGCGTACCCGAGCGGCTCACTGACTTAAGATGATCTGACATCAGAAACTTTAAGCCGGATTTGCGTGAATTCCTGTGAGGTAAGACGTCGCGACAATGTTCCGTTGGTGGCCCCGATGAACGAACAACATAGGATTCTGATTACGGGCGGAACTGAATATGTAGGTGGACGCCTGATCCCGCTGCTTCAGGACCGGGATAGCGAATTCCAGTTACGTTTGATGGCTGGACAACCAGACTACCTACGCGCTCGAGTCGGCGATGGGATTGAGATTATTGCTGGTGATGTGACGCAGCCCGCAACACTGGACGCCGTTCTCCAGTGTGTTGATACCGCCTACTACCTGGGTCAATCGATGGGTAGTGGCGGAGACTTCGAGGACAGGGACCTTCCCGCCGCCAGGAACTTTGCCGACGCTGCAAAAGCGAATGACGTTAAACCCATCATCTATCTTGGCGGACGCGGAGACCATGACGAAATATTTCCAAAACATCTTCGCAGTCGCCATGAAGTATGCAGCGTTTCGCGAGAATCGGGCGTTCAGGTGATCGAGCTTCAGGCCTCCATAGTGATTGGATCGGGCAGCCTGTCATTTGAAGTGATTCGGGCGCTAGTTCAGAAACTTCATCGGATGATCTGCCCCAAATGGGTGTCAACATGTGCGCAACCGATTGCGATCGAAGATGTTCTCGCTTACCTGTGCCTTGCTCTCGAACACGAACCCGGCGACAGTAGGGCTTATGAGATTGCGGGCCTGACCAGGTTTCTATCGTGACCTGATGCATGAATACTCTCGTCAGCGTGGCCTGAAACGTCTGATGATTCCCGTACCGTTTCTGTCAGCCCGGTTGCCCAGTTTGTGGTTAGGCCTCGTCACCCCGGTTTATGCGACCATTGGTCGCAAGCTCCTTGAGAGCCTTAAGCACCCGACCGTGGTAAACGATAATTCGGCGTTCAAAACGTTTCCGCTGCCTTCAATGCCCCCTCAGAGATTTGGCGGCGAGCAGTTTGGCAACCGACTTGTCGATTGCAAAAGTATCTCAGTGAACCTTCCAGCCGACCGAACCTTCGCCCCAATTCAACGTATTGGCGGAACGACCGGCAGGTATTAGGGTAACATTCCATGGCGGGTCCGCGGCTTCATGGACATGCTGGTGTTAGGTCCCGGGCTCCGCCGCGGCCGACGTGACCCGATCGATCTGAAAGTCGCAAACCCATTGGACTGCTGGCGCATCGAGAGAATCGACGCACCACGAATCCTGCAGGCTGAAATGCGGCGCCGGGTCCAGCATGGCTCGAATTTTCGGTTACGCCAATTAATGACGGCTCTGCGATTACCCAAACGGCAATGTTCGACCCTGTTGGTCTGTTCGGCATTTTCTAATGTTATTCCATTTGGCCCCTACACCAGTTTGTTTTCGCAGGAATGTTGCGACGCGTGGCCGAAGCTGCACGGTCCGGCCCCTATCTTTCAGAAAATTCAGAAGAAAATTCGAAGGCGGCGGATAAAGACAATTCCTTATAAGTATAGACGACTTACAGGATCATCAATCAGTTCGGCAACAGTTGATAAATTCCTGCCTCACAACGTTAAACAGTGATTTTTGCCACGGTATAGCCGTACCGTCACATTTTTGAAAAAATCTTCATGTCGAACTATGACCAACTGCAGACATCTATTCAAGATCTTCGAAACGAATTGGTCTCTCACAGACTTTATGAGCAACTTACGGACCTCGAATCGATGCACTTGTTCATGGAAACTCATGTGTTCGCCGTCTGGGACTTTATGTCCCTGCTTAAGAGTCTGCAAAGGGAGCTGACCTGCATTCGTGTTCCCTGGCGACCAACAGGCAATGCACGTACCTGCCGTTTCGTGAACCAAATTGTGCTCGCCGAGGAATCGGACATCGGTGTTGATTCTGAGCCGGCAAGCCATGTCGAGATTTACCTTTCGGCAATGAATGAGTCGGGGGCAGACCTTACAAACATTCAAGCTTTGATTGATTCACTTGATGGCCGTAGCCGTTGGCAAAAAACGATTCAAGAAATACCGATGCCTGAGGCGGCGAGGAACTTTGTCGACTGTACATTCAGTATTATTGACAGCCGAGATACATGCCAGATCGCGTCGGCATTCACATTCGGTCGTGAGGACCTTCTGCCCAACGTCTTCGAAAAGATTGTGGCAAGAATCAGCTCAGATTCGCCCGGCAGGCTTCAAACATTTGAGTACTACCTGCAACGACACATCGAACTCGATGGTGAGGAACATGGAGCGATCGCTCGATGTCTCATGGAGGACCTGTGCGGCGACAACGGCAACCGTTGGCGGGCTGCTGCCGATGCGGCCTTTCGGTCACTCTATGCTCGTAAACAAATGTGGGACGCTATCGCAGACCAAATCGAAGCCAGAGTCCCATAGCCGCCCCTGCCCGCGACCTCGCAGCCGTGCACGATCCGTTCCAGGCAGGGACGTGAGAAATGTGATGGGCGAACCACAGGCGGTCATTTGGTCTGGCAGAAAACATTATAAAACCGACACATTCCATCGAAATGTTCTACGACGGAGATTGCCCGCTGTGCATGAGAGAGACTCGAATGCTGGGGCGACTGGCCCCACACAATGGAATTCTATTGACCAATATTGCCGATCCAGATTTTCAAACGTCCTCTGTCGGCAGGACGCAGGAGGAACTCATGGCGAAATGCATGGCCGCCTGACCGACGGTGGCTGGGTAACGGGAGTTAAGGTATTCCGTCAGCTGTATTCTGCCGTCGGCTTCGGTCCTGTCGTCTGGCTGACGCGACGAATGTCAAACAGCTCCTGAATGTGGGCTACTACGTTTTCGCCAGGAATCACCTACGACTGACTGGCCGCTGCAACGAAAATGGTTCCATCGGACAAAAAGTTCAGCAAATGCGGCCTGTTTGGCACCTGTTAAACTGCTGACAGGGACAACTAGAAAGAATTCCAACCATGTCGAATGTGAGAGAGGAGATCGTTGCAGAACTTAAGATTGCCTACTGGATGGAGCTGGAAACTGTTACCAATTACATCGCCAACTCCATCAACCTTGACGGTGTTCGTGCCGAAGAAATCAAGAAGTCGCTGCAGGCCGACGTCCAGGAAGAGCTGACTCACGCTCAGAGTTTGGCGCGCCGCATCAAGACCATCGGTGGCAAGGTGCCTGGCAGTGCTGACTTCAGGCCGGCGCAGACTTCGCTGCAGCCAAATGACGACACCACAGACGTCGTGTCCGTCATTAAAGGAGTCATTCACGCGGAAAACTCGGCAATCGCTCAGTACAATAAGCTGATTAAACTCTGCGACGGAATCGATTACGTCACGCAGGATCTCTGCATCCAGTCGCTGGCCGATGAAGAAGAGCATCGACGTAACTTCATGGGCTATCTGGCCGAGTACGAAAGGTAGGGGTGATCGAACACGAGGAAGACTCCATGACTCGAGGCGGCCCTGAAGCTGCCGCCATTACGCTTAATGGGGTGCAGCGTACGAACGACTCAACTTCTTCCTCTTCTTTCTCAAGGCAGCTTTCGGCGTCTACTTGTTGATCAGTTTGAGCAGATCGCCAATTTTTCGGTGAGCCTCTATGGGATGCCATAGGGATTGGTTCTTCAGCACGTGGTATCGGTTTTGGCGTCCAATTTTCTCTCGACGGATGAAACCACCGTCTTCCAAATGCTGGACTATTGGCTGTACGGCACGCTCGGTGATACCAACTTCGATGGCGACCTGTCGAAGCACTAGTTCCGGGTCCGAATGCAGTACCGCCAGCACGTGGGCATGATTGGTCAAAAACGTCCAGCGAGTCAGCGATTCTGGGGATCTTCTGCCTGATGTGGCCGCTCGGGCGGGGGGGCCTGTCGCTCAGCTGTCTTCTTTTTCATTGTCGCTTTATCACCTACACCAATGGTCTGCAGCCCGGTCAAATGACACATTCCACCAACCTCGCAGATTTGACTAAAATGAGAGAAATGCAAGACTCGATAACATATTACGGACAACTATGTCGTGTCTTATGATTCGTGTAATCAACCACGTTGTTTCCGTCGGCAATTTTCGTTTTCCGGCTGGTCACATGGTGACTCTGACCTGCGATTGGTCGACTTCGAACGGGCACAACAGGTCGATTTCCTGTGAACTCTGAACAACACATGGGATGGCAGGAATTGGAACGGGTTAATCACATTCGGAATACTGTCTTTCAATGCAAATCCTGGTTTGCGTTTCTGCGATTCGCATTACTGCTGCTTGGGTTGTTGATTCCGATGTCGGCTGCATCGGTCGTCGAGTCGCTGAACGCGTTTGGTTCTGAAGCCGAGTCCCCTGTGAGGAAATGCCGGAGTGCGTGACCTTCACGCACTCCGGTGGGCGCCGCAAACGGCGTTCTTTCCAGTCACGCTGCCTGGCTTGTCCCGCGCGAAGACTCGTCGTGTCCGCTGCGCCGTTTGATCGACAGGTCACGGGCCACTCTCGAGTTGACGATGAACTGCTGGCGCCAATGCGTTGTTAGCGGCCGCTGTGTGAATCCTTGCAATCTCCGACCGGCCAGCCAGCACAGGGCATCGACTCTGTCGCGGCCCGTCAGTTCCGTTTCCCCCAACGCGCACAGCTCTACTGCTGAACTTCGCGTTGGAATTCGCACAGAGGCACATTCGTCATGAATACACGAGCCGAGAATCTGGAGACGTCAGCTTCTATCTTTTCTGCATCCAGACTGTTGCAAGACATGACCGCAAGTGTTGTCGTGTTTCTGGTGGCGTTACCGTTATGTTTGGGCATTGCTCTCGCCTCGGGAGCGCCTCTGTTTTCCGGATTACTGGCAGGCATCATCGGCGGAATCGTCGTTGGAATTGTGAGTGGACCGCACACCAGTGTCAGCGGTCCTGCGGCCGGATTGACGGCTATTGTCGCAGCACAGATCGGTATTCTGGGATCATTTGAGGCATTCCTGATGTCCGTGTTTGTAGCGGGGTTGCTGCAGATCGGTTTAGGGATCGCACGAGCCGGGGCTTTGTCAGCGTTCTTTCCTTCCAGCGTGATCAAGGGGTTGCTGGCTGCGATCGGCGTGATACTGATTTTGAAACAGATTCCCCATTTACTTGGACACGATACCGACCCTGAAGGCGAAATGTCGTTCTCTCAGCCGGATAATGAGAATACGTTCCCCGAGTTGTTGACTGTCCTGTTGGGAGACGTTCACGTGGGCGCTGCCGTGATCGGAATTCTCTGCATCGCTGTGCTGGTGCTTTGGGGACGGATCCAATCTCTGAGTAAATCAATCGTTCCAGGGCCGCTGGTTGTCGTCCTGTTCGGCGTATTTTTGCAATACCTGTTCGGACGACTTGGCGGCGATTGGGTGATTGAAGCGAGTCACCTCGTGCAGATTCCGGTGGCAAAACATATCAGTGGTGTCGTGGATTTCCTGACGTTTTCTGATTTTTCGCAGTGGACAAATCCGGCAATCTATTTCTCCGCTGTCACAATTGCAATCGTCGCTTCGCTGGAAACACTACTCAATCTGTAGGCGGTAGATAAGCTTGACTCCGAACGACGGGATTCCCCCGCCAGTCGCGAACTGATTGCGCAGGACGTGGGCAACACGGTTGCGGGGCTCATTGGGGCGATACCAGTCACTTCGGTGATCGTACGTGGTTCGGTGAACGTAAGCGTCGGCGCCAAATCGAAGCTGTCCGCCATATTTCATGGCATGCTGCTTCTATTCAGTGTTGTGTTGTTTCCGGTCTACCTGAACATGATCCCTATCGCGGCACTGGCCGCAATTCTTCTGGTCACGGGGTTTAAGCTTGCCAGCCCGTCGCTGTTTCGGCATATGTGGAGCGAAGGTCGTTATCAGTTCATTCCGTTCGTGGTGACTTTGGTGTCAACCGTCTTTACCGACCTGCTGATTGGGATTCTGATTGGGCTTTCAGTGAGTGTCCTCTTTATTCTGAACAGCAGCCTACGCCGACCGGTTCGACGAATCGTTGAAACTCACATCGGTGGCGACGTATTGCACGTCGAATTGGCCAACCAGGTCAGTTTTTGAACCGTGCCTCGTTGGACAAATTGTTCAGCGAAGCTGTCTGCGGCTCCAGCTTGTTGATCGATGCCAGCGACACGGACTACATCGATCCCGGTGTTCTGAGTCTAATTCGAGACTTCAAGAACAACCGCGGACCTGCCCGCGGATTCTCTGTCAGTCTGCACGGATTCCGAAGACGGTATAATTTGGGTGACGATATTCAGTTTGCGGACTATTCAACTCGCGAGTTGCAGGATCGCGTCACGCCAGAGCAGGTGCTGGAAATTCTGCGGGAGGGAAATCTGCGGTTTCAGAATGGAAGACGTCTAACACGAGACTTTCGGCGACAGGTCTATGCGACGGCGGAACGTCAAACGCCTCTTGCCGCAGTTCTTAGTTGCATCGATTCACGTGTTCCAGCCGAATTGGTATTCGATTGGGGTATTGGAGATATTTTCAGTGTTCGCGTCGCAGGCAACGTATTAGGCAGTAAATCGTTGGGGAGTCTCGAGTACGGTGTCGGCGTTGCCGGTGTGAAACTTGTGCTTGTGCTGGGACACACTTGATGTGGGGCGGTCTCGTCGTCGGTGCAATTGCTCGGGGACAACAGAAACGTCGAGCAGAAGACGGGCTGTCAGCATTTGCATACGATTGTTGAAGAAATCGCACCTTGCATCGGCAGTGCTGAGCTCTCAAATCTGAAAACGTTCAACGACGTGGACAGGGAATTCTTCATCGACGAGATCGCAAGACGCAATGTGCTGCGAACGGTTCAGGAAATCGTGCACCGAAGCACTGCGGTTCGTCAGGCCGTCAGCAATGGCAGATTGCTCGTTGTCGGAGCAATGTATGCCGTGAAAAGCGGAAATATCGATTTTCTTATGGAACACGCACAGCCGACGCCCCTCGTCGCCTCTTAGAGCAAATTACAAATCGACGAAACCTGTCTAGTCTCGTGGGGCAGGTGCTCTGCTATTTAAACACGTCAAACGCGGCCATGATTCAGCGAAATTCACTGCAGACACGACTTCTGCCGACGCGACACTCAAAAGAACGGCTCTCTCAAGACACGGCACCATGGCTTCTTTTTGAAGGCAATATTTGCTGAACGGATAATATGGCGAAGGAATTCGGCTTTCACGTGGACTTCTATGACGGTGACATCAATGGGGGCCAGCGATTCCAGGTCGTGATATTTTTCGAGCCCTGTGGGTGGCGAGAGTTCCTTCTCAGTAGGCCTGCCGGGACGTCTTGACTGTTTCGTTGCAGTGACTCGGAAAAATTCTGCCGACACCTGCGTCGCAGTTCCCCTGCAGGTCGGCTGGCGCTATTAATACTCATGCAATGAATCATCTACCAGTGGAGCTGCTGCTCAACTTCGCTCATTGGTGGATTCATCGCGAGAATGTGAGTGCGGCTTGTTGAGTGATCAGTTTCCGTAGCAAACTCCGGGCCAGCAAGCTCTTGTGCACCGCCGCCTCTGGGCACTTTAGGACAGTCGTGTTCGGCACGTCTTGCGACGGAGGGTGCACTCACGTGGGGGCATTGGCTGCAATCTTCACCAGTTGTGACTCCGGGCCTGCCAGCAGGGAAAGCGTGAAGCACTACCGACTGTGAGCTGCGTTTTGTGCGATGATTGACGAAGACATCGTGTAAGCCGCACGCGGTGACAAGCTGAACTACGGTTCGCAGCAGGGATACGGCATAACGGAACGTGAAAGTGGCACGGAGACTCTGTCAGCGCCCGAACAGCCATCGCAAAAATCGAAAGGGTGCAAGCACGTTATCCTTGAATGCGACGCCCTGCTCATTGGCGCGGGCTATCGTAACCGTTGCATCATCGGAAATCAGATTGTCAGGGTTCATGTCGCGGATTCTCTGCAAGAGTTGCTGAACGAAAACATCTGGCTGTGTAACATCCAGCGAGTTGGCGATCACCGCAAGACCATCTGCCCTCAACATCGAACCATCCACATTGACGGATTCAAATAACGCATCGGAGTAACCCAGAAGAATATCGCCAGTGGCAAGCTTTAACTTAGTGGATGCAAACTTCTGACTTCCCATGATCCCCAGCGGCATGTTGCGCAGGTCCATGTTGCCGCCTTCGAGCGGTTCCCATTGGCGGGAGGCGGCTCGATAGATCAGCGGTGGTGGATGTCCGGCTGTGCAGACTGACAGTTCTCGGGTTGGTGAAAAATACGTACTGACGATTGCCGTTGCAAATCGGCCCACGGACGAAGCTGCCTCAAATTCGGTGTTTAGGGATTCTACCACGCGAGATTGGTCGATGTAGTTGACGTTCTTTCGCATAATATTGCGAAGTGCACCGCCGAGAGGAGCTGCTTCGGCACCGTGGCCGCTTACGTCAGCAAGCAGCATTCGCGTGACTCGACCGGACGCGCAAGACGACAGGTAGTATACATCACCGCCCATGTCTCCAGCACCATAGGGCTGACTGTAGACCCACAGGTCGAGCCCCGGTACGACAAAGTCAGACCACGTGGAACGGTTTCCGCCCCACACTTCCATACAGCTCATCGTTTCACGAGCAACTTCATTCACACTAAGTGGTTCCATGGTTGTTGACATAGCCGTACGACCGGTTAGATGTTTGAAAAGCAGGCGACGGGCAGACCGGTCAGACAATGACTTGAAGAACGCGACGTGAATGCGTCGTGCAAAGTCGCCCCATGAAAAACATCAACAGCCGTGGCCGGAAGTGACACATGAACCCCATACCCTGTGAGGTTATAGACGAAGGAGCAATTTTGACCACAGGTTTGTTGGAATTCTCTCTTACCTCGTACCCGTTCGGGGTCGCCGACAAAACCACAGCGTTCTCAAGATCACAGCCCCTACAGCGAAGAACGAGGCAGAGAAACCTGCCCCGGATGCTCGTCTGCGAGCCATGTTTGAGTTCGCCCTGTCCCGCAACAGCGCCCTGTTGGTTTGTTCCTCCCGTGCCATTCCGGGGCGACCGGACGGTTGGTGTTGATATGATTTGCTGATGAGGCAAAAATTGCTGGAAGCGATCTGCATTCCATCACACAGTGCTGGCGCGAATGGCACATGGCAATCCTGTTTTCGCATCACTCCGGCATCCGAGGCCGTCCGCAAAGTCAATCATCGGGATGCAATTTAAACACTTGCGCCCTCACTCGGCGAAAAAGACAGACGTCACACGACAGAA
This sequence comes from Fuerstiella sp., assembly GCA_014238335.1. Lineage (GTDB taxonomy): Bacteria > Planctomycetota > Planctomycetia > Planctomycetales > Planctomycetaceae > Fuerstiella. The sequence continues at coordinate 16,429 of JABABI010000003.1, forward strand.
ACAACACGGAATATTGCGTCGGGCTCGCGCGAACGAACACCACTGGTACTCGCGTGCGCGACGCTACTGCTTCCTGGTGTACCATTCCGGAGTGCCAAACCAGTCATGCATCTCCTTTTCGAAAGGGGCAAAGACTTCACGTGGTTCCATGAATTCGCCGCGGTCGCCGGTTTCGGCAATCCACGTCTGCAGTGCCGCTCGCAGACGAAGCAGAGCCGTCTTGTGTTCGGGATTATTAGAAGACACGAGGTTGTGGATTTCGTGAGGATCGGCCTGCGTGTCGTACAACTGTTCTGTGGGAAGGTCCTGCATCAGTTCGGCAGGCGACCTCTGAAGTTTTCCTTCGGCCAACAGTTTGCGCATCAGCGGCTTCACCATGAAACATTTCTCCTTGTAACGATTCAGAGACGCGAAACCCTGTTGCGGCTGATAATTTCGCAGATAGTGGTACCGTTGATCGCGGACGGAACGAATGCGATTTTCTGTTTCATCGATACGGTCGCGAGCACCAAACGCATAGGTTCGTGGCGGGCCGACTTCATCGCCCATGAACTTTCGACTCTGCATGCCGGCCGGCGGAGTAATACCGGCAAAACCCAGGGTTGTGGCCGTGATGTCCAGCAGACTGATGACGTCATCGTTGACAGAACCCGGTTGATACTGCGGTGGCTGCGTGAAATTTTTCGGCCAGTGAATAATCAGGGGCACGTGCAAACCGGTGTCCCAGCACCAGTGAATTCCTCTGGCTTCAAGTCGACCGTTGTCGCCGAAGAACATCACGATGGTATCGTCGGCAACACCGTCCTTTTCCAGCTGATCAAGAATCCAGCCAATGCGGACGTCCATGCCTGAAACCGAATTCAGATATCGAGCCCACTCTTCGCGAACCAGAGGATGGTCTGGGTAGTACGGAGGCGGTGAAACGTTTTCCGGAGTAGCGATCTTTTCATGCCACTCTTCCCCGACCCATTTGACTCGTCTCTTTTCGAAGGTCCTGCGATCGTAAATATCGTATTCGATCTCCGGAGTGTTGATTTGAGCGAAGAACGGTTGGTTGTCCTTCAGGCCGGCCCACTCGTTGGTGTCGTACACCGGGCCTTCGTTAACAAAATTCAGGTCCAGCTTGCCGGTGCCGACCGTTCTCTCACCAATCTTCACGATATTGGCCGTCTGATATCCAACATCATTCAGGCGATGAGTCAATGGACGAACGCCTTCCGGCAACCGATAGTCGTCATCGCGGTGTGACCGCATGTGATGCATGTCGGTGGTCGTTTGATACATCCCCGTCATGAATGCAGAACGACTGGGAGCGCAGACGGGGGATGTCGAGAATACTCGGGTGAAACGAACACCGTCAGCAGCCAGAGCGTCCAGATTCGGTGTCTTGACGTTTTTCGCGCCGTAACAGCCCAGATCCAGCTTCAGGTTTTCACCGACGATCCACAGAATGTTGGGTCTGCGGTCCACAGGAAACGCTGACTGGCCGCTGCACCAGTGACAGGACAGTGTCAGCACAATCGCAAGCAGTTGACGTCGACGCACAAGGTTTCTCCGAAAAACGGAATCAAACAGTCAGACAGGACGGGCACATGGGACCCTCGAAAAACACGCCTCAATCACCGGCGTACTTTTACCGGAACCGGGGTCGAAAAGGTATCGGTGGTGAAAGGATCTCCCGAAGCATCCGGATTCACCGTCCAAAGTCGATGGAGATCGATCGAACGCTTGCTGAATTTGTTCACTGCTTTGCACGATGCGGCACCACAGCACGTGGTGCATTCGTTTAACCGCGGGCCCCGTGGACTTTAAGGCTGCAAGCCGACATCGCATGGGGAATTGCTCCCGGCGGTTAAGCAAGCCGTCTCCAACAGAAAAAAGCGGTACTCGTTTGCTCCGGCAGGAGACAACGGAATACCGCTCTTTGTGTTCTGTAGTGGGATCGAAACAGCTTTTATGGCGTCTCGGACATTTGTGCTTATTCTGCGTCCGAGTTCCCGAGTTGTTTTTCGATGGCGACCATCTGTTTCTGCAACTGCTCAACCTGCTGTCGCAGGACCTTCAGCGTGAGTTCGTGGTGCTTCGCTTCCGCTTTCGCCCCGGCTACCACTTCAACGTCTACGTCAACATCAGCCTGTGATGCAGCGGAATCGTGCTGTTCGGCCATGCGTTCGATCAGATGCAGAATCTGCTGTTCCTGATGGGGACCGGACGAATGGCCCAGACGAATGCCAGGACCAATTCTACGCAGAAAAACATGCGGCGACTCTTTGTCGCCGGTAATATGCCGGATCTCAGAAAGCACACCAGCGATCTCATTTCCGTCGGAACCGGCTTCGTGCCGAGGAATAAAGTTGACTGGAGCCAACACGTGCTTCAGCTCCTTCCCAGTCAACTTGCGGGGAGTTACCGCGACGGATATCCGGTCCCCATCACGCAGCACTTCGACCGTGACTTCTTTGCCTTCAGAGACAGATACCGCGTTCATCAGATCCGGAACACTGTTCAGTTTCTGTTCTCCGACTGTCAGCAGAATGTCATCCTTCTGAATACCCGCTTCGGCAGCCGGCAGTCCTTCTGAAACGTGGCTGGCCACGAGCCCCTGATCAGTCAGTTTCAGATGTCCTCGCAGTAGATTACTGGCAGGTTCGCACCTGATGCCAATCATATGACGTTGCTCAGAACCGTCGGCGTGAACATAGCCGTGCAAATGTGGCACGTCACCGAGATTGATTTTGACACCGTCTGACAGCGACTCACTGAGATCATATTCCTGGCGTTTTCCGTCCGGCCCCACAATTACGATCTGACCTTTCACAGTAATTTTCGGGGCGGCATCATCTTTCTTCTCTGATGACGACTGAACAAGAACTTGGACTGTCTGAGTTTTCTTTGATCCGTTCTTTGCGGGTTCCTCATCTGCGTGGGCCACGAACGGTATCGACATACCGGCAAACAGCAGAATGGATATGGTCGTTAGCTTCATTGTCTGTCTTCCTTTCATTCAACGAGCAACTATTGTAACCGGGGAGAAATGGGAGTTTCTTCAAATGGAATCACAACCGTGCGTCCGTCATCCAATCGTAGTTGAATTAATTGAATCCGACCGCCAGGACTGTCAAACGCATCGTCTGGAAACGACTGCCTCGCCTGCTGCCGATACCGTTCGAATTCCGACATAAATCTGGCCGCATCATCATAAACAGGCAGATCCCGTGAGATCTCTCCGTCAGATTCCAGCCACAGGCGATAATCCGTCTGCTTTGGCCCCAAGCCTGCCGTCACACCGCCGGCACCTGCACTCGACATCTGATTCGACACCCCTGACTCCAGGCTAGTCGGCTGTGCATTTCCATCGACCGAGATTTCACGCAAAATCAACACACCGCCCAGGAAGGCGACGCAGGCAGACAACGCCGCTGACATGAGCGGGTGATGAAACCAGTGAGGCTTTTCACTCTGCCGCAGCAACTGCGGCCCCGGTGTGTCCGCATGGGCAGTGGTTTCCGAGCGGGCAATGCCCCTGGCGACAAGTTGATCTTCCATATAAGAGCATGCCAGCACCTTCCAGCCATCAGGTCCGGCATCCAGTTGCTGTATCAATTCTGCACGCTTTTCGGCGGAAATTTCGCCATCGACGCAGCGTTGAAGTAATAGTTCGTCATGCTCTGTCATTGTTCTCTACGCCTCCGTCACAAATCCGGCCAGCAGCCTTCGAAGGTTCTTCCTTGCTTTCATCAAACGATACTCGACAGTGTCTTCCTTCACACCCAGATGTTCCGACAGTTGCCGGTACGACCAGCCTTCGGCATATTTCAGCATCAGAATCTGCCGATCCAGTTCATTTAATTCCCGCAGCGCCCCCTGAACCTGTTCTTGCTTTTCGGCGGCCAGCACACTCTCCGCCGGGCCGGGTGCTTTCGCTGTGGTTTTCCCGGTGCCTGCTCCCTGCAGCAGCCGATCTTCAAATCGACGACGGCGACCGCGAGTACGGCGATACATCAGCACCTGCCTGACCGCCACTTGGTACAACCACGCCCCTACTCGATTGAGCTCTCCCAGTGATTCTCGGTGACGCACAAGCGCCAGAGCGATATTCTGCATGATGTCGTCAACCGCCTCCGGCTCACTGATGCGACTGCGCACGACGGTCCGCAGCCAGCTTTCATTTTCCAGATAGAGCACTTGCGGGGTCATAAGCTGTGAAGGCGATGTTGGCAGTAGTGGCCCACATCCTTGAAAGACAGCCACAAGGCATTAGTTGCCGCAGCGTGCATCTTCCGGACAAAAAAAATAACGAAAAAGCCGAGCGTCCGGCCGGTGTTAACCGGGTGGCTGGTCGCTAATTTGCGCAGGCTTGGCACTGTCGACCGACCTGATTTCAGGGGCACGCTCATCATTTTTGTCCGCTTTTGGCACCGGCAAATCCTTCGTGACGGCCTCGGGCGCTGCGGACAGGTCGCTAATACGGAGTCGGCGGAAAATCGTTTCTGAGCCTTCGCATTGAATGGCGATGTATCCCTTTGCCGGATCACACCCCTCGACCACACCCGCTTGCTTGTCATTAATGTGGACTGTCAAACGACCACTCACGCTCTCGATGCGGCAGGTGTTCCATTTTCCAACCTCGTGCGCCAGGCTGACAACGTCGCTGGATGTCCCCTTCGCGCCGTCACTGGGAAAGACAGAACCGGCCTTGGGCTGATGCAATTGAATTTGCATCGATACCGGCCACAGTCGCATTTCATCCTGAGTGTAGACCAGAACTCCGCTGTTGCCGTTCGGATCAGAAGTGTATTTCCATTCCAGGGTCAGTACGAAATCTGAAAACTTCTTTTTCGTGTACAGGAACCCCTTCGGTTCTCCAACGCACTTCAAATACCTTTCATTTTCGACCTCAACAATCTTCCAGACATCTCCGAGCGCCACGTTTTCTTTGGAAGAAAACTGCTTCCAGTTGTGTTCGATGGACTTCGCCAGCAGATCTTCTGCAACCGGCTTTTCATCGTTTCGCTGAGTATCGGAAGTTGCTGTGGCGTCATTGACCCTCTCTGGGGAATCCGACTGAGCAGCGGCAGCCTGTTTCAATTTCTGGCCCTGCACCGTGTTCGATGACATCAACAGGATCGTGAACAGAATCCGCAGCACAGGAATGGTTTTTCCCTGCAGCATCTCCGCAATCTTTTGAAGTGGCGATATGAACATACGTTCTGGTTGAGCCTTGTGAACGAAGATTTGCTGTCCGTGTTCGGAACAAAGAATCAGAGATCGCGTGTGAACAAACAGACCGATGGAAGACCGAAATAGTTGTTTCCGCCTTGAAAATCTCCGACAGTGATTCTACGAACAATCGTCTGTCGTTCAAACATTCTCGCTCCGCAGCCCAAAATGAGGCCAAATCCGCGATCATCCGGCAGATGACCGCATCCGCAGAACGTTTCGTCGACCTGCCATTCTGCAGCAAATTGAACTCTGCACCACTTCTAAATGGCAGGATGTGCGCCCAGACCCGTTCATTCTGATCTCATTTGGCGTGCGGGACGGCTCAACTGCGATTAGCATGGACGCAAAGGTGGCAGATTTGATAGTCTTCGGTCGAAATAGTTACTTACGCAGAACGTAGTGTTGTGGGACAAAGGTGCCATAACACTCTTCAATACAATTCGGCATGGAGGCCGTGATGGGGTTGAAGCGAACTAAAGGCCAGTTTGACACAGACACATCCACCGATGAGGTGGCATTGCGCACCCAGATCCGGTGGTTAATTCGCCGTGACATGGACGAAGTGCTGACAATCGAGCGATCCAGCTTCGAGTTCCCCTGGACCGAAGAAGAGTTCCTGTGCTGTCTGCGTCAACGAAACTGCATCGGGACGGTCGCAGAGCTGGACCATGAAATCGTCGGATTCATGATCTACGAACTGCACCAGTCCATGTTGCGTATTCTTAACTTTGCCGTCGCACCGAATGTTCGGCGACAGGGTGTGGGTGGCCAGATGGTGCAACGTCTGGTGGACAAACTGTCTCAGCAGCGTCGTCGCGAAATCGTGCTTGAGGTTCGTGAAACCAACCTTGATGCACAACTGTTCTTCGCCGACTGTAACTTCCGGGCACTGTCCGTACTGAGAAATCATTACGACGATACGCTGGAAGACGCATACTACATGCGTTATTCGTTGCGAAGCAATGAAGCTTTTGTGCCGAATAACCGCCTGGCGGACTACGACGCTGCCTAATCGCTATTTGTTCTTACTGCGATTGATCCGGTATTGGGGCCACTGAATCAGCTTTGATTCATGACGAGGCCATAGCGACGTCGGCCAGTGTGGAGCAGTGGCCTGTACTTCGCCATAGAACTGCCCCATTCTTGAACTCAGGGCAATCAAAACATCTGCGTGCTGTTCGGAGATGTCGGTCGATTTCGCAATGTCTGACTGCAGGTTGTAGAGGCGCAGATTCGTCAAGCCGGCTGTCCTGATCAGCTGCATTTCGTCCGCTGGACTCCCACCCCTCGGCGTTAGCTCCGGAGTATCCAGTCCAGTTTTCAGTTGCCATCGCGAATCGCCACCTTCGCATCGGCTCTGACTCGATTGAACTGCCAGTACAGCGGACGCTGACGTGATGTTTTTTCCTTCCAGTGCTGGCAGAAAGCTGGTCCCGTCAAGGATTCTGTCGGCGAGCCGAGCCGTGCCTGCCAGTTCACACAGTGTTGGCACCACATCCAGTCCGAAAATGAGTTCCCCACTCGTCTTTCCCCGTTGCGTGTGACCGGGCCAGCGAACAACGCCTGGCACTCGTGTTCCGCCATCGTGGATGGCCCCATTTTTGGCGGGCAGAGGCCCGGCGGAACCGTGAGGGTGCATGCCGGTAATTGCGGGTCCATCGTCGCTGGTGACAAACACGAACGTGTTCTTAGCAAGGTTCAGTTCCTCCGGACAATCCAGTACGGCGCCCACTCCGGCATCCAACTGGCTAATGTTGCCGTGATGTGCGGAATGGCCGGGATCGTCAGACGGGTACATGTCGGTGTACTGGTTAGTAGAAGCGATCAGTTCATGTGGTTCGTGAAAACAAGGCGACCATGAAGAACGGCTTGCTCGCATGGCGCCCGGAACGCAGCCATGCCTGGCCCTCCGCGACGACCAATTGTGCAGAATACCCGGTCAACTGTCCGACGGGCCTGCCATTCCTCGCAAAATTGTTCGGGGTGCGTTGGTTGGGCAGGGCGTTGTTCTGTGTAGAGAACCAGGGATTAAATCCATGATTCCATGGCTGGGGCTGTGTCGGCAGATTAAAGTCTCCACTCAGAGGCCACTTCCGAACACGCAAGTGTCGTATTCAGAGTTTCGCAGTAGTGTGGCAACGGTGACCTGTGACCGCATCACATGCATAGGCGAATACATTGGGATCCAATTATCGATACCAATCCAAAACGGAGTTCGGCCGGTCATCATGCCGGCGGTGGACGCGAGCCGTTCGGGTCCGCCGAGTAGCAATCCGTCAGTCGCAAATCTTCTGCGGCGAAGGCGTCAATACGGGGAATCTTCAGCTCGCTGCCTCCATAGCAGCCGTGGTCACCGTATCCCAGGTCATCTGCGAGGATGATCAGAATATTCGGCCCATCGCTGTTATCAGGCTGTGCCGACGCCGCCGGCAGCATTCGTGCAAAGCTCAGAAAGACGGCAACGACCGGTGCCCAATGAATAATGTTCAAGCAAACTCTCCCGCCCAAAAGCATGCACTTCCACGCGCCCAAAGACAGGGCCCTGCACAGGTGTGGATGGCGGCCGGCAGACTGCAAGCTATGACCGTTTAGCCCGTGGATTTACGGATCACAACTCACTACGCTCCGCACTCTGACGAAGACCAGCGCGAATTGCTACCACGTAAAGAAACTCATAAATGCACAGCCTAAGTAATCTAAACGTCGATCGCCCCACCTTCGTGACACATCTGGAATGTGGACTGGACGGCGATCGATACGAGTCCGACCGAATTCATCGCCTGTCGAAAGCCGGTCGACCATTACTCGTCAGATACGACATGGACGCCGTGGCCAGCAGTGTCACAAAGGCAGATCTGCATGAGCGTCCGGCCGACATGTGGAGATACCGTGAATTCCTGCCCGTTCGCCGTACCGAGAATATTATCAGCCTCGGCGAATGCCAGACACCACTGATTCGTATGCACAAACTGGAATCTGATGGTGGCGAGCTGTTGGTCAAAGACGAAGGCCGCCTGCCAACCGGGTCCTTCAAGGCCCGCGGCCTGTGTATGGCAGTTTCCATGGCGAAGGAGCTGGGCATTTCCCGAATCGCCATGCCGACCAATGGCAACGCGGGCGCCGCGCTGGCAGCGTACGCCACGCGAGCGGGCATCGAGACGTTCGTCCTGTGCCCAGAGGACACTCCCGAAATTAACGTTCGGGAAATAGCCGCTCAGGGGGCCAGGGTCTGGCGTGTCAACGGCTTGATAAACGACTGCGGTCGCATGGTCGGCGAGGGCAGCGCAGCGATGGAATGGTTTGACTTTTCAACACTGAAAGAGCCATACCGCATCGAAGGCAAGAAAACGATGGGCCTGGAACTGGCAGATCAGATGGGCTGGGATGTTCCGGACGTCATCTTCTATCCGACGGGAGGCGGTACTGGCCTGATCGGCATGTGGAAGGCCTTTAACGAGCTGCAGGCAATCGGCTGGCTAACGGGAAAGCTGCCTCGGATGGTCGCCGTACAGGCCACTGGCTGCGCTCCGATTGTCAAGGCCTTTGATGCAGGCAGCAGACACGCGAAACTCTGGCCCGATGCCGCTACCGTTGCGGCGGGAATTCGAGTTCCTGTGGCCGTCGGTGATTTCCTGATTCTGGATGCCGTCCGTGAAAGCGACGGCTTCGCGACGGCAGTCACCGACGAAGAAATCGTCGCGGGCCTGGAAGAGGCAGCCCAAAAAGAAGGTTTTCTTATGTGCCCGGAAGGCGCTGCCACCTATGCCGCATGGAAAAAGGAACTGCGTTCCGGTCGTATCCGTTCAACAGACAGATGCGTGCTGTTCAACTGTGCCACAGGACTGAAGTATCCACTTGAGGAGGCCAACGAAACACTCGATTGCCACAAACCATTTGATGAACAGTGGAGCTGACAAACGAAAAAAGGCGGCTCTAAATAGAGCCGCCTTTCGCGATGAATGCCGGTTTTCTGCAGTGCTACCGTGTCTGGAAACTCCCACCTGCATCCAACGCTGTCTGGTAGTGCTCTCGGTCCGTCAATTTCAGCTGCAGTGACTGACGGCGTCCCCCTCGGAAGACTTCGATCTGCACGGGTTGACCGATGTCCGCCAAACTGACAAGGTTGATCAGGTGGTTCTCGTCAATGACAGACACTCCATTGAAGTTGACGATGACATCATCCGGCCGCACTCCTGCGATTTCAGCCGGCGTTCGTTGTCGAGTTTTGTAGACTTTGGTGACCCGAGCGCCGATGGCCCGCGGCATGCCCAGCCTTTCAGCAGTCGGGCTGTCGAAGTTGTCATCCAGTTCCACACCCAGATAAGCGCGGCGAACGCGCCCGTACTTGATCAGCTGTTCAAAGACATTGCGGGCAAGATTACTGGGAATACTGAAACCAATACCTTCGTTTCCGCCGCTATTGGAAGCGATGGCTGTATTAATGCCTACGACGTGGCCCTGTACATCGATCAGCGGCCCGCCACTGTTACCAGGATTGATTGCTGCGTCGGTCTGTATGAAATCCTGATTGGTAACAGATCGATCGTCCGTCAGTGTCAGATCACGGCGGCCCTTGGCACTCACGATGCCCATGGTGATGGATTGACTAAGACCGAATGGGCTTCCAACAGCCAGCACATAATTGCCGATGCCGACTTCGTCGCTGTCGCCCCAGGTTCCAGTGACCGCACTAAAGTCCTGAATCTGCAACACAGCGATATCGGTCTCACCATCACGATAGACTCGAATTGGGTGAAACTCCCGACCATCCTGCGTCCGCAGATCAATCTCGGAGAGCTGAGCCGTACCAATCACATGATTGTTGGTAACAACAAACAGGCCCTTGACTTTATTGCTGCGCATCAGAATGCCGGAACCGGTTTCTTCCACCCGCGTCCCGGTAGACTTCCGCATGGTGGCTTGAATGTGGACAGCCGCCGGCATGATCTCACCGGACAGCCTGGCAATGTGCTGCCCGCTTTGAATTAGGGGTTCCGCACTGCCATATGGCTGCATGTTCCTGTAATTGACGGCGTTTGCCTGACGTGTCAGCTGCAGCGACTGCAAATGGCCGCCGGTCGCAAGGCCCAGTGACAGCATGGCCGAAGCCAGCAGAATTGTATGTGTGTGTCGCGCCATCAACGTACTCTCCGTGGGAAAGTGAACATCCTGAGGCGCGGCTCCGTCCGCAAATTGTCGGTATGACAGGTAACAGTGGCCGAAGAGGTTCGGCTTGAGACAGGTTCTCGTTCCATTCGAGAAAACAGGCAGGACTGTTGATTGACGGCAGAAATTGCCGAACAGGCCTGCCGTATCTATCGAACAACAAGAGTCCGACAGGCAAGTACATTCCAGCAGAATGCGCCGCCCCGTCCGCCTCGACTGGAATTCAACCGTCACACCTGTTCCAGTCGTCACGGGTGGCCGGCCGTACTGGCGGGGAATTCCCTGACAAACTGATGACAGGCCAAAGCACTCGGGCCTGCACGTCAGGTCAATCGGGAATGGGCGTCTGCGGCGTATTGCCAGGCAGGATCGCAGGAGGGGATTCCGAGTCTTGCGGAGTGGGGCTCAAAGCAGGCGGTATGGCGGGGACTGAGGACCGGGGAGCGTTCTCTGATTCTGCCGGTCTGCCAGGATCGGGCAGAGTCAGAACGTCCGGATTCGCAGGATTAGGCGGATTGTCCTGGCTTCCAGTCCGCTCCACATCAACCGGGGCCCCGGGAGCATCGACCGTACCAGCATTGTTGACTGTCGATGGTGGCACTGCAAAAGCTGGCAGGTCATTAAGATCCCGGTTGTGGTGAGTCTCGCTAAACGTTTTCCGCATCTCACCGTGCAGCGTATCCGGCAGACCATTTTTCGAAGCGACCGCAAGCAACTCCTGCGCCACACCGGTATACCCGAGCAAATGTTGAAACGCTGCTGTCAGCATCAGCCGATCCGTGGAATTGGGACGTTCCTGAAGCCATTTCCAGAGCAGATCATTCTGAACACTCGCGGCTGTGTAGACACCGTCTCCAAACAGCAGACCGCCGGAAATCCAGGCCCTGGCATGGTCGTCGTTGTCCAGATGCATCGCGGACTTCAAGCTAACGGCTGCATCCGAGAACCGCTGCTGAGCCAGCTGCGCCCATGCCAGCCGCAGCCACGAGGCGCGACGGGACGGAGCGCTCTCTGCGGCGGTTTTATAGTGGCTTTCGGCAGATGTGTAGTCCCGTCGGCGAAATGCCATGTCACCCGTCGTCTGACTTCTCAGGCTGCGAATAAACTCGACGACTCCGACTTCGGCCTGTTGTTCTGTAGAGATTTTGATCGGGAATTCATCTGCAATCGGAAGCCGATCCACCGGCATAACCGGCGACACACTCGTTCCGTCCTCCGGCAGGATGGGAACTGCGGGGTAGGGCACCGGTATGGGGGGAGGAAAAGAATGAGGTGCCGGTCCGGGAATCTCCACGCCGGACAAACCGCCATACGGCGACACAACTGCAGGAGCAACGATTCCACCGCCCCGGGGACCATAACCTGGTGGGTACCGAATGGGCTGTCCGCGTCCGATTCGAGCCTGGTCGTACGGGTGTATATGGCCTGGATACGTGGCACCTGATTGAATTTCGTGATGGACGTCGGGATAGCCGCCGCCGTAGGGGCTGCTGTAGTTGTACACGGGTGGCACAGTGTAGCTGGGTACTGGCGGCACAGAATAGTTTGCTCTGTGCGGTGGTGAAGAATACGTGCGAACCCTCATGTTGGACGGCGAATCGACTTGTGGAACGCTGTATTGAGCGCCGGCATAGCCCCGAACGCCACCCCGTCGTGAAGACGGCATCGGCCCCGGAACCACAACGCGAACACCCGACCGACGACCTGCCCCGGGGCCACCACGCCGGTCAAACACCATTCCTCCGGGCTCGATCTGCCCGGGAAATGCGACAGCAGCGTCAACGTTGGGTCGACCAGGACCCTGAACGACCTGACTCCAGGCATTGCTGCAGAAATCCAGACTTCCAGCCACACAGCACACGATGAGCACACGAAACTGTAACCGAAACATCAGAGAACACCCTCGTCCAGGAGCAACACACAAGACCCTGATGCTATTATTGCCGCCCTGCTTCGGGTTGCCGACAGAAACAATATCGTAAGATCGGGAAGTCCGATTACGTGACAGTTCTAACGGTCGACGTCCTCCGACAGGTCAGTTCACGCAGCCTGGCGCTGTTGGTCCGATGATGCGTGCCACCTTTTTGTGTGCTACGGTTGCGACCTCTAATCAGCTGCCGCGATCCCCCGACCATGCCCGAAGTCTCCGTCATTCTGCCTGTCTTTAATGCGGAAACAACGATCACGCGGGCGGTCGATTCAATTCTGCAGCAGGCGGCAGTGGATCTGGAACTGATCGTGGTCGATGACGGATCAACGGACGGCACGTTATGCGCGCTGGAATCTACGCGTGACAATCGTCTGAAAATTCTCCATAGAGGTCACGAAGGAGTGGCTGCAGCCAGCAATGCCGGCCTGAAAATCGCCCAGTCGGCCATCATCGCGCGGATGGACGCAGACGATTACGCCTATCCCCAGAGACTGCAGAAACAAATCGCCATCCTGCAACAACATTCTCTGGATGTCGTCGGCTGCCGGGTCAGAATTCTGAATGCAGACAACACTGCCTCCGAAGGCCTGCAGCGTTACGAACGCTGGATTAATGAGGAGACGATAACACCGCAGCAGATTCTCGCTCTCAGGTTCGTTGAATTCCCACTGGTCAATCCCACGATTCTGGCCCGCCGGGAATACTTTGAGATTGGATTTTCCGACAATGAGTTTCCGGAAGACTATGACCTGTTACTGACTGCCGCGGCGCGAGGAATGAAATTCGGGAAAGTGAGTGATGTCTTATTTGACTGGCTGGACCATCCGTCGCGTCTGACTCGCACTGACGACCGATACAGCAACGACGCATTCATGAACTGTCGCCGAAAACATCTGCTGGACGGTCCGTTCCGCCATGCCAGTGTCGTGGACCTCTGGGGCGCCGGCCAGACTGGCAAACCGTGGCTGCGGTGGCTGCAGCAACAGCAGATCGAAGTGCGCCGGGTGTACGAAGTCCATCCACGAAAAATCGGCGATACCATTCACAACGTCCCTGTCATTGATGGTGAAGAAATGTTCTCTGCTGACGGCACTCTGCTGCTTGTTGCTGTCGGTGCTGACGGAGCAAGGGCCCAGATTTATGAGCACATCATGAAGTTTGGCTACGTTCCTGGTGAGGACACGTGGTTTGTTGCCTAGCCCTCGCCACCTCATCACTTGAAAAACGGAGGAATCTCAGCCGTTTCCGTCCCCCCGATCATTCCCTCGACAAACCGTGCGACCCGTTCGACCGTGCGACCGATCAACTCCGCACCGGATTCTGCTGTCGCCGTTGCCGGTTCGGGATCCGGCTGATCCGACACGGCGTCCAAACGAACGTTTTCCGGAAATGCAGCCTGCGCAAATGCAGTTTCGAATTCCTGTGCGTGGCCGGGAATTCTTTTCGTTTCCAGCAGTTCGGCGTCCTCGGACGTGAGCACATCCCAGTACGGGAGAAAGTGCAGGTTGACCTGAAATCGTCGCAGCATCTGATCCCAGACTCCATTGCAGGGCACGATATTTCCGCCGTGACCGTTCAGCACCAGCACGTTTGTGAATCCAGCCCGGACCACGCTGTCGATCAGATCGCCCAGGACAGCCAGAAATGTTGCCGGAGACAGTGTCAGGGTCCCCGGGTGCTTCATGTGGTGTTCGCTGATCCCGGCCATCACTCCCTGAGCCACCAGCACTGACGGCGACAGCGTTCTGGCAACCTCGATCGCGATGTGGTTCGCGCTGCGCCAGTCGTGTTCCATGGCCAGGTGTTCGAGATGCTGTTCGATGGCCGCGACGGGAATAATGCAGGCTTTCAATTCGCCGCTGTTCATTCGTGTTCGAAACTCGCGTCGACTATGCTTGTGCAGCAGCAGCAGTTGGTCGTCGTGTGCCATGGTTTTATCCTTTTTGTGAGTGAGGACGGGAATGATTGCGAATCGACGTGAGTTTCTGAAGCGAAGCGGCCGTTTTTTTTCTGTGACCGCTCTTGCCGCGAGCAGTCGTCGGGGTGTTTTTGCCCACGGGACTGCCGTCAACGAAAAACATTTCGAAGTTGTGAGTGTCGACCGTACAACCGTCAAACTGGAGTTCCGACCCACGCCGCGACGCAACATGGATCGCGAGATACCACACTGGCAATACATAGAATTGTGCCGTGTCCAACTCAAGTCCGGTCATGTCGGCACCGGCGAAACGATGCTGTACTACACGTGGGGCGTACCTTCGGAACAGGACATCAATCGCGCGATCGGAAAAAATGCCATCGAATTGATGTGGGATGACACTCTGGGCGCCGGGCTGCAAATGGCGTTATTTGACGCTGTTGGCCGAACAGCTCAGGTTCCCGTCCACGCGCTACTGGGCCGTCAGATCCACAGTACGACTCCATTGAGCTGGTGGAATATTGATACCTCAGCAACGGACATGGCGTCCGAGTGCCAGGAAGCACTGCGACTGGGATACATGTCTTACAAGACAAAAGGTCGTCCATGGTTTGATATCTTTCAACAGCTTGAAACAGCAACGGTCAACCTGCCGAGCGACTTCAAGATCGACATGGATTTCAACAACACGTTGCTGACGGCCGAGCAGGGGCTGCCAATCATCAGAAAAATCTCCCGGTACCCACAGGTCGATATCTACGAAACACCGATTCCCCAAAGCGACGTTGAGGGAAACCGTCGCATCTGTGACGCAACACGAGTTCAAATTGCGATGCACTACGGGAATCCTGCTCCTCGAACGGTCGTGGAGTCAGGCTGTTGCGATGGATTTGTTGCGGGGCACGGTGCAACAGAACTAGTGGCCGCCGGAAATTTCTGCGAAGAAGTCGAGATGCCGTTCTGGCTGCAGCTGGTCGGGGCCGGAATGACAGCAGCGTTTTCTCTGCACTTCGGCGGAGTGCTGCAGCAGGCTCGATGGCCCGCAGTCAACTGCCACCAGTTGTTTGAAAATGACTTACTGGCGACTCCGATCACGCTTACCAATGGACATGCAACGGTGCCCAACGGCCCTGGCATTGGTTACGAATTGGACTGGGACGCTGTGGAGAAACTGAAGGTTGCCAAACCGATCGCACGTCCCGAACCTGAGCGACTGATCGAAACAACCTGGACCAGTGGTCGTCGTATGTATACGGCCAACAACGGCAAAGTGAATTTCATGCTGACGGCTGCCAACCAGGGAAAGTATCCATATTACGAAACCGGAGCCGATACACGTTTGCTGCCCAACGACGGAACCGATCAGTGGCGGCAGTTGTACAACCGTGCCCGCCGCGAAGGACCGATCGAAGCTAAGTAGGGTATGTTTGCCTTGTCTTTACCCACATTTACATCGTCACGACGAGACGAGACGAAAGCAGATATCCGTGGGCGTCAGCCCACGGATTGTGTGTTTACCACGCAGCCTCATCGGCTACAGCAGGCATTCGTGCAGCACTCGGCCCTCTGAGACGGGCATGGGGCGGGCAAGACGATCGTGAATAGTCGTGTCCCGACGTATGCCCAGCGACTGCCACATCGTGGCCAGCACATCCGCAGGACTGACCGGTGAAGACAAAACTTCGGCCCCCTTCGAATCACTGGCCCCCATGACCATGCCGCCGTGAATCCCTCCTCCGGCCACTACGGTCGAATAAACATTGGGCCAGTGATCCCGTCCGGCTCCCTTGTTAATCTGAGGCGTTCGGCCGAACTCACCGGCGTTGATGACCATGGTGGTATCCAGCAGGCCACGGTCTTTGAGGTCCGCCACCAGGGTGGCAAAACCACGATCGATTTCCGGAACAATTTGCTTGTACCGCCCCTCCAGACCACCGTGCGTGTCCCACTTCTGGTTGAATTCGTTGAACGCAACAAACTGCACTCCGGCTTCCACCAGTCGTCGAGCCAGCAGCAGCGACTGGCCAACTCGATTACGCCCGTAGCGATCACGAACAGCGTCAGGTTCTGCAGACAGGTTCAGCGCCTTGCGAATGGTGCCGCCGGTGACCAGATCATAGGCCACCTGCTGCAGGTGATCCTGTCGCTGACTGACCTCCCGCTCAAGATACGCCGCGGCCGAGTCCAGCTGGCGAGCAAGACCGATGCGAGTACTCATGCGACTGCCGTTGACTCCGTCCGGCAGTGACAGCGACAGGGGACGATAGTCCTTTTTCGAAGGATCCCCTTCCAGCAGAAACGGGTCGCGAACGCTGCCCAAAAAACCGGCAAATTGACCGGGCATCCTGTTCGATGGTCCGGGAATACTAAGCCAGTTGGGTAACGACACACATCGCGGCACGCGATCCGTGGAGCTGAGTGGTCGCAGTTGATTCAGAATACCTCCCGGCCCGGGGAAATCGTCGCCGTGTGCTTCGCGATCCCGGTCCTGTTGTTTTGTGGATCCCGTGAGTGTGATGTATGTACCTGCGATGTGGTTTGTGAACTTGTGCGTCATTGATCGGATGACGCATAGTTCATCCGCTACACCGGCGGACTGAGACATAAGTTCGCCAAATTCCATGCCCGGCACAGTGCTGGAGATTCGTTGAAACGGACCTCGAATCTCAGCCACGGCCTGCGGCTTCGGGTCCCATAAATCAATCTGACTGAGTCCTCCCTGCAGCATCATAAAAATGCAACTGCCGCGGTGCGGTGCGGTGCGGACATCATCTCCCAACGACGTCGCTGTGCCCAGTATACTGACGGCACCAATGCGCAGGACCTCGCGACGGCGCAGAAGTTCAGACGCTGGCTGTGACATGGCGTTCATCTGTGGGCGTTGCGTTAAAGGGGTGTTGACGGAGACTCTCAGGTCAGGAATGGAGATAGTAACACATGCCTGCGGTCGACGTGAACCTTTCTGTGGTGATCTGCATGCAATTCATCCCGGCAGGTATTCGCTCGTCACCGCTATGCTGCACCAAGGATGTCAAATCCGTCCGCGTTCAGAAGTGCAGTCACTGGTGTGCCACGCCCCGCCTGAAAGCACTCGTGATTCTTTTCCGCAACAACAGAGGCCGCCTCAATCACCTGCACAATATCGCGCTGGCTGGCTGCCGTCGGATAGCTGTCTGCCAGAACGTCCATCGATTCGCCAAGCATTCGCCGACGAATAATCGCCAGCAGGCCGGCCGCGATGGAGGCCTTGCCGTAACCAAAAATTTCCAGGTTGCCGCCGTGATGCCTGATGCGACCCCCGAAGGACGGATTACGAGTTCGCGATCCGTCACCAATGATGGCCTCCCGATAACCGCGTTCCTGTTGATCCACCATACCGCGACCGTAGATGCCATAGAGTTCGATTTCCTGGTTCACGGCGCCTTCGAACTCCTCGGGGTTAACCCAGTTGTTGTTGTAGTCTCCTCGCATGCCGTTGTCGTACGTCACAGCGACGTCAATGCTGTCCCAGGTGTTGATGGGCCCCTGTCGCTTAAATGATGCCGCGTCCACTCCACGACGACGAGCGATCTCCTGGTGGTGATCGTCCCAGTGCAACAGCAGATTCTTCTGCCCGGTTGCGAAGACGGACACGGGCTTCACATTCATGTAGTGATGCACCACGTCCAGCCAGTGGCAACCCACATACGCGAAGGGATTGCTCTCCTCCGCCCATGCAAAAATTTCCGTGCTGACTTCCAGAGGCTCCTCCAGCACAGCGCGAATTCGGTTGATGGGGCCGTATTGCTCCGGTGCCTTCGTCATCATTTCCCGCACAAAAGGGTCGTATCTCTTGTGCATATCCACGGCGACGATTCGCTGTAATTGGGCCGCCGTGTCGATGATCCGGTCAGCATCGCGAGTAGTCAGACACAACGGCTTTTCCGTCACCACATCGACCCCCGCGGCCAGGGCCGCCAGAATCGGTTCAACGTGCACGTTGTCAGGCGTCGCCACGAACAGAACGTCCGGCCGGTGTCGGTTCAGAATGTCCTGCCAGACGGCGTCACCGTAACAGGCATCGATGGGGTGGTCCGGGAATTCCTGTGCAAACCAGTCAACAATACGCCCGGCGGTGCCGCTCTTCTCACTGCGAGTTCCGACAGCACAGACGTCGATTTCGACACCAGCGACGGCCGGCGCCAGGTGGCTCATGCCAATGCTGGTGAGAGAACCGGCGATGCCCCCGCGCATAAAATCCTTGAAGCTTTGACCAATAATTTCATCGAAAAACATGCCGCCGCCGATAATGGCGACTTTCAGTGGACGCGTGCAAGAAGTCATGGGGATGAATTGTCCTGTCATGGACACAACTGTTCTGGAGGGAGTACGAAAAATATTCAATCCGGGATAGCCTACACGAACTCATGGCCACCATCCACCATGGCAACGGTGACTGACATACAGCGCTCAGGTAATAGCGACAGACGTGGCGACCACGTAACGTCTGCAATCCAAAGACGTGACCTCTTCACTGCGGGCTGCGCGAGCGGCGGTGGACTATTCTATTCGGGCAGCAACGGACAGAAATTCGACCGACCGCTTCACGAGTTCGCCGCCAGCTATAACTATTCAGTCGCAGATTGTCCGATGCGTCGAATTGAGGACGTCAAACGGTGCAACTGCGAAGGATCGTCCTGGACATTTGCGGCGCTGGCAGGCTGCAGCACAGGAGTATCCCAGATTGCATGAGGTTCCGTCGTATCATTCGACTCTGCCTGAATTCGACGATTGGAACGTCGAGCGCCGTGAGGAGCGAACAGTTTCTTTTTTCCCGTCGGCTCATGTGCCCCACTACGCTCTGCCGATTCGCTATCGGGTTCAACATTGCCGAGCCATGGAAAGGCGAGTGAATCCCAGACCGCGTTGGCCGGGCTCCTGTCATCCGATGGCGGGCGACTTGAACGCCGAGCAGCGTTGCGTCCAAAACGTTTTTCGTCTGCAGTCGATTCCGCTGATCTGCCTTTCGATGCGGCGGCGTCCTGATCATCAGGCAGCGGGCCATGAACCTTTCCACATTGTTTGCAGGGGGTGCCGGTGGGTGACTGTACGCGTGATATCCCCGAGGCTGGCTCTACGTCAGTGAGATCGAAGCTGTATGCATGCTCGAAAGCCACGGGCTTCACCACGTTGCGTTTCTCCGAGTCTAAGTGTTCAATCAGCAGAGTGATTGCTGATTGCTCTGCCGGCTCGTACGGTGTCTCCACAGGTTGCGACGATTCGCCGGGGCTGATTTTTTCAACAACAACGGACGCTGGAACACGTACTTCCTTTAGCGACGCGATGTTCTCCTTGAGACGCCTCGGACTGTCTTCATGCGCTTCGTATGTGTCGTCCAGCGTCTCCGCCTCATTTGCAAGGTCCATTACCAGTCGAAAATCTCCTGCAGCGATAGCCGCGCGGCCCTGCACATCAAGCTGCGGCGTTTGCTGGTCCTCTGAGTCGACATCCAGAGAAGTTGCAGACACGGAGTCAACAACAGACAATGCATCGATGACAGAAAATGGCATCAGACCGTCCACCAGTTGGTTTTCCCCAGCCAGGTGCTCCGAACGACTGGTCGTCAAGCCAGCAGACGTCGCCAGACCTCGTGCCTGCATCGCGCGTGTACCGGCAATCGCCGTATCGCCCGCCTCGATCGCCGTATCGCCCGCCTCGATCGCCTCGATCGCCTCGATCGCCTCGATCGCCTTCTCGGCTTCCTGCATCAGGCGTCGAGCCTTGTACGCGAGATACAAATCGGATTGTTCCGCGTCACGCATTGAAGGCGTTGCAACGTTATTCGCCTGCGATCGCATCTGTTGTTCCTTCGAAACATCAAATGCCTCTTTCCGCTGCGATATGACAGGTTCCACCGCTGAGACACCCGCCGCCTCGACAGGATTAAGCAGGCGGTGGCCAGAGCCAAAAGGTTCTGGTTCGACATGCTTCGCAGGCGTTTCGCCCGCCGTCGCAGGCGTTTCGCTCACCGTCGCAGGCGTTTCGCCCACCGTCGCAGGCGTTTCGCCCACCGTCGCAGACGTTTCGCCCACCGTCGCAGACGAATTCGCTGAAGGCCGAACCTGCCCCGGTACTGCACCTTGGAACTGCTGGCCACTTGGGCCTGACTCAACTTTCCCCACAACGAACGGATCTCCCTGGCTTTCTGCGGCAGGAACCTTGAATTTCGAATAGACCGAAATTGACGGCGGCAACACCTCCTCGGGAGCAATGAACGGCGCGGCAGCAGTTTCCGTGACAGCAACTGTCACCGGTGATTCGAACGTCGGAAGTTCAGGAGCTGGATTTGCAGGCGCGGCAGGCACCTGTGTCATGGACATGTAAACCACCCCGGGAGGTGACGCTTGCGTTAAACGTGCCCGTTCAATCAGAGACTCCACCTGCCGCTGCAGGGACCGAATTTCTTCGAAGGCCATTTCAGTTCGCCGTCCCTCATTGGAAATATCATTGACAGTCCTCTGCGTCTGGTTTTGAAACCTCTCAAACGATTCGGCGATATCCCGTAAACGTCTGTTCAACTGATCCAGTTGCTCCGTATGCGCACTGCTAACGACCGGCCTCACGCTGCGCCGTTCTCTTCGTGGAACTTTACGCTTCTTCGAAACTGGCTCGGCAACGTCTATCTTCTGACCGACCGCATCTCTCACCTGCAGCAGTTCTTCAAACCGTTTGGTCATGGTTTCCATCTGGTTGGCAAAGACTCCGCCATCAACATTTACAGTCACCGGATGAACGGTAATCGGAGCGTATACAGCTGCCCCCGGACTTGGCGCGTATGGTGCGACGGAACGAGGACGATACAAGGACGTAACTCCCGGTGAATGCTCGCGAGGATTCTGCAAAGGCAGCCTGGAATACGCCTCGGTCCTCGCAGTGTCGCTGGTGGAATTCGTGGAGACAAGCCTTGCGTCTGTCCTGTCTGGAATCGGCACAGGAAGCACTGCGTTGGTTCGGGCATGAGACGTCGGCAGACTCTTTGGAACCGCAGAAACGTCGAAAGACTGCGGAACGATATTGACGTTTCCGTTGACTGAATTTGCGGTCTTCCCTGCTGCCGTCGCGCCAGGAGTTAGATCTCCAGATCTTTCGGCCAGCATATTCCGGGGCGAGTGTCTTGCGTAGGTTGGGGACACCGGAGTGCCAGATTGGACGGCCGGGTAAAATTCCGCGTAGGCCTGATTCCGCTGAACCAAGTCTGACGTGCTAGCCTTCGGTACATCGCTCCCGGCGAGCATTGGCACCGCGATGGCCACGGCCAGCCCACCACACATCACTGTCGATGCAAGGAGCACTAACCCACCCGTTTGGAAATCTGAGGATCTGTTCATGAAGCCAACCAGCTGAACCAACAGGACGCCCCGAATTGTGCAGACTATGGACGCAACTCGAGCTTATGGTGTTCATCGGTTGGCCGCGGACTTCTCCTATATAGATTATCCGGAAGAACCCGAAATCATTTCCCAGCCTGCGTATTTCCCGATATCCGCGTCCGGAATGGAGGCGGGGGATCGCCGTTTTGGCCTGGCGCATAGAAAAGCAGCGCGATAAGGTCCCCTCAAAGCTCCCAGCTTTCCTTAACGCGCTGCTAATTCGTATGTTTCAATCACACTTGCCGTGGCCAATTGTTTGGCTGGCCCGGTCAAACCTAACTCTCGTCTGGTCGACAGGGGAAACATAGGTTCAGTATTCGACGCGTCAAATTTGCATTTGTGAAAAGGTAGCGTCTAACGAAAAATTTCAGACTGTACGTATTATACTTAGACTGCTAATTCTCGGGATTAGGCGATATTCCGAAGGAACACCAATGACGGTCCAAACGGGCGTTATTCCCATTGGCATCTATGGATTCGTCGCGAGTGGCTTGCGAAAGGCCGGAGCCCGCCTAAGAATCCGCTACCTTCCCCCATCCCACTGCTCTCACAATGAGTCTGTCGCGCTACGATTCGTTCAGATCGATTTACTTTTCTGTTTATGACTACAACACTTATTTCTCACCCTGAAGATTTCGTCGAACTTTGCAATCACATTCGCGAGTCTGGCCTCGTTGCATTCGACACGGAATTTGTATCCGAGAGTACTTATCGACCGGAGCTTGGCCTGCTGCAGTTTGCAACAGCGGACCGCAGTATTGCCGTTGATCCGCTTTCCGTCGGCAACATGGCGGAGTGGTGGGATATCATGGCGGACGATGAAACCACGGTAGTTGTTCATGGTGGTCAGGCGGAAATTCGGTTTTGTCTTTATCAAATTGCTCGCGTTCCTCGCAAGCTTTACGATATTCAGGTCGCAGAAGGATTTCGCGGTCGCAGCTACCCTCTTTCTTATTCAGCCATCGTGCAGCGAGTCATGGGCGAGAAGGTCGACGGCAGTCAGACTCGAACAGACTGGTTGCGGCGTCCACTGTCTGCAGAACAGCTGAAGTACGCTCTGGAGGACGTTGATCATGTGCTGGAAATCTGGCGACGACAGCGTGCATGGCTGCAGAACCACAATCGTCTGGAATGGGCTGAAGCCGAGATGCAGCGATTGATCGACGACATTGTGGCTGATGACGCAGCGGCTCCGTGGCAGCGGATCTCGGGGATCCACAAGTTATCTCGACGAGATCTGGCGATCGTGCAAAATCTTGCCAACTGGCGCGAGGAAGAGGCGGCATTTCGCAATCGACCGGTACGCCGAATTCTGCGCGACGACCTTCTGATTGACCTCGCTCGCAGGAAGCCCACGACTCGACAGAAGGCACTGGCGACGCGAGACATGAATCGGCCGGAGTACAAGCGGCGTCTTGACGACATCGTAGAGGTGATTGGAAATGCTCTGCAGATATCAGAAGCAGATCTTCCTGAAAAGCCCCGCAATCGACGTCAGGAAGCATCTTCAGACGAGCAGGTGATTTCCAAGCTTCTCGCACTGGCCCTCTCAAACCGCTGTGCAGAGCTGGACATCTCGCAGACGCTGGTGGCAAACAACAAGGATCTGACGGAACTGGTAAGGCATCATCGCCTCGAACCCGGAAAGAACGGCCGGGCAAAAATCCTGGAAGGCTGGCGTGCGGAGGTGTGTGGTCAATTATTGCTGGATGTCATGGACGGAAAAGTTGGCTTCAGAGTCGCTCCGGCAGGTTCGGCCACGCCCTTGACGTTCGAAACACGCGCGTCTGACGGCGGCGGTTAACACCGTGCTGTTCACCTGACGGTAGCGAACTCAGATCTGAAAGACACTGTCGAACAGAATGAAGCGGTGGCCGTCGGTCTCGTACGTAGAGATCGCAGGTTTCTGATCTCGGCGGTTTGCCGACCCCCGGTCTTGCGTGTTACACGACCATCCAGACGGGGCGACCTCCGGTCACAACAGGTGCGGTGTCGGGGGCCCCGCCACAGCGTGGCTGCAGTTCGTTTCAGCACGTGGGGACGTCCCATGCATTTTGGCTGACAGACGCGCGGCCTGATGAAGACGCGGTGAAACGACAGCTCTGCGCGTTGTGCCACCGCTGTGAAGCCTCACAGATCAGATCGCCGTTGGGTTGCGGTGTCAACGACCGTTAAACGCTTCCCAGGGACAGAGGCACGAATACCGGCGGACGAGGTGGCGGGTCACCGGAATCAGGATCAAGGTGCTCAGCCGCCGTGGGAGGAGTGTCGCGAACAAGGACGGTTTCGACGAAGAACTGCAACAGGGCCTGAATTCGTTCATCTTCAATTTCTGAGATGATTGCCTCTGCTCGTTCCTGCGACCGTTCGACGAGCGTCTCCGCTTTTTCAAAGACGTCGCAACTGTCGAAGATCGCTCGCAGCCGGTCAACCCGCACTTCTTCCGGCAGATCATCGAATTCCCCGGAAAGCACGTCCTGCAATACCTGGCCCTGTTCACAATCGGCGTCTTTTAGTGCCAATGCCAGCAATACGGTCGGCCGCAGTGCGAGCGCATCCTGACCACTCGTCAATTTGTTGTCTCGGTCTCCCTGCCAGTCCTTCAGGTCATTGAGAATCTGGAAGGCAACTCCGACGTGTCGACAAAATGTCCCCACAGCATCGCTGGCTGCTAATTCGTGATTCGCCAGACGCAGGCCAGCGTACAAAGCCGCGTGAAAAGCGGGGGATGTTTTCAGAGAGTAAATCTGCAGGGCATCCAGAGGCGTGATCGCCCAGTCAGGAGACTGCTGCCAGGACATTTCCGCCCCCTGCCCATCGCACAGGCGGATGTGGGCCGTCGACATACTGTCGGCGATGTCGAGCGCTATTTCCGGGTCCAGATCTCGCGAACTGTGAATCAGCCGATATCCGATTCCGATCAGGTGGTCGCCAATGTTGATCGCCTGACCAATTCCGTGCCTGCGATGCAGCGTATCCTCACCGTAACGGAACTGGTCGTTGTCCTGTATGTCGTCATGGACCAGCGACGCCTTGTGAAAGGCCTCGATCGCCATCGCCACTCGGGCTACAGAATCAGGAATCTCCGGAGTGGGGTCGCCCGCTGTCAGCATTTCTGCGCCAGACGCCGCATGCCACGCCGCCAGCGTGATAAACGGTCGAAAGCGTTTGCCGCCGTTTGCCAGCCAGTCGTACGCAACGGATTCTGTGAACGCGACAGGGCTGTCCTTCTTTGCTCCGTCTTTTGTGCGAATGCGCGGCAGAAGACGCTCAAAGTCGGTTTCGAAGGTCCGCGTCGACGCACGCATCAACGGGACGTAACTGGCGGTTGGTTTTTCCGGCAGCGGTTCGTACTTATCCAAAACGTCCCACACCCATGATTCGTCCAGTGTGGTATTCATGCAATCGCCGGAATGCAGTGGCACGGCGTACGACGGCACACCAGCGATCAGAATCTTATCGATGGCTTTTTCCAGCACGTTTAGACAGGCAACGCCCAGAATCCCGTCGATGTATCCGGAAACAATAATCTTCAGGACAACCGGTGATCCCTCGGCCACCAGCACCTTATAGCCCAGTTGTTCCGCACGGACCTTGTAATCAGCGATAGAACAGGCACCGCAACGTTCGCAGTCCAGACCAAATTCGGAATACTCCGCCGGACAGCCTTCTGCGTGTTTCAGACAGTGCGGCAGCAGCAACATGCGACGTTCGAACGGAATTGCCAGAAACTGCTGTTTCCAGAAAAAGTTCCCGATCATCACCATCGCGAAGCCAAGAAACTTCTCTGGTAATCCCATTTGGCCCAGCAGTGTCCGGCAGTGAACTTCCAGTTCGTTCTTGTTAAAGGCGCGCGACTTGTCGAGCCCCGTGGCGAATTCTTCTGCCGCACGCTTGAACGTCTCGCGCTGCTCCAGCGTTTCCGGTACAGCTTTCAGATGACTGGTGCTTCTCCGTTTACCCTTCTTGCGGACGGGCTTCGGATCGTCATCACGATCCTCGGGAATATCGGACGATGCAGCCCTTGCCGGGATGACTTCTGAGGTTGGAACTATTGACACTCGCGACTCCTGCGAACGCACTCGTCTGTGGGCGGGATGAAGATTTACGTGAGATGGAAAGTTGGTCGTTGACCAACTTAACCCCGCGATCCGGCAAAAGTACCGGAAAACGTGGCCGCTCACGATCATATTTTGTAACGGCGACCGTCAACTAATTTTCGGGTCTGCAGACACCTTCGAAGAGCACCTGTGGCAAATATGATGGGGTATAAGCGTTCAAAATACCAGAGTTTGGCAAAATAGAAACCAATTGGGGACGGATCGGCCACGGATCTGTCATCCACCTTACCAACAAGCCAGTTTGCACCGGAAATAACAGCAAAATCTGCTTTGGATACGCCAGCCAGCGCTTCGACGGCCAACGCCGTCTCCTCCGTCGAACTGGCAAGCCCCTTTCGCCCGGCCCATCCACCGTCATCATTTTGATTGCTAATCAGCCATTCGATGCCCCGAACCGCGAATGGCTGATGTCCGTGCCCTGTCTCCTGCAACGCCAGCACAACCTTCGCTGTCCCGTATAACGGGTTCTCGTCGCCATGATTAAACTGGTTTCCGAACCACAGCGGCAGCCAGCTACCGTCATCCGCCTGGGTCCGTGACAGGAATCCGAGCCCGCGTTGAACGGCAGAATCGCTGCGGGCCGCAGATTCCCTGCTGATATCCGCAACACGCGACCGCCATTGGGTTAATGCTCGCAACACGTGGGCCGTCAGGTCATTGCTGCTGCGGTCGAACGGCAAAGCTCCCCAGCCGCGGCAGAATGTTGGCCAGCCACCATCGCGGTTCTGCAAATTCAGCAGCCAGGTGGCCGCGCTCTGCAGAGCCATTTTCTCCTTAGTCAAATACGATTCGCCATCGGCGCAAAGGTTCAGAATCGCCAGCATCGCACCCGGAGTGTCATCGGCGTCAGGAACACCGCCCGGCAGATCTGTCCATGACCATCCACCTGGCGGTGAATTCGTATAGGGATGCACAACGTTGTACTGCTGGGACAGCAGCCAGTCTCGAATTCGGTGCCTGTCAACCGAATCGAGGGTCGTGGCTTCTCTGTCGTCCTGCGAAGCCGAAGGTTCGCCGGCCAGGGCATTGACACTCAGTGTGGTGACCCAGGTCGTCAGATTGGTGTCGATGGGCCAGCTGCCGTCCGGGCGCACTGACGCGGCGATGAAATCCAGGCAGCGGCGGGTGACCGGGTGATCGTGAAGATCACAGCCCAGCAGACTCATGCATACAAAACTGGTCAGAGGCGTGGCTTCCAGAAAGCCACCGTGTTCCGGCTGTATTGACTCCAGTACTCGCAATGATCGATTAATGGCCGCCCGTCGAATCCAGCGAACCACTGGATTCCAATGTCCTCGTTTCTTGAAGACGACCTGACCGATCGCGATCAGCGCCGGCAGTGCGTAACTGACAACCGGCAGGCGCACGGCCGCGTAAAACTTCGCAGGAATGCACGAAAGTTCGAACGGCAGAGGAATTACATGCTTCCAGTCCACCCGTCCCGCCAGTGCGCAGTGGGTCAGAATGGGCACTGAAAACGTTCTGTCCTTTCCATAACGTTCAAGGACAGCGTCAACACCGCCGGCGGCATCGATGTACTGCTGAGACGCATTTACCTCATGTGGATAGCCGTCAGACTGCTGCGTGGCATGGAATACAGCATTAGCCAGCATGGTTGTGGAGATATTACTAACGCTCAGGACGGTGTCACCCCAGCCACCATCTTCGTTCTGATGCTCGGCCAGCCACTGCAGTCCCGCATCCACCAGTTCGCGAAACTGCAGCGTCTCACTTTTTTCCCGGGCAGAGGCATCTGCCAGGCTTAGTGCCAACACCGCCGTTGCGGTCGACAGCGCTGACGTAGACAGGCAGCCTTCCCACCAGCCATCGGCGGTCCGTTCGGCCAGCAGCATTCCGCTGAGGCTGGAATACGCCGCATGAATGGCATCACTGTCCGGATTTTTTTGCTGTGGCACGGTCATGACGGAACGGTAGCAGAGTATTCTACGTTTGTCGTTGATGTGGGGCGGCGGGAATCTGCGAACGAAGCACAGAGAGCTTGTTCGTTCCCATGGCTGGCCCTGTTGCTTGCAACGAGGGTTGCAAAGCAGCAGAAGGTCCGTAACGTCTGCAGGTGCAGACGGTCAGAACGTCGTTCTGACACAGGCTCTTGTGACTGCGGCACACCATTTACAAGCCAATGGGGCCACCCAGCGTGACAATAGCAGAGGCGACAACCCCAATAATTCGGTTGCCACGGCAGATCGATAAGTGGCCTATGACACTAAAAACTATCCTCCCCTTCCAGCTTATCGTTTTCCCGTTGTCAGCTTGCGCTCTTGGTTTTCAGGACAGCGACACCATAAGAAGGCTCGACCTGCCCGCTACCCCCTATAATTACAGCCAAATAGTTTTGCCGCCACACTTCACTGAAGCGGCCACAGGATACGACAACACTCCGTCGAACAATCCAATCACCAATCACGGAGCAACACTCGGGCGAGTTCTGTTCTACGACAGGACACTTTCCGCGAACGGCACAGTCGCGTGCGCATCGTGCCACAAACAAAAGCTGGCGTTCACTGATGAGAAAACACTGAGCGTCGGTTTCCGTGGTAAACCGGTAACCCGAAATTCGATGAGTCTGGTCAATGTTCGGTATTACCGCAGCGGACGTTTCTTCTGGGACGAACGTGCGACGACGCTGGAAGAGCAAACGCTGATGCCCATCGAAAATCCTGTGGAAATGGGACACTCGCTGCCTGCGCTCGTCAAACAACTTCAGGCGGACGAAATCTACCCTCCATTGTTCCACAGCGCCTTCGGCAGCAGTGATGTCAACGCGGACCGCATAGGCAAAGCAATGGCCCAGTTTATTCGGTCGATTGTCTCGTACCGTTCAAAATATGACGTGGGGCGAGCCGCAGTGGATTCCGTCCACGATCCCTTCCCCAACTTCACGGCTCAGGAAAACTATGGCAAGCAGCAATTCCTTGAACGCGGACAATGTGCGCAGTGCCACCTGCAGGACACGACCACTTCAGACCGGACTGGACAGTCCGCGTTTTTCTTTGTCGATGGCCCGGCAGTGAATGGCGTTGACGGAGAAGTCCGTGACTCGGATGCCGGCGTCGGTGGCCGAACGGGGGCCGCTAAGGACATGGGGGCATTCAAAGTCCCGTCGTTAAGAAACGTTGAGCTGACGGGGCCCTACATGCACGATGGACGATTCACGACCATTGATCGGGTGCTGGAACATTACAATTGGAGCGTCCGCCCGCACCCCAATCTGGACCCACGACTCGCCGAAATCTCGGCTCAGGGTCTGGCGCTGCCAGAGCGCGAAAAAGAATTGGAATTTTTGGAATCCGCGTTGAAATTGAAAGCACCGGGTTTGTTTTGACCCCTACTCCCGTTCGGGATCCGA
>JABABI010000003.1:45572-157807 GCA_014238335.1 Fuerstiella sp.
TTGGTGCGCTGATCGGCAGTTCCGTAATAATAGTTCTGTCTGCTGAGTTACGCGGCGTCTGACACCGTTTCATCTTCTTTTCTCGGCAAACTCAGTTCCGTCATCGCCGCCAATTCCTCAGCCAGACCGGCATAATCACGGGCTCCCGGACACTTCGACGCGTAACCAAAGATCGACTGCCCAAAGCTGGGCGCTTCGGCCAGCTTGATGTTTCGACGAATTCGAGTTCGAAAGATCTTCGCGTTCGCCCACGGCGTGTCACCGTCGCTGGTGCTCAGAAAATGACGCAGGTCTTCCGTGACATCGGCCGCCAATCGAGTTCCCGATTCGTACATGCACAGTGCAACGCCCGTCACCTTCAGGTCTCGGTTCAATCGTCGGGTGACCAAAGCCGTTGTCTCAAACAACTTTGACAGTCCCTGCAGCGCAAAAAAGTGCGGCTGCAGAGGGATTACAACTTCCTTCACGGCGCACAGAGCATTAATGGTCAGAACGCCCAGCGACGGAGGGCAGTCCATGATCACATAGTCAAAACGATTCTGTTCGTCCCAGTGTTGCAGCGCGTCACGCAGAATGAATTCTCGATGCTGCGTTCCCGCCAGTTCCACTTCAACAGCCGCCAGGTCGATATTAGACGGCACTACGGAAAGATTCTCAGCAACCAGTTGTCGCACCTGGTCAACTGTCGCCTGTTCGGCAAAAACATCGTAAACAGAAAGTGTGGCCGCAGAACACTCCAGACCCAGGTGCAGTGAGGCGTGACCCTGTGGATCGAGATCAATGATGCAGACGCTGTGGCCGCTTTTCGCCAGAGCCGCGGCGATGTTGACGCTGCTTGTGGTCTTGCCAACACCACCTTTTTGATTCATCACTGCAATCGTGCGCATAGCTGGTGTTCCACAATGGGTCCGCAAAAATTCGTTGAACTGCGCAATTTAGACCAGGGCTATGGAAACGTGAAGACAACTCTGGCCTTCGACCGCGGCGACGCAGCGGCAACAGGGGATTTTGTGTCCGCTCATCGACGCAAAACGGCACGACGAGTGCTCAATGCTCTGACGACAGGCAGAAATTGCGCCCGAGCATCCAGCACGGTTCTGCCCAATTCTGCCTCAGACGGATTTTGAACACGATTGCCGCCGTTGAATTGACGCCTCGAAAGCAGAGCCGTACAGTCGCCCAGTGGCTGAAAACAACACGCCCATCCCTTCTGCTGGATATCCAATGAAAACTGAACGTCGATACTTCGTGAGTCAAAACCGATGTGCATACCTGCGTCTGTGGAGCGTGGCCCTGATTATGGTCGTTGCCGGTTTGCCGGCATCTGTCGCAGAACGTGATCCGATTCGACTGACTCACGGCCCGATGCTGGGAAAACCCACGGCGACATCGATGCTGGTCTGGGGACGGACGTCCGATCCTGGCACGTTCAACGTGCGATTTGGAACAACGAAGCAGAAACTGAATCAGGCCAGCGAACCGGCGGCGACGACCATCGAACACGACTGCACGGGAGTGGCCGAACTCACTGGTCTGCAGCCTGACACCGTTTATCACTATCAGGTCTGGGTAAACGATCGGCCTCACGGTCTGCCGGGGCGATTTCGAACATTGCCTCATGCAGACGTCACTCGAAATGCAGAATACAACCCGGACGGACTGTTCAACTTTCGATTTCAGATCGGCTCCTGTGCGAACCAGAACCCAATGCACGGCGGTGGACATCGTGCCACAACGTACGAACATCTGAACAAAGACTGGGCCGACAAAGTTCACTTTCACATCATGAACGGGGACTGGCTGTATGAAGAACTGCGTGAATTCCCGACCGAGGCCTGGCGGTTGACTCAGAAGCTGAAGGATTATCCCTTGGCCGTTCAGGTCATGCCCACAGTGGTCGGCGTCTGGGAAAACTACAAGCTGTATCTCACCCGTGGCGTCGAACTGGCTAAATGGCATCGCAACGTTCCGAGTTTCTTCACCTTCGACGATCATGAGCTGGTGAATGACATCTGGGGTTCGGCAGAAACCGGCAAGCGGCATCGCCGAACCGTTTTTCGCGACATCGGTACCTACGCATGGTACGACTACCTGGGTTGGGCGAACCCCACCGAGCACGATCACCCGATTCATTTTGGAAAAGGTACGATGCGAGCGGGCAGTGATCTGCTGGTCGATCCGAACACGGACTTTACGAAACTGCCACTGCAGGAAATGCTCAATCTGCACGTGCACTGGGGCACTCCCGAAGCCGGCGTTAACGACATCCGCTACGACAACGACGAGGGCAATAAGAACTCGTACGTCTACGACATTGTGGAAGTCGTGGATGCACACACGCTGCGGTTACACATGCCAGCCAAAGTAGCGGACGACGTCAGTTACTCAATCGGGCGACGAAGCTATGGAAAGTTCCGCGTGTCCAACTGCGAATTCTTCATGATTGATACGCGCGGTGACCGGGACATGCACGACATTCGGGACCGTTCGAAGCCTGGTGTGTCGATGCTGGGGCGCCCGCAGCGGGAGTGGTTGCTTAAATCCATGAAGGACAGTGACGCCGATTTCTTCTTTGTTGTTTCCACCGTCCCGTTCATGATTCCACACAGCGGCGCGGGTGGCTTCGAAGTGGACTCCGCCAACAAGGAGGAAGCGTGGACGGGCTTCTTTGACGAACGTGAACTGCTTATCGAAGAGTGGGAGAAACTCGGTAAGAAGGTCTTTGTCATGACGGGTGACCTGCACAACAGCTTTGCCATCAAAGTCACTGACAATGTCTGGGAATTCTGCTGCGGTCCGCACAACAGTGTGAACCATGTGCCAAAACTGGACGAAAGCGATCGACCGGCCACCGGCAAATGGACCTTCGGCCCAAGAGAATGCGACATCCGCTGGAGCAGCTATATCCTGCCGGACCTGCCTCGCTTGGAACGACTTTACCCGTATTTCTGTGTCGTGCAGGTCAATAACGCGTTTAACATGCCTCAGAAACTGGGTGATAAACGATGGGTCGCCTATCCGCATCCTCAGATCATTTTTCAGTACTTTGACGGTCGGTCGGGCGAACTGGCCTACGCCGAAGCGATATCACTGGATCGAGAGTGACGCGCCTCACGTTACATGAAATCGAAACTGGTCGTTGCCACTGACGTTTGGACATCACTGCGACCGTCGGATATCATCTGCCGTCAGATTCCCCGTCCGCTGCAAAGACTGGAAATCTGGTGCGTACTGACGTCGCATTGAAAAAAATCTGGAATCAATCCGCCGATCTGCAGGAGCCAGGGCATTGGAAAGGTATTGGATTCGTAACCGCGGCAGGACTCAGGGACCGCTGACGGCAGACAAGATTCATGGCTTGCTGCGCCGTGGGCGATTCAACCGTCACTACCAGGTCTCAGAGGATCGGAAGAACTGGTACGTTGCCACCGACTTCCCCGAGCTGTTTCCCGAAGCATCCTCCAGCCGAGGCGGACGTGGCGGCAGAGACGATTACGACGACGAAAACGATGGCGGCGGTGGCGTTGGATCGATGTTCGATGACGATGCCGAGTCCGCACCGCCGAAACGTCGCGGAGGCAGGAAGCGAAGCCGTGACGATGATGCTCCCCGAAATTCGCCGTTCAACGACGAAGATGATGACGACGATGACGACGATGACGACGATGACGCGATTGATAACCGGGATGAAGACGACGATGACTATGATGCGGACGACGATTGGGACGACGAAGGTGCCGTCTATCGCCTGATTGGGTGGGTCGAGCAGAAGTGGAAGGGAATCGTCGTTCTTCTGGTCGCGGTCATGATTGGGCTGGGTTGGTTTGTCTTCTATCGGGAAACATTCGTCCAGGATCAGAAGGATCTGGATCTGCTGATGGAACTGCACAGTCAGATCACAGCCACACACTCGGGCGGCGTGGCGTCCAATGAATGGTCACGACTTACCGACGACACAACGGCGAAGCTGCAGGAAATGATCAAGCGTCTTTCAGATCCAAGTCAGGCTTCAGCACGTGACCACGTGAAGCAGGAATTACTGTTCGCGGCACGAGACGATTTTCGTCGAATGTTTGAAGAACTGCCCAAGGGTCAGGACGCCGCAACTCAGCGCATGCGGGGCCGATTTCGTGATATTGAGGCAATGATCACGGCAAAAATTCGGCAAAATGAGGATGAGATAGCGCCGGTTTCTGTGCAGGACCCGACTCCGCCACCTCCCGCGGAACCTCCCGATGCAGATACGCAGAATGGTGCGGCTCCTGATACTCCGAATAGTTTCGGTGCACCAACGCAGTCGGGCAACGCCGGTGCAACACCTGTTGACGCAACTCCCGCACCAACAGGTTCAGGCCCGCCAAAATCGCAATAATGGTTCGTCCTGGTCCACACCTACGATCCAGGACTACAAAAAATGTCGGTACCGCATGAGAAGATTGCTCCTGATGAAATCACGTCTACTCATTCTGTGTTGTTGCCTTTTCGCATTGGCGTCCCCTGCAACGAACGGCACTGACGAACCAATCGTCCCGAACGATCAACAAAACTTCCATTTGTTTCTGCTGGCCGGTCAATCCAATGTGAAGAGACGTGTTGACGACCAGGCTCAGCAGCCTCATCCTCGAGTCCTGTCGCTCAACAAGGTCGGCGAATGGCAGCTGGCCTCGGATCCACTGCACTTTGACAAGCCTGATATTGTCGGATTGGGACTCGGCAAATTCTTTGCCATGGACTACATCCGCGACAATCCTGGCGTCACGATTGGGCTGATTCCCTGCGCGGCCGGTGGCTCAGCAATTTCGACGTGGCAGCCTGACGGGTATCACAGCCAGACAAAATCACATCCCTACGACGACACCGTGTCCCGAGTTCAGCGAGCCGTCGAATTTGGTGTGATCAAAGGCATCCTGTGGCACCACGGAGAATCTGACTCAAAGCCCACGATCGTTGAACTCTATGAAGAAAAGCTGCATGAGCTGATTGCCCGGTTTCGATCGCTGATCGGCAACGCGAAAACTTTTTTCATTGCCGGACAGATGCGGCAGTCCCTCGAACGTCCGTGGAACGATTCGAAAACACTTGTCGATGCCGCTCATCAGACGTTACCGTCACAGGTTGCTGGCACCGCATTTGTCCATCCGGTGGGCCTCACTGACAAAGGCAACAAGGTCCACTTTGACTCACGCTCCTATCGCGAACTTGGCCATCGCTATTATGCGGCGTACAAAAATCTGGCGGCGGCACGTCCTCCGAACGTGCTGCTGATCCTGGCAGATGATGTCGGACGCGAGGTACTGGGTTGTTATGGCGGCACATCTTATCCAACGCCAAACATCGATGCGCTGGCGGAAACCGGTCAACGATACACGCATTGCTACAGCATGCCGGTCTGTCATCCGTCACGGATCTGCCTGATGACAGGAAGGTATCCGGCCGTGCTGAAGAATCCGGGCTGGGGCTCCTTCCCAAAGGAAGAGGAAAAAAACACCTTTGCGCCGCTGCTGAAAAACGCAGGATATGCGACGGCCATAGGTGGCAAGTGGCAGCTGTCTCTTATGAAGAATGACCTGCAGCAGCCGGCCCGCATGGGATTTGACGAGTGGAGTCTGTTCGCATGGCACGAAGGTGCTCGGTATCACCACCCGATGATTTATCAGAACGGTCAGGTTCGCAGTGACACATACGGAAAATATGGCCCGGATCTGTACGTGGATTTTCTGATCGACTTCATGAAACGAAAGCGGTCGCAACCGTTCTTTGCCTACTATTCCATGGCCTTGTGTCATGACGTGACCGACGACATCGGCAGACCTGTTCCCTACGGACCGGATGGCCACTGGCTGAACTACGAAGAAATGGCGCTCGACATGGATCGGCAGATTGGTCGACTGGTTACTGCGCTCGATCAGTTTAAATTGCGAGACGACACTCTGATTCTGTTTACCACAGACAACGGGACCGCCGGCGCGTCATACCTGCGATACGAAAACGGAAAGTACGTCCGACCAAAAGTGTTTTCCGACATCAACGGGATCAGCGTGCAGGGGGGCAAGGGCAAACTCAATGACTGGGGAACTCGAGTCCCTCTCATCGCCAACTGGCCGGGACGAGTTGCCGCTGGCAAGGTGGTCGACGATCTGGTGGACTTCAGTGACTTCCTGCCGACGCTTGTAGAAGTAACGGGAGCCACATTGCCGGAACACGTACGACTGAACGGCCACAGTTTTGCGCCGTCCATTCTTGGGACCGGAAGATCTTCACGGCGTTGGGCCTATGCGGAAGGACGTTCGTCACAACAGTACGTCCGTACTCGCAAACACAAGCTGTATGCCAACGGCCGCTTCTACGACATGAACGCTGACCCGGAAGAAGAGCACCCCCTGGCCGACGTTTCTGATGACGTCGCAGCCGTCAGGACAACGCTGGAAGCGGCCCTACAGGAGCTTCCCAAACCAAAGTAACTCTGACCGTCATGGGCTGCAAATCCTCTGACGCGCCGCTGGCGGTGCCGGAATTTGATCTATTTCCGGCCGACTTTGCATGAACCGCCCGAAGTCAGCGGGCGCGAAACGTTGTTTAACAACTCACGAACTCAATACCCATCCACTAAGCCAAACGCCAACAATGTTTTCACGCACCAGCCGCACGCCCGAAGAACTTCGCAGCTACCGTTACTTTGGTCCCGACGACCTTCGCTCGTTTGGCCACCGTTCCCGCCAAAAGCAGTCCGGCTTCGGCACCGAAGAATTCGCGGACAAGCCGGTCATCGGCATTCTGAACACGTGGAACGATCTGATCAGCTGCCATGCTCATTTCAAGCAGCGAGTCGAAGACGTCAAACGAGGTATCTGGCAGGCGGGCGGGTTTCCCGTGGAAGTACCGGTGATGGGACTTTCAGAAACGTTCATGAAACCCACGTCAATGTACTATCGCAACTTCCTGGCAATGGAGGCGGAAGAAGTCCTGCGCACCTATCCGATTGATGCAGCAGTGCTGATGGGCGGCTGCGACAAGACAACTCCGGCGCTGCTGATGGGGGCCATCAGCGCGGACGTTCCGGCCATCTTTATGCCAGGCGGCCCGATGAACAAAACGTCGTGGCGAGGCGATCAGCTGGGCAGCGGCAGCGACGTATGGAAGTATTGGGCCGAACGCGGCGCCGGACGGTTGGGCTGTGAGGCATGGTGCGAACTGGAAGATCACATTGCCGCCTCACCCGGACACTGCATGACGATGGGGACTGCGTCCACAATGACGTCCATCGCCGAAACAATGGGCATGACGCTGCCAGGGGCCGCATCCGTGCCAGCAACCCATTCGTCACATCCGCGAATGGCGTCGGCGACAGGCCGGCAGGCGGTGGAATTAGCATGGTTCAACGTTAAGCCGACGGACATCATCTCGGCTGACGCCTTTGACAACGCTATCACGGCATTGATGGCAATGGGAGGATCCACAAATGCGATCGTCCACCTGATGGCCATGGCCGGACGTGCTCAGGTGCCATTAACGCTGGAGCGATTCGACCAGATTTCGCAGACCACACCGGTCGTCGGCAACCTGCGACCGGCCGGCAAATACGTGATGGGCGACTTCTTTGACGCGGGCGGGCTGCGCGGACTGCTGGCGCAGATCGATGACCTGCTGAAACTTGACGCTCCCAACGTTGCTGGAACAACGCTCGGTGATGCAGTCAGGGACGCCCAGGTGTACGACGACGATGTGATTCGCGTCCGCAGCAACCCGATCTGCGAAAAGAACAGTCTGGCTGTGCTGCGAGGCAATCTGTGTCCGGACGGTGCCGTCATAAAACCTGCTGCGGCAGAGACGCAACTGCATACCCATCGTGGTCCGGCCGTCGTCTTCAAAAACTATCCGGACATGAAGGCACGTATCGATGACCCAGCGTTGAACCTGACCAAAGATCACGTGATCGTGCTGCAGCATGCCGGCCCGCTGGGTGCTCCCGGAATTCCGGAATGGGGCATGCTGCCGATTCCCAAATACCTGCTGGAACAGGGCGTGCGTGACATGCTCCGCATCAGTGACGCCCGCATGAGCGGCACCAGTTATGGTGCGTGTGTGCTGCATGTCGCTCCGGAATCTTTTGTCGGAGGTCCGCTGGCCTTCGTGCAGGACGGCGACATGATCTCACTGAACGTGGAATCGCGTCAGTTACAGCTGGAGGTCAGTGACGACGAACTCTTGTCGCGCAAAGCGAACTGGAAACAGCCGGGACACCGATTTACTCGCGGCTACGGAAAGCTGTACTTCGACGAAACCACTCAGGCCAACATCGGCTGCGATTTCCGTTTTCTGCACTCCGACGGCAGTCGGCATTCCGATCCGAGCATCTACTAATCACAGCACGCGACACGTGAGTCACCCAGGATGCAGCCAGACGGGCCCTCAGATGGTCGGAGCGAAAGGGAATATATGGCAGCATGAGATTCCTTTAACCGCTTTGCCCCACGGGCCGCGTTCCTGGCCTAATCCCCGGCACAACGTATCGTCGGCACAACGCGCCGGAACTCGGGGCGATGCCCTCGCGGCTAAACGAAGACGTGGGCTCCGTGCGTTCAATTAACCGGCATATTGGCCGTACGATACGCGTTAGCTCCAGCGGACCAGGGATTCGACATACGCTGCAGAGCCATCCCGCAGCCAGCCGTCCAGTTGAGCAGGATCCTTCAGCTGCTGACCGCGCTGGGTCGAAACGACGATAAATTGGCAGTCCACTTCCGGCAATGTGGTCATGTCGCCCCACAATTTCTCAAACTGCGACACGGGGAACACATCCTCCTGCCCTCGCCCCCAGCGTTTCTTCACGTCTTTCAGAGTAATATACGTGGGCATGCGGCGGCCCAATTCGCGAATCGCGGTGTCAACCTTCGTTCGATCACCCAGGTCGCGACGTTCCAGCCCGAAGATGCTCAGCAGTCGTTCGATGGAAATCCACGTGGTGAGCGAATTGTAGTACGACAGATTGAACTCATCTTCTTCGCGCGGCATCGCTAGACCTTCCACCAGTCGGACTTTACCGTCAACTCGCGCCAATCCGCCTCCGCGATCTTCCAAACGACGACTGATCACTTCAAAAGAAAGATCCGCTCCGCTTTGAAGATGTGCTCCCAGCACGCCGGCGTCGAGATTCGCCCCCAGAGTGTCAATGTTGTGCAGCATCAGGTACTGCAACTGTGGCTGTTGTTCGAGCAGTTTTTGCAGCGTGCCGTTCAGCAGCAGATTAGGAATCTCGTACCAATGGCCGACGGGATGCATGCACTGGAACGGCAGATTGTCCGTATAGTCCGAAGCCTCGCCTGAAGACTGCGCCCATTGGGTCAATGCTCCGCGGACGCTGGCACGCATTTTTTCCTGCTGTTCATCCAGCATCTGCTGAGGCATTTCTTCCCATGCGAAACTGAGATCCCGAATCGTCGGAACCATTCTGAGTCCCACAGAAACACCGCGGGAAACGAATACGTTTTGCGCTCCATACATCGCTTCGACTTCGTTACGAATCGGGCCGTCCGTCAGATATCCGGTCGTCACCACGTGAGCCGGTGCTGCCCCGAAGTCGTGACCGACGCGACGACTCTTGGCCAGGTGCACGTCAAGGAATGAGCGAAACTGTCCGTTCATGCGGCAGAACGGGTTGAGTGCTTTGACCACTCCGGCTCCCTGCGTCCAGCGACTGCCAACGCCCGCAGCCAGCGTGACGACGGCTACTCTTCCGTCGGCCAGGGCAGCACGGCCAAGTTTTGTATGTTCCACCGTAATGTTTCGGCGAGCATCGAAAACGTCATCCTGTGTTACATCTTCAATCGTTACCGATGCAGCCAGTCTGTTCTGCGAAAGCCCCAGGCGGCCGGACAGCAGATCTTCGCGCAGTTGGTCGTGAGCAATAGCACCAAATCCGTTTTCTGCCAGCAGTGATTCCAGGCTGCTGGCGGCAGCGTCCGTCGCTGCAGAACCAGGCAGAATCCGATTCAGCAGTCGCTGAGCCAGATCATTCCCCTGATGTTCGTCGCGACAGTAGTCCCCTGTTCGCTCAAGCTCACGTCGTCTCATAGGCGACAGGCTACTGATATTCTGCCGCAGCAAATCCGGCACCATCAGTGAGCGATACCCGTTCGGCATCTCGGCATCCACGCGAAATTCGGCATAGGTGCCATTGTCGTTAATGGCGAAGTCATACACCACGGGATCCATCGCGAACGGAATCCGGTCCTGCATGCTGTGTTTGACATCCAGCATCATGGACTGCAGCCAGTCCTGAGCCTCTGCGCGAACTGCAGGATCAAAGATAAACCCCATGCCGCCGCCGGACATACCTCCCAGCATCCAGAAGCCGTGAAACCGGTCGGAATATTCTTCCCGGCACCGCCGAATCAGTTCCTCAGTATATGCATTCGAACACCATGGAATAATCTCCTGCAGAGGTTCTGCGAAGTTGCGATCTGTGGCCCGCCCCACGGCCGCAATATCGCCGCGTTTCAAGGCGTCGGTGACGTCCTCCAGAAGGCCGATCGCGACCTGTCTGGCGGCCCATTCCTTTTCACTGCGCAGCAGGTATTTTTCTGTGACCATTTCCAGGATCGGACCAACATTCTGAGCCATCCCGCCGTGCACTAACACCAGGCTTTGCTGTAAGCGTTCGCGAGTTTCCGGTGTCACGGTGTCGTCATCAAACACCGAATGCTGCGGCATCAGGCGACCACGACTGATACCGAACTCAGGGTCTGATTCCGTGGCAACGGCTCCCTGAATTAACTTAATTCCCGGCCAGACTCCGCCGGAATCCTGCCAGCCACCACCGGACCCGCCAATCCATTCTCCCAGGATGGCCCGCGCTGCCACAAGTCTGCGATCAGCTTCAGCCAATGCTCCGGTTAACTGTGATACCTGCCCGGTGGCCCGCATGCACATGGAGATCAGTGAGCCCAGCAGATTCGTGCTGACTGCGAGTCGAGATCCTTTGGGAATCTCGTTCACCCGGCTGACGACTTCCACTCCTTTGCCGGGGCCAATCATGCGGGAGAAAACCTCAGAGACAGGAGCGCCGCAACCTTCCATTCCTGGGGGAATCAAGCCTGCGGCAATAACGGCCGCCTTCAATAGTCCCAGATAATCACGGCCAAAATCAAAAACTTCGCTGATGTCGTGAATGTCCGCCTTGGAGTCGAGATCGATACTGACCAATCGCAGCAGCGGTTCGTCGATGATGCGCAGGCTACAGTCAATGGGAGGTTCCGGTGCTGCATGTTTGCCGCGAACAGCAAGATCCACACTGGCATTGATAACCTGCGCACCTTCAGGGAAGTCCATTCCCAGAAAGAAAATGTCACTCCACGCGCTATGTGTAAAGTCCATCCGCACTGCCGTGCGTTCGCGTAGTGCGGGGAAGCAACCGGTTTCCGGCCCCACCTGCAGCAGCTCGGGGCGGATCCGCAGAGGCATGTCCGCCGGATGCCCTGTGCGGAACATCCATTGATTGCCTTTGACTGTGCGAACACTGAGGCGCACCTGATTGGCCAGTGTCTGAAACGCCATCCGATAATAGGCTTCGGCCAGTGCACTGGCCAGCGTGACCGTGGCGCCATTGGACGATTGCGCGTTCAGGAAGGTATCGATGGCTTCCGGAAAACGACGGCCGAGAAATTGTTCGTACCCGGCGAACGGAATCAATCCGGATTCCCGTCCCTCAAGCTGGTCCGGCAAATGGAATCGATAAACGGCATGCAGAAAAAACAGCGAGCGAACGCGTTCGTAGAGATTGTCACATTGGCGGCGAAACTGATCGAGTTCCGCGCACTGCAACATCAACTGTTTCACAGACAGTCCGTGACAGCAACGGTCAAGGGACAGATTGCGTATAGCCGGATCATGAGAAATGATCACCTGCAAAAGATTAGTCATGACGCCGCGTTAATAGACGAGTGCAAGTTGTCAGGTATTGAATGATCGTTATTGCCGGGCCAGCAGATTCACCAATTCGGTCAGCATCAGATCACGATCGTCGCCTCCCAGTGTGATCGCCAGCTGGGCCAGAGTGAGTCCATACTTGTAGCTTATGTTGTGCCGCGTCCCGTCCACCTCGAAGGCAAGGTAACGCTCTGACTGCGCAAGCTGATGCAGTGACGACGTCAGATCCACTGTCCGGTCCGATTCCGCGTTTTCGAGATTCTGTCGCAGCAGATTCATGACAGCCGGTGTCAGTACATGCATGCCGAACAGACACAAATAGTGGCCGGCTCGCTGACCGGCAACGATCAGGTCCTGTTCGGCAACGGTTGGTGTCGGCTTCTCAACGACAGCCGTAATCTCATAAAGGCGATCGTGCTGAGCAACCGGGGCACCGCCGACTGTACCGAAAAAAACGATTTCATTTTCACGAGTCGGCTGAATGGCGGAAACAGCACATTCGTGACGTGAAGCGACTTCACACAGTTGAGCCGCACAGCTGGTGCCGTTGCGACTCACGTACAGATGGTCAGAAACAAGGTGCAGACAAGCTTCGTCGCCGACGAAATCACTCGCCCGCAGAATCGCATCGCCGTAGCCTCGCGGGTTGTCCTGTTCAAAGAATACTAGTCGCGACGCATGAGACCCGGCGGCTGAAAGATACGGAGCCGACTGTCCCGGTCGAACAATCAACGCAATTTCCTGAATTCCTGCTTCCACCACTTCATCCAGCGTGCAGCGCAGTGCTGTTCGCCGGTTACCGCTTCGATCAACGACACTCTGTAGTGGCAGATTTGAGTGATATTCGCCTGCCGCTGTAATGACGGCCTTGTTGATTCTCATTCTGTTTCCTACCCCGAAACAATGCCAACAGTGTCGCAAATTGACTTATTGTTGCGAGAACGTCGCCCTCAATTCAATGATGATTCAGTCGCAGCTCAAGCCGCGTCGGATAGAATGACCTGCCCGGTGCTGTCCTGATCACCCTATTAGGTGGATGCACTGTGCCCCGGAACGGACGGAGCATCTACGAAAGATAACCAAGAGCGATCCTCCACGACCAGAGTCATCCACGCCGATTCATTCCGCAGCACAAGACTCGGAAGCGACGAGATGGAAAATTCCGGTATGATGCAGTCTGGCATGATGCACTCTGGCAACATGGGCACTCTCGCTCAACGTGGCAATCAGTTCCGGACGAACGCCCCGATTTTCCGGCAGCTGTCGGTTGCCAGTGCCGTATGCAGCGGTCACACATCAGACGCAGGCGAAATCTGCGGGCTCATTTTTCCGAATTCAAAATCCATGGCAGGATGACGCGAGTGGCATGGACGCCGCCATGATGAATGATCTGCTGCGCAGTTTTCAGCTCGATGTCTGAATTCTGGTCCGCAGCAGTGTTGTGGTTGCGGTCATAGTTGGGAAAGTCGGAGCTGGTGATGTCCAGACGAATACGGTGCCCCGGCAGGAACGCATTCGATGTGGGATCCAGTTCAATCGTGTATTTGACAGTTTTACCTGGCTGCACCAGTTCCGGCTGAGCAAGACTTTTTCGATAACGCGCTCGCACCATGCCCACGGCCACGTCTCGTGCCATGCCGCCCGGAGCGACATCGATCAACCGGGCAAAGAAGTCGGTGTCAGGGGCGGATGTCGAAGCGAATAGTTCCACCACCACGTTGCCCGTCACCTCGAAGCGCTCTGCCAAAGCCGCCGTCTGATAGACAAGAACGTCCCTGCGCTTAGCGATGGGGCGCTGATCAGTGGGTCGAACCTGCAGCCCGGGACCGTGCAGTGAGGGCACCGGATTTTTCGGATCGTAAACAAATTGATCCGTCCCCGTTTCGGCTGTCTGCTGCCACAGCAGTTTTCCGTCACCGGCTGGTGTGTTGGCTGCACCGTTGCTGCTGAGGAACAGCGATTTCTTCTTTGTTCGCCGCAGCGGCCATTCGTTTTCGTTGCGCCAGTCGTTGTCGCCCATGATAAATATTTTCCACGGGGACGTCTTATCCACGCCGTTCTTATTCTTCTTCAGCCAGTAGTCGAACCACTGAATCTGAAGTTCGGTGACATCAATGGTGGCCTGCGGTCCAAAGTCGATATTTCCATAGCGACGATTCTTCGAATGCGCCCACGGTCCAACGACGGTACGCGACCCATTGCGAGCCTTCGAAGTTGCAGCTTCATTCATGATCGTCGTGTCCAGCAGCATGTTGCCGTTGCAGTGATCACACCAGCCGATGAAGTTAAGATTCGGCACCTGGATTCGCCGAGCAGCTTCCTGCAGATTCCACGGATCTGTGTGGGGATTCTTTAGCCATTCACGGACAGCTGCGGTTTCGTCTTCACAGGCTTCAGGCGGCAATTGCAGCCACGGAACATGATTCAGCCATTCCGCGGATCCCCCGGCATTCCACAATTCTCTCATCTCTGTCTTTGTCGTAATTCCGGGGCGACCTGAGCGCAGTCGCATGTTGGGCGCCATGCTGGTCACCCACCAGTGCATGCGGCGCCCAGGACGGATCGTACCAGGGCCTTCGAGGTCGGTATAACGAGCAGGAAT
This sequence comes from Fuerstiella sp., assembly GCA_014238335.1. Lineage (GTDB taxonomy): Bacteria > Planctomycetota > Planctomycetia > Planctomycetales > Planctomycetaceae > Fuerstiella. Next base: position 60,100 of record JABABI010000003.1, read on the forward strand.
ACTGAATGCCGCCATCGCGACCAGTGACGGCGGACGCAGGGATGCCAGCCGCCACTGCAAAAAAGCGTTGTATGATGCTCCAAACGTTCCGACTGTCCCGTTGGACCCGTTCAGCTCGTGGGCCGCCCACTCAACCGTGTCGTACCCGTCCTCGGCATCGTGCGTGTCGAATCGTACAAACGATTCCCACTGGCCATCTGATGCGTATCGCCCTCTTGCATCCTGTGCCACGACGATGTAGCCGGCTTTGACATAGCGATCCATGCCTCCACTGGGTTTGCCGTAGGGAGTTCGCAGTACAAGGACCGGATACTTTCCGTTTCTGTCGGGTCGAAACACGTTGGCTCGCAGAATGACTCTGTCTCGCATTGGAACCGCCACATCATGTTCCGTGACGACCTTGATGGGCTTGCGTGCCGATGTCGATTTCTTCGCAGCAGGGCAGGGCTCATCGAACACCATGGCCGATTCCGGGAAAGGCGACAGTCGTTTGATGGGCGTTGGTGCTTCAAACTTATGCCGCAGCGAAAAAGCTCTGGAGGCTGGTTTGAACCAGCCCACCGCGTTTTTTTTGAATGAAGCGTCGTGCAGATAGACATCCGTCCCGATTTCGCTGCTGCCGTCCGTGAATGTCAGCAGACGACTAATGGGATTCGATCCGCCATGATGCCGTGTCAGCGCTGCAACCTGTAGAAAACCGACCCCCCAGCGATTTTCGGAAATAGTCTTGTCGCCCCATTCATCGTCCGGTCCGTGCACATGAGTATGTCCGGCGACCCACAGGTCGATCGCACCCCGACCATGCTCCTTGTGAAAATTCTCCAGGAAGTCCTCAAAGACGTGCGCATCTTGGGTGTATTGAAAATCCTGTGGATCTTCGTTTTCGATAATGTAGTAAAGATAAGAAGAACCTTCCGCACCGCCACTGCTGCCGTGATACCGAGGATTGCCTTCGCCGAATCCGGATGCGATTGTCGTGTCCCGCAGTGCATGATGGTGCATCGTCACGATGATCCGGTCCTGGTTGTCCAGAACCTGCTGCTTCCACCAGTTGAACGTCTCACGGGTTACGGCGCCGGCCGGATACCCACCCGATTTCGCGTCTTTGCTGTGACCACGACCGACCGGTTCAGCTGCGTCATTGCGGTCAGCCAGCATTAGAAACAGAATATTGCCGGCCAGAAATCGGTAGCGTTCCCATGTGCCTTCCACCGGAAACGGCCGTCTGTCGGGATCGACGCCCGAGAAGGGCGTGCTTTCGCCCAACGGATCTCCCCATTTCTGAAACCAGGATCCGGGGACATGATCGTAATACGGTGCGTCGTGATTGCCCGGCACGTTGTAGATCTGTTCGCGTCGATGCTTAGTCAGCGCACGATACTGACGCAGCAATTCGCGACCGTCTTTGTCGCCAGGCGGCGTTTGATGAGCTGACAGATCACCCGCGTCAATCATAATATCCCAATCGAATCCCGGCGCCCCGGCGACCAGTCCTTCCGACTGACGAATGGCCGTGGCCAGACTTTCGCGGCCTCGACGGATGTCCGCCGGCACGTGTGAACAACTGGCAGCCCAGACCCGAAACAGGCGAGGCGACGAATCTGCGCATTGAACACCGCTGGTGCAGAAAAACAGGATAAGCAGAGCAAACTGTGTCCGCGCCAGATGCATCTTCGGAAGGGCGACACATCCGGACGAACTGAAAACGACTGTGATACCGTTCATTTTCTCATCCCTGGAAAATCAGGTCATTGAGTGAATTGTACTTCCACCGAACCGAATGGCGGAGCGTCGATTCTGACGCAGCAGTCTTCATGCAGTGGAATCAGAATCGGAATTGATCCGGTCAGAATCGTCTGACCACCGCTGAGCTGTTCGCCGCGGTCCTGCAGAATCTCCATCAACCATTTCAGTGATGAGTGAATCGTTTGGATCAGTTCGAAGCCCGCACATTCTTCCAGCAGCCGACCATCCGCAAGAATTGCCAGTGAAGGATCTTCGCACGCGTCACCCGGTCTGACGCCATCCCCCGCGACAAATCCCGCGTGGATCGCATTGTGAGCAATGAGCTCGCTCGCCGATGGACGCTTCCCTCGCATCACATGATGGTGCAGCTCAACGACAGGAAACACGCGCGCCACGCACGCAGGAATTCCGCTGTCCAAGAAATCGTCCTCCGTCGGTTGGCGTAACAGCGCCACTGCCAACTCTCCCTCGATCGCCAGATTCGCATAATTGCTGCGAGAAAGCACAGCACCTGAAGCGTGCTTTTCCGAATCATACAACCGGCCGGTTACACAGTGGTCGACGCCGATCTGTGCACGTATTTTCACAGACGTACATCCCACCTTGTAACCGATGATCCGCTCTCCGCGGCCACGGCGCAGATCAGCGACTGCCGTTTGAAGCTGGTACGCCTGAGGCACGTCCAGCACGAGGCCATCAGCAAATATCGATCCGGGGCGGCCCGCGTCGTAATCAGCAAGCTGGCGAACCGCCCACTGTTGCATCTCGGGACAGCCGGGTTCGAGTGCCATATATTTCCCTCCGCGACCTGCCGCCCATAGCTGAATGAGTAAACTGCCGAGTTCCGATCGCAGTGACTCTGTAGCAGGCCGAACACGAATCGGCTGCCGGCATGCGCCGGGTCTGTGTACCTAAACCTTGCTTCTTCTTAGTAGTACGTCAACCGCAGGAAAACTTCCAGCCACTCTTCCTGTGGCACCAAAGCCGTGATGCATCCGTCAGATTGGCTGATGCAGCCGGGCAACTAAAATCTCTCCTTCAGTCCGGCGGGCCCGAAAACGCTGGGTTCTCCTGGCGGATTCCAATACGTCAGAATGGACTCAGGCGCTCTAAACTGTTGAAATACGTGTCGACTGGTACTCCTGTACCGGAGCGTATCTGCCGGTTGACGCCCTTTTTCGTCGTAATGACGCCGTAGGCTGTGCGAAACTTTTTCCCCACCACGCGGTTCATCAGCCTGCCGCGCAAATCTTATCCACCTCCGTTGAGTGACGGTCCCCCAACAAGGATTGAACCATGAACAGGATGAATCGCCGCAATCTGATCAAAACGGCTGGTGCTTCGACCGCACTTCTGACCATGACGCAACTAAATAGATTCTCGGGCCCGGCGTTCGCAATCGAATCGGCAACCGACTCTCTGCCCTTGCAGCTGTACAAAAGCATGAGCGACGAACAACGACAGAAAGTGTGTCTGCCGGCTGATCACGCACGTCGCCAGTACGTCAGCAATTGGTGGTACATCCATCCTCAGGATCGAATTCCCGGGACGTTCAGCGGTGAACAGCAGGCACTGATCCGAAAGATCTTCGACTCGCTTCACAGTCCGGATCATCAGGCAGCTGTCAACAAGCAGGTCGAAATCGACCAGTACGGCGAGCTCAAGAATGCGCCCGCCGTTGGCTTCTTCGGTACGCCCGATGATGAAGACTTCGAATTCATCTACACCGGTCACCATGTGACTCGGCGCTGCAACGCCCACAGCGACAAGGGGCAGGGATTTGGCGGAGCTCCTATCTTTTACGGACACTTCCCGAGTGAGTTCAACGAAACAAAGGACCACCCGGGCAATCCGTACTGGTATCAGGGAAAAGTCTTCAACAAATTTGTGCAGGCCCTGGATGGCACACAGCAGCAACACGGTTTGGTTTCATCCAACCCGCGAAAAGAAAAACCCGAGACTGTAGTGCAGAAGAAAACCTTCGGCTGGGAAGGGCTGAGCTGTGCGGAACTCAGCAAGGACCAGCAGCAGTTGTTAATCGACACGATGGGCGGAATGATGGCCATGTTCCGCGAAGACGACGTGAAGGCCACGCTTGAGACGATCAGGAAAAAAAGAATGATCGACCAGCTCTACGTTTCGTGGTATGAAGGAAAATTTGATATCGGTTCCGACAAAGTCTGGGACACCTGGCAGATCGAAGGTCCGGACATGGTCTGGTATTTCCGGGGCCAGCCGCACATTCACAGCTACTTTCACCTGAAGAGCTGATCCGCGACAAGTCGAAATCGTGTTCACTGCGAAAGGGCTGGCCATGCGCTACTGCACACTGTTCGGATGGTTGCTGATGAGCATGATGCTGCCGGCACGGGAATTAGCAGCAGACGACATCACGTGGAAGGGAGCGGGCAAAGGCGGTGCCGTTGCGGCCGGCAAAAGTGAGTCCGTCGGTGCCGGCATGCGAATCCTTAAACAGGGTGGCAATGCCGCCGACGCGGCCGTGGCAACACTGCTGGCACTATCCGTCACCGATTACGGATTGTTCGCGATCGGTGGCGAAGTTCCGCTGATCATTTACGACGCTAAGACGCAGGAGGTCAAGGTCCTGAGTGGGGTTGGCGGGGCTCCGCTTGATCCGACGGCGATCGAATGGTTCTACAGGAACAACATCCCCGCCGACGGCAGCATGAAGTCGGCCCCCGTTCCTGGGGCGGTTGACCTGTGTGTCACGGCACTCAGGCTGTATGGGACCATGTCCTTCGAGCAGGTCGTGCAACCAACGTTGGCACTTCTGAAGCAAGAGAAAAAGCCATGGCACGTCGACCAGCAGAGGACATTGGAAAAGCTGGTCGAACGAGAACAGGAAACGAGGGGGTCTCGAGAGCAAAAGCTGACGGCGGCTCGCGATCGATTTTATAAAGGCGACATCGCGGACGAACTGGAGGCGTGGTACATCGAAAGCGGCGCACTGCTGCGTAAACGCGACCTTGCGGCTCATGTAACGCGTGTGGAAGACCCGGTCTTTGTGACATACCGAGGCTACACGGTGTACAAATGCGGACCGTGGACTCAAGGCCCGTATCTGTGTCAGACGCTGCGGTTACTGGAAGGCTTTGATCTGCAGCAGATGGGACACCTGTCGCCTGACTATATCCACATTGTGATTGAGTCATTGAAGCTGGCAATGGCGGATCGCGACGAATACTACGGCGATCCACGGTTTGTGAAAGTCCCGCTCGCGCAGCTATTCTCAGATGAATACACCAACCTTCGTCGGCCGCTGATCGACATAAAACGTGCCTCGATGGAGCGTCGTCCGGGAGACCCTTATGCTCCACAGCCGCTTAAAGAGCCGACGGTACCGGAAGATTCAACGGCCCGCATCCCGGTCCAGGATACGACAACATGCGTCGTGGCGGATCGCTGGGGCAACGTGGTGGCGGCCACACCGAGCTGCAACCTGGTGGGCAACAAACCGGGGCCTTCCGGTGTTACTCAGGGAAATCGAGTCCGCAGTCTTAACACGACTCCCGGGCATCCGAACCGAGTGCAGCCTGGCAAGCGTCCCCGCATCACGCTGACACCGACACTCGTCCTGAAGAATGGCAAGCCGGTTCTTGCCATCAGCGTGGCGGGTGGTGACCTGCAGGATCAGACGACGCTGAATGTACTACTCAATCACATCGAATTCGGCATGCTGCCGGAACAGGCCGTGACCGCCGCACGCTTCAATACCTTCCATCATGAAAACTCATTTAACCCCAATCCCGATCGGAAGGCGGCGTTTAAAGGCGCAGGAAAGATGCGAGTTCATGTCGACATCCCGGAATCCGTTCGGGGTGTGCTTAACGAACGAGGCCACAAGGTCGACACGACCCAGGGTCCGATCGCCTATCCGATCATGCTGCACATAAATCAAACAACGGGCGTCATTCACGCCGCTGGCGATCCGAAAGCGGGTCGTCATGCGGCAGCCCTGAAATAGCAGTTGACATAAACACGCAGCTCGCTCTGGCTGGTGGAAAGCACACATAAAGGCCTGAAAACGTTCTTCGCGGTCATGAATCAGCGCAATACGCTGTAGCGAGGTCACAGAGTCGATGAATAAAGCCTTTGTGCGTGAGCCGGATTTCGATGGCCGAGTCTACTGCCCGCAATGTGGATCGCTGGGAGTGGCCGTGAACAGAGAAACACTCGATCACCATGTGCTGGAACAGGTCCGCTCGCATCTGGGAGACACAGCATGGTTCTGTGAATTTGCACGTTGTGAAGTCGGCTACTTCGACCGGTTTGAGCGTGTTGTAGAGGTCTGCAAACTAAAGACAGCAGTGTACCCGAAGAACACTGGTGCCCCGATCTGCGCGTGCTTTGGTTTTACGCTGGACGACATTGAAGCGGATGTGCTCTCAGGGACGCCGACGCGCATCCGGGAACTGCTTGCCATATCAAAATCACCAGACTCGCACTGCCAGCTACTCGCGGCCGACGGACGCTGCTGTATCCGCGAAGTCCAGCGACTGTACACAAGACGGACTGCGGAGTTGAGTGACTAGCAACCCGCATTCCACGACTGGTCGATTGACTGTTGCGAATCAGCAGTGAGAATGTGGAACACCCTCCTGGGAAAGGTCCCGCGATGAGTCGTCCCGTTTCACGTCGAAATTTCGTCAGCAGCAGCCTGAGTGCAACCGCCGCTGCGGGTTCCACTCGAGCAGAACAAACCACAGGAACACGGCTGCAGAACGAAGCCATGTCACCGCCCAATATCCTCTGGATCATGACGGACCAGCACCGATATGACTGCGTCGGTGCCAACGGAAATCAGCTCATTCAGACTCCGAATATGGATCGTTTGGCAACGGAGTCGGTAAACTTTTCTCACGCGTTCGTGCAGAGTCCGGTCTGCACACCGTCACGGGCCTGTTTCTTCACCGGGCGGTATGCACACGCTCATCGCTGCCGAGTGAACTACACGCTGCTGAATCGCAGCGAAGTCCTGCTGCCGCAGCGCTTGCAGGACGCCGGGTACGATACGCGCCTGGTTGGCAAACTGCATCTGGCCTATCAATATCCCGCCGTGCCGGACTCCGCACAGGAAATGGGATTTACACATGTCGAACTTCATGACGGATCCGGTCACACCAACGAATGGTCCGACTATGTAAAATGGCGCAACGCCAACGATCCTCAGGCAGCGACCAATTATCGAAAGACCGCGGGCAACAAGGCGGGGCCGGGCCAAAACCCCTATCGAGCCATCATTGATGATGAGTTCACCGACACAACCTGGACCGGAAAACGAACTCGAATTCATCTGCGTGAAGCGTCCGCCCGGCAGAAACCATTCTTTCTGTTCAGCAGTTACTGGAAGCCGCATTCCCCCTTTGAAGTTCCCGCGCCATTCGATTCGCTGCACAACACTGATGACATGCCTTTGCCGGATGCAGTCGACATGAGCAACATCGAAGCTCTGCCACTGCCGTTGCAGAAACTCATTCTTCGCGGCAACCGCAAGCCGTTTGAAATGGATCGTGAGCAGTTGTTATGGGCGTGGCGAAGTTACTACGCCAGTATCACACACATCGATCGCGAAGTCGGCAGGACCCTCGACCTGCTGGACGAACTGGGCCAGCGTGAGAACACCATTGTGGTGTTCTGTTCGGACCACGGCGATCAGATGCTGGAACATGGGCTCATGGGTAAGAATGTTTTCTTTGATGAATCCGTCCGTATTCCCTTGATGATTCGCGCGCCGGGGATGACGCCGCCGGGGCGCTCCCATGAACTTGTGGAAGCCATCGACGTCATGCCCACGCTCTTCAGCCTCTGCGGACTGGATGCCCCGGAACACATGCAGGGACGCGACCTGACACCTCTGCTCACCGGGACTGGCGACTTCACATCGCGCAACGCCGTCTTTTCCGAAAACATCATTCCGGAAGTCATCACGATCCCCGGATACAAATTCGACCGCAACACCGGCATCGCGGGTATTCGGCACCCGGATGCCAAAATGGTCCGCACTCGCAAATGGAAATACAACTATTATCCGGAAGGCTATGAAGAACTCTACGACCTGGAAGCGGATCCTAAGGAAACGCGGAACCTGTCCAACCTGAAAAAAGGTATCGCGATCGACTTGCGAGGACAGATTCTGGACTGGCTGCTGACCGCCTCGGAAAGCGAACAGATCGCCGAACACTGGCTGGTTCCGTGGAAAGCTTAGAGTCGCCACCCGGTGATCCGCCACGGCAACAACTTCATTCGCACGAAAACTGAAAGGCAGCCGGTGATCAGACAGCAGATTTAGAATTCGAGATTGTAGCGTTCCGTCATCTTGCGACGCATTTCCGACGTGGCATTGTCGATAAGTCGAAAGCCCTCGATCTTGGTGCTGGAAGCGCCCGCTCTCTCCTCCAGCTTCGCCGTGTTTGCCGCGCTCATCGTGGCCCGAGCATTCGCTCGACCGTTATAGTAACCGCTGTTGCCGTATCCATAGTTATAGCCACCGTAGCCACCGTAGCCACCGCCGCCCGACGAAACGATGTTGCTCGAACGAATGCCTGCGGACATGTTCGCATTCTTTCTTGCCCCGGACATCAGTCGTAATGTTTCGACAGTTTTTTGCCCAAAGTCGAGGAGATCAGGATCGACGTGCAGAATCGGCAGTCGATCGATCTTTTGGGCGTAACGGTCCATCCAGTAATTGTCGCCTCGGCTGGACTTGCTGTTCTTTTCAAGATCAGCGGTCAGCTTCGTGATCGATTTAAAGTAAGCCAGTGAGTTCTGAGCCATGACGTCTCCGGTGGCTTCGTCAGTGTCCTGTTCTTTAAGGCTACTGAACTTTGTTGAAGGGATCTCCAGCATGCTCAGTATGCGACGGAGAGCGTCCGGTTCGGTGTCGCCGCTGCACAGAATCGTATTGCCGCTGACTTTGACGTCCCAGTCTTCAACGCCCGGCAGCTCCGCCTGAAGATTTGTGAGTGCTCCCAGCAGCAGGCCTTTTGCGGCGCGATCGTTAAAGGTCACCGGTTTGTCAAAGTCAACCTGAAGACTGCCACGAGCCACGTCAGTGATTGTTACCCGAAGTTTCAACCCTCGCATACTGGTCATGACGGACGTAATTTCGTCCACGTTGAGTTTCTGTTTCCTGACCACTTCAGATTGCGAGAGTGACTGATGCATGCGGTGAGCTTGAACAACGTCCTGAGTATCCAGAGCCAGTACGATTTGCGGTCCCACCTTTACTGCGCTGACGGCACCCAGCAGGTAGTCCGAAACTGGTGACGTGACTCTGCTCTTCTGACTTGCCGCCCATCGTGAAACGGCCTGGCGATTGGCCGGGTGCATTAGCCCCATCGTCTTGGGTTCTATTTCAAAGAAATACGCGTCGCTCGGCACCCACGCTGCTTTCATGCCCTGAATCGTTTCTGTATATCCCCCCTCAGCTTTCGCAATTAGTCGCATCGGCAGCGATTCCTTGAGTCCCATCACGGCCGCTTCCCAGGCACGAAGAAATCCTCGTGCAGGATCAACCTGTGCTGCCACCAGTACCTTGTCCGCTTCCTGCGGCAGATACACAGGCCGACTGCCGTCATCTGCACGATTCCCCCAGTTGTTTTTCACGGCCATCGGCGTAGACAGCACCTTGTCCACATCAATTGCCAGCAGCACGTTTGTGCCCGCCGGCAGTTTCCTGGCGAGGCCATCGAAGTCTGATGCGAGCGTCATCGATTGCAGCGCGAGTACTGCGGTCATTCCGAGCGAGACATTATTCATTGGGGCGGTTCCTTTGACGGCGAGTACGGAAAAGAAAGGCGACAGGTTCGTGTCCGGGTGATCCGTTTCCAGCATCCGCATGACACGCATCACGGCGCTAACACGGGGCTGACCATACTCCGACAATTTGACATTTATTCAAGTGACCTCACTGAGCACGACGCAGAATCTCACAGAGATATTCTTTTCGGGCGGTCTCTCTTCTTCGCCACGGTGCCGCATTTGCGTGGCTTCAATCACAAAAACCTCATATGGTATTACGTAGAGGCCGACTACAGACTGACCGACGTGAAGGGGCTGTCATGAAGAAGGTGCTGTCGTGAACGAGAACGTTGATTTTGACGCCGGATTCCGCAGCCACGACTCCGGAGGGCCCGAGGAACGTACTCACCTGCGCCGCGCAGCAGTTCCGGCGACCGGTCGCCTTCGGCTGATCGTGTTCATATTGCTTATCAGCGTCACGTCCACAACCGAAGCTGACGACTTCAGAAAGCCGCTGTCGGTGGGCAAAATTCTCAAGGCGTCATGCACCGATTGCCACAATGAAGACACCTCGGAAGGCGGACTCAACCTCGAATCTCTGTCCTTTCAGTTGAGTGACCGAAGCAATCGAGAACGCTGGGTTCGAATTCACGACCGCATCGATTCCGGCGAAATGCCGCCGAACCGCGAGGACCTGCATGCTGAAGAACGCAGCCTTCTGGCCGCGACCATGGCAACAGCCCTGCACAGAGCAGATGCAATGGATGCACTCAAATCCGGCCGCGGACCGATGCGGCGGCTGAATCGTGATGAGTATCAGCAAAACCTGCGTGATGCTCTGAAGCTTCCCACACTGGACATCCGGGACATGCTGCCGGAAGACAGAGAAGGACACCACTTCAACAAGACAACGGACACGCTGGACATATCGCGCGTGCAGTTAACCGGGTATCTGGAGGCAGCAGAAGCGGCATTACTGACAGCGATGGCCAGCGGAATCGAGCCGCCTCCCTCAACTACGTACCGCGCCGTAGCACGCAGACTGTTCTCCCAGACGGCGACATTCGGTAACCGACAGGCGATGTTCTTCGCAAGAGATTCAAAGGCCATCGACAACAAGCAGCTGGCCGAAACCCCGGATGACGAGACGATTGAGATGGCACTGTTTCGTTCGGCGCACTGGCCCTATTACGGCTATCCGCAGGGCTTTGTGGCTCGATTACCCGGCGAATACCGAGTGCGATTTTCTGCGCGAGCGGTGCTGCAGTTGCCAGGCTTTGAATTGAAACCAGCAACGCTGCCAGTACCGATGACATTTCGAGCTCGCAAGCCCTCAGGAGCTGATGTTTCGGGTGACGTGCGTGCGACCGGCGGACTAATGGACATTCTGCCGGAACGTGCAGCCTTCGAAACCACGGTTCACCTGCGTGCGGGGGAAACATTCGAATACAGTCTGCTGGGCCTGCCGGTTCCTCTGGCAAGAAACGTCGACGGCGGTCCACCCACGTATCGCTATCCGCCGTTTCCTGACGACGGCCAGCCCGGTGTTGCGTTTGAATGGCTGGAGATCGACGGCCCGCTGTCCTCCAAAACCTGGCCGCCACCGTCTCACCGTGTGTTATTCAAAAACCTTCCCATCCGCGCAGCACCGACTAGCGAACGGCTGCCGGTGGAAGTCCTCTCGGATAATCCACAGCATGACGTACGACAACTGCTGCGAACGTTTGTCGATCGAGCCGCAAGGCAGCCGGTGTCGGACGACATTTTGAGGACGTTCGAGCAGCTGATTTTCTACCGTCTGGAACGAGGCGCAGCATTCGCGGAGGCAATGCTCGCGGGATACAAGGCCTTTCTGTGTTCCGGACACATGCTGTATCTGCATGAGCCGTTGTCACCACAAGTAGAGCTTACTGTTCGCGGCACTGAGGGCGATATGCACTACGCCATCGCTTCACGACTCTCACATTTCCTGACCAACACACGGCCCGATCCGCAGTTGATGAATCGGGCTCGTCGCGGCCAGTTGAAAGATGCCAAAATTCTTCGCGAGGAAACAAATCGACTGATCAGCAGCGCAGGTTTTGCAAGGTTCGTCCGAAACATCACGGACTACTGGCTTAACCTCAGGCACGTTCATCGCGATGAGCCGGACGTGCGACTGCACCCGGAGTACCGATTTGATGCGTATTTGGTCGAATCGATGGAGCGGGAAACTCGCACATTCTTCATGGCGATGGTGCGCGACAACCTGCCTGTTAGTGTGCTGATTGACGCAGACTTCGCCTACGTTAATGATCGACTCGCTCAACACTATCTGCTGCCGCCGGTCGAAGGTTCCGCAATGCGCAGAGTCACGCTGCCTGACGACAGTCCGTACGGCGGACTCTTGACACAGGCGGCAATTTTGAAGGTCACCGCTAACGGCACGACAACATCACCCGTCGTGCGTGGAGCCTGGATCATGGAACGGCTGATCGGACAGCCACCTTCACCGCCACCCGCCAGCGTGCCCGCGGTCGAACCGGATATCCGTGGTGCAAAGACCATTCGAGACCTGCTGGCTCTGCACACGAATTCTGAATCCTGCGCGAAGTGTCATGCCCGGTTCGACCCGGTGGGACTCGCCCTGGAAAACTTCGACATCATGGGAGGGTGGCGCACCAGATATCGCAGTCTTCAGAACGGCGAAAAAGTCACAGGGATCGACCGGGCCGGTCACGATTTCGGATACACTCTGTCATCCATTGTCGATGCCAGCGGGGCGTTCCGCGATGGCCGGCAGTTTCAGAACATTCACGAACTGAAAAAACTGCTGTTGTCGGATCCGCGGCAACTCGCTCGGAATCTGCTGCATCAGTTTACCGTCTACGCGACAGGAACTCCCGTGCGGTTTTCGGATCGCAGCGAAATTGAACGTATTCTTGATGTCCTGGCAACCGCTGATTATCGCACGAACGATCTGCTGCATGCACTGATTCAAAGCACGATATTTCTGGGACCGACCAACGACGAGGCAATTCCGTAACCAAAGCCTGTCCTTCCGCGAACTGAAGTGACAACACCAAAACCAGTCGATTGAAGCCGCAACCACATGCAAAGCACTCATAGCCATTCCCCGATCACCTTCTCTCGCCGGCCATTCCTGAAAAGCCTGGGAGTGAGTCTGGCTTTGCCGTGGCTGGAGACCATCACGGCGGCATCGTTGGACAAACGATCGAATACGGCTGCGCCGCCGCGCCGAATGCTGTTAATTTCCAACAATCTGGGTGTGCTGCCGAAGCCGTTCTTCCCACAAGACGAGGGAACAGATTATGAACTCTCGCCGTATCTCTCAGAGCTGACCAATTTGCGGGACGACTTCACGGTCATCAGCGGTCTGTCGCATCCCGATGTCGCAGGCGGACACAGTACGGAGAACTGTTTTCTGACTGCAGCACGAGGTCCGACTCGCACCGGTTTTCGCAACAGCATTTCGCTTGATCAATTTGCAGCGGAAGCACTTGGTCCGGTCACTCGATTTCCAACCATCAATCTGGGAGTGAACATCGACAAGGCCAATCGCAGCCTGTCGTGGACACGAGACGGTTCACTGCTGCCCGCTGAAGACAGCGCCCCGACGTTGTTTCGCCGGATGTTCGTACAGGGCAAACCCGCAGATGTTGCGCGACAACTGCAGCGACTGGATGAACGCGGCAGCATTCTTGACACGCTTCTGGACGACGCCCGACAACTGGAACAGAATCTGAGCCTCAACGACCGCGCACGACTGGATCAATACCTCACATCCGTTCGTGAAGTCGAACAGCGTCTGCACTCGGCCCGTGAGTGGGAAATGCGACCAAAGCCAGTCACCGACCAAACGCCGCCCGAAGACATCCAGGATAAGAAGCTGTTCTTCGAAAAATTCGGGATGATGCTGTCCATGGCACAACTGGCGCTGGAATCCGATTCCGCCCGGATCGTCACGCTGATGGTGGATGCCTTTGCAACACCCGTTTTCCAGTTGCACGAAAATCAGCAAACGACTGACGGCTATCATAACCTCAGTCACCACGGCCAGTCCGCAGAGAAAGTGTCACAACTAAAAGACGCCGATCGTCAACAGATAGTCCTGCTGCGCGAGGTTCTACAGAACCTCGCAAACAAACAGCACGGTGAACGACGACTGCTTGACAGCACCATGGTGCTGTATGGCAGCAACATGGGTGACTCCAACACACACGACAACACCAACCTGCCCATTCTCCTTGCCGGCGGGGGCTTTAAGCACGGTCAGCATCTGGCATTCAGCCGCGAGAACAACAAACCCCTGTGCAACCTGTTCGTCAGCATGCTGCAGAAACTGGGTGTCGAAGCGGAAAGCTTTGGCTCAAGTTCCGGCACGTTAACCGGTCTTGACGTCTGATTGTCAGAAATCCGTCGCGAATCCGGGTTTCCGGCCGTGTGTTCACCGCCATCAAAGATCCAGGACGCGTTCGGCATTCCCTCGGTAAACCTTGCTGCGCACGTCCGCTGGCAGATCCATGTTCTCAAAGACTTCAAACTGAGGCACATGTTGTCCCGGCTGCAGATAGTCCGTACCAAAGCAAATGCGGTCCTGACGACGAATCAGAAACTCGCGGCCGAACTCCAGGTCGCGACTGATCGCATTAGACCCCGAACCGGCGGAAAGATCGCCGTAAATATTCGGATACGTTTCCATCAGCCGATCGATGGCCCCGTCGGGTAGCACTTTGCCTTTCGGATAGGCGCCAAGTGATTTCTGATCATCGAGTCCCGAGATCGACGCCCACCATCCCGGACCGTGACCGATGAAGTTGAGCTTCGGAAATGACCGAACAGCGTTTTCCAGTCGCGGCAGACCGGGTTTGTCCTTGCCCCGGATATTGTCGATGTGAAACAGCAAAGGAATGCCCACCTGCTCGCAGGCTTCGTAAACTCGCATCATCAGCGGGTCATCAAAGTCCAGACCGACCTTATGTTCGCCAAAGCCTTTGGCTCCCTGATCGACATACTTGCGAAGGATCCCCACCAGACCTTCCACGCCACCGCGAATAATCGCGCGAGGATCGATCGAGCAGAACGGGATCAGGCGATCCGGAAACTCTTTCGAGGCTTTGATGGCGGCGTCCGGCAACTGCAGATAGGTTGTGGACTCCGGAGACACCAACGGCAGTACGACCGATTTCTCGATATTGTGCTCGTCCATCCATTCCACCAGTGCCTTCGCCGTGAGCTCTTTATTGCCGTTGGTGTAGGTACCGATATGTGTATGCATATCAATAAAGCGGGGTGGCTGGTTGCGGACATTCGCTGCCGCAGACACTCTGCTGGCCGCAAAGGCGGTCACAGCAGCGGCCGAAGAACTGAGCATTTGACGACGGTTCATAGGTATGTTCCAGATCGAAATTCAAGGAAGGATTGAATAAAGGGAGATAACGAACGGCTGCTCGCTGGAGTAATTGTCTGCCTTTTGAGGAATAATTCCAACGCAGTCGATATAAATACCGCCACGATCCGTTGGACTGCAGAAGTGAGTGCCTGCCGTGACTGTACCGGGCTTTGTTTTCAGCGCGATTCTTGTCATCGCACAATACTGGAATGAAAAGTGACAATCGACTGTCCAACATATTGCTGCGAATCCCGCCAACTCTACCCCGCCCGCCTGAAGAATCTCATGAACAACCAACTCGCCGTTCGTTTAGCGTCCCCCACCGCTCGTGTCTTCAGCCTGCTGTTACTGCTGACACTGGCGCCCGTCACGGCCAAAGCTGAGCACAATGGAAAGGTGCAGATCCTGTTACTGGGTGACAGTACGACCGAAGGCAGCATACCGCGGCTAATGAAACCAAACGGACCACATCTTGAGATGATCCTCGAACAGCTGCTCGCAGCTGAAGATGATCTCCCGCCTTGCCATGTGGTCAACTCCAGCCTCAGTGGTGAGTACATCCGCAGGCTGATGGATTCCGGGCGTTATGACCGCGATTCCGCAAAGTTGCCTGGCATCGACTACATCTTCATTCGCTACGGCCTGAACGATCGCGCGAAGCTTCAGAACTTCACAAGTGAATTCCCAATGCATTTTCACGAACTCATCGACCGCCTGCGTAACGATCACCCGGAGGCGCAGCTGGTTCCGATGACCGTCATCCCGTTTGCCAACGAAGAAGTCAGCCACGAAATCAACGGACTGGTGCGACAGGTCGCTAAAAAAGAGAATCTGCCCGTCTTTGACATCTATCCTCGTTATGCCGAGGAATTGAAGAAGGGGCACAACATGTTCAACTATCGTCGGTATCCGCTGGGGCAGGTTCCGAAGAAGTACCATGCACTGGTGAAACCGTTCGTTAATGGAACAAGCGTGCTGGTCATGGCCAATGAGCTGGATCCGATTCTCGGCCATCTGCCGCGCTGGTACAGCGACCGCCATCCAAATCTTTCCGGCTACAACGTAATCGCCGACGAAACGGCGAAGTATCTGTCCGGGCTGCTGCGTGAGAAGGCGGCGAACAGTAATGCCGCCACGAAGTAAACGTGGGAGACAGGGTTACAGCAACTGACCAGGACTGCCGAATAGCGTCACACGTAACGAATGAGCTATCGAGAGACAACACGCATGCATCCACCTGCTGCCAAGAACTGGGACGTCATCATCGTCGGTGGCGGAGGCAGCGGTCTGGCGGCGGGCGTCAGTTGCGTGGAACGCGGTTTAACAGTTCTGTTGGTGGAAAAGCAACCACAACTGGGCGGCACGACTGGAATTGCCGTGGGTTCGTTTACCGCCAGCGGCACTCGACATCAGCGGCAAAACAACATCCACGACAATGCCGCCGACCACAACGAAGACGCAGGCCGGTTCGCGCGACCGGAAGATGAGGCCGACGGAAACCGGGAATTACGTGAGTTCTTTCTCAGCCACTCAGCAGATACACTGGACTGGCTGGAGACAATCGGTCTGCGTTTCCACGGCCCCAGTCCCGAACCCCCCAATCGTGTGCCCAGAATGCACAACGTCGTGCCGAACGCGAAGGCCTACATCGGCGCTCTGCAATTGCGATTCATAGGTCTTGGAGGCCAGCTTCTGACGAATGCCTCGGTCGAGGGATTGCTGCGAACAGACGGACGGGTGACAGGTGTAACCGTCAATGTGAACGGCACACAGCGGGCGGAAACATGCCTGCGTGGCGTCGTACTGGCCGCTGGTGATTATGCCGGCAACGCTCAGATGATTGCCGAACATAAAGGCGACGCCTTTGCTGCGGTCGAAGGAATTAACACGAATGCGACCGGTGACGGTCACCGACTTGTGGCGTCCATCGGTGGCCAACTGCGTAACATGTCCATCACCTACGGACCCGAATTTCGATTCGTTCCGCCGCCCGGGAAGTCGTTCTCGCAACTGCTGCCAGCGAGCGGTCCGGCAGTGAAACTGATGGGCACTCTATTGCCATTGGTACCAAAACTCCTGATCAACGCCTTCATCAAGCGGTTGCTCGTAACGTGGCAGCATCCGGAGGATGCGCTGCTGGACGACGGAGCCATCCTGATTAATAAATACGGTCAGCGATTCTGCAATGAACTGGCTTCTCCCGATCGAGAAATTGCGGTGGCGAATCAGCCGGACAAAGTGGCGTGGGTCTTGCTGGATGAAGCGATCATCAAACGTTACAGCCAGTGGCCACACTTTGTTTCCACGGCGCCCGAAATCGCTTACGCGTATGTTGACGATTACCTGCGGCTACGGCCCGACGTTGCGATCGCAGCGTGCTCACTGGAGCAGCTTGCCTCTCGACGGAATATCCCGGCCGCAGCACTTGTGGCGGCCGCGTCGGGTACACAGAACATGGACAGTGTGCCAAAGATGAAGAGGCCGCTTCAGGGAAACCTCTGGGTCCTGCTGGGCCCCGTCAAATCGTACTTCACCACAACCGAAGGCGGAGCTGCCATAGACACTTCATTCCGAGTGCTCGACGAATCAGGCGTGGTAATCAGCGGACTGTATGCGATCGGTCAAAATGGACTGGGCGGCCAGATTCTGTGGGGCCACGGCCTGCACATTGCCTGGGCCATGACCAGCGGTCGACTGGTCGGAAAAGTGCTGGCCGAAACGAAGCCCTGATGCCGGACGGTTCACGCGGGACGCTGCAGAAGTTGGTCCACGAGATTGCCTGCCACATCCGTCAGGCGAAAGTCGCGGCCCTGAAAGCGGTAGGTCAGTTTCTTGTGGTCCAGACCAAAAAGATGCAGCAGCGTGGCATGCAGGTCGTGCACATGGACTGGGTCTTTGGCAACGCCCCAGCCAATTTCGTCTGTTTCTCCGATCACCTGACCGCCTTTCACACCGCCTCCGGCCAGCCACATGCTGAACGAATAGGGATGATGGTCGCGACCTGTCACGGTTTTGAAATTGACTCTGTTCTCTCCCAGAGGTGTTCGACCAAATTCACCGCCCCAGACGACCAGAGTTTCATCCAGCAGACCCCGCTGCTTCAGGTCTTTCAGCAACGCTGTGACTGGCTGGTCGGAAATCTGCGTGTATCGTTTCAGCCCGCTGTCCAGGTGACTGTGGTGGTCCCAGGTTGACAGGAACAGTGTCACAAATCGCACTCCGCGTTCGATCATGCGGCGAGCCAGCAGACAGTTGCGGGCGTACGACCCCATAAAGCCCGCTGTCGTATCCTTCGCAGTGTCGGCGCGGTCGAGTCCGTAGGCTTCCAGAGTCGCTTTTGATTCTCCTGACAAATCCAGCAATTCCGGAGCCGTCTGTTGCATGCGAAATGCCAGTTCATAGGCTTCGATGCGGCTGGCCACCTCCGGGTTGCCAACGCGGTTCAGGCGAACGCGATTCAGTTCGTTAATGGTCTGCAGACTTCGTGACTGCACATCGCGGGAAATCCCCGGAGGATTGGCAAGATTCAGCACCGGACTGCCCTGGTTACGAAACAACGTACCGGAGTGCTGCGACGGCAGAAATCCGCTGGACCAGCTGGATGCTCCGCCCGGCAGACCTCGCCCCAGTGTTGTCATCGCCACGTAGCTGGGCAGATTCTTTGATTCACTGCCCAGGCCGTAGTTCAGCCACGATCCTAATGTCGGCCAACCCTGCAATGCTGAACCGCTCAGCATCATCAACTGACCTGGCAGATGATTGAACTGTTCGCAGTGCATTGACCGGACAAATGCAATGTCGTCAACACAGGTACTCAGATGCGGGAGCAGATCGGACAAATCCATTCCGCATTCACCGTGCCGACGAAATCGCCGCGGACTGCCCATCAGCCTGGCGCTTTCCTTCTGAATGAACGCAAACTTGATCTCATTCAACAGCGATTCGGGCATCGGCTGTCCGTCAAGTTCATTCAGCCTGGGCTTGGGATCAAACAGGTCCATCTGGCTTGGCCCGCCCTCCATGAACAGATAGATGCAGCGTTTGGCGGCGGGAGCGATGTGCGTCAGCGGCAACTGATACTCACTGGCCAACAGACCGTCTTCCTGCAGTAACGACGCCAGAGCTGCCGTCCCCAGACCGCTTGCGCTGGACGTGAAGAAGTCTCGACGCTGCAGTCCGCACGGATTGTGATTGGAGGCTGTCATGTTATTCAATCCCGCGTCACAAACTCGTCCAGGTTCATCACGATTCGGGCGACGGCAGTCATTGCGGCCGACCTGTTTTCACCGCCAGCCACGGTCTCTTCACCTTCCATCAACTGCAAGACTTCATCGTGCGCCGCTGCAAGGTAATTCAGTTCGTCTTCAACGGGTGGCCTTCCCAGACATCGCCGAAAAATCATGTGGATTGCTTCCCGGGGCTTCTCAACGAACTGCTGAGCGGCTTCCACTCCCAGCGCCTGAGCACATTCAAAGAACACCGGGTCGTTCAACAGCGTCAGCGCCTGCAGAGGGGTGTTCGACCGCTCTCGCCGACTGCAGGAAACGGTGGCGTCCGGCGCATCAAATGTCATCAGCATCGGGTACGGCACTGTGCGTTTGAAGAAGATGTACATGCCTCGGCGGTATCGCTCACTGCCCTGACTCACCGGCCATTTCACACTGCGTCCGACCTCGGTCACGAACGCCGGCAACGGCGGACGGATTCCTTTTCGGCCGGTCGTGCGGTCCAGCAGCCCACTCACCGTCAGATGAACGTCGCGAATTGATTCAGCACTGACGCGATAGCTGTTCTGTCTCCACAGCAGCTGATTGCCGGCCTGCTGCTGACCTGCAACGGAATTCGAGGACGACGACAGACGGTACGAGGATGACATCACGATCAGTCGAATCATCGCCTTGCGACTCCACCCCAGTCGCCGATACTCGGTCGCCAGCCAGTCCAGCAGCAGGGGATGCGTCGGCGGGGCCCCCTGAGTCCCAAAATCGTTGGCCGTTGCCACCAGTCCCTGGCCAAACAATTGCTGCCAGATTCGGTTGACAGCCACACGTGCGGTTAGCGGGTTGTCGCCGTCAAATAACCACCGTGCCAGGTCGAACCGGTCCGGCACGGCACTGCGGGCCCTCAGCGGCGGCAGCACAGCTGGTGTGCCGCAACTCACTTTGTCGCCGGGACGATTGTAGGCTCCGCGAACGTGAACAAAGGTTTCGCGACGATCCTTGCGGCGTTCAGCGAAGGCGCGGGCTTTGGTCGACGGTTGCACGGGCCTATTTTTGTTGTGTTTTTCCACTCGTGTCGTCAACTCTTTCCACCCGGATTCCTTCGTGCGGTAGAGCGTTTCGATGGCGTTGATTTCTGTTAACTTGCCGGGGTCGTGCAGCTTCGTCATCAGTTCGCCTTTCTGTTCAGCCGTCAGATCCTTCATTTCGAACTGTTGGAGCTGCTGCAGCAGTTCATCCCATTGCGTTTGCCAGATCTGCATGGCGTCGTTGTGTTCGGCGATCTGCCACGGCCTGGTTGCCGGCACGCCAACATCGTCTGTGTTGTTGAAAAATGCGTACAGCTGGTAGAACTCCTGCTGACTGATGGGGTCGTTCTTATGGTCGTGACACTCGGCACAGCCCAGCGTCAAACCCAGCCAGACCATGCCCGTCGTGTTCACTCGATCCACAATCTCCTTGGTGCGGTACAATTCCAGATCCACTCCTGCTTCCGTGTTTCGCAGAGTGTTGCGATGAAAGCCTGTTGCGATCTTCTGTTCCAGCGTCGGGGCGTTCAGCAGGTCACCGGCCAGCTGCTCGATCGTGAACTGATCGAAGGGCAGGTCGTGGTTGATCGCGTTAATGACCCATTCGCGATAAACCCACGCATGAGGCCGCTCACTGTCGCCCAGGTAGCCCTCGCTATCCGCATACCGAGCCAGGTCCAGCCAGTATCGTCCCCACTGTTCGCCATAATGCGGAGAACTCAGCAGGTCATCAACCAGTTGCTCATAGGCTGCAGCCGCCGTGTTCTGCACAAACGCCTCAACAGTCTCAGATCTCGGCGGCAACCCCGTCAGGTCAAGATGCAGCCGACGAATCAACGTGCGTCGGTCAGTTCCGACAGCCGGTATAATTTCGGCGTCCGCATGCCGTGCCGCAACAAATGCGTCAATGGGATTACGGATGGGAAACTGAGCGGGCACCACAACACTGTCAGGAACATTGGGCCGATGAATTGGTTTGAGTGACCACAGGACTGGTGGTTCCAGAACAACGTCATCAGGCCAGGCTGCACCGGATTCGATCCATTTCCGAACAACGGCAATCTGCGACGCGTCGAGCGGAGCTTCACCCTTTGGCATTTCCGCGACTCCGTCTTCGGGAAGAATCAAACCCAGCAGGTAACTGGCATCAACGTCGCCCGGAACCAACACTGCACCGCTTTCCCCGCCGGCCTGTACGGACCGCATGAACTGCAACGACAGTCCACCGCGGCGATCACGTTCGTTGTGACAACTCAGACATCGCGTCTGCAGAATGGGCGCCACGTCGCGCTGGAAGTCGACAACGTCGCTCGCGACGGATCTATTCTGTACAGCCGCCAGCACCAGTGCTGTGGTTACCAGAATTGGACAAAGATTCGGTTGGGACATTCTCGGTTGGAACATTCTCACACGTGCAGCAGTTGCGCCAATGCCATTGGGTGGGAAAGACAGGGCCGGGATAGCAGGATGACGACGTGCGGCCCACGAGATTAGCGAGGGTATCAGGGCAGAATGCCCGAAGCCATCCTGTTGCCTGAGGATCGTAACAGGATCGCCATTCTCGGGTGAGAAAAAGGCACCGTTGTTACTGTACCCACGTGAAGACAGATGCAATTTCAGGTAAATTGCCTTATTCACCGAAAGACACGAGAAAGAACAGAAAGAAACGTTTTACAGGTACACTGCGGAGTCCGTTCCGGATTGAAGTGACAAGGAAATCTATTATCGATGGGCAGAGAGACAGGATTTTTCGCAATAGCTGTTGGGTCAGGCGACGCCAACGGGGTTCGCCGAATCTGGAACGAGTATCCAGGACTGCTGGCTGGGACCGGACTTTCACTGAACCATTATCTGGACGACGCCATTTCCAATAATCACCCGAACGTTCTTCGTGCGCTGGTGGAACTGGGAGCAGACATAAACTCACGGAATACTGTTTCTGATGATCGAGGACGTGCCTGGTGTGCAGTCTCTAACGACGCTGCGGCGTGCCTGGACTGGCTGCTGCAGAAAGGCGTCCAGATAAACTTTGATACTACTGAAGCGACGCGTTGTTTTGCGTTGGAATGTGCCTGCGCCATCGGCTCCCTTGAGCTCGTAAAACGGCTGGTAGAACATGGTGCTGTCACAGACTACAAGTGGAAAGAAGGCGGACGCCCTCGGGGGAATCCGCTAACCATCGCAGCAAACGGGGGGCATGAAGAGGTTGCCGAATACCTGCGATCCACAGGCACGCCGGAGCCACAACTCCCCCTCCAGACGGATGGAGATGGGGATGATCGGCTGCGAGCGCACGTGACCACGTACTTCGGCGAACCTGAAGCCGATGAGATTCGACAGGTCGTTCCAGCGCAACCGGTAATTTCAATCGTTGTCGTGCAGGCGGACGATCAGACAGTTCTTGTAACTCGGGGCATGTCCGCTGCCCCGATTACTCAGCACGATGGCTCTCAGCTGTATGCCGAATTAATGTTGCAGGTACCGGCCGACTGGGGTATCGGTGCGGAGTCTGCAGATAAAAAGTCAGAGTGGGCCGGTGCCTGCCTGCAACAGCTGGCTGCCTTTCCACATATCAACGGAGGGCCATTTCCACCGTGTATGATGTGCCCCAACGGGATGCCTCCACAGCCCATCCTTGATGGTTATGATTTCACTGGCGTGATGACCATTCAGGCCGCCGCAGATTTCGCAACGTATACAGACGGCAACAAGACCGTCACTCTGTACCATGTTATTCCGCTGTTCACAGAAGAATTCGAGCTGGCCAGATCGACCGGTATCGCGGAACTGCTGAACCGGTTTGAGGCCCTGGGTATTGGTCAGTTAACCGATCTTTCAAGACCCAGCGTCGCCCCCGCACTGTGAACGCACTGACCTGATACCGGTGTGAAGCGGAACACGTTTTCGACAAGCTTGCTGAACAAAGTCTGTGTCTCGATAACCCTTTGCCCGTGGGAGTTGGCAATGCGATCAGTTGCTGTACCAATCATCCTGTTGACTGTGCTGTCCCCCACTGCATGTGCAGATAAACTGCCGCGTCACAGAAACATTGTCTTCATCCTGATTGACGACCTGCGCTACGACACGTTCGGTTTTATGAACCACCCGTTTGTGGAAACGCCAAACATCGATGCCCTGGCGAACAAAGGCGTGCAATTCACAAACGCATTTGTGACAACGTCGCTATGTTCGCCGTCGAGGGCGTCGTATCTGACCGGACAGTACATGCACAACCACAAGGTGGTGGACAATGCCGATCACATGCCCGAGGACACTCAGACGTTTCCGCAGCTGTTGCAAAAAGCCGATTACAAAACCGCGTTCATTGGCAAGTGGCACATGGGCGGATCGAGTGACGCAAAACAGCCGGGGTTCGATCACTGGGTGAGTTTTCGAGGTCAGGGGACGTACGCACCTGAAAAAAAGACGCTGAACGTCAACGGCCGTCAGGTGCCGCGAACAAAATACATGACTGACGAGCTGACGGATTACAGCATGGAATGGATTAATGACCGCAATGGAGACCAGCCGTTTCTGCTGTATCTGTCTCACAAAGGCGTGCACGGCCTTTATGATCCGGCACCTCGACATCGCGATCACTATCAGGATGCTGTTGTCACAGCGCCGGCAACGATGGCCAATACCGCTGAAAACTACACAGGCAAACCGATGTGGGTCCACGATCAAAGGAACAGCTGGCACGGCGTGGAGTTTCCCTACCATGGACGCGCAAATCAGTCGTTGACGGAGATGTACCGACACTATTGCGAGATGATCCTGTCCATAGACGACAGTGTCGGCCGACTCATGCAGACCCTGCGCGACAAGGGTTTCGATCAGGAAACGATGATCGTATTCACCAGCGACGGCGGTCATCTGTGGGGAGAACACGGCCTGATCGACAAACGCTGCGCCTACGAAGAATCGATACGTATTCCACTGCTGGCCAGCTGTCCCGTACTGATCCCTGCGAACAGCAAGTGCAGCGCGGTGGTGGCCAATATCGATATCGCGCCCACATTCCTGGAACTGGCCGGTGTCAGTCCAGCGGCGTGGATGGACGGCCGCAGCCTGGTGCCTCTGCTGCGGAATCCAGCATCAGGAGAGTCTGACCCGACAACACTGCTGTACGAATATTACTGGGAACCCAGTTTTCCACAGACGCCGACAACGTTTTCGGTTCGTGGCAGCCGGTACAAATTTATTCAATATCACGGGCTGTGGGATACCGATGAGCTGTACGACATCACCACAGACCCGCAGGAAACGAAAAACCTGATCAACGATCCAGCTCAACAGCAGCGAGTAGCCCAGCAGCGGCGACAACTCTACGAACGGCTGAAAGCAACCAACGGCCTTGCCATCCCGCTGGGGTCCAAGCGAAATCACGGCTCCAGCCAGCGCAGCCCCGGCGGATCGAAGCGTGCCGAGTTTCCGCCGTCGACGATCCACGAGAAACAAATATAGCGTTCGGATTCGGCAGTGCTTCCTGTTGGTTAGTTCGCAGCCCGGATCCGAATGTACTCGTTTTTCCGATATCATTGGTCGCTGTTTGGGGCACCATCATCGTTCCACCGTCTTTTTTCCACTATGTGCCCAAAGGTCGCTTCCAATGAACAGCTTTCTGATTTTTCTGCTGCCCGCCGTCGTCTGTGCTCAGGACGCCGCTGCGGGACGGACCACAGACGATAAGTGGACGCCATTGTTCAACGGCAGCAATCTGACCGGGTGGCATCGTCAGAACGAGCGTGGTCAGCACGGCACTGGAGGTCACTGGGGCGTGACGGAAAACGGAGTGTTGTTCGGAGAGCAGGGACCACCGGGATCCGGCAATGGTGGATTACTTCTGACCGACGAAACGTTTTCAGCCTTCGAACTGACGCTGCAGATGCGCCCCGACTGGGGACCGGACAGCGGCGTGTTTATCCGGACGGATGAACGCGGAGGTGGCTGGCAGATTTATGTCGACCACCACGACATTGGTAACGTTGGTCACATCCGCCTGGAAACAAAGACCTACAGCGTGCCGTTCCGGCCGTGGGGATTCTCAAGAATCGATCCGACAAGTCCAGAGCTTACAATGGCTGTTGATACACGGACAAAGAACTGGCCGCCCGGTGTTTATGAATCAACGTGTACTCAGCAACAATGGCTAACAGCATGGAGACCCGATGACTGGAATCAGCTGCGTATCCGCTGCACGGCGGGGCATCTGCCAGTAATTGAAACATGGATCAACGACGTGAAAGTCTGCCGGTTCAATGCCGCCACGACGACTCATCCGCAGTTCGATCGCGACATGGCGTTCATGGCAGTCAGCCCGGCCGGTTCCATCGGCCTGCAGGTGCACGGCGGAACAAACTGGAAATCCGGCGAGCGTGTTTACTGGAAAGACCTGTGCATTCGCAGGATCGATTGAGCCGTGGAACCGTTTACAGCAATGCAGCGACCGGATTGCCGGTGCTGGCCGGAACCGTAAATCCGTCCGGGCTGATTCTTGACGCCGGATTAATGTCCATGGCGGCAAACAGAGTCGCGGTGAAATCTTCCAGCGTGACGGGATTAGAGTTCACGTAAGCCGCGCGATCGTCAGATTTGCCGTGGACCACTCCTCCCTGAATGCCACCGCCGGCGACCATGGCCGAATAGCACTGCGGCCAGTGGTCGCGGCCGATGCGTTTGCCTCCTTTGCTGATGGCCGGCGTTCTGCCAAATTCGCCGACCAGCACCACGAGCGTGGAAGCCAGCAAGCCTCGATCATCCAGATCTTTCAGCAACGTCGCAACCGCCTGATCCGTTCTGGGCAGCGCAAACGGAAGCCCGTTCCAGCCGTCCTCGAAGATGCCCACATCAGCATTGCCATGCATATCCCATGTCTCAACGCTGACGAATTTTTCACCTGCCGCCAGTCCCGTCCATGCAACAACGTTGACAAGTCGAACACCCGACTCAACCAGCCTTCTTGCCAGCAGCAGGTTCTGCCCCAGCGGGTTTCTGCCATATCGGTCTCGTGTGGCCGGAGTTTCCCGATCGATGTCGAATGCCGCCTTTGCGCCATTGCTGTGCAGCAGCTCGAAAGATTGCTGCTGGTACAGATCGAGCGATTCAAACTCGGCCGTAGTCCCGGTGCCGGACAAAGATTGCAGGCCTCTTGACAAATTCCACCTTCGCTCCAGGCGTTGCAGTGATACGTCTTTGTTCGAATCGAAGGCACGCACACGAAAATCCGTGGCTGCCGGATTGTCATCATGCTTCTCACCGATCAGCATCGGCGCGTATCTCATACCAAGACTCCCCCCCGTCAAATACGTGTGATCCGGCGGAGCCGCTCCGCCACCAAACTTCTGCAGCCAGACGTGGGGCGGAATGCTGGCGTTAGACGGCCGCAACTTCGTAGCGATCGCTCCGAATGACGGATCATCCGTGGCCGGCATTGCTCGACCGGCCAACAACATCGAATTGGCTCGATCATGCTGCGACACGTTGTGCGTCATCGAACGAATGACGGCGTATTTTTCGGAAATCCGAGCCAGCTGCGGCATCAGCTCACCGACTTGAAAACCTGGCGTCGCGGTATTTATCGATCGATACGGGCCGCGAATTTCACGAGGTGCGTCCGGCTTCATGTCCCATGAATCCAACTGGCTTAACCCACCGTACTGGTGAATAAAGACGCAGGACCTGGCGGGTCGGGCGTTCGCACCGCTTTCATCAGCCTGCAGCAAACCGGGCAGGGTCAGTCCCAGCGAAGCAATGCCACCCGCCTGCAACACCTTGCGCCGCGTAGCGGGCACAGATAATCGATGTTTCCACGTGTGCTGCATCGCGCCTCTCCGCTATCTGCAATCATGCCTGGACGATACACGGGAAGGAACGTGTTTCCCTATTATTTGTTTTCTGCAACGCAGCGGAGCTGCGCGAACATGCGGTCCCAAACCGAACTCCAGGGCCAAGAGGTCTTAAAGACCTCTTACAGTCTACCTTCTCACGGTTTCTGAAACCAGCTTTGATGCTCGCTGTGTCAGTGTGTGGCCGGAGTGTGTAAAGTTAAGTACGCTTTGTCGGTAGAACGGCTTCCAGCAGGCAGTGAAACGTATCGTACCGAGGCGGCATCAACACTTAGTTCCATCCGAAAGAATCTCCATGCTCCCGGTAATTCATCGTTCATCCTGTCGCGGCGTCACGGCATGGATTCTGTGCGTGTCGCTGGCCACCGTTTCGTTCGCTCAGACTCCGTATTCGGTTGAGGTGAAGACTGATCGTGAAGATGCGATTTACAAAGTCGGTGAGCAAGCCGTTTTCAGTATCTCGGTCCGGCAGGGAGACAGAATTGTCAGCGGCGCCGGAATTGTGAAGTTCGTATTTGACGACTTCCTGAATTCAAAGGGTTTCGCAAACGGCGAAGGTTCGCCGGATGAAGATCCGACTGAGATCAGGGAGGGTCTGAACCAGCCAGGGTTTCTGCGTTGTCTGGTGACTTACACGCCGAAGGAAGGCAAGCCGGTGCGGTCGGTTGCTTCGGCCGCGTTTTCCCCTGAAAAAATCGGATTGAGTCTTCCGGTTCCCGACGACTTCGACGATTTCTGGAAAGAACAGAAACGTCAACTCGCAGAAATACCGCTGGATCCGCAACTGACTGCAGTTGATCAGGCAGACGCATCCATTGAATGTCACGATGTCCAGACTTCCTGTCTTGGTGGAGCGCCGGTATCCGGGTATTTCGCAAAGCCGAAGGACGCCACTGCCAAGAGTCTTCCCGCGATCCTGTGGGTGCACGGTGCCGGTGTCCGCGGTTCAAGCCGGGGCAATGCTGTTAAAGGCGCACAAGCCGACATGCTGTCGATGGACATTAATGCTCACGGCATTGCCAATGGCAAACCTGCGTCGTTTTATTCCGACCTGAGTGCAGGACGACTGAAGAACTACCGCTATGCCGGGCGAGACAACCGCAACACGACCTACTTCCGAGGCATGTTTCTTCGTATCGTGCGAGCGATTGATTTTCTGACAGCACAGCCTGAATGGGACGGAAAACACGTCGTCGTGATTGGACACAGCCAGGGAGGAGGACAGTCTTTGGTGGCCGGCGGACTTGACGAACGCGTTACCATGATTGCTCCCGGAGTACCCGCGATCTGCGACCATTCCGGTCGAGCCGCCGGACGGATAAACGGCTGGCCGAAGCTTGTTCCCAACGGCCCGGATGGAAAACCTGACCCACAAATTCTTGAAGCGGCTCGTTACATCGATGCCGTGAACTTTGCAACTCGCTGCAGAGCAAACGCCATTATGAGCGTGGGATTCATTGACTCCGTCTGCCCGCCGTCCAGCTGTTACGCGGCATACAATGCATTGGCCGGCACGAAGAGCGTCATCAACGAACCGCTGATGGGCCATGCAGCGCCGGCTCATATTCACGAAGCGTTCTTTGCACGAGTACTGCAACACGTGGGCCGAGCCCCGGCAAAGTCTGCAAAGTAGACGGCCTGCGATGATTCTGAGAGTACGGAAAGTACCATCATGAAAACAATTCTGGCCATGGGCGCCCACTACGATGACTGCATCTTTGGTGTACCGGGGATCCTGTTGCAGGCGGTTCGAAAGAACTATCGAGTGGTGACGCTGCACATGATCGGCGACTACACCAACTGGCCTCCTGCGGGCGGACGGGCTGTCGCGAAAATGACGGCGGAGCTTTCCGCTGACCGAGGCGTCGAAGCAAAGTTCCTGGACTTCGCTTCGCATCGCTTTGACGCTCGACTTGAGAACCAGATCGTCGTTGCCGAGGCTGTCGCAAAGATCAAGCCGGACATCGCATTTGCGCTGTGGAAGGAAGACAACCACAACGATCACATGGTGGCCAGCGAACTCAGCCGTATTGCACTGCGTCATGCCGGCCGCATTCTGGGCGATGAATCCTACCGTCCGCCCAGGGACATTTACTTCTATGACAACGGACCGAGACACACAATCGGATTTCAGCCAAACACATTTGTCGATGTCAGCGAGGAATGGGACGAAGCCATGGAGTGGCTGGGCAAACTGAACTCATGGGTCAGTGAAAAACAGTATGAGAAGGGCAAGACCATCGGCTCCACGACGACCAAGGAAACACTGGCCCGCTACCGGGGGGCCACCTGCGGCGCCCGCTATGCCGAAGCGTTCTGGAATCCTGGTTTCCGCAAGGCGGATATCCTATAACTCCGCGAACAGACAACGGTCGGCTGCCGACTCTCACCGAGATGCTGATCGGGACGTTTGCATCACACCGTCTCAGTCGGTCTGATCCTCAGCCCCGCGTTTAAATCTCACCAATATCTGAATAACGAGAATCACATGACAAACGTGGACTCTGATACGTCTGCCGAATATCAGGATGCTCCCCGCAGAAGTCTGCTTAAGAGCATTGGCCCGGCCATCATCGTTGCGGCAGTAGTTCTGGGGCCAGGCTCGATTCTGACCAGTTCGAAAGTCGGGTCCTCATTCGGACTCATCGGGTTTCCCGTGATTGTTGTCTCTGCGATTCTGATGATAGCCATGGTGGCACTGTCGGCACGCCTGGGGGCCGTCTACGAAAACAGCCTGTGCGATGAACTCGCCAGCCGGCTGGGCCGTCCGGTGGCCGTCTTTGTCGGGCTGACGCTGTTTACGCTGGTCGCGTTTTTTCAGTCGTCAAACAACATCGCACTGATTGGCGGTGTTGAACCGCTGCTCGGAGACGAAGAGCTAAGCTTTGATGCCCGCGCTGGGACGCTGGTGATTGCGAATCTGCTGATCATTGCCTGTTTGTATCTGGTCAGGAATCTGTACGGATCCATCGAAGGGTTTATGAAACTGCTGCTGGGCATGATGACGGTGGCATTTTTGGTAAACTTCGCGGTGGTCATGAGCAAGCCTCAGTCGTTCCGGCCCGTTGCACCCAGTGAACCGCCGGACTGGATCCCGCTGCTCGGCATGATCGGCACAACCTTTTCAGTAGGCGGAGCGTTCTATCAGGCCTATCTGGTCAAGGAGAAAGGCTGGGGACTGGCGGACGTTCGCGCCGGCGTGGTCGATTCGATCGTGAGTATCTCGATGCTGGGTATTGTCACCGCCATCGTGTTGCTGACATCGTGGCGCGTCTTCTATGGCAATCCTGAACACGTGACGCTGGTCTCTGTCGGAGACGTGGCTCGCCAGCTGGAACCATCATTCGGCGTGTCCGCTAAGTACATTTTCTGTCTGGGAATTCTGGCGGGAGCACTGAGTTCGTTTCTGGTGAACGCATTGATCGGCGGGACGGTGATGTCCGATTCTATCGGCAAGGGGTCTCGGCTGCAGGACAAGTGGCCCGTGCACCTGACGGTGGTCGCATTGCTTGTCGGTATGTTCGTCGCGATTGCCGCTTTGCAAAACAAGGACAGCGTCGTGCCTCTGATCACGCTGGCTCAGGCGTGCACGGTGATCGGCCTGCCGGCACTGGCAGCGGCACTGATCTATCTGGGCACTCGTCCGGAACTGACAGGCCCGCGAGAGGTGCCGAAACCCATTTTGGTGCTGGCGAAGATTGGATTCTGCGTTTCATGTGTGCTGATGTTCATGCTGGCTCAGAAGGTCTACGCAAAACTGAAGCCGCCGGAACAAGCCGCGGCCGCGTTCATGGATCAGATGGATACCAGCAACCACATCGTTGTTGCCAGCCTGGATTGAAGGTCGTCAAATGAGTATTTCAGAAACGATAAGACGTTTTGCCTTTCTGCTTGTCCTGTCCAGCTCTGTGCTGGCGACGGAAAAGGAAATCACGGTCGTCACCTTTGGCGATTCCACCACCGCTCCTCGTGGACCTCTGAGGGTCTATGCCCAGATTCTTGAGAAAGAACTTCCGCAGCATGGGCATTCAGTGCGAGTCATCAATGCTGGTGTCGGCGGCAACAGCACTCAGCGTGCCCGAGCACGTTTCGACCGGGACGTGCTGGCTCACGATCCGGACGTCGTCGTCATTCAGTTTGGCATCAATGATTCGGCCGTCGACGTGTGGAAAAATCCTCCCGCCACCGAACCGCGAGTGCCCCTGGACACGTACACAGAAAACCTGCGCCATTTCGTACGGACGCTGAAACAGAGGGACTCACAGGTCATCCTGATGACTTCCAATCCGCTGCGCTGGACTGACAAACTCCGACAGTTGTATGGCAAGTCGCCCTACATTGCCGCGGACGAAGACGGTTTTAATGTGCTGTTGAAGCAATATGCACAACAGACTCGCATCGTCGCATTGGACGAAAGCGTCACGCTGATTGATATTTACGATCAGTTTCAGAAGTATGGGGCCGTCGAAGGTCAGAATGTGTCCGATGTTCTGCTGGACGGCATGCACCCCAACACGTTGGGCCATAGAAAGGTCGCTGACGCAGTGCTGGCCGGGCTTCGTCTGTCGGACTTTAATCAGCCACTGATCGCGTCGGTCTCCAAAGAAACATTGTGGAGCAACCGCGACGGAAAAAGCCGGACGTGGTTTCACCCTCGAGTCTGCATGATGCCGGGAAGGGACGGCAAACCGGTCGCCTTGATGAATTTGCAGGAGATTGGCGGCTCCGACTACTTCGGCCCCGTGCATTGGGCAATGTCCGAAGATCTCGGTCGAACATGGAGCGATCCGGCGCCCATTGCAGCACTGGGACGTGACCCGGTTCCCGGTCGGGATGACGATCTGAAAGCCGGCGTTTGCGACGTAACTCCCCAGTATCACCCGCAGACAGA
The DNA here is from genome assembly GCA_014238335.1 of Fuerstiella sp. Classification (GTDB taxonomy): domain Bacteria; phylum Planctomycetota; class Planctomycetia; order Planctomycetales; family Planctomycetaceae; genus Fuerstiella. Next base: position 91,986 of record JABABI010000003.1, read on the forward strand.
CACCGTCGTTGCGCTTGGACATGTCGTCTTTTACAAGGGCCGATATTTTGCCAGAAAGGAGCAACTGGCTCGTTACCCCGTCTACGTCACCCGATCAAGAAACGGCACGTGGTCACGGAGAAAGATTCTGGAATGGAATGATCCTCGCACAGGCCACATCTATACCAACAACTGCGGTCAGCGAGTCATCCTTCCGAACGGCGACGTGCAGATGTCCTTTACCTTCGGTCCGAAGGCCACAAACCGCATGGTGGCCGGAGTTCACGCCACCTACAACGGTCAGCAACTGAAGATCCGGGAAGTCGGCAAGGAAATTCATAATCCGAAAGGACGCGGACTGCTGGAACCGAGCGTGACTCAATTTGGCGAAGCATTCTGGATGACCATGCGAGCCGAAGATAACCGCGGATACGTCAGTGTCAGCAAAGACGGGCTGACATGGCAAGAAAAGATGGCCTGGGCGTGGGAAGACGGAACGCCGCTCGACATGTCGACCACTCAACAGCACTGGCTGACTCACAGCGACGGACTGTTTCTAATTTACACTCGCAAAGACGAATCCAATGAAAACGTGCTCCGCTGGCGTTCGCCGCTGTGGGTCGCTCAGGTCGATCCGCAACAACGCTGTCTTATCAGGTCCACCGAACAGATCGTTCTGCCTCTGGTAGGAAACGGCGTCAACGATCCCGACAACGTAGCCATCATGGGCAACTTCAACGTGACAAATGTCAGCGAAGATGAGTCGTGGGTCACTGTCGGCGAATGGATGCCTCGCGCCGGTTACAAAGGCGACGTACTGCTGGCCCGCATCCGCTGGTCCAGGCTTAACCGACTGCCGCTGTGGTAAGGTGACTGCTTTCGCTTTTCATGCCACATTGGCTTCCAGTGCCCGAAAAAATGGCACGACGTAGGGCCCTTCCGGGATCACGGCGATTGCCTGGTCCGGACTTCTGCTCAGGCTGTCGTCCACCGCCGCCTGCAGCGACGACGTAACATTGACGCCCGTCAACGAATGGTCCTGTGCAAACAGACCGTCCGTCACCAGATGAATCCGGCCCACCTGCATTGGCTTCGTCTGCATCTGAGTCTGCCACTCATCGATGTCGGCGTGCGACTTCTGCAGGATGCTCCTCAGAAATGCGTCCGCGCCCAGATCCGTCAGCCGTTGCTGCGCCGCCACGAATTCGGCAGATCCCATTCCTTCGGAACACTCCGACACGATGATCAGATCTCCTCCGGGTTCCAGAATGTCCATGGCGCAGACCATGCCTTTGACTGTTTGATAGTAGGTCATGTCCAGCGGATAACCCGCGGCACTGGTGACGACAGTATGAAATCGTCGAGGAACAAATGCTTTGCAGAAATCGCTGACGTAGTCCACGGCCTGCTGATGACTCTGCAGAATCTCGCCAAAGTTGATGAACGAAAGCCTGCGGTCTTCATCAATGACGGTGTTCACCGCCAGAGCTCCTCCCAGCATCCGTACAATCTCAAGCTGTTCTTCGTGCAGTGGATTGTCAACGAAGTTGCAGCTGGTGGCCGCCGGATCGGCCATGAATCGAGCACTATGAAACGTTGTGATCGTTTCTGCATGGGCGAGTCCGGGAGCGATGACTTTGCGTCCTCCGGAGTACCCGGCCATGAAATGTGGTTCCACGAGTCCGGTCGCAATGCGTAAATCGGCTTCCACGAAGCGGCGATCCAGTCGAACAACTGTTCCGCGCGTGGAAGTGCTGCCAAGGTGAACGTGATCAGCGTCCTTGCGGGCGAAGTGATTGACCACAGTGACGTTTTCCAGCACCCACGGATCCCCGATCAGTTCTGCGAGTTCTGCACCTTCGTTGGGGCGGTGCAGGCCTGTCGCGACAAGGACCATGATGTTGTTCCGCTGCATGCCGCCTGCCAGCAGCGATTCAATGAGCGGTCGCAGAAACAGCTGGTTGGGGACTGGCCGAGTGATATCACAGACGGCAATGCAGGCACTGTTGGCGCCGTGAGCGAGTTCAGCGAGTTGCGGAACACCGACCGGCTGGTTGATCGCCTTCGTCACCGCAGCGGAGGGATCGGCGACAAGTGGCATGTCTGGTTTTCGCACGACTGTCACGGGAACGTCGTCCGGCAACTCAAGCGACGTTGTACCTTTTCCGTATCGGAGGTCAATCTGCATGTGTTGGAACATTTTTCAGCTGCGGCCAGGATGTTCGAAGCGCAGATTGTACACCGCGTTGACGCCCGTACCTCGACTAAAACCAGTGAAGCCGCGGATTCTGTCTTTCACCTGTGCGTGACACGACCGATCACTTACCCAATAGACGCGGCCACGCGCTGAGCCGCAACATTTCGCGGATGCGGATTCGCCGCTCGGCTGGGCAGAGTTGTCAGGATAACACAGATGGTATCTGATGCAGGATCTGCCCAGCACAAGGTCCCCGTTGAACCTGTATGGCCGAAGACATCCTGGCGTTTTCCCGGTCCACCAAGGCTGCTTCCAACATCAAAACCCAGACCACGAGAACGCATGCCCGCAGGATTGTGATTACGCACCATCATGCGTGCAGTTTCTGGCTTCAGCCACTTACCCTGGGGATGCAGGAACGCCGACAGAAACCGAGCGACGTCGGCCGTAGAACCGTGAGCTCCGCCCCACGGCACACCCAGTCGGCGCCAATAGTCGCTGTTCCAGTCCCAGCTTTTCGTATCAGGGTTGCCGGAACCGGATTCCGGCGCTGCATTCGCAACCTGGCATCGCATCAGGGCTTTGGCATTCAGCCGACCGACGCCAAGAGCCGAATGCTTCATTCGAAGCGGCTTACAGACAACCTCATCGACGAGCGTTGCGATAGGCTTCCCACTGATACGGCGAGCCACCTCGCTGGCCAGCAGAATCCCCATGCTGGCATAACTGTACTTCGTCCCCGGTTTAAACAGCAAAGGCGTCCGCATTGCTCCGTCGACAAACGCAGCAAGGTCAGCATGGCTGGCACGTAATTTCGAGTTCTGCGGCAACTGATCCGGCAGGCCCGAATTGTGAGTGAATAACTGACGCATGGTGATGTCGTCGCGCCCATCACCGGTGAATTCGGGAACAAACTTCTGCACCACGTCATCCAGACGAAATTTTCCCTGATCAAACAACGTCATCACCGCTGCGATCGTGATCGGTTTTGAGATCGATGCCAACAGGAAGATCGAGTCCGAAGTTTTGGCAGCCCCAAACGACGATGCAAAAACCTCGTCGCCCTGCTGCACGTGAATCGCAGCGGCATGCACCTGTCCGGACTCCGCAGCGGTCCGCAGCACACCCACTGCGGCGTCCCACCTGCCTTTTTCCAACGCTGCCAATACAGGCGTGCCGATGGCGAGCCCGAGCCCAGCCTGAAGAATCGTGCGTCGTTTCAGCATAGTGACACTCCTTAAGCGGACCGAACGTTCCGCGCATCCGTGACATACAGCGTTGTCTGCCAATTTATTTTGCAGCAGAAACGTCGCTGAGATACGGCTCCAAACTGGAACTTCGGACCGAGAACAGATGCAATTCTGGAACAGAACGTACAGCACGTCAACGTTCGCGTCACACCCATTCCCTGATCGGGTGACCTTCGATCAGTCTGACAGGGCGACCATCCGGGGCCTGAGCCATCAGGTCAATGCGCATTCCCAGCTTCCGATAGACAGTGGCGGCGATGTCAGCAGACAGGTATTCATCACGAATAGGGCGGCCACCTTCTTCGTCCGTCGCTCCCAGGACCGCCCCGCCGGGAACACCGGCTCCCGCCATGATCGCAAAACCAGCGCTGGCCCAGTGGTCGCGACCGCTGGCAGAATTGATGTTGGGCGTGCGTCCAAAATCCGTCAGCCAGACGACCAGAGTCGAATCCAGCAGGCCGCGATCTTCAAGGTCAGCCAGCAACGCGGGCAGTCCCTGGTCCACCGGAGGAATCCGGCTGCTTTTCAGAGACTTGAAGTTATTCTGATGAGTATCCCAGCCTCCGTCTGTAACCGTGACAAACCGAACTCCGCTTTCAATCATCCGGCGAGCCAGCAGACAGTTCTGGCCGAATTTGTGTCGACCGTATTTGTCTCGCAGACTGTCGGCTTCGTCTTCGATCCTGAAAGCAGTCTTTGTTTCCGGCGCCGTGATCATGTCGAAGGCGGCTTTGAAGTGTTCATCCAGGGCGTCAAAGGCTCCTGCCTGAAGATCCGCGTTTCGTTGCAGAGCATCCATGGCCGTCAGCATTCGTTTTCGTCGATCAACACGCTCGGAGGTGACACCCGTCGGAAAGCTGATGTCTCGAACGTTGAAGTTCTTCGCGTTCGGGTCGGCAAGAATCTCAAACGGGTTGTGTTCCAGACCAAGGATCCCGGCCAGTCCGCCGCCGAACCGTCGATCCACAGAACTGCTCAGTTGAACAAACGGTGGCAGCGCGTTCTTGAATCCTTTATGCCAACTGACGACCGAACCGAACGTTGGATAGTGCAGGGACGCATTGAACTTTCGCCCTGACATGACGAACTGGTCCGCCGTACCGTGGCTGCCGTTCTGAGGGTTCCAGCTGCGCAGAACGGCGAAGCGGTTCAGCTCTTTGGCCATATTCGGCAAAATGTCCGTAAACTGAATTCCCGGCACAGCCGTGTCGATGACTCCGAATTCTCCCTTTACGCTGGTCGGTGCATTCGGTTTGGGATCGAACGTGTCGTGGTGGCTTGTCCCGCCCTGCGTCCACACCAGAATACAGTTAACATCTCTTGTCGCCTCTCCAGCCGCCAGCGACGCGCGTTCAGATGCGATCAGCTGCGGCAGCCCGACTCCGAGTCCGGCCAGTCCGCCAATCTGCAGCAGACCGCGTCGGGAGATACCTTCGCAATTACGAAACTGCTGAGGAAGAAGGTTAAACATTCTTGGCTCCACTGAGTGAGTTGTGGATGATGCGGGTGGGCAATGCAGACAACATCGCGACGCAACCGCGGTGTTGATGTCGCTACTTCAATTGGTGGGAGTTGTGGCCGCCAGCGGGCCGGTGGGGGTGCTGCAGTATATCCCATCGGCCGAATCAGAAGCAACGGTGCACCTGCAACAGGCAGTTTACCCGTCGACCAGTTCCCCCTAAGGTGCGAGCAGTTGGATTACCCCGCGTGTTGCCTTTGCGAACGAAAATGCCACGTGCAGTGGAGTTTTCTGCAAATTGAATTGTCTGATTCGCGGTTTCGAGGCTGATATTCCTGAACCCAATCGTGGAAATACGTGTGAGACAGTGGCTGCGAACTGCCTGCTGAACAGTTAGTTTTTCGAATAGCGTTGGCCATTCGTCACATGATAATCCATAATTCCGTCAGGAACTGCCCCGTTCCCGCCCCGCCTTTGAAGCATCTGAACATTCACTGTGCAGATCTCCCTCCTCACACAGCCAACCCTTACAGAACTCGGAGGACAAATCGTGTCTTTTCGAACGCCTCAGCGTATGTCGTTTCTGATGTCGTGTTTTGCCGGCGTTGGCGCCACGTGCGTCGCCGCAGCACAACCCGACACCTTCTCTATCACGCCGGCACACGTTGAATTGAACGGAAATTTTGCTGAGGCGCAGCTGCTTGTTCAGCAAACAACGCCGGAAGGTGAAATCGGAAAACGGTCGGCTGACCAGACTCACAAAGCGACCTACGAATCGGGCGACACAAACGTTGTGACTGTTTCCGAGACGGGCCAGGTGCTGGCGGCGGGCAATGGTTCTACGACTGTGAAGGTTTCAGTGAACGGGCAATCGCAATCAGCTGCGATTGTCGTCAGCGGAATTGAAGGTGTTCCCATTGTCGGATTTGACACTCATATTCGTCCTGCGATGGGCCGGCTCGGCTGCAACGCGGGAGCATGCCATGCGAGTCAGTTTGGCAAAGGCGGCTTTATTCTGTCCGTGGTAGGGTTCGATCCAAAGCTCGATCACAACTCAATGGTTCGCGATCGTTTTCAGCGACGAGTTAATCTTGTTCAGCCGGAAGAAAGTCTGCTGCTGAAGAAGCCAACGATGCAGGTTCCTCACGGTGGTGGGCAGCGACTGCACATAAATTCCACCGCGTACCTAACATTTGTGGCGTGGATGAAGTCAGGGGCCCCGGGACCGGACGGCGATGCAGCGACGGTCACGAAACTGACGACTTTTCCTCGTGAACGAATAGCAGATCCTGACGATACGCAGCAGCTGCGCGTCGTTGCCGAATTCAGCGACGGCACGACACGTGACGTCACCAGCTGGGCAAAGTTTGATTCCACAGACGATGCGGTCCTGTCCGTCACGAAAGGCGGTAAGGTTACTGTGGAGAGCCGCGGACAGGCACCGATCATGGTTCGCTTTGAAGGTCACACAGACATCGCGATGTTCGTCTCGCCGTACAGTGCTGCCCCCGCCATCGCTAACTGGAAAAGTAATAATTTCATTGACGATTCAGCATTGCAGAAGTTTCAGCAACTGGGAATCGCTCCGTCTGCCTTGTGTGATGACGCGACATTTATTCGGCGTGCTTATCTGGACGCTGTCGGTACGTTGCCCACCGCCGAAGAATGTGAGGCGTTTATCAGCAGTTCTGAAGCCAACAGGCGTGATCGGCTGATCGATGAATTGCTGGGATTGACGGGTGACTCGACGCGGGATCGGCACAACGATCAATATGCTGCGATCTGGACCTTGAAGTGGTCCGACCTGCTGCGCAACAGCAGCAAAGGGCAGGCAGCGGACCAGCAGCGCATGTGGGCCATGCATAACTGGATCAAGGAATCGTTTCGAACTAACAAACCGTTCGACCAGTTTGTTCGCGAATTGATCACAGCCAAGGGTTCGATCTATTCAAGCGGACCTTCCAGCTATTTCAAGATCAATGCCAACTCCTCCGATCTGGGAGAAGCAACGGCACAACTCTTTCTTGGTGTTCGTCTGCAATGTGCAAAGTGCCACCACCATCCCTTTGAAAAATACAGTCAGGCAGATTACTACTCCTTCGCAGCGTTCTTTTCTCGAGTCGGCAATAAAAACAGTCAGGAGTTCGGACTGTTTGGCCGCGAGGCCGTAGTCATGGTGAAGTCGACCGGAGACGTTCGCCATCCGCGAACCGGTCAGACAATGATTCCGAAACCGCTGGGCGGTGAAGAATCAGACCACGAACTGGATCGGCGCATACCGCTGGCCGAGTGGTTAACATCACCGAAAAACCGTGAATTTGCGAAAGCAGTGGCCAACCGGTACGTCGCCTATCTGCTCGGCCGCGGATTAGTGGAACCGGTGGACGACATGCGGGCAACGAATCCCCCAACGAATCCGGCCATGCTGGAATCGCTGGCCGATCACCTGATCAGCCACAACTTCGACCTGAAACAACTGATGCGGGTCATCCTGAGTTCACGGCTGTACCAGCTTTCATCCAGCCCGACTGCCGATAACGTCGCGGACAGAAAATTCTATTCACACTTCAAGGTCAAACGACTTTCCGCCGAACCGTTGCTGGACGCTGTTGATCATGTGACCGGAACTTCGACAAAGTTCAAGGGACTGCCGGCAGGGACACGAGCGATCGAGATTCCGGATGGCGAGTACCCCAATTACTTCCTGACAACGTTCGGAAAACCCAAACGCGCCAGCGTCTGTGAATGCGAACGAGCGCCCGACGAAAATCTGGGACAGGCACTGCACACGATCAATGGCGACATCGTGGCCAGCAAGATTTCCGATAAAAACGGACGAATTTCTCAGCTGCTGGCCACGGACGGGAGTGACGAGGATCTCATCACAGAAGTATACAAGGTGACCCTTTGTCGTTCACCTACTGCGAAGGAATTCGCGTCCGCAATGACGTTTCGGAAGGAAGCACCGTCGCGCAGAGAATTTTTCGAAGACCTGCAATGGGCGTTGCTGAACAATAAGCAGTTCCTGTTCGTGTATTAACCGGTGTCCGAACACACGTGTCTCGCAAGCAGGCGACCTTCGGTCCCGAACCTTGATGCCATTCCGCCTCGGTGAATGATCACAACCATGCAACATATCAAATACATCCTGTTGACGGCTGCTCTCGTCGGAGTCTCATCCGCCAGCGCGCAGACGTCGTACCCGATGATCATGAGCGTTTCTCCCGTGGCCGCTCAGGTTGGACAAACCTCAGAGCATACGCTCGAGTCTCGCTACAGCATGTATGGCGCGTACAGAGTTCTGATCAGCGGCGCGGGCGTGACGGGCGAAATTGCCACGAAGATGGAATTGGACAAAGACGGCAAGGAACCGTCACTCACAAAAATCAAGCTGAAGTTTACAGTTGCCGACATTGCGTTGCCGGGTGTTCGCGAATTCCGCATCGTCGGTCCCACCGGAGCCAGTACGCTCGGCCAGATCGTCATCACGAAAGATCCGGTCCTGGTCGAAGACCCCAAAAACGACGATGCGTCAACCGCTCAGGAAATCACAGTTCCCTGCAACGTCTGCGGCACTGTTGAAAAGGTGGAGGATGTCGATTTCTATCGTTTCAAAATCGACCAGCCCACGACACTCAGCTTCCACTGTCAGGCCATGAGACTGCAGGACAAGATTCACGACCTGCAGACGCATGTGGATCCCATCATCACAGTTCGGGATGCACAAACAAACAGCACTCTGGCGTCGGTAGACAATTCCTATGCGGCAGATCCTGTGCTGACACGAGAGTTTCGGGCGGGCGAGTACCTGCTGGAAGTTCGCGACGTTCGTTACAGTGGCAATCGCTACTGGAATTACTCGATTGAAGTCAACGATCGCCCTTTCGTGTCGCACGTGTACCCTTCGGCTGTTGCCAAAGGCCAGGCAGTGGACCTGCAACTCGTCGGGCATCACCTGCCGGTCGCCAAAACAGTCGCTTGGCAGGCACCAATCAAGTTTGGCCCCCGCACGATCAGTGTCAGTCTGCCGCTGGAATCCGGGCCGTCGAATCCGGTGGCGGTTGTGCTGAGCGACCTGCCGGTTGCCCTCGAATCCGAAGACGAAAACAACCTGCCCGGCAAGGCGCAGGCTGTTTCCTGGCCAGGCGCTGTGAGCGGTCGCATCGAGTCAGAAGCAGACATCGACTGTTATACGTTTGAGACCCGGAAAGGGGATCGGATCAGCATCGAGGTTCAGGCGCGGCGCAACTGGTCCGGACTGGACTCAATCATTCGCATCCTGAATGCCGACGGAAAACCACTCACCGAAAACGACGACCTGCGTCTGTGGAACAGGATGACGGTTCAGGATTCACAAATCGAAAACTGGACGGTTCCTGCGGACGGAAACTACATCGTAGAAATCCGCGATGTTCATCTGCGGGGCGGTAACGAATTCGTCTACCTGCTGGAACTGACCCAGGCACAACCATACTTTGAGCTCGTCCTGGACTCCGACAAATCGTGGCTAACACCTGGCACCAGCGCCGCGTTGTTCGTTCGCTGTGTCCGCAGGAACGGATTTGATGGTGAGATCCAGCTGCACGCGGACGGCCTTCCGGAGGGCGTAACGGCGACCTGTGGCCGTATTTTGCCCGGCAAAGGTGTCGATGGCTGCATCATTCTGGAAGCGGCCGGTGACGCAAGAATGAATGCATCGAATATCCACGTCTGGGGTACGGCGAGCGTCGCCGATGCTTCCTCTGACGATGCAGATACTGCTGCCAGCGGCAACACCGAACTCATGGCTGATGCTCAACCAATGCAGGAAACCTACATGCCCGGCGGAGGCCGCAGCCACTGGCCGGTGACCATGCACACCGTGGCCGTAGGAAAACTGTCCGATATCATTGACGTGAAACTCAGTACTCAGGAAGTCCGCCTGAAGCCAGGCGAATCCGTTAAGGTTGATGTACAGATAGTTCGCCAGTCCGGCTTCGACAAGAATGTCACTCTGGACATGCTGTTTCAGCATCTGTCCAGCAAGTACGCGATCACACTGCCCGATGGCATCACCATCGACACGAAAAACAGCCAGACCCTGCTGACAGGAAAAAACAGCAAAGGCGCGATCACTCTGACTGCGGCGGCTACGGCTCCTGCTGTGGAACGCCAGCAGTGCTGCATCATGGCAAATGTGTCGATCAACTTTGTGATGAAGGCAACGTACAGCAGCAAGCCATTTTTTGTGAGCGTCCTGGAGCAGTAAGGACACCTCTGCGCCGAACGCGGCTGCACAGAAGTGCCGGCAGGCAGATGAGCCTTGGAAATAGTTTCAAGACCCGTGGTAACCTGATGCGTGAGCATCGGGTGTCTTTGAAATTCCTTCGTTTACAGCCTCTCGCTCACGCATCGGGTTTCCGGATGTCGTGCGAGAGTGTTTTTGAAACTGCTTCTCGAGCAGTTTTTCCGACAATCGACGACGAACGCTGTCTTTGCGCCCGTACATCTTTTGGTGTACGGTTCCTTCGCGCTGTCGAATCAAGCACACTACCTTCTATCTGAACATATTGAATGGAAACAGATTGCCATGAGACATCTAGCCCTTGCTTTAACCGTCGCAGGCCTGTTGCAGTCGTCGGCTGAACTGCAAGGCGGTGAAGGTCTGTGCGTCACAACGTTTTCTGCCGACATCACACCCCCGCTTGGTCAGCCCGTCGGACTCGGATTTATTCCGGTCCTGAATACGGCCGAACATCCTCTGCTGGCGCGTGGAATACTGCTGCAGGACGCCGGCACATCCTGCGTCATCTGCACCCTGGACTGGATGGAAGTCCACAACGAGTCGTATGACTTTCTACGTCAGCAGATCGGTGAAGCCGCTGGTGTTCCTGCGGCGTACGTAGCATTACACTGCCTTCATCAGCACACCGCACCTGCAATTTCGACCGCCGCCCAACGACTGCAGCTTTCGGCAACTGATCCGCGACGAATCGCATCGGCCGAGTATCTGCTTGACGTTTCCAGAAAAATCGGCGCGGCCATCCAGAAGAGCCAGCAGAGCTGGCAGAAAGTGACCTGCATCGGGACGGGCAAAGCCAGGGTCGAACGTGTCGCTTCTAATCGTCGGATCGCACTCGCAGATGGTTCGATTCAGGGGCGTGGCAGCAATACAGGATCGTCTCCACAACTTCGTGAACTGGAAGAAGGGTTGATTGACCCGTGGGTTCGCACAATATCTCTGGAGAACACTGACGGTGCCATTGTGCAAATGCACTATTATGCATCTCACCCTCAAAGCTTCTACGGTGATGGCCGTGCGAGTTATGACGTGCCAGGCATGATCCGGGCACAGCTGGAACGAACCGGCACCGTATTTCAGTTATATGTAACCGGTTGCGGTGGTGACGTGGCTTTCGGCAAGTACAACGATGGCTCGCGCAGGACACGGCTTCAACTAGCCGCGCGACTGCGGGCTGGGATTGAAAGCAGCATCGCGGGTCTGCAGCAGCATTCGGTGGAACCGATGGAGTGGTCGACTGAACGAGTCCGTTTGCCGTTCCGCAACGACGACAAATTTTCGGCAATGCACAATCGTCGAATTCTTGACGACCCGCAGTCCAGTGAATCACAACGCCGCAAGGCAGCCATCTGCCTTGCCTGGATCGAACGATGCGACTCCGATCACCCGGTCGAATTAAGCTGCCTGTCCATCGGTCGCGTGAAGATGCTTCATCTGCCAGGTGAGCCGTTTGTGCAGTATCAACTGGCGGCCCAACAGATGCAGCTGGACCGATTCGTGTGTGTGGCCGGCTACGGCGACTGCGGCATGGGTTATATTGGCGGAGACCGTATTTTCACGGACCGCGGAGGGTATGAACAGACCTATTCCTTTGCGGGGCCCTGTGAGAAGTTGTTTTCAGCGGCCATTCACAAACTGCTGACAGATTCGTCGCCAGCGGAATCCGGCCGAAAATGACTGCCGACACCGGGGCACAATAGCCGGTCCATCTGATACGGGAAAAGCAGGATGACAATTCGGGAAGTATTCTTATCGGTGATCGCCTTTACGTTCGCATGTGCCCCGGGTGTTGGTCGTGCAGCAGTCGAATTGCCGCACTACACCGTCAATCGTGCGGACGACAAGATGCGGGTCGACGGGCGACTTGACGAGTTGGCGTGGCGGAACGCAGCAACATTCGAGAACTTCACATTCCCCTGGTGGAAAAATGGTAAGCAGGAGCAGACCATCGCCCGCATGCTGTGGGATGACCAGTTTATGTATATTGCGTATGAGTGCAGCGACGCCTGGATCTCGGCCGTTCAGACAGTGCAGGACAGCCGCGTCTATCAGGATGACTGTGTCGAACTGTTCACTGCGCCCAACCCGAAACGTCCGCTGAATTACTTCAATTTTGAGATGAATGTGAATGGCGCGATACTCGATCAGCATCATCCGGACGGGCCGGGCAAAGTGAACGGGGCCAACTGGAACACGCAGGGACTCCTGATTGCGACGACCGTCGACGGAACGCTTAACGATGACACTGACGTGGACCGGGGCTGGATTCTGGAAGTTGCCATTCCTTTCATTAACTTCACGCCAGTCACCGGGCAACAATGTCCGCACGATGGTGACATCTGGCATCTGAATCTGAACCGTCTGGGCGGAACGACCAATGCTCAGCACAGCCAATGGTCACCCGGCACCACGGCAAAACCTGCTTTTCACGCGCCCGATACATTCGGGCGAGTGACGTTTTCCAGTTTAACGACCAGCGAGCAGGCACTGATGCTCGCGGCGGTCGACTATCAGCCAGTGCCCGGATTTCTGAAACTCCCGGACGATATTACGCTGGGCGCCTGCTCAGCGGTGGCCGTGAACAGCAAGGGCAAGCTGTATGTGTTTCACCGCGGACCTCAACCCATTCTGTGTTTCGATGCTGCTGGCGAGTTTCTGCGATCGTGGGGAGATGACATGATTGGCACCGCTCACGGCCTGCGTGTCGACCCCAACGACAATGTCTGGGTCACGGACATCAAACATCACCTGGTCTTCAAGTTCAGCGAAACCGGTAAGCTGCTGATGGCTCTCGGAACCAGCGACCGCCCGGGAACCGGCCGTGAGCAATTTAACAAACCGACGGACGTGGCGTTTGGTCTGGACGGCGAGATCTTTGTGTCCGACGGCTACGGAAATAGTCGGGTCGCAAAATTCGATCGCCACGGAAAATTCCTGTCCAAGTGGGGCACCGCCGGCGATCAGCCAGGTGAGTTTGATCTGCCGCACTCGATCGTCGTCGATGCCAGACATCGCGTGCTGGTTGGCGACCGTGAGAACAATCGAATACAGGTGTTTGACCAGGACGGTCGCCACCTCGCGACATGGAATGGATTTGCCCCCTACGGAATCGCCATTGACTCGTCGCAGCACGTTTTCATCGCTGATGGCCGCGCCAATCAGATACTCCGCCTGAACCACAGGGGGCAGGTGGTGAAGACTCGGGGCCTTGCAGCTGGACAGTTTGCTTTGCCCCACATGCTCGCGGTCGACGGGAACGGTAACCTGTATGTGGCGGAAGTTGGTGGCCGCCGCGTTCAGAAGTTTCGTCCACTGAAGTAAGACTGCAGAGAAGATGAACCGGAGTACAATTGCAATTTACTGTGTTGGTCGAACGAATTTCTGATTGCTGCACGATCCATGCCTGCTAAAAATCCTCCTGATTCTGATTCGCTGCGCGTTCGTGAACTGGGAAAGGTGACGGTCTTCTATATTCCGTCGCATAAGCTCGACGACCCACGTTTTTTTGACGGAAACCAGACAGCCAGAACCGCCATTCACGAATTTCTAATGCACCGCTACCGTGCGTACACTCAGTCGCCCACGCCGGTCAAGGGATACTGGGTGGATCTGCACGGGCAACTGGCTCATGATGTCATGGAGCGATTTGAGGTATCGTTCGGCAGCGAATCGGGCTTCGATCGATTGATCGATTTTTTGATCGAACAGTGCCACTGCCTGGACGAGGATGCGATCTATGTGACTCGCGGCGAACGCAGTTTTCTGGTGCAGCGCAAACCCAGAGTATGAGACGACATTTGTGTCCGTTAAATTCTGCCCACCAGCAGAACGGTGAATTCAGGGCGTCGTTTTGCAGCGACTCGGAATTTGAGTACATTGGCAGCCGCAGTGCGGGGGCCATCACTGGGCGTGGAACAGGGAGAAAACTGATAATGCTGCATTCCGAGCGACTGTCTCAAACGTGTCCGGGTTACGATCAGAAGCCCGGGCGACAGTGCTATACCCGCTACATCCGTTCACTCATCGTTGTTGCTTATGTGCTGCTGACCTCAATCCAGCCGACAAAGGCACAACCGTTCACCCAGGCTGATGGTCGCACGACCCTGGCTAAGGTCGTAAATTTCTACCGAACGCAGGTTGGCTATGAGGGAGCTTACCTGTGGCGTTATGCCGCTGACCTGACAGCTCAGGAAGGGGAAGGCATGGCCACCCGGACGAGTGGATGGACGCAACCTCCGGGCACGCCCACGGTTGGAGAAGCATACCTGAACGCATGGCGACTTAGCGGTGACAGCGGCTGCCTGGATGCTGCCATTGAAGCCGCCCGCGCGCTGGTGCGAGCGCAACTGGTGTCCGGCGGATGGAGTTCTCATTTTGACCTGGGAACACCAGGACGAAAAAAGTATGCGTATCGCACGGATGGTGAGCAGCGTGGAAAGAACAATCTATCCACATTCGATGACAACAAAAGCCAGTCTGCATTGACGTTGCTGATGCATGTCGACGAAGCGCTTGAATTCAGGGACCAGCCGATTCACGAAGCAGTGTCCTATGCGCTGGAAAACATGCTGAAGTCGCAGTATCCGAACGGTGCGTGGCCGCAGCAGTATTCAGAGCCTCCTGTGCATTCCGATTATCCGGTGCTGTCGGCGTCGTATCCAGAGTCATGGCCTCGTACATATCCGAAGATCAAGTATATCGGACACTACACGCTTAACGACAACAACATGTCCCACATTGTGGACATGCTGTTTGAGGCTCATCGAATTTACGTTCGTGAAGATTGTTTTCAGTCCGCCGTGAAGACGGGAGAATTCTTTCTGTCCGCACAGATGCCCGAACCTCAGCCAGGCTGGGCGCAGCAGTATGATCTGCATATGCATCCGGTGTGGGCTCGTAAATTTGAACCCGCAGCCATTACCGGTGGCGAATCGCAGAGCGTCATGAAAAGCCTGGTGACGCTCTTTCGCTTTACAGGCGACCGTAAGTTCATTGCCGCTCTTCCCACGGCACTGGCATACTACCGGAGGTCGCTGCTGGCGGACGGTCGTTTGGCACGGTTTTACGAGCTGAAAACGAATCGACCATTGTACTTTACGACAAAATACGAACTCACTTACAGTGACAGCGATATGCCGACGCATTACGGATTCAAGGTCTCCTCGAAACTGGATAGACTTGAACAGGACTACCGGAGGGCACTGTCTCAGGACGCTGCACAGCTGAAACCACGACATCGACATGTTACTCCCGTCAAGCGTTCGGACGGCCTGCAGAATAGAGCAAATACTGCCGGCCAGGCACTCGATGCCCGGGGAGCGTGGATCGAAACCGGGCGTATGCGACATCAGAATGATTCACTGGAAGTCATCGAGATGCGAACGTTTGTCAGCAATCTGGAGATCCTTGCGCAGTTTGCAGGTGCACAGTAAGACCAGCGTTCCGGGGACAGACATCAAGCAATCACGCCGCGGAATCAGCGACAGGGGTCACGGGACAACGTCGCCAGCAGATTCTTCAGTGGCCGGACTGCTTTCGTCAGACCTGATCAGTTGTTCTGATCGCAACGACTGAATCAACCATATTGGGCCAAAACTCTTTTCCCAATCATTTCCAGCGGTACAGAATCACGCTGGTAACGCAAAACGCTGACTTCCTCTCTGGAGTTAAGTTTCCGACTGAGGTTATCATGGGCGGATGAATTTGGGATGGTTCCCAGCTCTCAGCGTCTCTTTGTCTGCAATCTCCGTCGGGCGATCGCGAAAGCCGTCAATCATGAATCGAATCCGAGTCGTTTCACTGACTTTCCTGTTGTGCCTGTCTGCGGTCAACTGTCCGGCCCAGGACCTGCTGTCTACTGATGCTCTGCAAAGCCTTGGGCTTGAGGTTCGCTGGAACAGCCAGGCGGTACTGAATGTACGCCGGGATATCGTCACTTATGTCACGAACGACGAAGAGATCCTGTACGTTCAGTCATCGGCGGGTATTCTGACGGCCATCAACGCAGAGAACGGGCGAAGGCTCTGGACCGCTCAGGTCGGACGCACGGACGAAGCGACATTATCAGTGGTGTCAAACAGCGACCTTGTACTGGTACTCGCCGGTCCATCGGTTTACGGATACAACAAGTTCACGGGGACTCAGCTGTTGCAGTTTCGACTGCCGGAGCAGCCGGCGGCCGGACCGGCATTGACTGAGAAAGCGGTCTTTATTCCGCTGCATGGAGGAGCCGTTTATGCATATTCCATCAGTGTCCTGGAATATCTGTTTCGGTACGGAACACTGCCCGAAGACGTTGCGATTCCTCACATGTGGCGATTTATTTGTGGTGAAGAAATCGTTCATTCTCCTGTGGTCGGTGAACAGGCGATTGCGTTTGTCTCTGAAAAGGGCAACGTGTTTACAGTCAACAGCGGAGGAATTGAAAAAGGACGGGCGCGGTATCAGTTGCTGCTGAACACGCCGGCGTCCGCTCCTTTGGCCATTGCCGACAATGCCACGTCATCAAGCGTTTTGATGCTGAGTGATGACAACCTGGCTTTCAGCATAGACCTGATCACCGGCAAGACAGAATGGACGTACCCTCTTGGTCGCCCGATGACGAATGGGCCGATTATTGTCGGCGACAGCGTCTACGTCGTGACAGAAGACGGGACGCTCACGAACATCTCACGTGACGAATTCGACGGACGGCCTGTCGAAATACCGCAGTATCGCGCACCGATGCACATCGGTGCGGGCATGCAGGAAGTTGAAATCGATGCACAGCTTCAGGCTGACCTCAACCTGGCCGGGTCGCAGGGTATTCTGGTGACCGAAGTCACGCAGGACTCGCCCGCGGCTGCGGCCGGACTGCAGACGGGCGACATCATCGTCCGGATCGATGAGATCACCGTCACCACTGTCGAAGAAGCTCAGTCAGGAATTGTGGAACTACCGTTCCGGGTCGAGCGTCCTGTCGAAGTCGTTCGCGGCAAAACTCTGGAGAAATTAGAACTGAAGATTGGCGCGACAGAGTGGGATGTAAAGGGTATTCGTAGCCTGACGTCGGTCGGCCGTTTTGGGATTTACGGCATCGACCAGGCAAATCGACTGGTAGGGTTCAATAAACACGACTCACGAATAATCGGCCGACTTCCCGTGAGTGATTATCAGGTGCATCACCACAACTCTCTGACAGACCAGATTTATCTCGTGTCGAAGTCCGGTGATGTTCTGTGCCTGAGAGAAATTGGACCAATGGTTCGGATGCCTCAGCTGACTTCAGTGAGCCGAATGGCGAAAATCATCCGCGTGAACGTGCGCATCGGTGATCCCGTCGATGCTGCTGGAACGGTCCTGTGTGAAGTGGAACTTCCTGATGGGTCCACTCAACCGATCACCATTGATACGCCGGGCGTGATTCGGGAGATCTTCGTCAGAGCCGGCCAGGCCGTGACCGTCGACGCACCGCTGGCGCGGATTGATGACGACAACTTTCCGATTTACCACCAGCGTCCCGAACAGCGACCTGTGGACGTTGAACTTGACGACGGCGGCACCGACGGCGAGTGATTTGCATCGGTTTCACCGAAAGATGGATGCAGTTCGAAATCAATGAATCCTCTCGCGCTTCTGCTGCAGAATCCGGCCCGCTTTGCCGAGACGTTCTCTTAGCTTCTCGAACTCTTCGTCGGGTTCAGGCGGGATGACGGCAATTTTTGCGTCAATGGCGCATTCAATGACGTCGGGCACAACCAGCTCTCCGGTCAGCAGTGCTGTGATCAGACTGTGCGTGCACACAACAGAGGCATTGGATTCGACAAGCAGTTGCTCCAACTCTTCGTCTTGCACTCCGGGCGGTAGTGATGTCACACAGGCGGGGCACCCGGCAGCGCAGGGGCAATCATCGATAATCGTCCGGGCAAGTTGCAATGCTTCACTAAACACCTCAAAAATCTTTTCAGCGTACCCCACGCCACCTTCGATGGTGTCGAACAGATACAAAGCACTCTTCCATTCACCAGGAGTGACCTCCGTCAACGACACATCGGTTTCGATGTTCTGTTCGTCACAAAGACACAGACTGGGAGCCGTACGTTTCAAGATGTAGGCCAGGCCGTACAACGCAGCACCGACATGGCGTTTGTCGCTGGCTTCGATGATTACTCGCCACGCAGCGGGCGGGTAAAGCGCGAATCCGGCCGTGTCATAAATAAATGGTGCCAGCGTAATCGGTCCGTAGCCGATGTTCTCCAGAGTGCGTTCGCGAATCTTCTTGTATAACTTCGGCTGGCGATTGACGTTGATGTAGCCGAAGTCAAGCCTGCCCCCTGCGGACGATGCAGACTGCCGTTCTGCCGAGTCCTCAGACACTGCCTGCCCTGCGATCTGCGACAACGCGTCATCGCCCGTCGGGATTTCGTGCTGCTCCAGCGATTCTGTGATGGTAACTCGGCTTTCCCAGACACATTCGGTGTAGTAGTCCACATCTACCAGATCCACGCGACAGAGCTTCTTTTCGAGATCCAGGTCCATTGACATATAACGGTTGCCGAGATGCTGATAGATGGCGTCTTTGTAGAGTTCTCCGCGCGCCCCAATGGGGTCAATTTCGCCAATGACTTCCGTGCCGCAGTAGATCTCTATGTTGTAATCCGTCATGCCACGAAGGTTGACGCCTTTAGCCGGATAGTCACGCTGAGCGTAGCGGTAGTTGCCGTGGTATTCCTTCAGTGTGCCATCTTCCTTAAGGACTTCAAGAGCCGCTGGATAGGCCTGCTCGGGAAATGCCGGTTCAACGTCGCGCAACGGATGCTCGTGTGCCGCGCACGGCAGGTGCTGCAGCAGAATATATGGGTTGTCGGCATTCAGCCATGCGCGTTCAATAGGGGCGCGCTGCAGATACTCCGGATGATTCACGAAGTACTGATCGATCGGCGTATCACGAGCTGCGTAGACTATCACGGCTCGCGAACCGCGTCGGCCGACACGGCCAGCCTGCTGCCAAAAGCTGGCCATCGAACCCGGGTGACCTGACAGAATGCACAGGTCAAGGTCTCCGATATCGATACCAAGTTCCAGAGCATTGGTACTGATAATGGTCGTGACACGGCCTTCGGCCAAATCACGTTCCAGCTGACGGCGTTCGTTGGGCAGCAGACCGCCTCGATACGGTTTCACCTTCTTTTTCAGTTCCGGTCGCCCGTCCGTGACAGCTCGACACAGACGTTCGACCTGTTGGCGGGATCGGCAAAAGCAAATGGTTCGCACGCCCTGCTTTGTTGCTTCGCGGATCAGCGGAATGCTGACCGAGTTTGGTCCTTTGCGGTACAGGGCATGGCCGTGACTTTGCACAACCGGTGGATTGACAAGATACAGGTCTCGCTGAGGCCGAGGCGCACCGTCGCGGTTGATCACGTGAAACGGCCGCTGGAACAAAGCTTCGACGTGTTCCGTCGGGTTGCCGATCGTCGCCGACGAACAGACAAACGTCGGCATGCTGCCGTGCATCTCGCACGCCCGAACAAGTCGTCGCATAACGTTGGCAACATGAGAGCCGAACGCTCCGCGATAAGTATGAACTTCATCGACAACGATGTACTTCAGCCGCGACAGAAATGTTCGCCAGCGCCGGCTGTGGTTGGGCAGTATCCCGGCATGCAGCATGTCGGGATTTGTGATCATAAAGTCAGCCTGCGACTGAATGCGATTGCGTTCTTCGCGCGGAGTGTCACCGTCAAAGGTGCCAAGCCGCATGTCCGCGCCTGCCGCCTGCAGCAGTCGACCCAGCGTTCCTTCCTGATCACGTGACAGAGCTTTTGTGGGATACAAAAGAGCAACACCAAACGGTGATTCGGCTGTGATATAATCGTGCAGAATCGGCAGCAGAAACGACAGCGTCTTGCCACTGGCCGTCTTTGAAACCAAAACGGTGTCCTGGCCACGGCGAATCGATTCAAACGCTTCGCTCTGGTGACTGTACAGTTGTGTGAGTCCACTGGTCTTCAGCCCATCAACCAGTCGCCGATCGAGAACCTGTGGAAAGTCTTCGAAGTCGCCGGTTGTTTTATCCATCACGGTATGTGACGAAATCTGACCGGCGAAACGGCTTTCCAGAAAGTCGACAAAAGCTTCCATTCCCATCAGATGAGTCTCCGTTCAAGGTGCATTGCCAACGTGTTCTACGGTGCAGCAGATGGATTTTCCAGTGGGACAGACGGAGGAAGCCGGCTGCAGTCACAGATTTTGGTTTCGGTATTACGCGTTGCCAGGGCTGGACTGACTTGACGACGGATGCCCCGGGGCGTCACTCGTGCTTCATACCAGCAGTTTTGCCGCACAAACAACGTTCTTCCTGGTACTGGCAGCCATAGCCTGTCTCTTACTCTCGTCGGCATGCAGCTGCCCACAGGGCGAATCACAAAGACGGCCGTGGATGCTGCCACCCGTCAGATTGAAGAGCGCGAAAGTTGCATCCCCATTAACCATTTTCCCGAAACAGAATGGTTTTCTGAGGCCACCCTAATCAGCGCCCACAAGAGTTAGGAAACTTCAAACAGATTCGGACACTGCTTCAGTTCACCGATACCTGCGGTGATGACTGTCGAGCGACCACTGCTGTTCAGTCCAACAAGCCCCGAGTGCTGCGACAGTTACCGCACGGTGGCATCGCCAACCGACGACGTTCGCACCGTGGGATGGCTGACGGAAGAGATCCCCTCCCACAACTCGGCGGAGATCGAGCCATCAGCAGCTCGTGAAGCAGGATCAATAACCGCGCAGTACGTCAGGCCGTCAAAACATTCGCCACCATTGGGTCCGCGTTTTGCCAACGCCGAATTACCCTTCATGGTCTTTAGATTCGCAGAAACCTGCTGCCGAGTCTTGAAATCGAATTGTGCCCCTGACCTGGCGACGGTCGAATCGCCGTTGGTCGGCAGATTTGTTCTCTTAAACGTCAGAGCCAGCTGGTCGGGGGGGGGGCTTCATTTCCCTGGGCCGACGAGTGACTTTGCCCATGCACACTTTCAGCAGTTCTCCGTCGATGGAGTAGATCGCGGCGACAACCCTGCTCACTTGGCGGTCGCTGGCAAGCTGGGTCAGGTCGAGTGTTCTGAGCGATGCGGATGGATCGAGCTTGACCGACGTACTCATGGCCTCATCATGCGCCCCAAAATGAGCACGATGTCATCCTTGAAGGTCGAGGTTATCGACTTCATATTCGCGACGCTGCTCGCTGGTAACGGTTGTTCCGCATCGCTCGCGACATCAAGGACCTGCCATGTTCCCTGAAGGAGGTTGAGATCGCCTTCGAGTTTCATCGCGCCGGCGGTCACCGGGGCAGAAGGATTCGTTTTGGTAGCGTCGGGCTGCAAACGGGGCGCGACGTCAGTGGTGTTGGCGGGACTCGTTGAATCTTCGCCCGTCGTCGCTGAACTTTCAGCGTTGTCGCCATCCGAAGCGTCTGCCACATCAGGGCCTGGCTTCGCGGGCCAAAACGCCAATGCCAGCAACGCGATGACTAGGATTCCACCTCCCGCCGGCAAGCCGATGATCAGTCCACGATTCGACCCGGACGATTTCTTACCGCCTGAGGCAACGGCCCGTTTGCTGCCGGATTTTTTCTTCGCCGACGTGGCAAAGGTCGCGTCCCGATCGCCGCGTCATCGCCTGACGGCTCGTCTCCATACGCAACTGTGTCGAAATCCAGAAGTTCTTCTTCGTCCGTCCTGGGGACGGGGACCTTTATGGCAGCTCCACACTGGCGACATTTGACGCGTCGACCGGTGGCCGCATCTTTGACACCAAACTTAGCTTCACATTCTCTGCATTGGATTTTGATAGCCATACTGATCTTTGAACAGTTTTCAGGAAGATGTGGTCGAGGTACTCGCGGGAAAGTGACTATCGCGAGCGGACAGACGTTCGCCGCCTAAAAAAAACGCAGTTCATTTTCCGATGGGAATACTCCGGCACTTCCAGGCGGGGACCAGGCCGTTCGAAAGATCATGGGGCCAGCAACTATCCATTTGCTTACGTGTGCGGAGGGAGCTTGTAGTGTCTGTGCGGTATTGTCAGCGATTGGTTCACCAAGAGGAGGGTTCGAGGGCAGTCACGGATTGTGGTATCCGTCGGGTGGGGTGGCCGGCGGCTGGACTGAGCCTGTGCTGGAAGCCCCGGGTTTCACTGGTTCCTCACTCCAACCAACGGCCATCCCCGTGATTTCCCAACATTCCGTGACGACACCCCAGAGTTCTTGTGACACGGGTAAATCGAAGAGAAGTGCAGGCGCAAGGCAACATTTAGGTCGTGCATTGCGTCCATCGATGTGTACGGCTGGCCTTTCTGTGTGGCCAGAACCCGCTGACCGACGTCAGCTACGAACACTGGCGGACACATAGATGACAACGTATGGAGTCTCTTGCCGGTACGATGGGCGTGGTTTCGCTGATTTGACACGCCCGTCCGAGAACAACGGCCACACAGCGTGCGGGGCACCGTCCTCGGTACTCCTGTTTTCAGGCCAGACGCTCCCAAAAACAGGGCGATTGCGAAAAAACTCGTATTTCGTTGAAACGCACATTTCTTCTAAAATTCACCACCGGTATGCACACAACGTCACCGTCAGTGCCCGTTTGCGGCCTGTGACAGTGCCGGTACGAGTCACAAGGCAGCATTGCGGGCGGCAGAGCAGACGTTTGAATTCGCGGCCACTTATTCAGGATGGCCTCACTTTGGAAAGGAAACCAGAGATGTTGAGTCAACGCAGGGAATGGTACCGATCTGTGATCGCAGCGTTGCTGACAGTTGCCACATCAGTATCGGCCATCGGCCAGGTACAGAACCGGATTACCAGCCGAGAGTCAGACTTCGGTGATCTAAACCGTTTAATGAGGGATACCACCGGTGCTCCGGGATTCGAAAACCGCACCAACATCCTGAGCCACACGTCGGATATCGATCTGACAGACGTAAACTCGCGAGTCGTCAGAAATCTACTGACTGAATCGGTTACGGCTATCGAGCAGTTATACCGGTCACTCACCAGAGACTATCAGCGTTACCCTGAGATTCGACCGTTGCTGACGGAATTAATTTCGGCCCGAGCCAAGGCATCGCACCTCGCGCAGGACCTGAAGGCCGGTCGCACGCTGGGACGGCTGATTCCCGAGCTGCAACAGTTGAACAGTGACTGGCACCTGCTGTCGCACCGCATGACTCAGGCGCGCGGCCTGAGTCGTGAATCCCTGGACGGGATCAACCGAGTTGATCGACTGGGACGTGAACTCGAAAAGCTGTTCAAGATGGAACCGCAGCTGGATCGTCGCACACTGCTGCTTGAGCTGTCCCGACTCGGCAGTACCGTGGGAAATCTCGTCGACGAGCTCGAAGTAGACACCGACCACAACAACCAGGTGTTTGAGCTGATCGTTGATGCACGTAAACTTGAACAACAGACTGCCCGCGTTCAGGACATGGTGCTGGATCAGCATCCGTACACGCAGATTGTGTCTGAATACAATCGCTTCGGCCGAATGTGGACCGCGATGATGCCGCGATTACGGGCGATCAACAGTCGTTACGTGGAACGCAGCGTCCGCAACATCATGGCCAGTGACACCACAGTGCACAATCTGCTGTGGCTTGAGCAGCAGACCGACCGAGCTCACCTGACTCAGGTTGCCAATGCACTCATGCGTGATGTGGATGAATTCTTTAACCGCACGCCGCTAAAGTTGCTGCTTCACTTCCAGGAAGTCGCCTCAGTTCTTGAAACAGCCAGCGATTTCTATGGGACCGTGCAGAACTTCGAAGACTGCGTCGATCGTGACGAAGACGAACAAACTCTGCTGGAATGCTATCGATACGTCGAACAGTACGGCCAGTCTTTTGTGCAGGCATTTGAACCTCTTAGAAGTCAGGCCGGCAAAGTTGTGCTGCGGGAAATCGAAGACGGAATCCTTGCCCTCCGCAACGAACTGAATCTGGCCGGCACCGTCACCTCAATCGACACTCGGGCGATGATCCCCACGGCCGCAAACCTCGAGCTTCTGGCGGATCATCTGGATCTTGATGTACGGCAGTGGCTCAGTAATGACCGACAGTCTTTTCCTACCCAGGCGCTGCAGGCGTCCACCCGGTTCGTACAGCGAACTCAACGGATTCACCGTCTGTTGCAGTCACGACCGACCGCCAATGAACTGAAACAGGAAACGTCTGACCTGGTGGAAGAATGGCGAACCATTTACAGCTATTTGGGTCGCTGCAACACAGATCATCGACAGCATCTGCTGACGCTGTCGCGTGACATCAGTGAAGCGATCTACAACCTGCGGGAGCCGCTGCAGCTATAGAACAGTATTTCGCATCTGAGAACCCTGAAGGCTCGCGAATTCAACGCGAGCCTTTATTTTTTGTCACGCGTCTGGTAAATGGGGATGGTTCCTGTTTTCTGAAGGAGAACTCATCATGACGCTTCCTCGACGCAGTTTTCTGGCAGGTGTCGGCGCTGCAGCAGTCTCACCCGCGGCTGTATCTTCGACACCCGGCGCCGATCGCATTATTGTCGGACTGATCGGTCCTGGCGGGATGGGATCGAATCATCTGCGAAATCTGGTGAAACGCGACGACGTGACAGTCGCATGGGTGTGCGACGTTGATCAGGAGCGACTGGAAAAAGCGATTAATGTGGTCGAAAGCGAAACGACCAAACGACCTCGAAGTACGCTCGATCTTCGCCAGGTGCTGGATGATTCGAACGTCGATGCCGTCTTCATCGCCACGCCCGACCACTGGCATGCGCCCGCCGCAATACTCGCGCTGGATGCCAGTAAGCATGTCTACGTGGAAAAGCCCTGCTGTCACAACATTCGCGAAGGCCGTCTCATGGCAGATGCCGTGCAACGCACGGGCAAACTGCTGCAGGTTGGTACTCAAAGCCGAAGTACAGAGTGCGTTGCCGAAGCGATGCGACGAATTCATGATGGTGAAATCGGTGATGTGCTGGTCGCCAAAGCGTGGAACAGTCAGCGACGCGGTTCCATCGGGCGTGCTGAACCCGTCGATCCACCTGCTAATCTGGACTTCCCGGCATGGCTGGGCCCCACGCCCGAGTTTCCATATCAGAAGAATTTGCTGCACGGTGTCTGGCGATGGTGGCACAACTTCGGCTGCGGAGATATCGGCAACGATGGCGTTCACGACATTGACGTGGCGCTGTGGGGTCTGAATCCGGACAGTCATCCCGAACGAGTCGCCTGTTTTGGTGGAAAGTATTTCTTCGACGACGACCAGCAATTCCCCGACACACAGTACGCTCAGTTCGAATTCCCGGTCGACAGCAACGGCAAACGGAAGCAGTTGATCTTCGAACAGCGAATCTGGACGCCGTATACACAGGACGGGTATGAGAACGGAGCGGCATTTTATGGAACGAAGGGTATGCTGATTTGCGGCCATACCGTTGGCTGGCGGCTGTACGGGCCACGAAACAAACTGTTTGCCGAACGCACAGGACAAGCCGATCTGGTGGCTCATCACGACAACTTCTTTGCCGCCATCCGGGGCAGTGCAATGCTCAACGCCGACATCACCGTCGGACACAGTTCAGCGACGATCGTGCACCTTGCAAATATTGCGGCCCGAATTGGTCGAGTGCTGCACTTTGATCCACAGACGGAACGAATCGTCGACGATGTCGAGGCTGATGCTCTGATCAGCAGAACGTACTGCGAGAATCATTTTGCGATACCCGCCGGCGTTTAGAACATTTTGCAACACGGCAGGCGTTATTGGAAAGTGTCCGGCCCAAACGGTCAGACGATTCCCCGGTATTTAGGATTGCGGTCTGACCACCATGCCCTCATTAGAAAACCTGTGATGGACAACGACAACGTCTTTCAGATGTCCGCCTCCAATATCCGGTTCGGTTCCGGATGCACGGCGGAAATCGGCATGGACCTGCGTGATATGTCGGTACAGCGAACGATGCTTCTGCTGGACCCGGGTCTGCGTACGTCAGGCGTCGCCGATGTTGTCATCGAAGCGTTGAATGCTCAGCGGCTGGACTTTGTTGTTTTTGAAGAGATCTCGGTCGAGCCGACGGACGCCAGTTTTCAACACGCCGCTGCGGTCGCCACGGACGGCCGCTTTGACTCCTTCGTGGCGGTTGGCGGTGGCAGTACGATTGACACGGCCAAGGCGGCCAATCTGTATTCCACGTGGCCAGCTGATTTTTTGCATTACGTCAATGCTCCCATCGGACAAGGCCAGCCGGTTCCGGCGCCGCTCAAACCTTTGATTGCAGTGCCCACCACGGCCGGAACGGGCAGCGAAACGACCGGCGTGGCCATCTTCGACTACGTGGCGCAGAAGGCCAAGACCGGGATCGCTCACCGATACCTGAAGCCCACACTGGGTATCGTGGATGCCGATAATACACGGACGCTGCCCGCCGCAGTCGCCGCGTCCAGCGGCCTGGACGTCCTGAGCCATGCCCTGGAATCATTCACAGCGATACCCTTTGATCAGCGTCCGAAACCACCGGGGCCGCTGCAGCGCCCCGCGTACCAGGGTTCGAATCCAGTCAGTGACATGTGGTCGCTGCATGCTCTGGAACTGATGGCAGAATATCTGCCCCGAGCATACGCGGACGCAACGGACGACGAGGCTCGCAGCAGCATGCTGTTGGCTGCAGCGATCGCCGGAATCGGGTTTGGTAATGCGGGAGTCCATCTGCCGCACGGGATGTCGTACCCCGTCGCAGGCATGGTTGGGAGTTATCGACCCGCTGGATTCAACGTCGATTATCCGATGGTGCCACACGGCATGTCCGTGATTCTGAATACGCCGGCCGTTGTACGATTTACGGCGTCCGCCTGTCCGGAGCGGCACTTACGCGCAGCCGCCGCACTGGGAGCAGACGTGGCGGACGTTTCTCCGGACGCCGCCGGTGATGTGCTCGCCGACCGAGTGATCCACTTCATGAAGCTGATGGACATGCCGAATGGCCTGCAGGAAGTGGGATATACTGCGGATGACATTCCGGCTCTCGTCGCCGGCACCCTGCCACAGCATCGAGTTACAAAACTATCACCTCGACCGGCCGACGAAGGCGCGTTAACGACACTTTTTGAACAATCACTGAAGATCTGGTAAACAGTCACACCGATCTGCTGTCGCAGTCGCTGGACTGCGTTGCGTGTCTGGAGAAGCCCGTGGAATCATTCATTCGTTCCGGCGTCGAAAACGAATGGCCACTACCCGGCAACATTATCAATTGACTACCGTTCCATTTCTGTTCAGCGTTACTGGCGACCGACAACATGTCGCTCGCTTTATTATCCGGCACCGATCCATACGACCACCACACAAACGAATGTCTCAACATGATTCATAAGACGTTGCTCGCCGTCCTTGTCTGCACGACACATGCCTTGCCCGGAGTTGCCGACGAACCCCGAAAAAAACCCACCTCAAATGAACTTCAAGGGGCGATTCTGCATTCGATCGGCGCGCGTCGGGAAGAGTCCTGGCAGATCGCTCAGAAAATCTGGTCGGCAGCAGAACCAGGTTACCAGGAATCGTTTTCATCCGCCCTGCTGGCGGATACTCTTGAAGCCGCAGGCCTGAAAGTCACGCGTGGTGTCGCCGAAATTCCGACTGCGTTCACAGCAGAATTCGGCGAAGGCAAACCCGTGATAGTCATTCTGGGAGAGTTCGACGCGCTGCCAGGATTGAGCCAGACGTCGGATCCACAGAAAACCCCCAGAGACGATGGCAATAACTACGGTCACGGCTGCGGGCACCACCTGTTTGGGACCGCGTCGGCGGCAGCCACTATCGCTCTCGCGGAGCAGATTCGGTCCAAGAAGCTGGCCGGGACGATACGGTTCTACGGCTGCCCGGCCGAAGAAGGCGGCAGCGCAAAGGTGTTCATGGTCGAAGCCGGCCTGTTTGACGACTGTGACGCCGTCCTGCATTGGCATCCATCAAGTCGGAACGCTGCTGGTGACAAAAGCAGCCTCGCCCGCATGGCAGTAAAGTTTCGCTTTCGAGGCAAAGCGGCTCATGCGGCGGGCGCGCCGGAACAGGGGCGTTCAGCGCTGGATGCGGTAGAACTGACGAACCATGCCGCTCAGTTACTTCGAGAACACACGCCGGAATACACTCGAATCCATCACGTCGTCACGGCCGGCGGAGATGCTCCCAACGTCGTGCCGGCATTTGCTGAAGTTTATTACTATGTTCGTCACCCCGAAGCGAAAATTCTGCGACCGCTGTACACGCGTCTGGTACTTTGCGCGAAAGCCGGAGCACTGGCGACGGAAACGGATCTGGAAATCGGTTTCGAAGGCGGCATTCGGGAAATCATGCCCAACCAGACTCTGTCCCGCGTCGTTGCCGGTCGCCTGCGAGAATTGAACGACCTGTCGTACAGCGAAGACGACATGAAGTTTGTGTCTCGGATTCGCGAATTCATTCCGCAAGCTAAACCGCTGGAAAGCATTCACGAGGTCGAGAACGTCAGCGGTACGGTCGGCAAGGGGTCGACAGACGTGGGCGACGTGTCGTGGGTTGTTCCGACATCAGGGTTCTCAACAGCCTGCTGGGTGCCGGGAACGCCGGGACATTCATGGCAGGCCGTGGCGTGCGGCGGCAATCGCGTTGCAGAGCAGGGTATGCACCTGGCCGCCCGGACGCTGGCGCTGGCGGCGGTCGATCTGTTCACCAGTCCGGAGGTACTGCAACAGGCGGCTGCCGAATTGCGACAACGCCGCGGCAATGTGGAGTATCAGTCGTTGATGCAGCCGGGACAGAAACCGCCGTTGAACTATCGCAAGCCAAGTAAATAGCATGGACGTGGCTGCCAGGGGATCGCCAGCAGCTACCGAATCGGTCGAAACAGATCGCCACTGTCGAGCAGACGACCGGCGGATTCTTTGGCAGCCTCGCGAGTCAACAAGTCGCCGCGGAGCAGCTTCTGACGAAGATCATTCAGCAGTACCTGACGAACTTCCGGCTCGTTGTGCATCATCTGTCGCAGCTCTTCGGCTGAAGGTACTGAAGCGGTCGCAGGAGCCCTGAACATATCGTCCTGGGCTGACGCTGAAACGAGCTCCGGGAACGGCTCCAGGTCGTTCCCGGAACTCGGTCGATGGCCTCCCTTGATTCTAAAATGCGGACGATGCATGTTATGACCTGTTCCGGTGCTAAGCAGCCATGGCCTTAAGATTGAGGCGATTCCCCGGCATTTGACCTGAAGGATTGTTCGCCGCGTCATTGCATGTGATGTTTCAGCCATCAGGGAGTACCAATATCATCGAATACGAAAAGGTGAACTTGCGTCATAAGTTCTCGAGAAAATCGAGGATTGCGTTTCGGGGTTTAGCGATTCTGCGGAACTTATCCGGATATCAACGACAACCTGACTGCCACACGGCTTCGTCCTCCGGCAATTCAGCAGGCCCAGGCACCACAGCAAACCCAGCACAAGGAACCAGGCCAACGACATACCCGACAGAAATCTGCATGCATAGCACGCTGTTGGCCACCCGGAACCGCACCCGTCCGTACGGTGCCCTCAAAGTCACAACTAGGGAGTTCATCTTCCACGATGGCAGGGACGGCATCAGCCGTGCCGCCACCAGTTCCGACCTCCACTAACGGAAACGCTAGAGATTCAAAACCGTGTTCCCTGGCAAACGCACTAGCGTTCCATACCGAATCGCAAATAGATCGGTCGGATCATCGCGACGTTATGTTGATGCCAGCAACATGGATGATCGACTTGAATGGAAGCCTGCCGGCGCAGGTGATAACAGAATCACCCAGGGTGATAACATCGCCACCCACGGTGGGACAACACCAAGTCTGCCAAGTTCGCAGAACGGCGCATATTCCCCGCACGTTTCTTAATGGCACCAGAAACGCCATGTGGCAGAAGCAGCCACCACGGAATGGTATTATGGTGCCACGCGTTTACGATTACAGCCATGTCCTGATCCAGCAGATCACCGCCGACGATCTGAAGTTCCATTCGACGATCGCCGTGAACAGAACGTGTGGAGTCATGTGCCAACACGGGAGTGAAGATGCCCCAATTCGTCGCCGCACCGGGGGGATGACACAACCGTTAAATCGGCTGCAGAAGCTGCATTCACTACATCCCAAACAGTACCCGAACCGTCGCTAAATTTAAGTATGGCGTATTTCACACAAAGTGCGTTAGGCCCTTGTTAGTGGCATACACCTTTGGAATCGGCCGAGTATTCAGGGACACCTGCCCCGCTTCAGCCGAACAGAGGGTACAGTGGAGGATTCGGCGGATATTCGTCACAATACGTGTATTAGGACATACATTGCCCGCTGAAGCCCCGACGCGGGCCCTCATTCTCCGGCCTGTCGTTTGATATTAGGAAGCTCCCGCCGTGAGCACTGGAAGTCATTACACCGTTTTAGCGCGGCGTTTTCGCCCGCAGGCGTTCGACGACGTAGTCGGGCAGGAACACGTCGCTCAGGCGCTGCGCAACGCCATTCGGGCAGGACGAGTTGCACACGCGTATTTGTTCACCGGAGCACGAGGTGTCGGCAAGACGTCCACGGCGAGGATTCTGGCGAAGGCCTTAAACTGCCCGAACGCAGATGATGGTGTGCCCTGCAACAATTGTGAAATCTGTGACGGCATTTCCGCGGGAAACGATGTCGACGTTCTGGAAATCGACGGAGCATCCAATCGTGGGATTGATGATATTCGCTCGCTGCGAGCAAACGTCAACGTGCGATCGATGAGAACGCAGTTCAAACTGTACATCATCGACGAAGTTCACATGCTGACTCGCGAAGCATTCAACGCACTGTTGAAGACGCTGGAAGAACCGCCGCCAAACGTCAAGTTCGTGTTCTGCACAACTGAACCGAACAAGGTCCCCGATACAATTCTTTCTCGTTGCCAACGCTTCGATTTCAGCGCTATCGGCGAGGATTCTATCGGCGTTCGGCTGAAAGAAATCGCTGCGGCAGAGGGTTTTACGGTTGAAGACGAAGCCATCGAACTGGTGGCGCGACGAGCACGTGGGTCGATGCGCGACAGTCAGTCACTGTTTGACCAGTTGCTGGCATTCAGTGATGGTACGGTCACCGCAGAAGACGTCCACCGCATGCTGGGCACGGCCAGCGACGAGATGCTGGTATCGATGTTTGAAGCGATTACTCAACATCGCCCCGGCGATGTGCTAAATATTCTGGAGACCGCACTGGCCGCCGGCGTTCAGGCGGGAGAATTGCTCGATCAGTGCGTCGGTTACGTACGCGATCAGATGGTGACGCTGAGTGCCGGTGCCACAGCAAGTCTGTGCAGCGTCGGTGCAGCCAGAAGGGTAGCTGTGGCTCAGCAGGCTCAGACGCTGGGGATGCCAAACATTATGGCCGCGTTTCAGATTCTGTCCGAAGCCAAAGGACGAATAATGCGCAGCACGTTTGCCCGAGTGCTGTTGGAAATGGCTCTGGTTCAGATTTCAATGCTGGAGAATCTGACCGCAATCAGCGGTCTGTTATCCGGTCAGCTACCGGCATTACCCACGGCTGACAACGCTCAAATCGCGGGGGTGACCGCGGCTCCAGCGGCCATCGACAACGAAAAAAAAAATCCTGAAGTTGTAGCAAAGGATGTAGCGGACACCGCTCCTGCAGCCCCGGAGACTGGTCCGGTAATAGAATTCTCAGCCGGAAACGCAGACCGGCTTCTGGCAGAAATCATTTCTGAAACAGCATTTACGTTGTCGTCCGCGATGAAGTCGGTCGAATCAATAGCAATTTCCGGACCAAACGGCCTAGAAATTCGTTTGGGGGCGACCTATGATTTCCAAAAGCGAGTCATCGAGCAGACGGAAAGCCGCTCAGCGATCCAATCGATCGTGAATCGCCTTACGGGTGTCGATCCGCTGGTCACATTGCAGGTCGGGAACGAAAGTCGAACTCAACACGTTCAGCCCGAAGTGCCATCAGAGCGTCCCCGCCCCGCTATAGCACCGAAAACCTCAGAAACACACAAAGACTCACCCTCTCAGGTCAGGAACCCCGCACCTTTGCGGGTGCGTGACGACATTGATCCGGAACAGGACGCTTTCGTCCAGCAGGTCGTTGCAACTTTTGGAGCGAAGATCGTTCGCGTCACGGACGCTCCGGCCAGAAAAGACATATCGGACGAAGAAAACTGAAAAGGATACTGAATGTTTGATCAGCTTAAGAACCTCGGATCGATGATGCAGCAGGCGCAGCAGATCCAGGGGCGCATGGCAGAGGCCAAGGAAAAAATCGGTGACCTGCGGGTCGAAGGCATCGCGGGTGGTGAAATGGTCCGGGTGGAAGCAACCGGAGACATGAAAATCGTGGGCGTGCATATTGAGCAGTCATTGGTCGAGACACAGGACCGCGAAATGCTCGAAGAGTTGGTCGCGGCGGCCACCAATCAGGCTTTACAAAAGGCCAAAGATGCGGCAGCGGCGGCCATGTCAGACGTTGCCGGAGACATGAATGTTCCAGGACTCAGCGATGCGCTGTCTAAACTGGGACTGGGTGGAACCTGATTATGAAATCAGACACACCTCCGCATCCGTACGGCCCCACTGTAGGACAGCTCATTCATGAATTCAGTCGTCTTCCTGGTATCGGCAGGAAGTCAGCTGAGCGCCTGTCCAACTATATACTGTCGTGTTCCGCTGCAGACGCCAACGCATTGGCAGATGCAATTCGCGATGTGAAGACGTCAGTCAAACGCTGCAGCACCTGTTTCAACCTGACAGAAAGCGACGTCTGCAGCCTCTGTCTGGACCCTCGCCGTGAAGCTCACCTGGTGTGCGTTGTCGAACAGCCGAAGGACGTCGTTGCCTTGGAGTCCAGTGGAGTCTTCAGCGGTCGATATCATGTTCTGGGGGGAAGAATCGCCCCCCTGGACGGTATAGGGCCGGAAGATCTGACAATTCATCAACTTGTGCAACGAATTCGCCAGGACGGCGTAACAGAACTGGTGATGGCAACGAATCCCACGCTGGAAGGCGACGGGACCGCTCTGTTTATTACGAATCTGCTGGAAAACGACGATGTAAAGATTACGCGGCTTGCACGAGGTATTGCATCGGGCAGTGTGCTGGAGTTTGCAAACCGCGAAATGCTCGCGGACGCGTTACGTGGCCGCCAGGCATTTTGAGACACACATTTTTCGACACACCACACCCCACGTTCGTACCGGAGTTCAATGGCAATCAAGATTTTGCACGGTATTCGCAAAATGTTGGCACTGCGTTTGCGTGGTGAAGTAAGCTCTCTCTCATGCATCTGAATATTTCTCAGCAAATGAAAATGAGCCAGCAGATGAAGCTGGCCCCGCGGATGATCCAGTCCATGGAGATTCTGCAACTGAATATGATGGCGCTGAACGAACGCATCGAACAGGAGCTGGTTGAAAACGTCACACTGGAGATGGTCGACAAAGATCGCGACGCACCGACGGCCGAGGGCGACGAGATTGTCAAGTCGAATGACCCGGCTGAAGCGCAGGAACTGAGCAAGGACGTTGGAGAGCGAGAGCTTGTCGCCGAGAACGAAACCAACAACGAGTCAGACTTTGAACGGCTAATGGAGATTGCTTCCGAATGGCCGGAAGACAATGTTGGATTCGGAGGCGCGCGACCATCATCCAATCAGGTCAGCGACAGCATGGATCGTCAGCACGACGCCATGGCCAACATGACGGCTCGTCCTCAGTCGCTGCATGAGTACCTGCTGGAACAGTTTTCGTTCAATACTCTTGCTGAACCACTGCGACAATTCGCCGAATACCTGATTCAACACCTAGACCATAACGGTCGCATGCAGAGTCTGCTGGCCGAAATCTGTCAGCAGTTCAATCGCGTCTACGATCAAAACCTGACGCCGGAACAGGCAGAAGAGATTCTGACTCTGATCCAGCATCTTGATCCGCCAGGCGTGGGAGCTCGTGATCATAGTGAAATGCTTCTACTGCAGATTACGGACAACATGCCGTTTCACGAAGTTATGCGAGTGCTGGTGCGTGACCACCTGGAAGACATCGCCTTCAATCGGCTGCCTGTCATTCAGAAGGCCACCGGCTACAGCATCGACATGATCAAGGTCGGAATCGAACAGGTTCAGACCCTTAACCCATACCCGGGCAGAGGCTTTGAGCAGCGCCCCGTGCAGCGCGTCAGGCCGGATCTGGCTGTTGAAAAGGACGACCAAGGCCGGTACATCGTCAGGTTACTGGACGAATATGTTCCGGAACTGCGAATCAGCCCGCGATACGCAAAAATGCTGCAGGAGAATCCAACACCGGAAACTCGCGATTGGATCAAGAAGAAAGTCGAATCCGCCCGCTGGCTGATCGAATCGATCGAACAACGGTATAGCACAGTCAGAAAGGTCGCTCAGCAGATTGTTGACCACCAGACGGAATTTCTGAACAAAGGGCCGGAACACATCGCCCCGCTGAAGATGCAGCAGATCGCGGACCGCGTCGGAGTTCACGTAACAACGGTGTCACGCGCAGTTGACGAAAAATGGGTTCAGACTCCGCGCGGACTGTTCCCACTGAAGCGATTTTTCGGCGGGGGCACGCAGACGGCGCTGGGCGAAGACGTAGCGTGGGACACGATCCGAATAAAGCTGCAGGAACTGATCGACGCAGAGAATAAAGCAAAGCCACTCAGCGACGATGCACTGGTCGAAGCACTCAGCAAACAGGGACTGACACTGGCACGCCGTACCATCACAAAGTACCGAAAACAAATGGGCATTCCCAGCTCTCGTCAGCGTCGCGAATATTAGAGCAATGTACGAAACCACGTGGCGCGTTCGGACTCGTGGGAAGTACACAACGCAGACCGGGAAACGCTT
This sequence comes from Fuerstiella sp., assembly GCA_014238335.1. Taxonomy (GTDB): domain Bacteria; phylum Planctomycetota; class Planctomycetia; order Planctomycetales; family Planctomycetaceae; genus Fuerstiella. The sequence goes on from JABABI010000003.1 coordinate 127,046, forward strand.
TTCACGGCCACCAGTCAGCGTACAACGACGCAGAGCCGTTGACTTATGCTCGTGAGCCGTTTCCGTCTGCAGGGAACGTGTGTTTTCAGCCTGACATACGTTAGGCCGTTCGCGCCACCGAATCATTGTCCCGGAACGTCGGCGTCAGTGATCGCATACACCCGCCACGTATCGTTCCGGAAGACGGGCTTTGATTCGAATGGGCCCAATCGTCGGGTGAGCACAAAGCTGCAACCCGTCAGGCTCTGCAGGCCATTCAGGTCCGCATCGTCAAACCGGCCATTCTGAAACGAATCCCGTGACCAGTCATGAATCCTCCAGAGCCTCTGATTCCATTCCAGAATGCCCTTCGCGTCCTGCGGGCAGTCTTTGATGCAGACGTACTCCGCCCGTTCCGCAAACCATTTGAAGGCGAATGATTCACGCGGCGTAAAAACCTGCGAATCCAGGGGAGTATGCTGACGGATCCAGTCACAGGCGGACTGCCAGTCCGCGAATTGTTTGGGACTATAGCCGCCTGGAGCCGGTGGACGCTGCCACAGCGCCAGCGCCGTGACGATGCAGACACATACGATCGCCGCACCGCCTGGTGTGGTGTTTTCGTGGTGACACAGCCCTCCATTTGCCGCCGCCACAGCAGTGGACTGCCCAACCTCCCGTCTTTCGACACACCTTCGTACAGCAACGTCAACCAGCCCCGCAAGCACCAGGGCCGTCGTCATAGGCAAAAATGCATCGAAAAGTCGAAAGGGGTAGAACTTCAGGACGACGGCACGCCATTGCCAGTCGAGCATGTCAGTGGCGGGTCCGGTATGCCATCCGACAGCAACCCCGGCCGCCGCCAGGATCGCAGATGCAAACAGCAACAGCAAACACGGACGCCAGCCCCCTGACCGCATCGGTCCAGTTTGCCATCTACGCAATCCCACCCAGCCAGCGATACAGACACAGGCAAGAACCGATGTGTGAATCCATGCCTTTGGGGGAAACGTGCCAGGGTCGAGGTGGTGAGCAAGTCGCCAGAATACCTGTACGTAGTTGGCGCGCTTAATTTCGTCGGCCGAAACATCGCCGGACGTGAGCAATAACAACGCTGGAATCAGTCCCGGCAATGAAACGATAAATGCCGTCGCCGCAAATGACAGACCGTTCTGCACCCAGGCGGAGACAGCACGCGTCTGCACATCGTCTGAACCTGCACGAGGGAACAGGAACAGGAATACTTCACTCAGTGCCATGCCAATGCAGAACCACAGTCCCACAATCGGATGAAATGCCACGCTCAGGCCGGCACATGCGCCGGACAGGATGTATCCGCGTCGAGAGTCCGCCTGCAACGCGTCCAGCCAGAACGATATCGCCAGCAGCGCAAAACCGTACGCAGGGACCTTGCCCTCCAGTCCACCGACCACCCACTCACCAGAAAAATTTCCTGTCATCGCAATGCCGCAGAAGCAGCATGCGGCCAGCACAATTGCAAACGACGAAAGTGACAGTCGCCGTCCGAGTGTCACCCATGCCACACCGAGCAAGGCCAGACTGACGATTCGTCCGACAATCGCAACAACGGCGAACGGCAAAACCTGCGCTGCTGCTCCCACCACGGCAAAAAACAAAAAATGTGCATTCGGTGAATGCAGAAAGTGATCGGCGGCACACCACTGACTGTCGTAGAACGCCCGCGCCTTGCATAGGTAATGGGGCTCATTGACGCCGGGAACAGGCACTCGGCAGAGCGAAGACAGAATGAATACGCCGCACACCAGCGCAACGGTGACAGCACCTGCTGTGCTGCGGTCAGTACGCATCACACCGTTCGGATACTCAGCCTTCATGAATTTAAGATGCGGATCGAGCTCCTGCCGCAAAGCTATTTTTTTGACTTCGACTTCTTTTTCTGCTTTGGTTTGGCAGCTTTGGCTGTCGTCTTCGTCGATTTCTTAGCGGCCTTCTTTGGTGCCTTCTTTGGTGCCTTCTTTACTGCCTTACCCGCTTTCCGGGGCTTTTTCTTTGCAGTTTTTTCACCGCCGCCACTGTCGCCGCCGAATGCCTGGTCCCAGTTCTTCCAGAACTCTGGTGTGGTACCTGTACGAACAATTGGACCGCTCATGAGAAAAATGCCTTGCTGCAGAACACAAAATCTGAGGTTGATGAAATCGTCTGAGGACAGTTAGTGTTTTTCGCCCTGCGCGGGATTGTTTTCGGAGTAACAGTCGACGTCAAGCACAGGACAAACTATCTGCCAAGTTCTCACCACATTCCTCCGGCTCCCGGTCTTGTGCGCCTGAGTTTGAGTCAAAGTCTTGCCCAACGACGGTGTTTGTTCGTAAAATGTCGGTGAAGTCACTAGGCTGACTACGATTGTTCGGTCTACCTGATCGGGAGCAATACCAGTGAGATTTCGAACAAACCAGCGACCCCGAGGGGCGTTGCGGCCTGGAGACCAGCGACGTCTGGCGGCGCTCATCGCTGGAGTTGGCGTCCTCATGCTGTGCTTCACGATTGTCCGACGGCCGCAGTTCTGGCACAGGATGTTTCCCGACGCAAACACAGAAACCGAAGCCATCTCCAGTGATGTCAATCCGAACAGCAGAATTCGCCTGAACGATGTCATTGCGAACAGCAGCGGAATTCAGCATGACGAATTTCTGTCGAGTGCTCAGACATCCGCTGAACAGACAACATCCAGCGTGGTTACAGTGACAGCAAATCGTCTGCCGCTTGACATTGCGGAAGCCGACTCCGCGAAGAGCGACGCCGGCATGGGCGTACCGCGCGTTCCGAAAGATTTACTGAAGACGGTAAAAGACGATGTCATTGGAGTTTACTCGTCGGAATCAAAGGCGTACTACGCGACCTTAAAGATGGCAACTCTGATTGACAGAAAGAAGACCATCCCGCTGCCGAATGGTGCCTTCGCCCTGTTCATGGACTCCCCGCACGGCTCGCGCGGTATGCCGTGGCGAGTGGAAGGACGTCTCCGCCGACTGGCGGAGGTTAACGAACGACCAAATCCATATGGCGGCGGCAAGGTCTACGACGCGTGGATCACCACACCTGATTCCGGAGATCAGCTGGTGCATGTCGTAGCGATGAGTGCGGATAAGACGTTGAAGAACCTGCTGCCGCAGGGTTCCACACGGCAGAAAACTCCCCTTCGGCCAGTCGTCGAATTCACCGGAAAAAACTCGCCCAACGTTGAGTTCTCGGGGTACTTCTTCAAACGCGAGGGGTATGCCAGCCGGCAGGGGGTTTCTCTGGCGCCATTGCTGCTGGCCGGCACACTGCACAAAATTCCCGAGGTCGTGATCACCTCAACGCGTGCCGAACAACTGACACCCTACCTTGGCTGGCTCACGATGGCCGTATGTGCCACAGTCGCCTTTGTGTGGTGCAGCTTCCTGATGAGTGATGCGGCCCATTCCCGCACTCGGGCACACGCACTTACTCGCCTGCCGGCCCATGCCTCGTTTGAAAACGTTAAGGCGAAGACGATCAGGGAAACGCTGGGTGACCTTGAGGCGTAATATGTTCGGAATCACCTTCGTGATCGGGCACGTTGCCAGCCACGCTGGCCGATTCCCGACGTCGTTTTGATCGGAGCCCTTCCTGGTGACTTTTGGCTCGTCACTGGCGGCAACAACTGTTCAGTGTCTCCCGGCGCCGGATTAACATTTCGACGAGAGCCAACCGGCGAGGCCGACAGGGGCGGCGGATACCGGAGTTCGTTCCGGATTGGGCCGTTGTATGGTGAGTTCGCCACGGGTGGTGTAGGGAACCGATCCATCGAACGTCCTGGCGGATGAAATGTCCCGGTGGCCGTCGGGAGACTCGGTTCCAGACGACGGCGATCCACCTCATTCAGCGGTCCGTAAGTCAGCGGTGTAGAAGAACGGTGCACCTGCTCGCTGTGCACCGTCTGGGCCAGCGGGTCGCAGTAAGGCACGATCCGCGGCAGCAATGTGATAATGATTTCGCTGCGTTCCTTCACTTTGACGCGACGCTGAAACAACCTGCCAAATAAAGGAATGTCGCCTACATACGGAATCTTGCTTTGTTGATCACTGGTTTCCTCCTGGATAAGTCCACCAATCACCATACCCTGACCATTCGGCAGCAGAACGGTTGTTGCAACATCCGTCGTTTCCGCGTCGGGGACGCCGGTGGCGGGATTGATACGACCACTGGAGATCTCCGGCTTCACCGTCATTAAAATCTGTCCGTCCCGGCCGATTACCGGCGTGACCGTCAGAACAACACCCAGATCCATGAATTGAACATCCTGAAGAGTGCTGGTTTGAGTCGTCGTCGTCGTCAGATAACCCAGTCGTTCACCAATCTGAAGCCTTGCCTCCTGACCATTAACCGCCATTACTTTGGGTGAAGCAAGAGTCTTGGCGTCCGTCGTGCTCTTAATCATCTCCACAAGGGCTTGTAGGTCAGTACCTTCGATGTTCAGCAGAAATGCGGGGCTGGCGGTGGTACTGGCGATGCCATTGGATGAAAGCGTCACATTTGTACTTGCGAGCCGTGCCAGCAGAGTCAGGTCGACACCGTGCTGATCGTCGTCACGCAGGACAACTCGCAGCACGTGCGCTTCAATCAAAACCTGCATGGGCGGCCGGTCGGCCTGAGCGATATACCTCTCTACCCGAGTAAGATATTCGGGCACGTCTTCGACAACCAGTTCCTCACGCGTTTTCAGCTTGTCTGCAGAAACAACCGTAACAAAGGAATTTCCGATCGGCGAGAGCAGTCCCTGCACCGTTGTGTCGATGTCTTCGGCCGATGCATAATCCAGTCGAAATACCCGAACTTCCCGCCCCTGAACACGGGGCGACAGCTGCGGACCGCTCGAGATACTGGATACCATGATGATGTTCTTATCTTTTACCCAGCGGTAGCCGTTCACACTCAGAATTGCGTCCAGCGCGTCGTCCAGAGGCACTCGATTGAGCGTAATTGAGACCTGCCCCTCGATCCCGCCAGCCGCAACAATGTTAAGATTCATCACATCCGCCAGTGCGTTCAACACGCCCCCCAGCGCCCCCTCACGGACGACCAGATCGACCAAACCGTCATCGGCACGCACAATCGTACGAAGGGGAAGCACCGTTTCCCGGAAGGGAACATCCACCATTCGTGGTAACTGCAGCTGTGCGTCATCGTCGAGAATTTTCTGCCGCACACCCGGACCATTCTGATTGACCAGTTCCCCACTCGTGACAGTGCGTTCCACTGCGGGGAATTGTTCAACGATGTTCGGAGCGAGTCGATTATTGACGACGCCGTCCGCACCGTGTTCACTCCCGGACGTCACCGGCTGATCTGGCAATGGCTGTTGGGAACGTGCCCGCTCGCTTTGAATCGGGCTGTCCGACAACTCCGACGGCGTAATTCCCTGCCATGCACCAATCTCTACCGCGTTCACTAGCATTGCGGCCGCCAGCGCGGAGCAGTACAGGAGAACCTGCCCTTGCGGCAGGCAACTGAGTGTGATCATACGAAAGTTGGGCAAGTGCAACATTCAAGATTCGCCGTGCGAAACGGTCACAGATGAGACATCAATCTCTGTCTCATTCATCGACCACACCAGTCGGTGTGATCGCTAAATCCCGAAAAACCACTACCAACGTCAAAAACAGCCGCTCTTGCCCAGTCTGTCGGCCGCATCGGAGGCGTATCTTGCATTGTTGCTTCAGCGAAATCTGCCGCCCGACGTGCAACGTTCGAGCGGCGGATCCTGATCACCCTGCTTTAGTGACCGACGAATCCGTCTGCATGTGAACGTCCCGCTGCGGAAACGGTATTGCGATGCCTGCTTCCGCGAAGCGAAGGTTGATCTGAGTAAACAGATCCGTGGTCGTTCCCAGTCGATTGTCCAGATTCGGCAGGTACGCCCGCAACACCAGCTCCAGCGAACTGTCGCCGAACCTTTCGAACGTTGTGATTGGCCCCGGGTCGCTCATCACTCCGGGATGATTTCGCGCCACATCCAGCATGATTTCCCGAGCCAGACAGATGTCGGTACCGTACGCCACGCCGACATTGACCATCACTCGGTTCGTGGTATCGCTCAACGTCCAGTTCAGCAGCTTTCCCGTAACAAATTCTCGATTCGGTACGATGTACTCACGGCGATCCCAGTCCGTAATGGACGTCGCTCTGATTCGAATCTTCGAAACAACACCACTGACTCCGTCAATGGTGACGATATCGCCGATACGAATGGGACGTTCTACAAGAATTATCAGGCCGGAAACAAAATTTGCGAATACCTCCTGCATCCCAAAACCAAGGCCTACCGAAAGCCCGGCCGCCAGCCATTGCACCTGACTCCATCGCAGACCAACCAGTCGAAAAATCATCGCCAACCCGAATAGCAGGACTACGTACCGCGTCACGGTACAGATCGTGTAGCGGACTCCGGCGTCCAGATTGGATTCGCTCCGCAGCACGACTTCAATCAATCCAGGAATCTGACGTACTCCGACCACCGTTAACGTCAGCGTAAACACGGCCAGAAAAAGACTTCCAACCGTCACGGCACGACGCTCCAGCGTGGTCTGGGCTGTCGTCTTCTCGCCCGACTCGGACGGCACGACAACTTCTTCATACACCGACCACAGCGGCTCACGGTCCAGCACGCGCAGAGCCGGAAGCACGTCCAGCCAGATTCCCCAAATACAGGCCAGGGCCGTTAGACAGGCGATGTTTCGAAGAAGTGCGTCCGCCTGCAATCCAAAAACCTCAACGTCTTCATCATCCTCTTCCACAGGGGGAATTGATGAATCCGCTTCATCGGCCTCGTCGCTTTCGGATCTAGACCGTTCCATCGCACGTGCGCGGGCCGCCAGCAATCTTGTTTTTGTGCGGTGCAGACGCAGCCATCGTGTCAGCAGTTGATGTCCCAGCAGCAGCAAAGACATAACGACCAGGGTATAGCCACAGCAAATGGCCAGTTGAACGGCTGTGTAATGAAACCCAGTGGCTGAAAGAAAGATCATCAGTGCCACCAGCGCGACGGGGCCAAATGTCCACAGCCATCGCGATGTTGCCAGGATCGAGAAGGATGCTGACATGCGGCTGACCAGAAGATTAGACGGTGGCAGCAGCAGACGCATCACTCGTGTGCCTACAACGATCATCAATAGTATGAACAGGCTGCGTTCGATCAGGTCCCCATCCGATTCTTCCTGACGCACAGCCAGAAACAGGAACATGGGCAGCAGCGTCACAATAATCGTGCCATGAAACCACTGCCGCAGGATCTGACAGTTAGTGCTGTTCCACCCAAAGTGAACTTCCGCCAGGCCGTCGGCCCGCAATGCCTGCCGAAAACAGTTCAGCCACAGCAGAATGACGCCCAGTTCCGACAGAGCCAGACCGAACTGCGGCAACATCTGACCAACCGTCTGAGTCTGCAGCAGCGTGCCAGTCACCAGCATCAGCAGTGGCCACTCCGCGGCCAGTCCAAAGGTCAGCAGCATGGCCCGTGCCGTGGGACGAAACGTCGTACAGACACGCCGCCCTGCCAATTCAGCGACGGCACCCAGGCCAACTTTCGCTCTGTGCTGAATGGCAAATAACAGCGCGATGACCAGCCCGGCTGGAATGAGAATGACAAGGAAAGATCCCTTCATGTTGCTGAGAGTGTTTTTCCAGCCTGATCGGGCTTCACCAGCGAAACGGGACAACGCAGTTGGTAACGACGCCAGATCCGACAGCGTCAGCATAGGGTGGCTGCGGAACCACAAGGACTGCTCACTGACATAATCTTCCCACTCGTCCATCAGTGCCAGCCGACGCCGGTTCTCACTGTCCAGGTCAGACAGCAGCGATGACAACGTCCTCAAATCCGTTCCCAACGACTTCAGCAGATCCGTTTGGCCCTCGATGACAGTTTTCGAGACTTCGTCATCCGGTACATCCAGTTCTTCAACGCCTTCCAGCCGCCCGGCGTATTCCAACTGCTCCATCCGTCGTTCGGACAGTTTCTTTTCGATCAGGGTCATCTGCGTTACGATGTCTGCACGCGGCGCCGCATCGTCAAATAAGTGCAGCAAATCGCGACCAATCACTCCTTCTGCACCGAAGTCCCTGATGCGTTGCTGGATCGTTTCTGCTTCACCATCCAGGTTAACATTGGCCAGCCTAAGGGCTTTCACTTCCTTCTCGCGGACCGCGATCTGCTCCACAATTCTTACGTTGGTGTCCGCAATTTCTTTCGGAGAATCCAACGACATCAATGCGTCGAATGGATCCAGGTTATCAACAATCTCCTGTAGATCTTTCGCCTTCCTGCGCAGTTCTCTTTTACGCTGTTCACGAGCGTCGTCCAATAATTCCTGCATCACGCGAAGACGGTTTTCGTACTGAACAATTCGCTTTTTTGTGTCGTCGACGCGAAGTGCTGGCAGGTCCCGGTTCAGTTCCGTCTCCAGCTTTTTCAGTTCGGCACGGCCAATGTCCAACGCAGCCTGCGCCATGGCCAGTTTTGTTTCAAATTCCAGGTCATTGGCACTCTGCAGAAGTATTTCCGAATTGCGGGACGGTGCTTTCTGTGAATCTTTAACATCATCCATAATCTTCTTTAGCTCAGCGACGCGTTTCAGCTGCTCCTGTTTGCGCGTCAGCTGGCTATCGGCAGCCGTTCTTAAATCGAGCAGCTGTTTATTCTTGTCAGCTAACTCATCCGTCAATTTGAATATTTGGCTCTGGATATCGGACCTGGTCATCCTGAAGTCACCACTGGAATCAAAAGGCACAACGGGTGTCGGAAGACGAATCGCTTCGGCGGAGAGATCATTCGTCTTCGCCTGGATATCGTCAATGGACGGCTGCAGTTCCCGTACCTTTGTCACGTTGTCACGCGAGGCGTCTAGAAGTTTCTTCACATCGTCACGAACGCCACCCTCAAGAATTGCCGTCGACAGCTTGTTCTGAAGCTCTTCGATCTGTTCTTCAAGCTTAGCAATTGGGTCATCGACAGACTGCGCAGGAGCGGTGGGAGCGACTTGATTTGCACTGTCATCCTCTTTCGCCGTCGGGGCATTCGTCTGTGCTGCAGGCGGTTGCGTTTGAGCCGCAACCAGCGAACAGCCCAAAGTCGCAGCCAGCGTCACAGAGACAAGACTTACTGGACGCAACACGTCAACGACGTTCCTGCACGTGCGCTCGCATATTCTGATGATTCCGTTCATTCGAATGTTTTACCAGCCGACATACTTCGGCGCAACCCGAACCTGATGATTCTGGCCGCACTTCGGCATCAAAGTTTCGACAGGCGTGGCTCAGCCTGGACCGCGTTTCACATTCTCGAACGATCGGACATCAACCGCACACACCATTCGGCGATCGGAACGTCATTGACAACATTAAAAAGCAGGGTATCGACGTCCGATTCCAGCAGCACTGGCATCAATTCCTGATGACGTTCATCTGCGATGATCAAAGTCGCAGGGCGGCGGGGCGCCGTCAGAAAACGGCGGAGCAGCGTCAGGCACTCCCTTTCCAAACCGTCCAGAAAGATCACCAGGGCTGCCGTGTTGACCTGCTGAGCGACGGGCGCCAGGCCCTTCGTCGTCGGATACGAATCGAAGACAATCTTTCCGAATTCCTGAGAACCACTACGAATGTCCTGCAGTTTTTCACTAACCTGAGCGGCGATGGCAGAAGACCACCGCCCTGACTGGTCAACCACCAGAAACCGAGTGACGGACCAGTCCGGCAGGAATGCTTCGACGTCAGGAAGCTGTGGCAATGACATGATAAAGGTGCCGGACTGTGACCTGACCACGAAGCCCTGAATTCCGGCACTGTCACGCCGATTCCTGGGCTGATCTCAACAACGTCTCCTAATCATCCCCGCCCAGCTCAACAATCTGCAGCAGCTGCGCTTTTTGGGAGTCAACGGTTTCGCTGTGGCAGGCAGCCTTGCCGTCGTCTGCTCCCATGTCTTTTCGAGTCTTCGACGCCAAACGATGAACTTCTTCGGGACTCAGAACGCCGCGTTTTTCCAGGATCTCTTTCTGTTCATCCGTCAGCGCTTCGGTCACCTTTGCTTTGTCCCATTTGTAGGCTTCAGCTTTGCCACTGGCAAACTCCACGATCTCCTTGCTGATTCGAACGCTGCACCAGTCGTGTCCACACATCGCACAGAAGTCGGTGTCAACATCCAGGTCTTCGTCGTGGTAAGCCCGTGCAACGTCCGGATCGAAGCTCAGCTCGAAATGTTTTTCCCAGTTCAACGCCGCTCGCGCAAGAGTCAGCTCGTCGTCGCGATCACGGGTACCGGGTATCCCCAGCGCTACGTCTGCGGCATGAGCCGCAATTTTGTAGGCGACGCAGCCCTGCTTAACATCGTCCTTCTTAGGCAGCCCCAGGTGTTCTTTGGGAGTCACGTAGCACAGCATGCTGGCGCCGTGCCATGCAGCGCTGGTTGCTCCGATACAACTGGTGATATGGTCGTAGCCAGGAAAAATGTCGGTCACCAGCGGCCCCAGCACGTAGAACGGAGCACCGTGACACAACCGACGTTGCAGTTTCATGTTGAACTCAATCTGGTCCAGCGGCACATGTCCGGGACCTTCGACCATCACCTGCACGCCCTTCCGCCACGCTCGTTCGGTCAGTTCTCCAATAGTTGAGAGTTCCGCCAGCTGAGCGAGGTCTGTGGCATCGGCCAGGCCGCCAGGGCGCAAACCATCGCCAATACTGAACGTCACGTCGTGCTGCCGCATTACGTCGCAGATGTCTTCCCACAAGGTATACATCGGATTTTGCTGACCGTGCGTAATCATCCACTTCGCCAGCAGTGAACCGCCACGGCTAACGATACCAATCAGTCGATCCTTCACCAGGGACAGATGTTCCTGCAGAACCCCGGCATGAATCGTGAAGTAGTCCACGCCCTGCTGAGCCTGGTGCTCAAGCGTGTCCAGAATCATCTCTTTGTTGAGGTCCTCAATCTTCCGGCCAATAATCATCGAATAAATCGGCACAGTTCCGATCGGCACAGTGCTGTTCGCGATGATGGCTTCTCGGCAGGCGTCGAGATCACCTCCGGTCGACAGGTCCATCACCGTATCCGCCCCCCACCGTTCTGCCCAATGCAGTTTTTCAACTTCCTCAGACGTTCCGGACGAGACCGGCGATGCGCCCATATTGGCGTTCACCTTCGTCTTTGACGCTCGACCGATCGCCATTGGGTCCAGCTTGAACTGCAGATGATTCGTATTTGCCGGTATAACCATTCGTCCGGCAGCAACTTCGTCGCGCACCTGTTCAGGTGTAAGGTGATCTTCTCGGTCGGCGACACGCAGCATTTCCGACGTAATTTTTCCACAGCGAGCATGTTCCAGCTGTGTAATCGCTGCGAAATCGGCAGGCGGGGCCCATGCATCAGCGTGTTCGTAGTCATTTTCGCCGCCCGCCTTTAAGACCCAGTCTGCGGGCATGAAGTCCCACGCCGTGCGTTCTGAGACTTCGGGCATACCCGGCGTGTCCATTGAAGAATAAGTCAACGCTCCGGCTCGACCGCCTGCGATCTGAGGAGCCGCCGAAAAACTGCCCGGCGTCGTACCTGCGTGAACGCTGCTGGGATCAGAAGCAACGATTTCAGGCATAAACTCCTGAACGCGAGTGATATGATCTATACTCATGACGATTGATTCACCTGAAAATCACAGCCGAACTCTGGACAGCACCGTGCACCAACAAACATCGGCCAATCAGTGACTTTTGCAGCTCAGCTCCGTGAGTCCTGCATTCCTGACCGGAGACATTCGACAGAAATTCACAACCAGTCGCAGTAGCTTAGCAGAAGCAGTGAAGGGGATGCGGACGAAGGCCTGCTCACTGGCCTCAATCTGCCGGAATCGTAATGTCCAAGAGGCAATTTGCAATTGTTCGTTCCCGGCAACTGTCGATTAGCCGCGTATGACGGGCCAGACGTCAACTTTTTCTGTTCCTCGATAGATGTGAATGTGTCGATGCATCAGGATGCAATGATCTGAATAGCCCACAACCAAGCCAACAGAATCACCGATTTTCAGGTCGCGGGCGGTCCCTTCCAGTGAGACAACAGCGTGCTCGGCGCTCAGAGATTCGATTTTTGCACCGGCCACATTAAGCAGTTCCGGAGAGTGAACGACGGGATTAACGGCTTTTCGTCCACAGTTCAGGACGGCCCGATCCAGCGACGGCCGCGAAACGACGTCCGCCGTTAATGTCAGGGCCGGCTCGACTCCCTGAAGGCCGCAGGCCTGGGTGTAGAAAAGGTCTCCAAAGATTCCGCCACCCGCCTGAAGTTCGGTCACCGCGTCGTGCTGTCCTGTCATCCAGAACGAACCGCTCCCTCCCGCACTGACAAAGTCGCAGCTTACACCTTCCTGCTGAATCGCGTCCCGGCTTTGCTTAAGAACGTTCATAGCGTCGAAGATGGCGGACTTCTTTTCTGCCGGATCTGGGATCGTCAACAGGTGTCCTTCGTAACCCATGATGCCGACCACCGACACACCTGGCAGTCGATCTGTCGCAACTGCCAGTCGGGTGGCATCAACGCGGGGACGAACTCCCGTGCGCTGCATGCCGACATCGATATCAATCAGCACTTGAAACTCGACTCCGGCACGATGAGCTGCAACGGAATAGAGTTCTGACTGTACAAAATGATCAACCGTCACCAGCAGGTTGGTCTGTCTGCTGGCCGCCGCCAGCCGGTTCAGCTGAGCTTCCGCAACAGCGATGTGTGCCAGCAGCACCGACGGAATACCGGCCGCCGCCATCACTTCCACCTCTGCAACGTTGGCTGCCGTCACTCCGCACGCGCCATATTCCACCAGCGTCTTCGCTATTTTCGGCTGGCTGTGCGCTTTGACGTGGGGACGCCACAGCTTGCCCAGGCTCAGTACTTCCTTTCCAATTCTGGCGGCATTCTGCTCCATCACATCGAGATCAAGCCGTAATTCCGGCATAAACATTACAGACCTTAGTAGAGTCGCGGCAAAGACACGGCATCATAGCCGCAGCCCGTCAGAGGTGAAACGTCGTCTGCCACCAGCCTGACTGCGTTAACCGACGGAGCACCACCGAGACAATCAATGTATTCGGTTTAACCGTCACAGAACAGGCTCAGAAACAACCAACTGTGATCATTCCCGTTTGCAGATGTGGAAAAGTCGACCGAGACTCAGACAGGCATTGGACAGGCTTCCGATCTACTCACTGATAAACACAAACGTACAAGGCGGGTTCGATGAAACAACAACTCACAGCAGTCCAAGACCCGAATTTCGCAGACCGACGTAAACACGGCGCCGACTCCAACGCGGCAGCACTGGAGCGACGTCAGTTTCGCGACGGTAATCGATCGGCTCGACCGGAAGTCGTGGAATTCGCCGACGCAATCGACGAATACAAGATTACACATCGTCGACGCTTCGTGACATTCGAAGAGCTTTATGACGTCATGTCATCGCTCGGTTATCACAAGTAGCCTAATCTGCACGACATTGAGCACCGTAGAAAGCGGTATAACCGGCACAGGTGGTTATTTTCCGTGGTCGCTCATGTTTACTTTTGTTATCAGCTTCATTTAATCAGATTATCTTCTCTTGCCATCGGTTTTTGTGGAAGAGTTCTAAAGTCCGGAAGGTCGGGCTGATGGAACAATGCACATGGAGTTTGTGAGGCTTTGCAGGTATGCAACGAGCCTCCAGCCGTGCTGCCCACTTTCAACGGATGAGACACCTTCCCCTGTGTGATGTTTGCGAACCGCCTGAAATGGCCGCAGACGAACTCCGTTGTCCTCAAACGCGAGAGAACTGATTCATGATTGAAGTCGAAACCTTATTGGTCGCAGATCGCCGCAGAAATCGGCGAAGAAATGTTGTCCCGGAAAAAGCCGTTACCGCTCCCGAGAACAATTTTCTGAATGAAGAAGAACGACGTGTTCCTGAGGTCACTGACCGTCGGCGTCAGATTGACCCCACCACGTGCGAACGAGACTATTCGGGTTCTGAAGTTGAATTCATGCGAGCCATGGACAACTACAAACGCAAGAGTGGTCGCCCGTTTCCAACGTGGAGCGAAGTACTGGAAGTACTAATAAGCCTTGGCTATCGTAAGGTCGCGGAACCAACGACAATGGAGTGGCGTTCCCGCGGCGACTGACAGACGACGATGGTCCCGGTCTTCTCTCAGAAGACCGGGCCTTTCTACCGACCGATCAGATTCATACGACTCGCGATTCCAACCGGAGCCTTAGCTGTGCACACGGGGCAGTTCGCAGCCATCAGCGATGATCGTCGCTTCCGCCACAGCCAATGCCTCAAGCCGGCTATTAACGGCCTCGTCACTGCCGTACGATTGCGCCAGACGAACGTATGTCGTATGGTGCCGCGCCTCTGATTCGTAAAGGCTGCCATAAAAATCGCTCAGCTGTCTATCCTGCAGATGATCCCGCAGCAGAACGAATCGTTCGCAGCTGCGAGCTTCAATCAGCGCAGCGATAAGAAGACGATCGACGGCTTTGTGTGGTTCCTGACGACGGCACAATTGCATCAGCTTGCGCCCGTACGTTCCCGGCTTCATCTTATAAAAACGAATACCCCGCTGCTTCAGCAATGCCAGCACCAGATGGAAATGCTCAAGTTCCTCGGTGATGATCTCCGTCATCTGCTGACGCAGCTCTTCGTTTTCGACGTACTCAAACATCACGTGCATCGCGGTGGACGCCGCCTTTTGTTCACAGTGGGCGTGATCGATGAGAACAGCGTTGAGATTCTGATCCACCTGAGAGAGCCAGCGGTCGGGAGATGATGAATGAAGGTGCAGCATGCGGTGATGATAATCGGGTTCGAGTATCAGGCAAACAGTCGCATTCCCCTGAACGTGGAAACGCCAGCAGAAATGTGCGGACTGGACAGAGAATTGGGAATAGCCTGCGGCACATGAAACAAATCAAGGGCATCCATGCGTCACTCTCATCGAATTTTCTGTTCTCGGCGATCATCTGCTCTAACATGTTTTTCACGGCTGCGGAACGCTACATTCGACGGATTCGCTTCCGCCCCGGCAATGCCCCGCAGGAACGTAAAACATTGTGTCTGACCGGACCATCGCACGGACCAACTGGCGATCATCCGTGCGATGACGCTTACGGACGTCAATCACACGTCCGCGACACATCACCTGCTGACGGGACAGTCGCCTCCTGCCAGTCCGGACCTCCGTAACGACTGGCCCCATATGGGCTCGGTGCTGACAAAGCTCGGGCGCGGCAGGGGGCACTTCCGCCATTCGTGTCCATGCGTCCCAAACTGGAAAACACGGTTCCCCGGTTTGTGGGACAAAGTCACGTCCAGTTCGCTGGCTGGGACAAACATGGGACCCATCGACAATTGATTCCGATCCGGCAGGCCGATTCTCGTGTTGACGCAATGCAGCTGCTGAATGGCCTGAATGGTCTTCGTATGGACCGGCGACGTTCTCTGCTCGGGCAGCTGAAACAAAAACTGGATGCACTCCACGGGACTGATTCCGTTACGGCCATGAATCGGCATTACTCCAGGGCCTTTGATCTGCTGGCGTCAGCCGCGGGACGGGAAGCGTTCGACCTCACACGGGAGTCAACGGCCGTGCGAAACCGTTATGGCCGGCATCCACACGGCCAGTCCGTGCTGCAGGCGCGTCGATTGATGGAACGCGGTGTCCCGTTGGTGACCGTCTTCTGGCCCAATGACGGAATCAAAAACGTCAGCATTTACGGGGACGCCCATGGCCGAAATTTTATTGATCACCTCGATCGTCTGATGCCTTCGGCCGATCAGGCATTTTCGGCCCCGCTGGACGAGACCATTGGCCCAACTGTTTTACAAGTGTGCTGGCCGGAGAGGGCATCCGAGGAGGCGAGGTGTACGGTTCATCCGATCAGCATGCCACCTATCCGGCCTCGAACGCTGTAAACCCTGTCGATCTCACAACAACAATCTACGAGCTGCTCGGCGTGCCCGCGGACCTTGAAGTGACAGACAATCTCGGACGTACTCTGGTCATTGCGCCGGGTCAGCCAATCCACTCACTGATCGGTTGATGTCGGGAACGTCCAAAGCCCTGAAAGAATCTTCGACTCAGTGCATCCACAGACCGGACCAATAGTTTCCGAACGTCAGTTCGCATCGGCGGGCCACTCCGCTTCAACCGAGCAGCATGCCGGCGTAGCCAACGACTCGACTTTTATCACCCGAAACGTCAGCACTGGTGGCGTAACTGCCACGCTGTATTTTCGACAGCTGCTTCATCGTTCGCAGTGCCTCCATCACGATCACTGCCGGGCGAAAACCACACATGCTGATGTTTTTTGAAGTGATGATTTCGAACAATTCTGACGGGTCGAGCGATTCCATCGCCGCCAGGGCGATCTCGTCCACCTTGCGGTTTTCTTCGTCCGTGGCAAAGTGATTCATGTCACTGGAGATCATCAATAACGGCGGCGCCGGCAGTTCGGTGATCACGGCTGCTAATTGCTGACCAAACAGCTGGCAACATTTCAGGCTGCCGCCACCAACTGCGACACCGACAATCTTTGTGTCTGGCGCCAGTCGCGAAAGAAAAGGCAGCTCTACTTCGATGCAGTGTTCCTGAGCATGAGCGGCCGAATCCAGTTCCAGTCCGTCGATACGCTCAGCCAGCGTTTGCGCGAGCTCACGGTCTGCCTGGACCGTTGCGCCGGGCAGCTGCCAGGTGGAATGTGGTGCCACAGCCCACTCGACGCCTTGCCGAGTGTGCTTCGGACCAATTATGATCACCGTGCCCGGCAGCTCAATTTTCTTCAATACGTCAGCCGCGATCCGTCCGGAGAACTGCAACCCGGCGTGCGGTACCATGACTGCCGGCCAGGTCTCTTTTGTCGCAGGTATCTCGCCAAGGCAGTCCGACACGATTTTCGCCAGCGTCTCCCCATCCGCCGGATAGAACCGCCCCGCCACACCGGCAGGCCGAACGTCGCTCCCGGGCTGAGCCACCGGCACGTTGCTGTTGCCGATAGCATCCGCAGTGGACCTTGCCGCAAAGCTGAAGACCTGAGCGGCCGTCGGCATACCAACTTTTGCAGCAGCAGCTGCTGCTGCGACCATCTCATCAGCTGCAGCATCCTTCTGGAACCGCCACGCCGTGCGACCGGATTCAGTCACCATTACCGCTCGGACCTGCGGATCAATGCCACCTGCGTCGCAGGCATCCACGGTCCCGTGCATCGCGGAATCGGCAAACAGCACAACATCGACCACCATTCGCCCGATCTGCTGACCGTCAACTCGTGACGTGCGCAACCAGTTGGCCGCCGCCCCCGTCAGCTGCAACAAGGTTGTCTGCAGCGGAAATCCGTGGCGTATCTGAATCTGCGAAAACGTCGCCTGCAGATCCGTACCGGGAAACAACAGGCGAAGAGCGATTCCATCAACTGTGCCGTCCGAACAGTTTGCCGGAAAACACCCTGGCACGGCGCCCTGATACGCCGCGACAATGTTGGTTTTTGCGAATTCGGCCAGAATCGCCGCATCGCTCTGGCTATAAGGATGTTGCCGGGCGGCGGCGTTCTCACGTAGTACCGAAACATCGAAATCACGTTCAATCAATCGACCTTCGAAACGCGTCAACTGGGCATCCGTCTGCTGCCAGGCCGTAACCGGCAGTCCGGCCTTGCGACACACCTGATCCAGAAATGTGCGAGCATTCCAGTCGCGTTCGATGGCAACAATCGGCAGCAACAGCCCCGCCTTGTCGCCCCGTGCGATCCTGAGGCCGTGCTTGCCGACTTCAACCGCGTCGGCACGCTGCTCGCCGTTTTGAGTTATGGGTTCAAAGTTGAACAGCAGCGTAACATTCAGTGTTAAGTACGGCAGCTCGGAAGCCGACACAGGCGGAAACCGGTGATCCTCAGTTGCTGTCCGGCTGCCCGACTGCGTCAGCGCTTCCAGTAGATTCATCGGCTGTCCCAGACTTCCGCAACAACCTCGCAGTTGCCCCTTCCGCTTCAGTGTCACGAACGTGCCCATCACTGTCTCGTCCGCTGCGTTCAATAACGTGGGATCGGACAGTTGTGCGGATCGTTTGTTCACAGCGGCCTGCACAATTTCACAGGCTGCCTTATGAATGGCGGATTCCTGTTCGGTCGTCAGAGTTGGGCTTTCCCTGACTGTGTGCATCGTTTCATTCACTTTGGATTTGAGGTTTCGGCTGTCGTCCGTCGTTTTCCCGGCATGTTCCGCCACTGTTCCGAGTTGTACCAGATCACCACCGCCGAGAGCGGCGTGATTTGCCGCCGATCCGTAATCGCCAATGCGAATCGGCTGACGCTTGCGCCCCCATGTGCCAGGAGCCGCATCAAAATGCCCCGCAATTTCAGTATCACAGGCACCACAGCGACTTCCCTTCATTCTGTATCTGCCCAGCTGATGCCAGTCACGTTCAATCAGCAGCTCACCGCATTGCGGACACCAGGTGCTCTGGTTCTGCGCATCATCGACGTTGCCCACGTACGCAAAACGAAGTCCCTGTTCGCGGGCGATCTGCTTTGCCGCCAACAGTGTCTCATGCGGCGTGCGACCTCGATCCGTCATTCGAAAATCCGGATGAAACGCGGTGAAGTGAACCGGAACGTCAGCTCCCACGCCATTCAGAATCCAGTCGCACATCTGACGAAGTTCATCTGCGGAATCGTTTGCGCCCGGTATAATCAGATTTGTAATTTCGAACCAGACATCGCTTTCGTGCTTTAGCCACTTCAACGTGTCAAGCACCGGTTCCAGATGTGAATAGGTGATCTTCTGATAGAAGTCCTCGGTGAATGCTTTCAGGTCAACATTGGCTGCGTCCATGGAATGAAAAAATGCGCCCCGCGCTGCCGGTGTGATGTACCCCGCCGTGACAGCCACCGATTTAATGTCACGTTCACGACAGGCCGCCGCCGTGTCCATTGCGTATTCGGCCCAGATAATCGGATCGTTATACGTATAGGCCACACTGCGGCAGCCGGTCCGTTGCGCGGCGGAAGCGATCATCTCCGGCAGCGCCAGTTCGCTCAGCCGTTCCACCTCCCGCGATTTGGATATATCCCAGTTCTGACAGAATTTGCAGCCCAGATTGCACCCTGCTGTTCCAAACGACAGAACCGCAGTGCCCGGATAGAAATGATTAAGCGGCTTCTTTTCAATGGGATCAATACAGAACCCCGTGCTCTTGCCGTACGTCGTCAGCTGCATCTGACCGTTGACATTCTGACGCACAAAACAGAAACCGCGGTCTCCCGGCTTCATAGAGCATTCACGAGGACAGAGGTCGCAGACAATACGTCCTTCTTCTTCCGTCGTGTGCCACCAGCCGCCGGCAACGTTACCTGTGCTGCCGGGTACTGACCGTGGAGGTAATGAAACAGAGGGCATCGTTTTTCAGTGTTGCGAATTCAGCGGCGTACGCCTGCAATGTGGCTTCTGCCGGTATCCTGGCCGATTTCATGGTCCACGAACAGCAATCATCGACGCCACGGAGTCAGAAGGGAGACTCTCGGCTGACAAACGGACGGCAGGTGTTGCGGATGTTCGGTCGTTGCGTGGGCTTTATCCTTGTCCGAAAAAGTCTGACAGCAGTTTTCGATAACATGTAGCTCGTGGGAAGCACACACACTATAAGTTGTTCCCCCTGGTAACCCGACGCGTAAGCGAGGGGTGTCTTTGGAACTGCTTCTTTTCCCGTCCCTCGCCCACGCTTCGGGTTTCCGGAAGTCGTGCGGGAGGAGTTTTGAAACTGCTTCCAGGCCGAAAAACGTTTTTCGCGTCCATGAACCAGCGTCATACACTGCTGGAGTTCGCTTTGTGAAGTTTGACCTTTCGTTTTTTACATTACGATCGCTGGACCACGATTCGCGTTTCGCTACTCAGTTGATATGAAGAGCCGGATTCGGTGCAATATTCAATCGACCACTCAGGACGGTTATGAAACTCACTCAGTCAAAAACGTATTCGGGAATATATGGAATGCACAATTTTCGCACAATGATTGCGGCGTTAGTCCTCGTCCCAGCAATTTCGACCCTCGCGGAAGATAAACGAAGTGATTTGCCGCTGCCGAATGTGCAACATCTGATCGACACTCACATTCACCTGTTTGACACTCGACGGCCGGATGGAGTTCCCTGGCCGCCGTCAGATGACAAGGTGCTGTACAAACCACACCTTCCTGAGGAGTACTCACGCATCGCAAAATCTGCAGGCGTGACAGGAGTTGTGATCGTCGAAGCCAGCGACCGTCTGGAAGACAACAAATGGGTGCTGGATCAGGTAGACGGGGACCCGTTCTATGTCGCTCTGGTGGGCAACATTGATCCGACTCGAAAAGACTTTGGGAAACAGCTTAAACGTCTCCGCCAGGACAGACGCTTTGTCGGCATCCGGGCTCGAAATTCCACGCCGATCGAATACACGCACCCGCAGGTACTGTCGAATTTTCGACTGCTGCAGCAGGCCGGACTGTCACTCGACATACTGGCAAACGGAAAGGGAATTGAAGGCGTGAAGGAAGTGGACGTACTGGCCGGACGTCTTCCCAAACTGCGAATTGTCGTGGACCACGTGCTGGGCTATGACATCGACGGCAAGCCTCCGGGCAAAGAGTGGATTGCTGCCGTCGCAAGCCTGGCAAAACACCCGAACGTCTACTGCAAGGTGTCCGGCCTGTATCAACGCTGTACTCAGCAGCCTGCTCCTCAGAATCCTGACCATTACCGAACAGTGCTGGATTCGTTATGGAAGTACTTTGGTTCCGAACGGCTGATTTACGGCAGCAACTGGCCCTGCACAAAGAAAAGCGGAGACTACGCAAGCTTCGTTCGTCTCGTGAACGCATACTTTTCCGCGAAGGGACAGGATGCCAGTGAACGATACTTCTGGAAAAACGCCGCTGCTGCGTACGGCCTTCCACTGAAATAAGGACGGATCCGGTAAATGGATCTCGTGCCGCCTAAGTCACGAAACAGGGGGAATCGACGGCCAACCATGATTGAGGCTGGCGGCGCTATGAGACCAGTCACGCTTTGAAGATCTTATCACGCCCTGTCTTTACATCGCTGGTCGCATTTCGAGTGTCCAGCACCATCATCGAATGTTCAACGATGAAGTCGTAATCGTACGACGAATGGTCAGTGGCAATCAGAACACAGTCCTGTTTTTTCAGGAAATCCGCCGTCAGCTCTTCGCTTTCCATCAGCGGAACATTGCGGTGCCGCACCTGCGGCAAAACCGGAATATAAGGGTCGTTGTAGGTCACGTCTGCGCCGCGTTCCAGCAGCAGTTCCAGCAACTCGAATGAAGGACTCTCTCGCGGATCATCAACATCTTTCTTGTAAGCCATTCCTAACAGACAAATCGTACTGCCCTTAATCGGTTTGCCGACGTTATTGAGGAATGTGCCCAGCTGGCCGATCACGTAACGCGGCATTCGCGAATTCACTTCGCCCGCCAACTCGATAAAATGAGTGCTCATGCCCTGACGACGTGCCAGCCAGCTGAGATAAAACGGGTCAATCGGAATGCAGTGCCCACCGAGTCCCGGGCCTGGGTAAAACGCCTGAAAACCGAAGGGTTTCGTCTTCGCCGCGTTGACTACATCCCAGATATCAATTCCCATCTGATCAAACAGCGTTTTGAGTTCATTGACCATCGCGATATTGACGGCGCGGTATGTGTTTTCCAGAATCTTGCAGGCTTCTGCCACTTCAGCGTTGGCCACCGGAATGACCTGAACAATGGCCTTTGAATACAGACTGCAGGCAAGATCGCAGCCGGACTGATCGTAGCCGCCGACAACCTTCGGAATTCCAGCTGCTGTGAAATCAGGATTGCCGGGGTCTTCGCGTTCCGGACTGTAGGCCACAAAATAATCTTCGCCACACCGAAGTCCCCCTGCGTTATGTTCCAGAATTGGAACCATCACGTCGCGAGTGGTTGTGGGGTAAGTTGTGCTTTCCAGAATCACAAGCTGGCCTGGCCGCAATGTTGCAGCAATAGCCTGGGCTGTAAGTTCCACGTATTTCAAATCCGGGTCACGGCTTTGTGTCAGCGGAGTCGGCACACAGATCAGCAGCACATCCGCATCGCCAAGACGTTCCATATCGGATGTTGGCTCCAGCACGTCACGTTCAATCCAGTCAGCGACGGTCTCTGAAGCCACATGCTTGATGTAACTGCGCCCCGCTGACAGGGCATCCACCTTGTTCTGGTCGACGTCGTACCCGACGCAGCGAAACCCAGCGTTCGTAAAAGCGCTGATGAGTGGCAGGCCCACGTACCCCAAGCCAATGATTCCCACCTGAGCCGTTTGGTTTTCGATTTTTTCAAGCAGGTCTGCGGCAATTGAATCAGGAACAACAGACTGGCTCATTGAGTAAACTCCAGACAGGTTTCATCCCGCGACGAAACTGGCACAGCAGGATAGACATCAAACAAGGCGGCACATTCTGATGCGTGCCCCGACCAAATAACACACAATATTTCAGAATCGCAGACCTCATACCGTAGTTCATTTCAGTGTTGATTATAAAGTCCAATTTGAGGCGATCAGAGTTTACATTGTTGGTCGAACTGGCCTGTCTTGACAGACGGGATGGCCGGCGTGAACATCCGGTATGAATTGCTACGACTGGCCGCAGTACTGGGACCTCGCCTTTGATGAGGACACTCATCTGGAAGCTGACTTTATTGAGGCAGCAGGCCGCAAATACTGCAGCTTTCCGGTAAAACGACTTCTGGAACCTGGCTGCGGTGGTGGTCGGCTGGTGTTTGAGCTGGCACGGCGCGGTTACGACGTGTCTGCCTGCGACCTGAGCGACGCCGCCGTGAGCTACGCCACGGAACGCCTCGCCGCCGCAGACCTGAGCGCGAACGTGGTCGTTGACGATATGCGTAACCTGTCGTGTGAACCTGCAGCTGATATCGGCTATTGTCTTGTCAACACATTCCGTCACTTGCTGACTGAAGAGGACGCGGCCAGCCATCTTCAAGCCGTAGCCAATTCCGTTCGGAGTGGCGGCCTGTATCTGATCGGAATGCACCTACTGCCGCCGGATGCAGACGAAGAAGATAACGAAGAATGGAGCGTCTCGCGAGATGGAACGACGGTCACCATGCAACTGGATGTTGCACAGTGCGACCGGAAAACCCGCCTGGAAACGTTGAAGTTTCGAATGGAAGCAGTGACGCACGAGGCCGACTCGCCGCAGCTGTTCGAAACCGATTACCGGATGCGCATCTATCGCGCCCATCAGTTTGAAGAGCTGATCAGCCAGGTTCCGGAATTTGAAATACTGGACGTCTACGATTTTTGGTACAACATCGAAGAACCGCTGCAGTTGTCAGATGAAATGGGTGATAC
The DNA here is from genome assembly GCA_014238335.1 of Fuerstiella sp. Taxonomy (GTDB): domain Bacteria; phylum Planctomycetota; class Planctomycetia; order Planctomycetales; family Planctomycetaceae; genus Fuerstiella. The sequence goes on from JABABI010000003.1 coordinate 150,473, forward strand.
CGTCTTCGTGCTGCAGCGTTCCTGACGAAGCCTGTACTTGCGAAAATGGCAGGACGACGGCGTTTAACGCTGGCCTAAGACAGTCCTTTGCACGAGCCCCACGACCGTGTTTTTCGACAGCTGCCTAAGCCCGGTCATGATTCAACGGAACTGCTGACGATGCGTCCGGAGCAGTCTCCGGCTGCGTGAAGAACGACTGGATCATCAGCATGATGGCCCCCGTCACCAGGCAGATATCCGCCACGTTGAAGATGGCCCAATCCAATGCCGGTAGGTCTGGCGTACCGCCGAACTGAAAGTGAAAGAAGTCTCGAACCGCTTTAATCGGCTGCCCTTGACCGGGCAACGTTATGCCGTGCCATCCCAGCCGGTCATAGAGATTACCGAGCGTCCCTCCCGAGACCAGCGCCAGGCAAACGGTCAGCCATAGACTTTCCGCGGCCCGAGCCACAAACAACCAGTACACAATTCCACAGAAGGCCCCCACACTGAGCAGAGCGAACACCCAGGCAAATCCCTGCCCCATCCCCCACAACGCTCCTTCGTTCAAACTCGTAAAGAACCGAAATCGGACCCACGAGTTGTTGAACAACCACGGACCGCCATTTCGTACGCCGAACGACTCAAACGCGATCGACTTCGAATACAGGTCGAGCGTGAGACAGACAGTAGACAGAATTGCAAAAATGGCGACACGATTCCGAGGCAGCTTCTCCATCAGTCCTCGTCTTCTCGCTTTCGTTCACACGCAACACAATTCCGCGCGTAGGGAATGGCCCTCAGACGGGCCTTCGGTATCCATGACTTTGACTGCGGCTTCTGAGCTTCCATGCACATTTCACACAGACCGAACGTGCCTTCGTCGATCTTGTGCAGCGCCGTGGAAATTTCCTTCATGGAATCCTGGTCGTTCTCCACAATGCGAAGCGAGAAATCGAGGTCCCAGGCGTCGCTGCCCATTTCCGCCATATGATTCGAAGAACCGTGATCGCCGCCGCTCTTGCCGGAAAAGGCCTCTTCTTCCATCTGCGCGACATCACCACGAAGGCGTGCCTGAATCATTCGGAGCATTTTTTTGAACTGCTCCAGCTCTTCTACCTTTAGCATGGATCGCCAAAACCTCTGTACTTCCAGCCGATGTCGACGCCAGGGGAGCGTCTGGGGAGACAGGATTATGTGGCGTGATCCCGGGCTGGTCAAGCAACCCTGCCTTTGGCCGAAGTCGTGTCAGGCAGCAACTTTTTGCGGATTTCCCGGCTTTTGTCCGGTCTGGTAAGACCACACCTGAAGGGCTTCCAGAACAGATTCGGCAACAATCATGGCATTCAGCCCTTCCGCTCCGGAAACGCGGGGATTTGAGCGATTCCGAATCGCCACAATAAAATCTTCCAGCTCCATAGCCATCGCGTCCTCAGAACCCGCTTGCTCCTCGTTCGCCTGAATCCACTCGCCAAACACACGATCCTTCAGCGTCCGGGGATCAGGAGTACTGGCCGCGATGGCATGAACCAGCTGAGGCGTTGTACGGAACTGCCCTTTCGGTTCCCATGTCCGCACAACCCGCGACTGCAAATCGGCATGAACGCACCCATTCGTCCCCCATATCTGCAGACTTCGTTCCGCCTCCGGACTCATCCGACTGGCAGTAAGGTCAATGACAGCACCACTCGGCATCTTAAGCCGCGCCACTGCCATATCCTCATGAGGACCGATGGCAACCGCACCAAATGCGTCCACGGACGTCGGCAGTTCGCCGGTCAGCGCCAGTGCCAGATCAATGTCATGAATCATCAGGTCATGAACTACACCAATATCCGTCGACCGGAACGTGTACGGACTGACGCGCTGACAACGAACGTATAACGGATAACCGCAACGTACAGTGGCAAGTGAGAAGGCCGGATTGAATCGTTCGATGTGCCCAACCTGCAGGATGGCGTCATGCCGCTCCGCCGTTTCGACAAGTTGCATTGCATCAGCAACATTGGCAGCCAGAGGTTTCTCTACAAATGTGGCGATGCCGCGCTGCAGGAACTGCCTGGCGGTCTCAAGGTGAAACACCGTCGGCGTCGCAACGACAACCCCGTGAAGTTCACCGGCAACATCATCAGGCGAGGCCACCCACTGCGTCCCGTGCAGTTCCGCTACGTTTCGCCCCTGTGGTTCGTTCGGGTCAACGACAGCGACCAGATCAACGCCGTCAAAATTCGCCAGTTTCTCAGCGTGATACTGTCCGAGTGCCCCCACCCCGACGACTGCCATCCGTAAATGTGTCATGCTGCTTTACGTTCCTCAACTCTCTGATCTCGCACAACTTCCCGTGCCCGCCCGAGTCTACCCGCTCGCTGAGCCTCAATAAACTGCAGCAGCTGCGCCAACTCCATCGGCTTCACACCGTTGCACGTTTCATCGAAGTACTCGTGGACCTCGGCCAGTGTCTTGCGGTTCCGGAACAGCATTTTAAAAGCCGTGCGGATGACGTCGATTGCGTGTTCAGAGATGCCCGCCCGACGCATTCCGACAACGTTAATCGTCTTCAATGTTGGATTGTCGCTTCCGGCCGCCAGCATGAATGGAGGGATATCGTGCGGAACACGACAGCCACCACTGACAAAGCTGAGCTTGCCGATCGTGGAAAAATGATGAACAACGGTATTTCCTGAGACAATGGCGCGGTCATGAATGTGCACATGGCCACCCAACAGCACGCCATTTACCAGAATCACATCGTCGTAGATACGGCAATTATGAGCCACATGACTGTTGGCCATAAACATGTTGCGATTGCCGATTCGCGTAACATGATCCTCCTTTTCAGCACCACGATTGACAGTGACACCTTCCCGGAAAATGTTATCGTCTCCGATAACGACCTTTGTCGACGATTCCTGATAACTGACGTCCTGTGGCTCACCACCGATCACGCACCCCGGAAAGAGCTTGTTGTGGGAACCAAGCGTGGTTCTGCCGGACAACACAACATGACTGGTCAGTTCCGTAAAATCACCGACAACCACATCCGAACCAACCAGGCAAAAAGGTCCAACAACGACCCCCTTTCCAAGTTCGGCGCCGGGTTCAACCTGAGACAATGGTGAAATTTGAGGTTCCATAGTGATCATCCTGATCAAATGACGAGTCCCGGAATCCGATTCCGAGTGTTTTGGTCAAAAACGTCGGTTTGAGCGAGCATATTCCCGGGCTGGACTCTGAGCACAGGAGCTATCTTCTATTTTTACAGGTAATTCCGCCAAACAGCAGCCGTTCCATTCACGCTGCTGCCCCAGCGGATCTTTGTTTCTTTTTGAGTGACGTAATTGCCCTTGCAAGTTCGTGGTTCAGATGGTGACCGCTGCGATACGCCGTCATATGTCCACAAACCGAAGCTCCCGCCAGCGCCAGATCACCGACGCAATCCAGGATCTTGTGCCGAACAGCTTCGTCCGGCCAGCGGAGTGTGTTGTCCTGAATTCCATCGCGGCCAACAACAACAAGATCCCTGGCCGTCAGGTGCTTACCATATCCCATCTGCCGAAGCATTGAAATCTCGCTCTCCAGCACAAACGTCCTGGCGCCCGAAATCTCGGAATAGAAGAACTCCGGCGATATCTCTGCCGACATCGTCTGTGGTGGCAGCGGATTATTCCGACCGTAGTCAAGATGATAAGTCATCGCCAAACACGGGTACAGATAGGGCCGCAGGATCAGCGTCTGAGCTCGATCAGAACTCTGCACCGTGTGAATTCCACTCACCACGACCGAACTGACGTCTGCCCCCTGAGAAACTGTCCCCACCGCCAGAATTTCGTCGCAGAACGGACGGCATGACCCATCGAACCCCGGCACCTCCGGTGCATTGATTTCAACGATACAGTTATCCACCTGCAATCCGGCCATTGCCGCCAGAAGGTGCTCCACCGTCTCAATACATACTCCCTTCGCCGCTGTGAGAACCGTACGCCGGGGTTCTTTGGCGATGAAATCACAGGATGCCCTGATCAGCGGAGACCCCGGAAGATCAGTTCGACGAAAGACGATTCCCGTATCGGCTGGAGCAGGCAGTAGTGCAACCCGTGCCTCGACACCGTGAAACATTCCGCGACCACAGAACTCCACCCGTTCAGCGATCGTATTCTGACGCCTGATCGCAGACATCAATGGTATCGTCCCGGTCCTTGTGTCGCATTCGAAATGCACGTGGGCGTCGTCCATAAGGTTGACAAAACAGCAGAAGACACCTGCATCGCAGGAGCCTCTGCCATACTGGCTGTAATGGGGTGGAACCGGACGCGAAGCACGCGCCCACCCATCCCGCTACTGCTGCCTGGTGCGTCCAGCAGGCAACGCAGTTGTGCTCTTAGTCTTTGTAGCCGGAGCGCCTGGAGCGTACGGCTTATTCAGATACTGCAGCACAACATCAGTGATGTCGTTTTCACTGCTCGTGTAAATGAACGTCTTGTTCATTGTCTGAACAGCTTCCTGAGGATTCTTGATTTCCTCGATACCTTTCCGATTGAACCGCATCACGTGGTCAAAGTGAGCGTATTCAGCATAGAGCTTCACAGCTTTGGTTACGTCTGTGTAGATAACCTTAAACGTCTCTGATTCTCGTCGGGCCAGCCGGCGCTGCGTTGCTGCACGAAAAGCATCAAACTCGCCCTTCAGATCAAGCAATTGTTTTTCACGCTGCTCGTACTCCGGACTGCCAGCATCAAATTTTTTAATTTCGGCCTGCATCTTCTTAAGACGGTCCACCATCACCTTGGCTTCAGCATCACTTTTTTCAATCTCAGCCTGCAGTCCGGACCGCAACTCTTCGAATTTCTTGTAATTCTGGAAGACGTGGGCCATGTCGATCAACCCAACACGGTGCCCCTTGGTCGGGGCAGGATTCTGAGCCTGAACGGCACCAGTAGTGGCTGTGACAGCGACAGCCAACAGCGTAAGAAGCAGCTGTTTCACGGTAAGGGCACTCCTTTGCCAAATGCAGCCCCAATCCTTGGGGGCAGTGTTCATATGAGATTCAAGATCTGCCGAAGCAGCACCTGACTGTCTCAAAGTTCTGTTCGGTGGTCAAGATCTGTCGCCGTATGCAGCTCAGGAAATCATCATTCCTGCTCCCAATCGGGCATGGATCGGCACATTCGGCAACTGTCGGGATTCCTATCCCGGGAACTGCACGATTGTGTTATAGGGCTGGCGACGACAAACGATCGTGTGAGCGGCGTACGCTGGCTGCCACGAGACGATTATCAACAGCCACTACTGGTCGCGGCCAAAACGAAGACGTGCCAACGCACCCTCCTGCAGCTGAGCGACATAGTCAACGATGGACGTGTCCAGGACTGCCCTCAGATGAGAACACCTGCTTTAACTTTGGAGGTTCCGGCGAAAATGACGTCCCCCGCGGAAAGTACGGCCCAGCTGACACCATCAGTTGACTGGTGGACCAGCATGAAAGGAACGGTGGCTGTGTACGTCGTCCTGTGCCCGGCCCTGACGGTGGAATGTAGTGGCCAGCAATCCGCACCACGGACGGGTGAGAGTGGACTGACGATCGTTGCGGAAGAGAACATTCCAACACCATTTTATTCCGGACCGGTTCCACGAACTGCGGCAATCGCGAACGATGCGTCACTCAGCGACGTCTGCAATGTCGGCCACGACGTTTGGGCCGTTGGCGAACGAGGAGTCATCGTACGCAGCGATGACGGTGGAGCCACCTGGCAGACGGCCATCCTTCCCTTTGAATGCAGCCTGCAGAGCATCTGTTTCCTGACGAACCAGATCGGATACGTGGCGGGGTCTCGATTTGATCATTTTGCGAAACGATATCACGGAATTCTCTTGAAAACCGGAGACGGAGGCAACAGCTGGCGGCACGTTGCGGCCAAAGACACCGCTGCCTCAACGTCTGGCACTTTGATCTCCGGGCAACATTTCGGATTTGACCTGCCGCCACTCAGCTACGTTCGATTCTTCGACCTTGATAACGGAATAGCGATTAGCCGACTTACGTCGACCGTGCTGAAGACCAGCGATGGCGGCCGAACGTGGCGCCCACTGTCGACGGAGGCGAAAAACGGACGGTGGGCGTCGGGAGCGTTCCTGAGCCCCGAGAACGGAATTGTTGTCGGCGCCGGCAGCTCGTATGGAACGGTTGTCGGCGAACAGCTGGTCACGCTTGCCCGACCGCTCCGGACATTTCGAGAAGTCAACGGCGCAAGCCTTTCACGTGACGGACACGGCTGGGTGGTCGGCGATGGAGGATTTCTGCTGCATAGTCAGGATGGAGGCATCTCGTGGGCACCGCCCGCCGAAGGACTCGCCACACGGCTCAACGACGTGGCTGATTTCTGCTGTGTCGACAGGAGTGGGTCCAACGTATGTATTGCCGGAAGTCCCGGCAGCGTAGTCCTCCACAGCCATGACGACGGCCAGTCCTGGACGTTTCGAAAGGTTGCCTCAGGAGCCCCCCTGCGGCAGATTCGTTTCATCGACGCCACAACAGTGCTGGCTGTGGGGGCATTGGGCGTCATTCACCAATCACAGGACTCCGGTAAGACCTGGGCCCCTGTCCGTAACGGAAATCACCGAGCGGCAATAATGTGTCTGGTCACCAACCCGGAAGACCTTTCGCTGCAAATGCTGGCCAGCGTCAGTGGTGACCAGGGTTTTCGGTCGGTGGTCGTACAACCGTCCGCACGACTGCTGGACCAGAACGGGGACGATCAACAGGCCGCTGACTTTATGCAGGTGGCAACGACTCAAGCGGGCGGAAACCAGTTTGTTCAGGACTGGATGTTCACCCGCACCCACCCGCTGCAGGAACGTATGCGAGAAGAACTGCTGGAGTCATGGTCCCGACAGACCGAAGGTCGTGTCAGTCAGTTACTGCCTCAGCGTCTGGCAGAGACGATCCGGATCTGGCGACCGGACGTAATTTGCATCGAACGCCAATCTGACGTTGACGAAATTGCCAGAATCTGGCTGCAAGCCGTCGACGTCGCTGTCAAAATCGCTTCCGGCGAGGATCAGCGAGGCACCGTTCTTGACGCCGTGGGGCTGGCACCATGGCAGGTTTCAGATGTGTTCCGGGGACTGGCCAACCAGGAGACTTCTCCGCTGATGTTTTCCGGCGCCGCACTGCTGCCAAATCTGGGGACCACCGCAGACCTGATTTCAAACCACTGCGTTCGGCTGACTCCTGCTGTCGTGTTCGCGTCTGACGCGCCAGCCATCCCCGTCACATCCTCTTATGCATCCCATTCGCGGACAGCGACGGCCACGCCGACGCACTTTTTCTCCGGCGAAGTAGCAACACCCGGTTCATCT
>JABABI010000003.1:157817-177174 GCA_014238335.1 Fuerstiella sp.
CCGGCGCATGCTCACTCACGCCAGTCCGGAGGACCGCAGACGGCTGGAGCAGATCAGCCAGCAGGAAAAGACGCAGCGGGCAGCCCTGACCGGCCATCTGACTCAGCGAACAACGCCGCTCGGGCTGATTGCCCATTTGAAAACTCTAGGGGGCGATCTGCCAGACAATCTCGCTTTGCAGCAGCTGCAGCATCTCACAGATCTATACCAATCCAGGGACAATCTGGAAGGGATGATCGCAGTCCTGAAGGAAATCATCAATCGCTTTCCGCAAACCCCGGAATCCGCGCACGCAGCGCAGCAGCTCTTTCAGTTCTATTCGTCAGAAGAGCTTCGTTTTCTGCGACGCGGCGACAGCGACGAATATGCCGGTAACGGCATTCAGCCAGTCTCTTGGGGGCTGCCGACGACAGCTGTCGGCGCTGCTCAGATTGTTCGGGCCGGCACAGGCACGCTGCTCGGCAATCCGTCCGGTTCTGATCGACGCGCAGTAGACGCCCAGTGGAATGAGAATGCGAACCGGGCACTGCGAATACTCCGTTCGCTGGCACCGGAAGTCGCAAATTCTCCAGGACTGCTGCTGCGACAGGCCGCCAACGTCCGCAGAGCTGGTGACTTTGGAGCAAACAGCACGCTGCTGGCCGCAGCAGCCGCGGGCAGCGACCTGTTTTCTTTGCTGGCACGAGCTGAACAGGGAGCAGTACACGGGGCTGCGGCAACTTCGGTGCCGACGATCAACCTGCCAAAACTCAGAACCAAACCTGTGCTGGACGGAATGCTGACGGAGGAGTGCTGGCAGGACGCAATCGAACTTCATCTGGCCGCATCGGACAACACCCTGATTGCCCCGCCGGCAGACTGCCTGGTGATGCTGGCATGGGACGACGATCATCTGTACGTTGCGGGGCGAGTCGAACACTGTCGCGGCAACGCAAACAGAATGGACCACACGGCCGATCGGCATCACGATGCAGAACACGGTACACTGGACCGCGTAATGATCAGTTTCGATGTCGATCGTGATTACACAACCAGCTTTGAGTTCGTCATTGACGAAAGCGGGCAGACCAGCGAACGCTGCTGGACGGCTCGCAGCTGGAACCCACAGTGGTTCGTCGATGCAGAAGCTGACGAGACATCATGGCGATTCGAAATGGCTATTCCTCAGGCCGAACTTCAAACCACACCACTGCGTGCCGGTAACCTCTGGGGCATCCGCCTGCGACGCCTGACACCCGGGATCATGGAACAATCGCTGAAGGATCCGGAAAGTGAAAACGCAGCGGCACACACGGACGGACATGGCCTGTTAAGGTTTATTCGTAATCGGAAATAGGCACGGCGTCAGTTGTCCCCCACAACGTTGACGTACTTGAACCAGTTCTCGAACGTTTCTACAGGTTTGAAATACTTCATCCGCGGTTGCACCAGATAAAAACGCGTCCGCCCCATCGAACCGGCATAGGGACAGTCGTTGTACAGAATATCAAGCATCTGTGCGTAAATCGCCGTCCGTTCAGGCGACGGCTGCATCTGCACGATTTGTTGGTACAGCTTGTCGTATTCAGCATTCATGTAGTTAAAGTGATTGGCCCCCGGAGCTGAGTTGGGCCCATAAAACAGTGCAAGATTGTTCTCCCCGTCCGGGTAGTCCGACCCCCATGCGAAGGCGAACATCGGGGCGTTCTTGTTGTCCACGGTCTGCATCAACGTCGAAAAATCGACAAGGATAACATTTACATCAACACCGATTTCCTTCAGCTGACGCGCCATCAGTTCAGACTGCCCCTTGCTGTTGCGGCCTTTGGACATATGAAAGTTAATTCGTGGCAGCCCCGTGCCACCCGGGTAGCCGGCTTTGGCCAGCAGTTCTCTGGCTCGCGCCAGGTCCGGCCCCCGATAGGCGTCAGGACTAAAGCCGCCTTCGGGATGTCCCGCAAGACCGGGAGGAATGGGGCCGTCGTAAACAATATTCAGCCCGTTGTAAAAGGCTTCATTCAACTCATCCCAGTCCAGAGCCAGACACATGGCCTGTCGCAGCGCTCGTTTTTTATCCGTATAACCGCCCAGTAATTCGTCTTCCATGTTGAAGCCGCGAAAGATGAAGTCCATCAAGGGAACCGCATGGCCGGTAATCCCCTGCTTGCGCACTGCTGACAGCAGCTTGCCGGTACGTTTGTTGAACACCTGTTCGTAAAACTCAGCCGGCACCTGAGTGTAGTCCAGTTCTCCATTTTCAAATTTCAGCCACACCGGCTGGTCCTGCTGCAAAAACTCGACCTGAATTTCGTCCAGAAACGGAAGACGTTGACCTGCGGCTTCGGTAAATCCTGCCTCCACGTCTTCCGGCATGTGTTCACTCGGATAGACGCATTCGTGATAGTTTGGATTGCGCCGATAGGTCAACTTGACACCTTTCTGCCAGTCTTCTTCCTTCATCACAAACGGCCCCGTGCCCACTGGGTGCAGCCCGAACTTGCTACCGTATTTTTCGACCGCTTCACGAGGAACAATGGACGTCTGAAACATGGCCAGCGTCCACAGGAAACGACTGACCGGCTTTCGCAATGTCACGTCAAATTCGTAGTCATCCAGAATCTTCAGTCCGCCTACGTCAGCCTCATAGTCGAAGGTGGCTGCAGCGTTTTGCTGTTCGTGGTATTCATCAAATCCCTCAACGGTGTCCTTGATGATCCACCATACCTTTGAGTCCGACTTCTGGTCGGCCATTCGCTTCCACGAATAAATAACATCCTTCGCCACCAGTTCGCGGCCCATTCCACCGGCGAAACACGGATCGTCCTGAAAATGAACACCCTGCTTTAGCTTAAAAGACCATGTCAGGCCGTCCTCTGACTGAACAGGCATTTCTTCCAGCAGCAGCGGCTCCAGTTCAAACGGACGAACAAGATATTTGTACTGCAGCAGCGTCTCGTAAACCTGGCTGGCACATCGATTTTCGTAAACTGTAGAGCCGCGAATCGGATCAAGCGACTTGGGCCCGTCCGAACGCATGACGAATCTCCCCTTTCGCAATCTGCCATTCGCAGTACGTTCCACGAACGTCGACGAATCCGGGGAGCCGCCTGTGGCGACGGCATCCGAATTTCGCCCTGCAGTGTCGACACTTCCGCCGCCACCAGACGGCGTTCCGCCATCTCCGCACCCCGCACACAACGGCATTATCAACAGACCGACTGTCAAGCAGTTGAAAATCAGATTTCCACTGCGTGAATTGAACTGTTGACGATTCGTGTGAACGTATTTGCTGTAACTATGCACTTCGTTGAACTCCGCGACAGGCTGTCTACAAACTTCCGGAGCGAACGGTATTGGCAAACAACGGGTCCATGCAAGCGAACCTCTGCTGTCGGCTCCCGTTAATGTGCTTTTGGGCAGACAACCCAAAAGCTCGACTTAATGTCAAAACGGCAGGTAGAACCGTTTGGCTGCATGTGCATGAGGGCTCAAAGGTGACAATTCCAACCATCAGCAACGCTGTCTGCGACCTGATTCAGCGCCCGTGTGTGAGAAAACGGCCGCTCGGTAAATTTAGGTTAGGGAGGCTGATTAGCCCGACGTAATGGTTAGAAAACGCAGCATTTTCGCCTTCGAAATGGACCTTTACCGCCGATCTCGCGGGGTTGCAGCTTTCCGTTACCGCTGTCTCGGCGAGAACGTGATATTGAGGATTTGCATCTCGACCCATTTGCCGCAAAACTATGCCAAAGCCATTGTCCGCCTTAAGCGGCCAAGACGTCCGCGCGTTCCAGGTACATACTTCCTCTTAGTTCTTCATAGTTTTCAGTCAGCATGTCCACATCATTTCAAAGTTGTCCGGGCTGTGAGGCCTTCATCCTGTCTGACACAAAGGAATGTCCACAATGTGGTCATGAGATTGACGTCAAACCTGCCGTCACACTGGAAACTTCAGACCAGGTGGGCGACCGCAAATTTCGGGAAATGTTCGACCCATGCCCGAAATGCAACGAGATGGTGCGCTACGGACTTGTCCGCTGCTGGAACTGCAATGCTTTCATGAGGGCCGATGTAGAAGCCAAATTCCGCGAAATGACAGCCAAACCTCAGGCTATCATTTTCAGCGACGTTCCGGCGGACCAGCGCACGGAAATGCTTCCCGCCAGGGACACGTTCGGTGAAGGGCGTAACATGTTCGATGCGGAGGAAGAAGACAATGCGGAATTCACCTTGAATCACCTCCCCGCCGGTGGTGCCTCAGCCGCTCCGGCTCCGGTGAAGACGCCTGAACAACCACCGAAAAAAACAACGGATCCCCTCCCTGACGAAAATACGGCTGCTGCCGCCTCAACTCCGACTGACAGCGCTTCAGCATCTGACAAAGCGGCCAACCAGCCTGCAGCGAAAGACTCGGAAGAGCAACCGTCCACCGGCAACATTAATGACGACGAACTTCTCGGCATTGCCATGCAGGACGAAAAAGACGTCAAACGTCGCCAGCGCGACAAGGTTAAGCAGTCTCACCGCAAGCGTATTCTTCTGCCCTGTTCTTGTGGTGCATGGATTCGCGTCAGAGAAGACCAGGGCGGTCGCACTCTGCGCTGCAGGCAGTGCAAGAATCCTTTCATCGTACCGGAAATCAAGAAGAAGGAGAAAAGCCCGCAGGAAGACAGGGGAACCAGGACACATCAAATCACCGTTGGCTGGATTGAGGATCTCCAACTACACGTCATTACACCAACGGACGTCGTGCTGAAACCCGGGAGCCTGGAAAAGACAGTCGAAAATGTGGACGGCGTCTTTCACGAGAGTGGCCTGCACCTTGTTAAGTACGCTGCGCCCGCAAAGAAAAGCATGTTCGGTAAGGCCGCAGACGGCCCACCAGCTCTTGAGCAGCAACGCCTACAGATCCGGGAACACATTCAGAAAACCGGAACCATCGCCGATCTGCCGTTCGGTGAATTGCAGACAATAACGGCTGAACAGACGAACAGAATTCGACTGATTCAGCCAGTCTCTGAGGCTCACGAGAGCATGTTTGCCGGTGTCCCGGTGTTCGGGGGCGGACGAATCGCAGTGTACGTGCCTCTGGAACTCCCTGAGAATCGCCAGGCCTTTATCTCCATGCCGTTGAGTGTCCATCGGCGATTTTCGGAACAGGTAAGTGACCTGTTTGGATTAAAAATCCCGGCCGAAGACAACGGAGTTCCGGCGACTGAAGAAACGGATACGTTGTTCTGCTTCCTGAGTGAAGTGAAGATTGAAGCTGTCAGGAACCTGGACTACTACGAAAACGATCCGGGTTTTACTGTCGAACTGTCGGGATACATTTGCGAAGCCTGCGGCGCCGCCATCACCGAAAGTTCGCGCAAGAACAAGAAACTTGGTGGAGCGGCCGGCAAGGGGCTGGCCAAAGCCAAATGCCCTAAGTGCAGCAACAAATTTGGTAACCAAAAGGCATATCAGGTTACCAGGAAGACAGAAAGCACAGAAGAAGACGAAGAAGACGTTGACTATGTGCTGAAGCCAAAAGCCGAGGCAACGGCTGACGAAGCAGCCTCCTGAGACACAGTGGTTCAAGCTGCTTCCTGAGTCACACCGCCGCCGGATATCGCACTACGCAACAGTGCCGTCGTTTGCTTCACAGCGCCTTGCTGGGCATCCACAAGGCAGCCGGCGTTTTTACCCAGGCGGTTTCTTGAATCCGGATCCGACAGCAGTTTCTTCACCATCGGCAGAAACTCATCCTGAGTGCGCAGTTGAAGGGCAGCGTCCGCGAACTTCAGCTGCTCGACGATATCCTTGAAATTCCATGTATTCGGTCCGAACAGGACGGCGGCGCCATAGGCTGCCGGTTCCAGCATGTTCTGGCCGCCGCGTGAACCAAAACTTCCTCCGACGAAAGCGATGTCTGCCAGCCCCCAGCAGGCCGAAAGTTCGCCGATGGTGTCCAGCAGAACGACCGAGTCCTCTGACACGGTCCGACCTTCGTCACATTCGGAGCGTCGCAGTAATCGGCATCCCGTGCTACGAACCGCTGACGCGACCTCATCAAATCGCTCTTTGTGTCGAGGCACCAGAATCAATCGCAGATTGGGATACTCGGACCTCAGGGCCATCCAGGCGTCAAGCGCCAACTGTTCTTCCGGATGCTGTGTACTGCCCGCCATCAGAACGACATCGTCGTCCGAAATACCAAACAGTTGTTGAAATCCCGCGGTTGCCCCGTTCTTCTGATTCGTTGTCACCCCGTCATATTTAACGGAACCGGTGACCTGCATGGCCGTCCTGGATACTCCCAGACGAAGGAGTCGACTGGCATATTCGTCAGTCTGTGCAGTGACAACATCAAACTGCCTGAACAGTGGAGCCATCACCAGCCTTACCCGCGAATACCCCTGAAAGCTGCGTTCACTGATCCGGGCATTCACGAGCGCCGTGCTAACGCCAGCACGACCACATTCACTCAGAAAGTTGGGCCACAATTCCAGCTCGACCAGGACAACCATTTGTGGATTGACGCGCCGCAGAGCATTCGAGACAGCCCATGAGAAATCGAGAGGAAACCAGGACACCGTGCAGTCCTGAAATCTGGACCGGGCAAGTTCATACCCCGTGTCAGTCGAGCTTGTGACGACAATTCGACAGGTGTCGCCCGTGTCGGTACGAAAAGCGTCCACAATCTTGTGCAGTTGTATGACTTCGCCAACGCTGACCGCATGAAACCAAACGACAGGTTTCCCGTCACCGCTGATCGGCAGTCTTCCAAACAGTTTTTCGGGCCATCCCTGCCGATATCTTCCGTGACGAAGACTTCGCCACAGAATGACCGGGGACAGCACTGACAGGAGCAGTGCATAAATACAATTCAAAACCCACTTCATCACGGAATCCATTCCGGTCTGTACAACTACTTACCACAACACTTCTTATACTTCTTGCCACTGCCGCAGGGACACGGATCGTTCCGCCCCACCTTGGGCGAAGCGTTAACGATCGGGTCAACAGCCTGCTTGCCTTCCCCCGGTTCCGCACCGCTGGTTTGGTAATTGTCGGCCACGTCGTCGATCGGCGGGGCCACGTCCTGTTCGGTGGCGGTGACCTTCCACAGTGATCCCACAAAGGCGGGGCTTTCCTGTTCAATCCGGAAGATCGCCTGAGTCACCTGTTCGTCGATGCGTTCCCACATTGACAGAAATGCCTTACGGCCTTCCCGTTTGTACTCGGTCTTCGGATCTTTCTGTGCGTAGCCGACAAAGCCGATCCCCTGGCGAAGGTGGCCCATGTAATACAGATGATCCTTCCACGCCGTATCAACAATTTCCAGAAGCACCGATCGCTCGGTCTGCCGCAATTCGGGACGAAAGGCGTGATCGATACCCTGCAGAAACCGAGTTCTCGCTTCCGACGGACGCATGGAATGCAGTTTTTCCTGATCCACCGTCCAGTGAATCTCCTGATCAGCCCATTCCGCCACGTGCTTCGCCTGATCCGGATTCACTCGAGTCGCGACGTTATCGGAATCGGGCAGCAATTCCAGCAGCTTAGCCTCGATCAATCCAGAATCAGGCCTGCTCTTCAGATAGTCGCGACTGGTGTCAATCAACAGGTCCAGAATCTGCTGTGTCGACATCGAGGCAAACTGTTCGGGCGAAAAGTCCCGCTTAAATCGTGAGTTCGCCCAACGACACAGTTTTTCACGATTGTACTTTTCGCCCTGCGAACCATCGCCTGTCAGAAAACTGTTGAGACCAACATTGACCGGAAATGTGACTTCCTTTTCGTCGTAGCGATTTCGAACAATTTTCTTCAAATAATCCTCGATGTCGCTTAGCTCTTTTCCCCCAAGGTCCTCCACGGTGATGTTCAGCGTGAAGTGATGTTGAGCCCAGCCGCACAGTGACTTGCGTTCAAAGTCAGCATCCAGAAATTCGTCCAGAATCGTCAGATCCCAGCGGCTGATGAATCCGCGAGCCAGTTCCAGAAGCTGAATCTGCAGGGCACCGCGATCGATCTTCGGCAGATCCCGGTCATGCAGGTTCAGGCCGAAGTAAACGTTAGCCCACTTCGTCAGTGCGACCCAGTTCCACTGGCGAGTAATATCTTCTTCCTCTTCACCACCTTCTTCCGGAAGATGAACCTCCAATTGCTCAAAGATGACTCCGTCGTACTGTCGCTCCGCTTCGTCACGCAGATAATCCTCCAGCTGTGTCCGGTCGTAGCCGCGCAACTGCTTTGCATCCATTTCCAGGTGCAGTTTCTGACCGGCCCATTCGACTATGGTTTCGTTGCGATAGTCACTGTTCAGGAAATGGCCCAACCAATGATCGATCTGGTCGTCCATCATGCCAACCAGCAGATCGCGACAATCCGCACCATCCAGAATGTTCTGACGGTACGAGTACGTTCGCTTTCGCTGCTCATCCATCACTTCGTCGTACTCAAGCAGATTCTTGCGCTGGTCGAAGTGGCGTTCTTCAATCTTTTTCTGAGCACCTTCCACCTTGCGAGTGACCATGGGGCTGATGATGGGCTCGCCGTCTTCGAGCCCAGCCCACTGCATGACTCTTTTCACGAAATCGCCCGCGAATAACCGCATGAGTTTGTCGTCGAGCGAGATAAAAAAGCGACTGGAGCCTGGGTCACCCTGTCGACCGGATCGTCCCCGTAACTGCAGGTCAATTCGGCGGGAATCGTGTCGCTCTGTACCGACGACGTGCAGACCGCCAAGTTCCTGGATCTCCTTTGCCTCAACCTTCATCCCACCTCGTTCGGCGATCTGATCCGTCAGCTCATCCCACTCCGATTTCGGGACTTCCAGCCGTGATTCGTATTTGACCTTCAACTCCTCCCATGCCGAATGTTCGGGGTTTCCGCCAAGGATGATGTCGGTACCACGACCGGCCATATTCGTCGCGATCGTCACGGCACCGCGTCGTCCTGCCTGAGCAACGATCTCCGCTTCCCGTTCGTGTTGCTTCGCGTTCAGGACATCGTGTTTGATACCACGTTTCACCAGTTTCCTGCTGACCAGCTCGGACGTTTCGATCGATGTCGTGCCCACCAGAATCGGTCGCCCTGTTTCGTTAACCTTCTTAATTTCCAGAACAACGGCGTTCCATTTTTCTATGTCGGTGCCATAGATATTGTCCGGATGGTTAACCCGCTTCATGATTCTGTTGGTTGGTACAGCCAACACTTCCAGCTGATAAATCTTCCAGAACTCTTCTGCTTCAGTCATCGCCGTACCAGTCATGCCGGCCAGCTTGCCGTACAGCTTGAAATAATTCTGCAGCGTAATCGTGGCCAGTGTCTGCGACTCGGCCTTGATCTTCATGCCCTCTTTTGCTTCCACGGCCTGATGCAACCCGTCGCTCCACTGGCGACCCTCCATCTTTCGCCCGGTATTCTCGTCAACAATCACAACTTCACCGCGTTCGACGACGTAGTGAACATCCTTCTTGTAAAGGTGATGCGCCTTCAACGAGTTGTCGATCAGGTGGGGCCATTCCATGTTGCCGGCCGTGTAAAAGCTGTCGACGCCGGCGAGTTCTTCAGCGCGGCGAGTACCTTCTTCGGTCAGGTGACACGTGTGTTCCTTCTCTTTAACATCGAAGTCCACGTCCGGCCGCAACTGCCGTGCGATCGTGTTGGCTTTGGGATACTTTTCGAGGTTGTCGTGCGCGGGCCCGGATATGATCAGAGGTGTACGAGCTTCGTCGATCAGAATATTGTCGATCTCGTCCACGATCGCGTAGTCCAGCGGCCCCTGAACCTGCAGCTCCTTTGTCGGCTTCATGTTGTCGCGCAGGTAATCAAAGCCAAACTGATTACTTGTGCCATACGTAATGTCGCAGGCATAATGGGTCTGTCGCTCCTGCGGACCCATATCGGACTGAATGGCGCCGATCGTCATTCCCAAATTGATATGAATCGGGCCCATCCATTCCATATCACGACGTGCCAGATAGTCGTTGACGGTAATGACGTGAACCTTGCCGGCAATCGCGTTCAGAAACGTTGGCAGGGTAGCAACCAGTGTCTTGCCTTCTCCGGTCACCATCTCAGAGATCCAGCCCTTGTGCAGAATCCATCCCCCGACCAGCTGCACGTCATAGTGACGCATCTTCAGAAAACGTCGCCCCGATTCGCGCACGGCTGCAAAGGCGTCCGGCAGTAGATCTTCAATCGTTTCACCTGCAGACAGGCGGTCACGAAAGACCTGAGTCGTCTGCAGAAGTTCGTCGTTGGTTTTAGCCTGCCACGCGGGCTCAAGGCCGTTGATGCGGTCGATCAGCGAACCGGGGGTGATGGTGACCTTGCCGTGCTTGTCGCATACAAATCCGATCTTCTTGATCTGCTTCTCGTTTGAAGAACCGAAAATCGAAGTGATCCCCCGGTTAATCTTACCAGTCGCTGAGGTGAAGAAGTCACCGACTCTATCCAGCCATTCCATGTCCGACGTATGTCCTCAAAAAAACGCGTAACCGCAGCGATACCCTGGCGGGCACCGCACTGCAATTTCTGCAGGCGACCGCATAGCCAGCTGTCAGACAGTCTGCCTGACTGGCCCGGCAGGCGGTCCCGGATACCACGTCGAATTGTCGTAACCTCTGTAGCTGCAAGTGTATTAGAACGAGCGAAACACGGTCAATGGAGACCGGGTGCCCCTTCCCAAAGCCTGTCAGGGCAACTTGCGTACCTGAGAATCGCCGTGCTCCTGATAATATCAACGGTTTTCCAGAAACGTCCGGCCGGTGCACCTGGGTTTGGGGAGATACTGACCGTTTACAGTTCGTCTGCTTCGTGCAGCGTTTGAGTCCGGCTCATATCACTGAAGGTGCGTTTATGGGCTTTACGAGGACGACTGGTGCCTCATACCAGCGGACATGGTCCGGCATTGATGAACACGATTTCGACGAATTTCGGGCTGCACGTCGGGGGCTGGCTGAGCGTAAGATCGGTATGCCCGCGTATCATTCGTCAGTTGAACAACAGGAAAAGGCCTGATGTACAGTCCACAGACAGACCCCAAGTATCAGCCTGAAGAAGTTTCCGGGCATACTCACTTGTCGGAAGACATAATCGTATCCCCCGACACCATGCGTGCAGATCGTCTTCCGGACGGGCAGCATCGCACTCGAAAATGGCCCGTGCTGCATGCTGGTGCGGTGCCGAACATGCATAAGGAAGAATGGCAGCTAACGATTGACGGATTAGTCGACAGACCAATGACATACACGCTGCCGGATTTCCATCGGCTGCCTCGCACAAAAGTGTATTCAGATTTTCACTGCGTCACGGCCTGGTCACGTCTTGGCAACCTGTGGGAAGGCGTCTCAGTTGGCCATCTGTTGGACAACGTTGGCGTTCAGCAGGCCAGCCGATTTGCCCTCATCGAAGCTTGCGATGAGGGCTGGACCACCAATCTGCCGCTGTCTGCACTGCTGCATGAAGACGTGCTACTGGCGGACCGACACGACAGCGAACCCATCAACGACGATCACGGTGGCCCGGTACGACTCATCGTGCCCCGACTATTCGCATGGAAAAGTGCTAAATGGATTAAGCGAATCACGCTGAGTCCTGACAACATGCCCGGCTATTGGGAACAACTCGGATACCATAACGTAGGAGATCCCTGGCAGAATCAACGATACCGAGACGATCCGGAGTGGATGGTAACGAAATGAGTGTGAGAAAATCGCTGGTCGGTTCTCAAGTGACTGCGGTTGGTGCTACAATGTCGGGGTGACCTTCCTCGCTGCTCGATGGGGAATTGATCAGCCAGAACGCCAGACGGGTTTGTTCGGGCTTCCACCATTCGGAGGACTTCGTCATGCGATGTCCCTTCTGTAAGCACGACGAAACTAAAGTCATCGATTCGCGAAACAGCCAGGATTTTTCGATCCGCCGCCGCCGCGAATGTCTGGAATGCAGCCGCCGATTTACGACGTATGAACGGATTGAGGAATCACCGATTAAGGTGATCAAGAAGGATGGATCCCGAGTTCCGTTCGACAGAAACCGAATACGTGCCGGCATCGAAAAGGCCTGCTACAAACGACCTGTCAGCAATGAGCAGATTGATCAGGTTGTTTCTGAAGTCGAAGCGGCAATTTATGAAGACGGGTTGCGCGAGCTTCCGTCCCGCCAAATCGGAGAATTGGTATTCAGCGCACTGCGCGATCTGGACAAGGTGGCATTCGTACGATTCGCATCTGTTTATCGTGAGTTCCAGGACGTCAATGACTTTGTCGACGAACTGCAACCGATCCTGAATGACCTTGATCAGAAATAACACATTGTCGAGGCTGCGAATGCCGTGCCCGCCAAAATTCCAAAATCCGACCGCGGCAACAGAGTCCATCAGGAAAATACCAG
Source organism: Fuerstiella sp. (assembly GCA_014238335.1). Taxonomy (GTDB): domain Bacteria; phylum Planctomycetota; class Planctomycetia; order Planctomycetales; family Planctomycetaceae; genus Fuerstiella. The sequence continues at coordinate 170,181 of JABABI010000003.1, forward strand.
CAGTCCGTTTCGCCCGCAGCTATGCAGAGACCGGCGAACATCGGCCGGTCGACCCCTAAACCATGACGGCTTTCTCGCCACGACATTCGTCCGACCAGGACTGCCGCTGATTGGATGGATGGCAGCCGCTCTCGTCGGCGGAATCGTCCTTGGCTCCGCCGTACCATCCGCGCCTCTGCTCTTCCTGGGAACAGGCCCAGCGTGCCTGTTCGCTGCAAACGTCAGCCGACGACAACGACGTCACAGGGGCTGTTTCGTTTGTGTCCTGGCGGCAATCGTACTACTTGGAGCCGCGCGCTGGCAGCTGCATCAAGCTCCGTCTGCACGAGAATCCCTGAAAGACATCTGCGGTGACGGCCCCGTACCTCTGACACTGACCGGACATATCACGTCTGTCCCCTGTCTTCATTCCCGCCCTTCATCAAAGAACGCACCACGAATTTTCGGGACCGCCAGACAATCGCGATTCCTGGTATCGACACAATCTGTGATGACTTCATCCGGGGAGCGGAACGCCGGAGGAAACTTGCAGGTATACGTCGAAGGCGACGCAACAGCAACGCTGCACAAAGGTGACGAAGTGATGCTGACGGGCCGCTGGAACTGGCCATTCGCACCCGGAAACCCGGGTGAATTCGATTATGCACGTTTTCTGAACAGACGACAGATTTCCGGTTTGCTCTTCGTAAATCATCCGGCCGCCATTCGTGTAGTGGTCTCGTGCAGCAAATGGTCGGCCGGATACTGGGTCAGTGAACTGCGAAAAGAAGCGCACTCTGTTCTGGTAACGGCCCTGCCCGAGCACGTTCGCGGAATCGCTCTGGCACTGTTGCTGGGAAATCGGAATCAACTGCCGTCCGAAACGGCGGACGCGTTCATTGCCAGCGGCACGATGCATTTGCTGGCGATCTCCGGACTGCACGTTGGAATCCTGTGTGCATTTCTGCTGAGCATCTTTCATCTGCTGATCGTTCGCCGCGGTCGAGCGTTGCTGCTGACGGCGGCGGTGTGCGTTATCTATGCCATGATCACCGACCTGCGGCCCTCGGTGCTTCGGGCCACCGTCTTCTTTGTCGTCCTTGTCGTGGCTCAGTTTGTGCGCCGCAATCAGGGAATCATCAGCCTGCTGTCCATTACGGCCATCATTATGGTCACCGCCCAGCCCCACCTGGTGTTCGATACGGGAGCCTGGCTGTCGTTCCTGTCGGTGGCCGCACTTGGATGGGTGTCCGGGCGTGCCGTTTCGGAAATCGAAGAACAGGACGTTCCAGCCGATGCCCTGAGCGCTGCTGAAAAGTTACATGATGCCTTCCAGGCTCTGTGGACGCGCCTCAAACTGCGCTGGCGGCAAATGCTCTCGATTCTGGCACTCACGACTCCCCTGGTAGCTGCCACGTTTCATGTGGTCTCGCCCGCTGGCATACTGGTCAACGTGCTCCTGATCCCACTCACCGGACTGACACTTTGCGTCGGCTTCGTGCTTTTAGCAGCCGGAATGCTGCATCCGTCTCTCGCTCTGATCGTCGGTCCCGGATTTTCGTGGCTCCTGACGACCATGACGCAAATTGTCGAAGCGACGTCCAGCGTGCACATGAGCCACGTTTACGTCGCCGACATTCCAGACTGGTTTCTGATGATCTACTACATACTGCTCCCGTTGATTCTATTGCTCCGCTGGCGACCACTGAAACGGATCGCCGTTCTGTGCCTGTACTGTTCCATCCTGGCGGCATTCACTTCGGCGACACAGCGGGATTCGCCCCACGAATTGCGATGTACGGTTCTGGACGTCGGCCACGGCAGTGCAGCCGTTCTCGAATTTCCGAGCGGCGAGGTCATTCTGGTTGATGGCGGTGCAATGAATCGAGGTGAACGCGCGGCGGACACCATCTGCCGCTTTCTCTGGCATCGCGGTTGCCGCAGCCTGAATGCAATACTCATTTCTCACGCGGACGCCGACCACTACAACGCCGTATCCGGTGTTCTCAGCCGAATGCCGGTGTCGGAAATCCTCACGTCGCGAGACTTCGTGACCTCGAAGTCGACATCCGTGCAGTCGGTGATTCAACTGGCCGATGCCGCAGGCACACCGATGCGGATACTGAGCACCGGTGACTCGGCACAGATTGGCAAATCGTTCGTACATTGCCTTCAGCGTGATTGGTGGCAGCTCCCAAAGATGCCGACGACAATGAAAAATCAATAGTTTTCATCGCTGAGCATGCCGGACGTCGTATCATTCTGCCGGGAGACCTGGAGGGCAGGGGGAGCCCGAACATATTCCATAATATCGGACCGGTTGATGTTCTCATCAGTCCGCATCACGGTTCACCGAGTGCCAACACCACCGCACTCGCGGAACAACTGACTCCGGACAATGTGATCGTAAGCGCTCGAAACTCAGCTCATGCAGACCGACTTCGAAGTGTATTTGGCCAAGTCGCACTTTATCACACCAGCGATTCCGGCGCCGTTTCCGTTTCGGTCAGCCCCAACGGCCGTCTGTCCATAACCCCTTTCCGAAATCTATAGCGTCGCCGGCCACTGCGGCATCGGCAGCTTCTGCAGGTTATGGCACAGAACGCAATCGCGAACGTGTGTCATGCCGCGACCACTTCGGCAGGAAATGCTGCGAAACACAAACGCAGCGAAGATCGAAGGAAAAATGTCCACGTCAATGGAGAAATATTCTCAAAGGCGCGTAGTCGGCATCATTCGGCAAACGTAAAAAACATTTCCCATCGGCAATCTTAAGCCACATCCCAATCTCCGTCTCGGAGCGACCAGCGTTTCGCAGGCGTCCGGTCTGACACAGCACTCTTCGGGCCCATTACCATGCCCTTACCAAATCAATACCTGTCAATTCTGTTTTTGACAATCATGTCATGCATTTCCACGGGGTGTTGCTGTCTGCCCGGTCATCGTGCAGCTCAGGAACATCTGACCGCCAGTCAGTTACGGTCGCAGGAACTGTTCGCAGAAAACGAAAATCTGCTGATGGCGCAAAACAGCCTGAATCAGACTGTGGCCGGACTCCAGCTGAACAGTCAGATGCTGACACAACAGCTTGAGCAAAACCACGGACAGCTGGCGACGGCCAACTCTCGCATCGACAATTTGCTGGCAGAGCGTTCACAGCTGAAGGACCGTTACATTTCCCGTCTGGCTGATGCGTCCGGAGATGCATTGTCGCTGGGCGGCGGCAGCAGCGTGCCAGGGTTCAACTATGACCCACTAACAGGGCTGAACAAGTTTCCCGAAGACGTCCTGTTTGATCTCGGTAGCGCAAAGCTCCGGGCTGAGGCGAACCCAGTGCTGAAGGAATTCGTAAACCAGTTGAATTCCGGCGGCGCTGTCGGAATGCGTGTACTGGTCGTTGGGCATACAGACGACCAGCGCATCGCACCCGCAGGAAGCACGGCTGCCACGCACCCGACCAACTGGCATTTGTCCACCGACCGCGCCGATCAGGTAATCACAGAGTTGGAAATCCTGGGGGTCTCGTCAGAACGAATGGCCGCTATGGGTTACAGCAAGTTCCAACCACTTGAAACGGCCATCGACGAATCGTCGCGGCAGCGGAATCGCCGCGTTGAACTGTATATCGTCCCCGCATCGACAAACGTCGCAGCATGGGACCCTGTACGGTCGCTGAACTGATCACGCGGCGTCAAAAGAAACAGTCAGAGTTGCAGGATTTTCATCCGGAACGGACACTGACACCTCACTTTTCGCCTTTGGCGCCTGACGGTTTCTCTGCTGAGAATTCTCAGCAGACGCCCCGGCACGGAAGGACGGCATTTCTCGCCCCGTCTTCGAAAGCTGTTCATCGATGCTCCCCCCCGCGACGCCAGACCGAAAACTGGCGTTGTAACTGCCAGGAACGGGCCCCTTTGCTGCCCGCAGAGATCCGGTTCCATCTGAGATGGGAATGCGAATCAGAGGACTACGGACTCCGCGTCCCGGCTTCAACACCAACGTGCCCGACTCTGGCGTTTCGCCTCCCACCTGAACGGTTACGTCAATGGCGACGCGTCCGCCGAGGTCATCATCGCCGCCACAGCCAGTAGTCAGCAGACACAGTATCGCAACGACAGCGACCAGCATCGTCGCATCTGCAACAGCAGAGATTGGGCACTGACGTATATTCATGGATTCCCCGACGACATCGGCAGGCCCGACTCGGCGACGCGGGGTTTCGGCCCGCCTGCCGACATGCCTAGAAGTCCCCGATAACCTCACCGTCGTTTCGTTGATGGAGGTCGTCAATCGTATTGTAGTCGGTATTGTACGAAACGAAACGGGCACTGCCATCGGTCGACAGAAACAATCCGCCACCGGAATGGTAACTCCACCAGTGAAAGATATCTTCACCCGCCGGGTCAGCTAAGTTGTCGGGAGCGCGAAAACCGCCAACATAATCCAAGCCTCCGTTGACGGTTGAAAACTCCCAGTTGTCGTGCGTCAACATTGTATCGCCGTGTCCACTGGCGCAGCCAAGCAGACTGAAGTTCCACATGCCCCAACCGCCGAACTTGGCAATGACACCTCGTTCACCCGCCAGAAATGTGTTAGACGTCCCGTCGGTGACATCGCGAATGCGCACGCCCCTGCGATTGAAAACGCCACTGGTCAGATCCGGTACGGGGTTGCAGTTATAGAAAAACTGATTTGACGCGAGTCCGCGGTGTCCGCCGTTTCCCATATAATTTGTCGTGCCCATCTCCTGACTAAACACGATCCTGTCCTCTGACTTTGGGTCCGATGGACAGGCCAGCGCTGTCAGACTTTCTGAGGATGCTGGATCAGCATTGGACATGACGGTCGTGTCAGCCCCGTTGTAAAGATTTGCCTGGTCAAAATACGGCAGCAAATGAAAAATCCAGCTGCGAGCCGCGTTGCCGACCACAAGATTACTCATTGGGTCGGCTTCCCATATCGACGAAGGCGGAAAAATTCCATGCACGTCGTGATAGTTGTGCAAAGCCAGTCCCAGCTGCTTCAGGTTATTGCGGCACTGAGTCCGCCGCGCCGCTTCGCGGGCCTGTTGCACCGCTGGCAGCAGCAAGGCAATCAGAATCGCTATGATGGCGATGACCACCAATAGCTCAATCAGCGTGAATCCGGTGGATCTTGGGGAGCGAAAGGGTAAGGCAGATTTCATGGTCGAAATCTCAGTAGGTGTCGAGATACATTTGCGTCGTGTCATTGTGCCATTCTTTGACGTTGCCAGGCATCCAACAGGGGCGGCTGCACGTGCACCTAAGCATATTGTATGCCACACCTGGCGAATCACGCCCAAATTGCGGCCAAAATCTTTATGCTGCAGCAGTTGCGGCTGACCGCAGGGACAGAATCCTTTCCTGCAAGACGCACACTCCACGAAAATCACACGCGGTGTTCGAAAATGCGACATTTCAATGAGCAGGGATTCCGACCGACTCCTGTCAATTGACGACCTTAAAACACAGGCTCAGTCGATGACGCGTGCGACAATTCGAAGTTCGGTCATTCCCTGACAGAACCCTGATGATAGAACCAGCTGACTGGCAGAGATCGAAATCGGCAGGACAGAATGCCGTCTCCTGCGCCGCTGTCCCAGTAACTCATGACCGCTCGATTGCGGTCAAAAACCAGACTGGTGTAAGAATATGTGCGATCAGGGTCCGACTCCAGGTTCTTCACGTTCTGCCACGAACGGCCCTCGTCATGGGAAATCGCAGCGGTCAGTGGTGTGCGTTTCCCACCGTGACCGGCCCCTGCCGTGAACGTGTTGTTCCAGACCAGCAGCAGGTCACCGGTTGCCGGAATTCTGCGCAACGTGGCCGGCGCTTCGGGAGCCATCACACCCAGTGACCGCATTTCAGCCCACGTATCGCCACCATCGTCTGAGTAGCTGCGGCCGATGTTGCCCAGTTGCGTACGGACGATCATCATCACACGACCGTCGGACAATTCAATAACCTCCGGTTCCATCGCTCCCCGCTTAGGCGCATCGACGTGGCCCCTGCCGCCGCGCCAGGTTCTGCCACCATCATCCGAAAGATAGCAGCGCGACACGAAGTGGTTCACTTTATGAACATCTGCTGTCGATGCGGCGGGAGCCAGCAGACGGCCCGTCGACAGCCGGACGATGCGGTCATTATTCACAACATGGTAGCCGTCGTCCGCCGTCACCAGTACGGCTTCACCAAAGCTCTTCGTTTCGTTCGTCGAAAGCCGAACGAACAAATCAAGATCCTCCGGACTGTTCTTTTGCAGATAGAACATCGCAACCTGCCCGGACGAAAGCCGTCGCAGCGTCACACTCATGACATTCATACCACCGGTGTTTTTCTGCAGCACGCGACTTGTGCCCCATGTTCGGCCTCCGTCTACGGACCGTCGTCCTACGATATGGGCTTTGGCAAAGTCACTGCCGGTGCCCTGGAATTCAGTCGCCGCAAACAGCAACGAACCATCATGCAGCGGCAACACAGAACCTTCGGTATATCGAGGATTCTGTTTTGTACTGGGGTAGACAACGACAGAAACATCCTCGTCCCTGCCTGGTGCCGCGGGACGGGACAGACACAGCAACGTTTGAGCAGCCCGGATAGCGGCATCAGGATGAGCATCGTCCAGCATCTGCGTCAAAGTGTCAGCGACGCTGATGTCACGTGCATCTCCGGCAAAGGTCGCCGCATAAGTCCGCACGGCACCATCATCATTCCTGAGGTTCGCGGCAAGGGCATTCAGCCCGTCCTTGTCGCCCAGAGCAGCCAGTGAGTGGTTCAGATAAGCACGCAACAACTCATCTTCGCAACGTGGAAGTTCCTTCTTAAGCCGAGGGATGTCGCTGCCGTCACCGATACGCCCCAAAATCCAGGCTGCGATCCGCAGTATTTCCGGATCCTCGTGCTGCAGCGTCGTTCGCAGCACTCTGTCGAGCAGCACTCTGTCGAGCGCGCCGAAAGATCGCCTGCTTGGTCTCCTGCCGCGCCGGCCCGGCGGC
>JABABI010000400.1 GCA_014238335.1 Fuerstiella sp.
TCGGCTTCTGTCCAGTTCGTTTCGTCGACGACTTTCCTCTCGTCTCCGGGGCCTTGAAACGGGAAATGCGGGCTCTCGTGGGAGACAAAGAGGAAGAAAGGCTTTTCCTTGTTGCGCTTAATGAAATCTATCGAGGAATCCGTGATCAGGTGAGTCATGTAGCCTTTGCGATACACCGGCAGACGACCTTGAAACAAGACGTGCAGGTCGCTTAATTCTCGATGATTGAAATAATGGACGTTGCCGCCCATGTAACCGAAGAACTCATCCCATCCATGCTCGAGCGGATTGAACTGGGGTTCGTAACCGAGATGCCATTTGCCGAATACGCCGCAAGCATATCCTGCCGTTTTGAGGGCCGAAGGAAGTACGGACTGCTTGGCAGGCAAGCCAAGCTGCCGTTTTTCTGCCAATTCGATTGCCTCGTCGTAACGTCCCACGTTGCCGGTTCCGATGGCGCATTCCAGTCCACCGGCCCGTTGCTGGTAGCGTCCAGTAAGCAAAGCGGTTCGGGTCGGGCTGCACTCGCTGTC
>JABABI010000401.1 GCA_014238335.1 Fuerstiella sp.
AACACGATTCTCGGTTGGCACCGGAAACTGGTCACGAAGAAGTTCGGCTCCAGCGAAAAACGCAGACCCGGCAGGCCTCGCATCAGACAGGAAATCGTGGATGCCATCGTTCGCTTTACCAAACAGAATCCCACATGTGGCCAGGGTTGCATTCAGGCATCGCTGAAGAACATCAGCTACCACGTTGGCGACGCCCCCGTCGCCAACGTACTGAGGGCTCATGGTATTGAACCAGCATCTGATCGATAGCGAATACCGGTATGGTCGATTTTTCTGAACGCCCACTGGGATGCTGTTTTTGCCACCGAATTCACGGCCGTCGAAGTCTGGACGAGCAGAGGACTGGTGACGTTTTACGTTCTCGCGGCAATGCACCTGAAAACACACCGCCTACACATCGCTGGCATCACGCCCAACCCGAATACTACGTGGATGAAACAGGTCTGCCGCAAGCTGTTCGCGTCCCAAAGGCTGTGGTGCTCAGCACCGCTGACCCACTCGCACTGAAAGTTCCCAATATTCTGGCTGGTTTC
>JABABI010000402.1 GCA_014238335.1 Fuerstiella sp.
CCTCTTCGTGTTGGTTGTCTTCGGTGTTACCGGTGTTTCGAGGTGGATATTGATCCCGGTCATCGGGGGGCTCAGCCTCGGTCTCATCATCGAGTCCCGCTCGCAGCGGCGGCTGATTGAGCGAGAAATGGTACCCCGATTAAGCGAACTGGAGATACTGCGGGACAAGCTAGCCGATCCGCAACACTGATCGGCTGTGGAAGCGTATGACCAACGCACTTGCATGTGATTCGTTGCGAAGAAGGCATTGGATTCCCGTAGGGTCAAAAAACTCCGCCGACAGAAAAGCACTTTGACAATCAGGTGTCAGCCAGCGAAATCGACCACCCTCTCAGTCGAGTGTCAATCAGAAAGAGCGACCACAGACAGTGGAAATGGCGTCTGCTCACGTTATCGCGTACCGTCACCGCAACTGGGGTCACATTGGCTCGGTTTCCGGGAAGCTCAGGCCGCGCGACGCTGGTCGGACTTCAGCATTCCACCAAACCGTCCTCGACCTTCGATCTTTTCGGCAACGGCATCGACATGATAG
>JABABI010000403.1 GCA_014238335.1 Fuerstiella sp.
GATCACGGACTTGATTGTCAGGTCAGCATTCGTAGAACGAGAGCCCCGCTGGATCCCATGGCTTCCTGCTCCGCTGAGTCTACATCCCCTGCATGTCACCCCGAAACCATGCCGACTGCATGACCGTTGGAACTCAAACGCGACAGCTGAAAATCAATTTGTTCCAGAACTCGGAAAACACTCAGACCACTGCTGAAAACCAAATCCCAGCCGTGATTGGTCCTGCTGACCGCCCAGCCCTCCGGTCCGTGTTTGGAACGCAAACTGACCGACAACATGGTGAGCGATGCGTGACACCGGGCGAAACTCGGCCAGGGGGGGTTCTCAGAAACCGACCAGACCCCCCACCCCTCGGTGGTTCCCCCCCCACCAACATAGCCTCCCGGTCTCTGCGTGGTGTGACACGGTGTCACACATTTCGGTCCCCTGTTGCGTGCGATCCCGGGTACGGGATACCCGGTCGGGTCAGCGTGTGCTGCGGTGGAAAGTCGGGCATGACTGACTTTGCACGGTCGATGGCTGAATCAGCCG
>JABABI010000404.1 GCA_014238335.1 Fuerstiella sp.
AACGCGACGGCAATGTGGTGTTCGCCAGCGGTAAGCTTGAGCAGACCGTCTACACGGTAAATGCCGATACGGGGTTGAGCGGCATTACAGGCTTACGGTTGGAGTTGCTTGCCGACGAGAAGCTGCCGAAGAAGGGACCGGGTCGCAATGACGACGGCAACTTCGTCCTCACTGAACTCGACCTCAAGGCCATCTCCACCGGCAAGGGGCAGGGGCGCAAGTCCACCAAGGTAGAATTCAAGGAAGCCAAGGCGGATTTCAGCCAAAAAGACTTTGACGTCAAAAAAGCCGTCGATGGCAAGGTGGACAACAGTGGTTGGGCAACACATCCAAAAGAGGGGACCGATCGCACTGCGATCTTTATTCCGAAGGAGAAGTTCGGTGTCGAGGGCGAGCTCAGTGAGGACGAAGTTGCCGTCGTCATTACGACCCGGGCCCTTCTTCGGCAGCTTCTCGTCAGCAAGCAACTCCAACCGCAAACCTGTGATGCCGCTCAACCCCGTATCGGCATTTACCGTGTAGACGGTCC
>JABABI010000405.1 GCA_014238335.1 Fuerstiella sp.
ACTGTCCTTGTTTAAATTGGTTTACCTTTATTCGGTCATAATCAACGTGTATAATAGATACACATATGTTAGGATAGTACCATTCTGATGTTTTAGTTTCAATGTAGGTATATTATGTTTAAAATACGCCATCATCAATCGTACCTCCGTAGCGTTGTGGACTAAGTATTGGACTTCATATCAAAAGGTCCAGGGTTCGACCCCCGGATTGTCCATTAAATTTTGTTGTATTTATTAAATTTTCTCATAGAGAAGAAAATGGACAACTTCATAAAACGCACCGCAAGTTATGTTTTTAATTTATTGATTGGTTATTAAAAATTGTGTATATTAATATAAAGTATAATTTGTCCAAATCGGACACAATCGCCCGGAGTATAGCGAGCCCCCTTTTAAGCAGTGACAATAAACGGTACATTACACAGCATATTTTAAAGAATACGACTTACCATTAACCAAAGCACCATATAGATATTAAACTTTGCATTAACACATTTCACATTTACATGTAAAAAAATCGTGCCACAAA
>JABABI010000406.1 GCA_014238335.1 Fuerstiella sp.
GGACAGCGAGCGTAAGCCCATTGCAGACAAAGAGTTTACGTCCGATAAATCAGCGCATAAAAAAGAGCCACCGATGAGACTCGAACTCATGACCTACGCTTTACGAAAGCGTCGCTCTGCCAACTGAGCTACGGTGGCTGGCAGTGCGGAATCGTAATTCTGAGACTGGATCGGGGCAAGGCCTTTGGTGGAAGGGGACACCGCCTGTCAGCTCCACCATGACAGTCTCCTGGTGACTGGAAAGGCAATTTTCTGTCTGTCCCTTTCGTCATATTTTCAGCAGTCAGCAGGCCTGCCGGCCGACAGCCAGTTCCAGACGGACTGCGGGGCTCTTCGGCCGGTAACTGGATCACGGGTGCGTTTCGTTTCCAGTACTCTGGACGTCGTCCCGCTGCTCTCCTCTTCCCCCTTTCGCACAGGTCGGCCTGCCCCGGTAAGAAACCTGAGAATGTGCCCGGTCTGTTCAGCTGTGTTGAAATTGCATGTTGCTCGTCCAGCCTGGTGATTCCACCAGCTTTTCCTGT
>JABABI010000407.1 GCA_014238335.1 Fuerstiella sp.
TACGGTTGTCTGTGGTGAGCTTCACGTCCACCGTTAGGTAGAAGTCCTGCACCTTGCCGTCCGCCCAAATGAATTTGTTCCCCGGTACGTTAACCGCGGAATGCCCCACGATGGCACCGTCCTTGACCGACCAGTACTTCATCTCGGATGCCGACCAGCCGGTGAGGTCCTTGCCATTGAAGAAGGTGGCATCAGGCTGAGGCTTACCACTCTTTTTTGGTTCGGCTGCCTCAACCAGGGGCAGCAGCGCGGCAAACAGGCCGAAGGTAAGGGGAATTCGTATTTTCATGATTAGCTTACTTTTTAATTTCGACCCGTTTCCTTGACCCATTTGTTGAGTGTTTGGAGCAATGAACCTGAAGTAGGCGGTGATATCAATAAAGTCTTCATTTTTGCCGATTCAAGCCATGATTTCCCGGATAGTTCCGCTGCTGTCGGAGAATTGCGTGGCGGGTACTTTTAATGCGTTTAGCAGCGTTAGGTAGAGGTTCGACAGCGGGGGGGCCTTTTTGCCAAAATCATG
>JABABI010000408.1 GCA_014238335.1 Fuerstiella sp.
GCTTAAGTCACATCGACTCGCTGGATCCGAAACAGGGCAAGTCCAAAGGCCCGGCAGATACAATTAAGACATCAGCCGACTTCCAGGTCACCGATTTCTTTCCGAAGTTCGCGACGGTCGCAGATCGCGTCTGCGTGATCCGCTCGATGGAAGCAAAGATCGGTGTCCATAAGCCGGCGCAGTATTTTATGCGGACCGCCTATGAACCTCGCGGCACGATTCTACACCCCAATCTCGGGGCCTGGGGTTCTCACTATCTCGGACGCAGCAGCAAAACCTTGCCATCAAGTGTGTGCGTCAATCGCCGTTCGGACCAGGGCAACGGTTTCTTCCCTTCGAGCTACGCACCTCTCGCAATTGGAGATCCCAGCCAGGGGATCAGTGACGTCGAATCGATCGGCGGCAAGTCTGCGGCAACAAAGCGACTGACATTGCTGAACGGACTCGACGCCGACTTCCGCAGAAAATTCAATGACAAGGGCGTCAATGCCTACAACGGCTTCTATGACGATGCCCTCG
>JABABI010000409.1:0-212 GCA_014238335.1 Fuerstiella sp.
TAGCGTGACTGTGTCCCACGGAAGGCACCTCTCGTTCCGAGGCGTGGTGATCCCAAAGCGACTCCAATAGCGACCGGTCAATAATCCGACTCGTGTTGGCGTACAGACCGGGGCCACATAATGCTGCGTCAACTCAACACTGGCAGCCGCCAAGCGGTCGAGGTTCGGAGTGGCGACATTTCCACCGTGGAACGCGACATCGCGCCAACCGA
>JABABI010000409.1:222-519 GCA_014238335.1 Fuerstiella sp.
TACGTTGCTGAGTCGCCCCACCCCATGTCATCGGCCATAATCAGCACGATGTTGGGACGCTTGCCAGTCGATTTGACTGAAGTCGTGGCGTGCTGGTCGGTTAGGCCACGTCGACATGGCAATAATGCGCACGTCGTTGACATAATCACCATGGCCATCTGCCATGGTCTATAGCGCTCACGCATCATCGGATTCTCATTTGGTTGGGGAATGAGGGAACCGTCAAAGCCCCTGCGGTCAGGTCCGGATGGAACTTCATCGTGGCCTGTTCATCCGGTAGATGACCGCCGAGTATAC
>JABABI010000040.1:0-41233 GCA_014238335.1 Fuerstiella sp.
AAGAGCTGCAATACTTGCAGTTGCTAACGTCATATCTGTTTCACGAGAATCAAATCTTGTGGCGATAGAACTTGAAACAGCAGTAAACGAACCACTTATCGTTGTGGCGTTTGTGAATTCGACCACGCGACTGCCACTCAGGCACCAGTGAAAAAAATCCGGCACCATCAGGAAACGTTTGGCCTGCGCCACCAGGTCAGGATCCCGGTCGCACATGGCCAGTAACTGGTACAGCGAATTCAGCTGCATAAACTGCAGGCCAGTTTCTGCAAAAATTTCGGCACGCGGCACGCGTGAAAATGCCTTCTGCAGCATGCCATCTGTGCGTTTGTCTCTGTAATTCCACGGCTGCCCCAGCAGTTCATCGTGCTGGTTCATCAGCACAAAGTCGACTCCCCATGTGTCCACGCCCACGGAGACAGCAGAACCACTGAGTCTGGAAGCAGCTTCCCGCAGGCCGTTTTGAATCTCAGTCCACAGGCTGACCAGATTCCATCTCAGCGTTCCGCCGAGATTTACGGGACCGTTTGGAAAACGGTGAAATTGTTCCAGCGCGATTTTCCGACCGTCAAAGTGACCGGCCATCACTCGTCCGCTTTCCGCTCCCAGATCCACTGCCAAATATGTGTTTTGTACCATTCGTCCAACTTTCAATGCTGTTTTTGCGAATCATAGCGTCGCTGAACGTTCTCGAAAACGAGCTCGACAATCGTATTTCCGAGGTGCAGGATAGTTCCGATTCTGAGACGTTGTGACTATCATGCACCGGTGATGAAGACGGCCGCGACCAATCGGATACTGTTTCTGTGGGCCACCGCGTTTACCGTGATCTTTGAGCTGATCACCTGCGTGATGCGGTTTGGCTGCCGACTGGAATCCACACGAGACACCGCATCAACGATCGGCCGACTGACGTGTGGGTTACGGATTCATCACAGCTACATCGGCGGAGTCATCATGTTGCTGGCGTGCTGGCTGTGGGACCGACACCCGAAGACCAGCTGGTGGATGCTGGCGATCGGACTGGGTCTGTTCTTCAGTGATCTGATCCACCATTTTCTGGTGCTGTGGCCTGTTGTCGGCAGCCCGCAATTTGACGTTTTCTACCCACCTGATTCCTGACTCCCGCTCTGTGAGAACGACCAGCCTTCCGGAATGACGGCACCTTTTTTGACCACAGCAACACCGTCGCGGACGGCTACCTGATCATAATCTCCGTCACCGTCCGGAGCATCAGAAGCGATAAGTCTTGCGCCCGCTCCAATCCGTACGTTCTTGTCAACCAGCACTCCGTCGATCAAAACGCTGTTCTCCAGGCCTGGCCGCTCGAAGGATTCCGCACGATCTTTGACGTAGTAATCGGCTCCCATAATGACGCTGTTGCGAATTGTCACGTTGCTGCCAACCTGTGTGCGGACTCCGATGACGCTGTTTTCAACACGACAGCCCGGCCCAATCTGACAGCCTTCCGCGATCAGGCTGCGGTTGACCGTGCAATCGTCCATCCGCGTCGACGGCAGGAATCTTGCGCGGGTGTAAATTGGCCATTTGTGATTGGCAAACGTGAACTCAGGATTGGTGTCGGCCAGGGCCAGATTGGAATCGAAAAACGCTTTGATTGTACCGATGTCTTCCCAGTACCCGTCAAATAAATGGGCCTGCACGCGATGGTTTTCGATGGCCTGTGGAAAGATGTGTTTGCCAAAGTCTTCGTCGTCTGACGATTCCAGCAGGTCGACCAGCAGGTCGCGATTAAAAAGATAGATCCCCATGCTGGCCAGGTACTCACGGCCTTTGGATTCGATACCCTGCTGATCAATCCAACTGGAAGGCGCCCGTGCGGCTGCCAGAGCTGCGTCGTCCTGCGGCTTTTCCACAAAGCCTGTTACTCGACCGGTATCATCCAGCTGCATGACACCGAATCCTCGAGCATCCGCGGCACCGACCGGAATTGTGGAAATTGTCACGTCAGCTCCGGCCGCGACATGCGTGGTCAGCATTTCGCGGTAGTCCATGCGATACAGCTGGTCGCCGGAAAGGATCAGGATGTACCGCAGATTCGGTTCTTTCAGAAATCGCAGCTGTTTGCGAACGGCGTCAGCCGTGCCCTGATACCACGCGGAATCACCAGGTGTCTGCTGAGCCGCAAGCACTTCGACAAATCCTTTGTTGAACACATCAAAGTTATACGTCTGTCGAATGTGTCGGTGCAGGCTGACGGAGTTGAATTGTGTCAACACATAGATTCGGTTGACGTCGCTGTGCATACAATTCGAGATCGGCACATCAATCAGTCGATACTTGCCCGCGATGGGAACCGCCGGCTTCGAACGAAACTGGGTGAGTGGCATCAACCGCGTGCCTTTGCCGCCGCCCAGAATCAGACTGATCAAGTGATCCATATTGTTCCGCTTCCAAATACGGGTCGAGAGTGTTTAAGATGGGATTCGGCTGTCCCCGCGTAACCTAGCGAAATTAGCCCTGACTTCACAATCAAGGGTGTTGGACAGGATCGCTTCGTGCGTCGCCACGGACCGGAACTGGCAAAGCCCCGGCCTTCTCGATACCGAGCGTTAATAATCCGATGATTGAGGCAATATGCGTCGACGCCTTTTGCAATTGATGGCTTATCTGGGCTGCCTGACGCCGGTTGCCGCGCCTGCCGAGGATCCTTTGCACACCGTGACGTTAGCGCCGGCTGCTGACCGTGCGGCCATAAAGCGTCTTACGGGCCGAGTGCTGGTTGAAGCATCGGATGGCGGCATTCTGCTGGAAGAGCGAAGTGGTCAGCTCCACAATCTTACGCCGAAACAGTTTACATCCATCGTTGGGCGGACCGCCGCATTTTCATATTTACCCCCCGATGGACTGGCAGCCCTGCTGCTGCAACAAACGGCTGGCGGATCTACCATCCACCAGACCGAACATTTTGTGATCTGCTCGGACGCCTCAGACCTTTATACGGCGTTTTGCGGACGGCTGCTTGAGAAGGTCGTCGCTGAATATCTGAAGTTCTTTGAAGACTCAGATGTTCAGCTGAAAAAACTCACCGCAAAACTTCCGGTTTTGGTTTTTCGCGATGTGGCTCGGTTTCAGGAATTTGCTCGCCGGCAACACCCGGATACAGATTTTACCGATGTCCCCGGTTACTACTCGGTCCGCGACAATCAGATGCTGATCACCGCAATTTCCGGCGATCGCGCGTTCCGCACCAACTCGGATGTCGTCCGTGAGCTAAAGAAGACGCCTCGCCAGGTGGAAACGATCGTTCACGAAGCCGTGCATCAATTGGTATTCAATACGGGGCTGCAGGTGCGGTATGCGGACAATCCGATGTGGCTGTCGGAGGGTCTGGCCGTATTCTTTGAACGGGCGTCGGGAAGAAGTTCGACAATCTGGAGTCGACCGGGTGAGGTCAGTCGGATTCATCTGCCGGGTTTCCAGGCGGCCACCAGTCAGAATCGACTTAGATTGCCGTTAGCGGACCTGCTGGAGTCCGATCAGGCATTTCAGTCCCCGGACCATCTTGGCGATGCTTACGCGGAAGGATGGGCGATCACGTTCTTTCTGGTTCGCTCGGATCGAGCGGCCTTCGACCGCCTGTTGTTACACCAGCAGAACAGAAAACCTCTGCAGCCCGTCGGTGCGGCAGCACGTCTGGAGGAATTCGAAACCGCGACCGGCCGGTCGCTCAAAGATTTCGAACGCTATTTCCTGCGTTACATGTCTCGAGTGCGATCGCGTCCGTAGGTCGGTTGCCGTGGGTTCGGTTCCGGCAGCGAATTTCTGCCGCGATCGGGTAAGATCCGCAATTTCTGGTGCGCGAATTCAACATTTGCGGCGACTGGTTGAACAAATTCCTGTTTCAGCAATCAACTTGCGCCGATCCCGACGGGTTCACGACACCACCCGCGTCTCCTTGCTGCTTCCTGCGTCATTTCCACCCGATTACAACCCCGGACAAACAGATGACAAGCCGACGAATCTCGCACGACAAACTTCGAATCTTTGTTCACGACGTGTTCGTCGCATCCGGCGTGGACGACGCCGATGCAGAACAAGCGACCGACGTTTTGATGTGGGCCAGCCTGAGGGGAGTCGATACCCACGGCGTCCGCAATCTAAAACGTTATTACATCGACAGTGCTGGCGGAGTCGGCAGACGCGACGGCGTCATTCGAACGGGTGCGCCGCTCACAGTGGAACGGGATTCTCCAACGACGGCTACGACCAATGCGAATGGAGGCATGGGACTGTCCGCATCCGTGAAAACCATGACCATGGCAATCGACAAGGCGACCACTCAGGGCGTTGGCATTGTCACCGTTCGCAACTCAACGCACTTCGGTGCGGCCGGTTACTACGCCCACATGGCGACACATCATGACATGATCGGATTTGCGTCTACCGGGTATTTGTTTCCCAATGGACAACCGAAGGCGGTCACACCTTTTGGGGGCCTGCTGCCGATGCTGTCGACCAACCCGCTGGCCATGGCTTGCCCCGGCAGCAGCGGCCCGGCATTTATACTTGATATGTCAACGTCCGTCGTCCCGGTCAATCGCATCGAGATGCTGGAAGAACTGGGAAAATCACTACCGCTCGGCTGGGCACTCGATGATCAACATCGCCCCACTTCCGATCCGGCCGCATTCACCAAAGTCGTCCCGCTGGGAGGCGCTACCGAATTGGGTGGTCACAAGGGTTTCGGCCTGGCGATCGCCGGCTGGATTCTGACCGGACTGCTGTCCGGAGCGTGGCGAGAGAAACCTGATCCTGATCGGGTGCTGGGGGATATCAAAGGCCCGGTTGACGAGTTTGCTCAGGAAGGTATCGGCCACGTCTTTGCGGCGATGCGGCTGGATCAATTCGGAGATCCTGACACAATCAAGCGAGGTTTAGATGTCATGATGCGGAAGTTTAACGAGTCACCACCTGCCCCCGGATTTGATCGTGTCATGATTCCGGGACAGCCGGAAGCGGAGTGCATGCAGAATCGGCTCCATGACGGCATTCCCCTGTCGCCTTCCACAGTGACAGACCTGTCCAGCCTTTCCAAACAGTTTGGTGTCGAACTGGATATGGATAAATAGTTCCGCGGCATAGGTCAGACCGTCTACCTTGTCTAACGAAGAAAATGATCAGGAGAGAAGATGTTTGGTACACGTGGAGTCAAATCGGTAGTTCCTGTTCGATGCCTGCGAATTCATACCGGATGTTTGCTCGTAACCTTTGTGTGTGGATTCACCAGCGTTCTGTCGGCCGATAAGCCAAAGCCCCGCATCAAAAACGTCCTGTTCATCGTTTCTGACGACCTGAGAGCCGGTGTGCTGGGCTGCTACGGCGACTCGATGTGTCAAACACCCAACATCGACAAACTTGCCGCCGAGGCACTCGTTTTTGATCGAGCCTATTGCCAGGGAACGGTCTGTGGCCCGTCGCGAACATCGTTCATGTTCAGCCGTTATAAGGGCAAGGGCGACGTCACTCTGGGGCAGCACTTTCGACAAAACGGCCGTTACAGCGCACGAGTCGGAAAGATCTTTCACATGCGCGTACCGGGCGACATTATCGCCGGGACTGATGGACAGGACGTACCGGAGACGTGGACCGAACGATTTAATTCGCAGGGCAACGAAGCACACACTCCCGGAGACTATGCGTGTCTGAATCTGAACATTTTCACGACAGAGCTGGAAGGTCGACAGTCCACGAAGATGGCTCACCGGATGTTCGTATCCGTGGCATACGACGGCACCGGAGCGGATCAGCCCGATCACAAAACGGCCTCCAAGACCGTCGAACTGCTGCAGAAACATCGTGACGAACAGTTTTTCATCGCAGCCGGATTTGTGCGACCGCATTATCCAATGGTGGCACCGCATCGGTACTTTGCCCCATACCCCTGGCAGAAAACGACCGTGCCGGAACAGCGTCCCGGCGATCTGGATGACATTCCGAAACTAGGGCTGCCCGGAAGTCGTTCGGCGCTAAACGGCATCGACATGTACCCTGATAATCAGCAGCGAATGTGGGCGGCATACTATGCAGCCGTGACGTTTATGGACGAACAGGTCGGTCGGCTGGTCGACGAACTGGACCGCCTGGGACTGCGAGAATCAACCGCTATCGTCTTCACCAGCGATCACGGATATCACCTGGGAGATCATACGTTCTGGCAGAAAAACAATGTTCACGAGCAGGTGACGCGGATACCGCTGATAATTTCCGTACCTGGTTTTCAGCCAGGACGGACGGATTCCATCGTGGAACTGGTCGACCTGTTTCCCACTCTGTGCGAACTGACTTCACTGTCGTCGCCCGAAGGGCTCCACGGCACCAGTCTGGTCCCCGTCCTGCAGGATCATTCCGTCACCGTAAAACAGGGTGCCCTGTCCTTCGCAAAGGGAGCCTCCTGGCGTACAAGGGACTGGTCCTACATGCAATACAACGACGGCACGCAGGAAATGTACGACATGGAAAAAGACCCGGGACAGTTCACAAATCTGGCTGCAGACCCAAAGCATTCAGCTACGTTGCAGCAGCAGGCCGCCCAATTGAAGGCTCGCCTGGCAGAGTTCAACGTGAAATCGCCATAGCCTTGTTTCCGTCCCCCAGTTTTGCAGCGACCAACAGGAGTGGACCATCATCTTCCGAGCGTCAGATCGCATCGGCTGCGGGCCGCCCCGCTCGGCTGCGGGTCGTGCCGTGTTATGGTAGTTCTTTGATGCGCAGGTTGCGCCACATGATGGTTTTGCCAACGGCTTCCGGGTGTTTGCCGACACCGTGCACCTGCAAAGCGATCAGGCCCTGAGGCGTCATGTCGTCTTCGAAGTCAGCTCGAGGTTCACCGTTCAGCCATGTGCGAATGTGGGGTCCATCGCATTCGACTTTCACGGAGTTCCATTCGCCTGGTTTGTAGAGGTCCTGTCCCTGTTTCGTGAATGCTTTTGCATTGCCACCTCTGAGTCCAGGGTAAAGCCAGCCGCGACGACCTTCGTCATAGATGCCGCCGCTCCACATGCGGCTCGGTTTGTTAGGGTCGATTTCGACCTGATATCCGTGAACACGTCCCGCCGCAATTTTCTTGTTCTTGCCTGTGCCACCCACGATCAATTCGATGGCATACACATTGCTGCGAAACTGCACTCCTGAATTCAGCAGGTTGTCGCACTTGTACTCGTACTCCAGAACAAAATTCCGGTACAGTTTTGTCGTGCACATGAAGCTGTTGGGAGTGGCTGTGACAGACTCACCCACAATTGCGCCATCTTCGATTCGGTATTTGGCAACACCGCCCTGTTGTTCCCAGCCGTCGAAATTCTCACCGTTGAAAAGTGATGTGAAGCCCTTGTCCTGAGCGACGCCATAGCCGGCACACAACAGGACTGCGAATATGCACGTGAGATATCGAATCATCGACAAATTTTCTTACCAAAAAAATCGAGCCTGGAACAACGACATTAAATATAGCCGAAGAACACCCGGCAGGCCAACGAGAGGCCCCGCCGACAATTCAGTCCGTGTTCAGCGAAATTTTCTGGTTTTCCTGCTTCGCCGGTGCGACCAATGACAGCGGATGTCACTGATTCGTGGTCAAAAAATCGCATTAGTCTACAATTTTGTTATCGACCGGTGAGTCTTAAATCGAAATAGGAGGCAGTGAGTCGCGACTATCAGCCGCCTTTTCCATGATTCGAACAGTTGACGAAAATACGTGGCTCATTCGGGCTCCGGGGAAGTACACATAGTGGGTCAGAAAACGTTTTTCGCGACCATGAAGCAGCGCAATACTCGGACGGGGGGCATGAATTCGTGGTGATGTTCGGCAGGATCGCATACGTTTGCTCGAAAGTGGCAGTCGCAACTGCCATCGTCTGCGCGCTCGTATTCGGTCAGGCCATTCGCCAGTATCATCATGTTCTGAGTTCTGCCACGGCGTCAGGTGAGACCACAGACTCGGGGCGGTGCTCGTGCCAGACGTGTCCGTTCCACAGTCGTGACGCGTCCGACCAGGGTGATCCGGAACAGAACGTTCCGCAGCACGAACACAATTGTGGTGTTTGTCAGGTTCTGTTGCAGGCGGCAGATCCTCCGCCAGCCGTCATTCTGGGTGACTGCTTTTCGCCGAAAATGGAGTTCCTGACCGTTGCCAGTGAAGTCTCGCATGGATCAGCCTGCCGCCAAAAAGTGCTCGCGGGCCTCCTGCCTGAGCTCGCATATCTGCTGCTGACGGCTGGTCAATGCCACTGGTTAGCGACTCGGCACGTCTTTGCTTCGAGATCGTGGTTGCCGACAGTGCGTGTCCCAGGCCGACCAGCAACCTGCTTTCGTCGCCGTCTGCCGCGCCCTTCGCTTCGTCGTGTTTGCACCTCTTAGAGATCATTATTCTGATGGGAACAATATTATGCAGAACAACACATTCTGCCGCCGAAGGGGCTTCACACTGATCGAACTGCTGGTTGTGATTGCAATCATTGCTGTTCTGATTGCCCTGCTGCTGCCCGCCGTCCAGCAGGCTCGAGAAGCAGCGCGACGCACCCAATGCAAGAGCAACATGAAACAGCTGGGACTGGCGCTGCACAATTACCACGAAGTGCACCGTACTTTTCCGCCAGGATGGATTGCTGTTGGCAACAGTCCACACAGTGCCCACGACGGGCTGAACGGAGCCGGCTGGGGCGCGATGATTCTGCCGTATCTGGATCAGACACCTTTGTATCAGACGTTTGACGCTGATTACTCAATTCACGATCCGGTCAACGTTTCGTTCATCGGCACTGTTTTGACGGCGTGGCAGTGTCCGTCTGATCCCAAACCGGACAAATGGAAGATTGAACATGAAAGTAACCCCGGCACCGTGCTGGCGAAACTTCCGACGGCCAACTACATTGGCTCTTTTGGTACTGACGACCTGCACGGGTGCGAAAATGCAGCGGGCAATTCGCCTGTACTGCCGTCGGGGCAATGCACGAGTGACGGTGTTTTCTATCACAACAGTAAAGTGAAAATCCGCGACATCATCGATGGCACCGCCAACACTTTTATGGTGGGTGAACGGCGAACGGACGCAAATCAGGGATGGTTTTCGACATGGCCGGGTATGGTCGCTGAAGGCGAAGAAGCATTTCAGAGAATCCTTGGTTCAGCGGATCACGTTCCGAATGATCGTATCGCACATTTTGATGACTTCAGCAGTCGCCATGTGGGTGGGGCCCAATTCACGCTGGGTGACGGTTCGGTTCGGTTCATCAGCGAGAACATCGACCGTGGCCTGTATCAGTCGCTGGCGACGATTCAGGAGGGTGAAACTGTTGGGGAGTTCTGATGTGACGAGTCAAACGCAGGTTTGAGTGGTATGTCGGGCACGGGAGACCATGTTGAACAATGCTCATCTGAAAAAGACTCGCCCATGGGGTGTCCCGTTGACAATTGAAGGTGGACGGAGGTTTTTTTTCGCGGTATTATTATTGGTTCACCCGTCGGTGCCCGGAATCGACTGGAATCCCACCGTTCTCCCCTCCTTACTTCGCAACTGTCGATCCTGATGATTGCGTCCACATTTTGGCCTCAATCGGAAACGACATGACGGCCCCCGCTGACACAACCAACCATCACCCGGACTTATTTCGCGTCGAACTGTGTGCGTTCGTTGCCGTCCTGATCTTCGCTGCGCCAGGACCAGCGGCGGACGATAAACTCGCGATCAGCTTTGTCAATGACGTTGTGCCGGTAATGACCAAGGCGGGCTGTAACACCGGTGTCTGTCATGCCAAGGCCGGCGGCGGGCAGAACGGATTTCAGCTTTCTTTGCTGGGGTTTGAACCGCAGGAAGACTACGAAAGTCTGGTCAAGGAAGGCCGCGGTCGCCGACTGTTTCGGGCGGCTCCCGAACGAAGTTTGTTATTGATGAAAGCGTCAGGACAGACACCACACGGTGGCGGTGTTCGGATGGCACGAGATTCGAAACACCTCTCGCTGCTTCGAAAATGGATCGAACAGGGCACGCCTTACACGGGCAGCAATGATCCGGAAATAGTGTCCGTAGAGGTCATCCCGGAACGCGGCGTGGTCGAAAGGAACGGGCAGCAGCAGTTGCAGGCACTGGCGAAGTATTCTGATGGCAGCGTTCGTGACATCACCGAACTGGCACTTTTCGAATCCAACGACGAGGCCATGGCGCATATGTCTGCAACCGGACTTGTCCAGGTTCATGACATACCAGGCAAGGTGGCAGTGATGCTTCGCTATCAGGGGCAGGCCTCGGTGTTTACGGCTGCTGTGCCTCTGGGGGCTGCTGTGGAAGGCGTGCCGGATGCAAAAAATTTCGTCGACGAACACGTCTTCGCAAACCTGAAACAGATTGGCGTTCCACCTTCGTCGGTCTGCGACGACGCCACGTTTATTCGTCGAGTATCACTGGATATTACAGGACGACTGCCCACGGAAGAAGAAGTGACGGCCTTCTTCGCCAGCACGGATGACAACAAACGTGATCAGCTGATTGACACTCTGCTGCGAAGTCCAAATTACGCCGACTACTTCGCCAATAAGTGGACGTCGTTACTGAAGAACCGTCGCGATGACGCCAGTGACATCACTTCCAATTTCGCCTTCCATGCATGGATTCGTGACAGCCTGCTGGCTAACGTTCCCTACGATCAAATTGTGCGAGAACTGCTGGCCGCCACGGGAACCGTCATCGGCAATCCGCCCGTCGCATGGTACAAGCGAGTCAAAGAACCCAAGCAGCAGCTGGAGGATGTGGCACAGCTGTTTCTGGGTGTGCGAATGCAGTGTGCTCAATGCCATCATCATCCGTTTGAACGCTGGAGCCAGGACGACTATTACAGTCTGTCGGCGTTTTTCACCCAGGTCGGACGCAAACCGACCGACACGCGTGGCGAGGATTTGATCTTTCATAAACGTGGCATCGCGACCGCCAGAAACGTCAAGACAAACGAGTCTCTGAAACCTGCCGCATTCGGCGACGACGTCGGAGAGATCGGCGCGGACGAGGATCCCAGGCTGCGTCTGGCTGACTGGATGAGTGCTGCAGATAATCCGTTTTTTGCCAAGTCCCTGGTGAACCGATATTGGAAACACTTCTTCAATCGTGGACTGATTGAGCCGGAAGACGATATTCGTGACACGAATCCTCCCACGAATCCCGAGCTGCTGGCGGCTCTGGAGGAAAACTTCATCAGCAGTGGATTCGACCTGACAGAACTGGTCCGCACGATCACTCGGTCGAACGCGTATCAGCTGAGTGCAATGCCGAACGAACACAACCTCGTCGATCGTCAAAATTATTCGCGGTACTATCCCCAACGACTGCAGGCGGAAGTGTTGCTGGATGCGATCGATTATCTGACGGGCGCCACGACGAAATTTGCAAACCTGCCGGCCGGAACAAGCGCGGTGGGACTGCCGGACAACAGCTACAACAGGGCGTCGCTGTTTTTGCAGGTCTTCGGACGACCAAACAGTCAGAGCGTCTGCGAATGCGAACGCGTTCAGTCGTCAAGTCTGGCGCAGAGTCTGCACCTGATTAATTCATCGGAAATTAAATCCAAACTGGCGACAGCAGATGGTCGGGCTGCCCGGCTGGCCAGCAGCGATGCACCGGCGGAAGAAAAGATAGAGGCACTGTACATGGCCGCTTTTTTTCGAAAACCACAACACAGCGAGTTGCAAACAGCTTTGGCCTATCTGAACGAACCGCAAACGGATGCAGACGGCAAGCCTGTCGACCCGAAGAAGGCGGCTCGTGAAAACTTCCAGGATCTGATCTGGGCATTGATGAATTCGAAGGAATTTCTGTTTAGTCACTGATACCAACATGCATAACAACGACTCAATACGTGACAGAAGCCTCTCGGTCTCAAACTCCAGTTTGGGAACGTATTTCCGCGAAGCTCTGCTTCGCTGTCACGTCCGCAGCACTGGACCACGTCATGGGGAAGCAGAGTTTCCGGGAAGTGTGTTCCCTGGCCGCAGCCTTGCGACAAGAGCCTTTGTCGCTGCAATGTGCGCCGTCGCGATCCCGACGTCGTCAGCTACGTTCGCACAGTCTGTCTGCCTGCCGGCTCCGCGATTGATGACGACACTGCCGATGGGCGGTCAGGTGGGTACCAGCGTCGAAATTACGATCACCGGGCAGAATTTCGAAGATGTTGACGAACTGAGTTTCTCGCATTCCGGCATCACCGCCACGCAGAAGCTGGACGACAATGGCCAGCCGGTTGCGAACAAATACGTAGTTGTGATCTCAGCCGATTGCCCGACGGGTATTCACGAGGCTCGAGTGATGACGCGACTTGGCGTTTCATCATCGCGAGTCTTTAACGTTGGCTCACTGCCCGAAACCCTTCAGGTGAAACCAAATACGTCGGTGGAGACCGCGATGGCCGTGACGGTGAATTCCGTTTGCAATGCGACCATGACGAAACAGGCCGTCGATCATTATTCGTTCGAGGCACAGAAGGGGCAGCGAATCGTTGTGGACTGTGCTGCGAAGAGAATTGATTCCAAGCTCAATCCCGTGCTGATCGTGGCGGACGTGAAGGGAAATGATCTGCAGGTCGAACGTCGCGGCGGCGCGATTGATTTCACCGCACCGGAAGCGGGCACCTTCGTCATCAAAGTCCACGATCTGACCTTCAACGGCAGTCAGGAATACTTTTATCGTCTTGTTCTTCAGGAAGCGTCAGGGGGCGAAACAATCCCGCGATTGCCGTCAACAAGCACGGTCAGTTCCTTCTCGTGGCCACCCACAGGCCTGACCGATGACGCCCTTGTCGCCGAAACGGAACCTAACAACAAACACGCTCAGGCACAGAAAATCACTTTACCGTGCGATATCTCAGGAAGTTTTTTCCCGGCCGCGGATGTTGACAAGTTCGAATTCACAGCAAAAAAAGGCGAAGTCTGGTGGGTGGAAGTGGCGTCCGAACGATTCGGTCTGTCGACCGATCCTTCCATCGTTGTCCAGCACGTCAGCGGTGCAGGAGCAGACGAAAAGGTAACGGACCTCGTGGAATTCAGCGATATTTCCAGTCCCGTAAAAGTCTCCAGCAACGGATATTCGTACGACGGCCCTCCGTACAACGCAGGATCGGCGGACATTATCGGCAAGGTGGAAATCAAAGAAGACGGCGTTCATCGCCTGCAGTTGTCTGACCTGTTCGGCGGCACACGTAACGATCCGAAGAACGTGTATCGACTGATCGTCCGTAAGGCGGCGTCCGATTTTTCTCTGGTGGCATGGGCACTGCACATGAACCTGCGGAACGGTGACCGCAACGCTCTGTCAAAACCAATCGCGCTTCGTGGTGGTGCGACGATGCCGGTTGAGGTTGTTGTTGTCAGACGCGACGGATTCGACGGTGAAATCGACCTGGTCATGGAAAACCTGCCGGATGGAGTGACGGCTGCAGGACTGAAGATACCTGCGGGAAAATCTCGCGGCATTATGCTGGTCACTGCTGACCAGAATGCTCCTCAGGGATTGACAAGTGCAACGTTCGTCGGGCGAGCCACCATTGATGGGCAGGCTGTGACTCGCCCGTGTCGCATGGCGTCGATGGCATGGCCCGTGCCGAACGCATGGAGTGAAATTCCGAGTCCGCGGCTGCTGGCAGATGTACCGGTTTCCGTATGCGACTCTGAGTTTGCTCCGCTGACGATTGCCCCCGCTGAAGACAAAGTTTGGGAAGTTACGGTCGGAGAGAAGCTGACGATTCCACTGGTGCAGACGCGGCGCTGTGAATTCTCGGGGGCGACTACGTCATTGAAAACGTTTGGGGCAGGTTTCGAAGGCGTACCCGCCTTTGATATTCCGCTGGATTCTGATGCTTCCGAAGCTGTACTGGATCTGGCCACATTGAAAACTCCGCCGGGAGATTATGCGATCGCTTTTTATGGCAGTCCCGTCGCCAAATACCGATATCACCCACAGGCCGTCACTGCTGCCGAAGCCGTTCTTGAAGCGGCGAAGAAGAACGTGGAAGCAGCGACGCTCGCAGCAAAGAATCTTGCGGAAGCAGCGAAGACCGCTCCGGACGGGCAGAAGACCGAAGTCGAGAAATCGGCGCAGGACGCGGCTGCGAAACAGAAATCCGCGGAAGCGGCCTTGGCTACGGCGGACAAACAACTTAAAGCGGCGACCACGAAATCCACGCCCAAAGATATTGTCGACATCGTGGTGTCGACCCCCATTTCGATCCGCGTCAAACCGGCGGAAGAGGTTGAAAAGAAATGAGTCACCCTTTTAACGCGTCATCAGTCTGTCCCGGACCGGGAAGTCGTCGAGGCTTCATGAAAATGGGGCTGGCTGGCTTTGCGTCGCTCAGCCTGCCGGGCATGCTGCGCCTGCGCGCTGCCAATCCTGCACAAAGCGACGGCGAAAAGACGGCCGTCATCATGGTCTGGAAACCGGGGGGCTGCTCTCACATCGACACCTATGATCCCAAGCCCAACGCCGGCACGGAGTATCGAGGACCGTTCGACATCATTCCGACCAAAGTGCCCGGTCTGGATTTCACAGAATTGCTTCCGCTGCAAGCGAAGATCGCGGACAAGTTTACCGTCCTGCGGTCCATGCGCCAGACGGCCGGTGGCCATCCGGCTGGATCCATGCAGATGCTGTCCGGCGATTCCGACACTCGTGATAAACCGAAACCGCGGCTGCCTGACTGGATGTCGGTGACGAATTACCTGCGTTCTCAGGCAGGTCCACGATCCAACCCATTACCTCTGTATGTGGGAGTTAGTCCGCCGACGTCGTATGCCGGGCCGGCGTATTTGGGCGATGCCTATTCACCGTTTTCCGTGACCGGCGATCCGAATAGTCCGAAATTCGTGGTGCCTAACATCGGCCTGTCGGACGCCAACGAAGTCAGGCATCTCAGCCGTCGGTCATCACTCCGCCAGAATCTGGACACCCTGGAACGTGCCTTTGATCAGGCCGGTGAACTGCAGGCGCTGGATGAGTTCGAAACTCAGGCGATGACGCTGCTAACAAATCCGAAAACCAAAGAAGCGTTCGATCTGACCAAAGAAGACGACGCCACTCGCGACCGTTATGGTCGCAACAGCTGGGGGCAACAGCTGCTGTTGGCTCGTCGGCTGGTGGAAGCTGGTGTGGAAGTTCTGACCAGCAGTCTGCGAGGTCCACTGTGCGGTCGAGTCAACAACTGGGATGACCATGCCGTCAATCACCACGTCTTTGACGCTCTGCGATTCCGAGCCGCAGCCTATGACCAGGCGGTCTCGGCACTGATTGAAGATGTCTACGACCGTGGTCTGGACAAGCGAGTCCTGGTGGTGGTGACCGGAGAATTCGGTCGCACGCCGAAAATCAGCCAGCAGCCCAGTACCGGTGCCGGCAATGCCAGCGCCCCGGCGGGAACGCGGCAGCCAGGTCGAGATCACTGGCCACGAGCCTTCTCAAACATCTGGGCGGGCGGCGGCATCGAAACAGGAAGGTTCATTGGTGCCACGGACAAACGCGGCGAAGATTCCATCGAACGAATCTGCAGCGCGGGCGATTTTCTGGCAACCATCTACCACCACCTGGGCATCGATTCGTCCAACGTCTTTATCAAAGATTTCAACGGCCGCCCAACACGGATCGTCGAGCACGGAAAACCGATTCCTGAACTGATGGGCTGAGTTGCCGACACGGCTTCTCGTCATACAAATGCTCGTTTAACCGCGTGGGCAACGCCCCGCGTTTCGCGTGCCAGGAAACGTGGCCTGATAGGCGCGCGTTTAAATGAGAAGCATGTTTTTCGGCACTTTCCCGCCTGCAGCTGAGCCCTTGCGGAGCAACATCGCTCCGGCAGCAGGGATGAACGTCGAAACGAGTGTGTGTTGTCAAAGCCGGAACGACGCTTCGTCTGGCCCGGCTCCGTGGATATGATGACGGTCAGGAACATTTCGGTTTTTTTTCTGTGCCTGAAGATGTTCACTCGCTGAGGTCGCCGTTATCCGTCAGTTTTTTCTGCTGGTGTTTCCCGTTGTTGTGGCCGCTGACGCCACGCTCGTGTCAGCCGATCGTCCCAACATCGTCGTCATTCTGGCCGATGACTTTGGCGTGTGAGACATTCAGACACATTATCCCGACAACACGGTTCCGTCGCCGTATCTTGATCGGTTTGTTCGGGAAAGCATGAGTTTCACCGACGCGCACAGTCCGTCGGCTGTGTGTTCGCCAACTCGCTACGGACTGCTCACCGGACGTTACTCATGGCGAACGCGGCAGCAGTCGTCGCGATCAGAAGAGCTTCAACGATGCTGCGATTCGCTTCGACACAGTCCAGACAGAGCGGTGGGCGCCAGCAAGAAAATGACAGCCGGCTATATGGATTTCGCCGACGCTGGCCTGCGCTACACCCGCCCAGACACAAGTCAGCGGGCGCCTGAGAATCCTCACACGGGCAAGCAATTCTTCCCGCTGCTCAACAGACTGGTGACAAGTCCGGCGACAGCAAGTCCGTCGCTGATTAGTTCCTGCTGCCTGCCGGAATTCGGCGGTGCCACATCGACCAGCAGGATACGAGTGCCGTCTGTCGTGGCATGTGCTGTGACATGTGAATTACCGGCATGAATGGCCCGGTTAATCCATGCGGCGATTTTATCTGCGGAATGAAACACATTGTGGCGACTGGCAATACTCACGAAGCGGTCGTCTTCTCCGATCTCAAATCTGACAGCCGTTGATCTGCCGGCTTCCACCATCGCGTTTTCCCCTGCAGTGGATGTGGCCTGCGTCGTGCGCAGTTGAATATTCAGTAATCGGTTCGTTGCCAGCCATTGCAGTCGATCCGCCACAACAGAATCCACGACCCCTGCAGTCACGGCCACGCCGGACGTGTTCGGCCACCACCGCTTCAGCCACAGCCGATACTCGTCTTCTGATTGTACCGACGTCAGACCGCCGCTGTGACGCACGGATCGGAACAGATGCTGACCACTGTCCGTCAGATCCGGCAGGATCAGTTCGGATTCTTCAAACTGGACAGTGCCAGTTGCGTCGGACATTTGCTCGCGGCCGCCGGAACGAAACTGCGTCAGAACGTCCTCAATGCTGTCCGCTGACGTGCAACGTCGATCGGTCTGACACGCCCTGTTGATAACACCGTATTTCTGCCACGGGACGGGAACAGGCTGCTGGTCCTGTGTGAAGACATCCACACCTACGTCGCCGGCGGAACCACCGGCACCGGTGACCAGAATGGCTCCTCGGACGTTGGGATTTATGCGAACGACATTCAGCAAACTGGCGGCCGTGCAGCGTCCCGCGTCGACAACATCACAACCGTTTTGCCGGACCGCTGAATTGACGCCTGCGAACAGATCCGGCGATCCGAGACGACCATCGTAACCAATCGCAACGGTCACGTTTGCTGTCGCACACACGTGGTCTGCGTCTTCAGCTTCCGAAGGCGAATCGGTTTCTACAGTCATTGTCTGCTGGGCGATCTGCGTCGAAAATATCGTTGCCAGCTGAGCGGCTCGAAACCGGTCGATCGCGTTCAGATACCTGCCGCGGACACCGAATTCCGTCCTGCGAACGCCGTCGTGTTTTTCGATTTCAGATCGCACGATGGCTGTCAGGCGAACCGCGTCGCCGACGTCGTCTTTCCACACACAATCTCGGCAGCCTGACCACCCGGCAGCCAGTCGTCCCAGGTGGACAGCTCGTGAAACCGGCGACGTTTCTCCGGGGCATTGATACGTTTGAGTGTCGCCACCAGAGGCCACCGCTGACGATGTCGCAGTCCATTGAAGATCGGAACAGACATGTTCAGGGTTGATGGACACCACGCGTCCTTTTCGCGGTGATTAGAAACAAATCTCTATACGAACTGCTGAATCGGAGATCACTGTATTCGTAGTTTCTACAGCATGGACAGAGGATTGCCAAACCTCAGCGGCAAAGCGGAGCTTCGATAATATGCGGCCCGAACATCCCAGCGATACT
Organism: Fuerstiella sp.; assembly: GCA_014238335.1. Lineage (GTDB taxonomy): Bacteria > Planctomycetota > Planctomycetia > Planctomycetales > Planctomycetaceae > Fuerstiella. The sequence continues at coordinate 17,990 of JABABI010000040.1, forward strand.
CCAGGAAACAATGGCGATGTCCAACCAACTGCTACAGCACTTTAGGCGGCCACACACTTTGCGAACAGATCAGAATGCCAGTGACGGATGATCAGCAACAGCTGCCCGGATTTCGGACGGAATGCCGGCATCAGATTCAATCGCCTGCACTCGGTCGGCGACGCATCTTTTTCTTATCCGAATTCTGTTTCTTATTCTGGATGCGCCGCTGCTGCGATCCTTTTGTGGGCTTCGTCTGTCGGCGTTTGATGGGAGGGGTCGCGACCTGCAGGATCATTTCACGGAGACGATCCATGCAGTCAGCCACATTGCGACCCTGGTCGCGATATCGCTGACTGTGCAGTACCAGCATGCCGTCCCGAGTGACGCGATTGTGATATTTGTCCAGGAATCTCCGGCGAACTCCCGCCGGCAATGCCTGGGACCGGGTAATGTCCCACCGCAGCACAGCCTTGGAGCTCACTTTATTAACGTTTTGCCCGCCGGGGCCTCCGCTGCGTGCGAACGAAAACTCGAACTCCGATTCGTTGATTTCAATGTGTGATGTGACGCGCAGCATGAAATCACTGATGCCGTTTGCTGTTGCGTGGACGGGACTGACGTCGGCCTGATGCAGGAATAAAAAGAAAGCCGTCAACGGAAATCGTTGACGGCCCTTGTGATGCGGAGAGAGCGGGATTCGAACCCGCGGTCCAGTTTGACCCGGACACATCATTAGCAATGATGCGCATTCGGCCACTCTGCCATCTCTCCGACTGCAAATTGCAGTGTTTTTCGGGATTCTTTGAACTCCCGAGTGGCTGTTGTCACAGTTGCCGAACGAACCGCTTCGGTGCCAATCAGCCAACCGCGAGGGAGTATCTCGCCAAAGACTCGTATTTTCAAGCCAGAAATCTGATTCCCTGGCCGAATGCGCATCACCGCGAAGCATGTGCGACAAACTTGAAATCGAACCACGGAAAAACTCGAGCCATCGGTTGACCGGGCGCAATCGCCTCAGGACGGCAAGCCCAATGTCGGTCCCGGCTATTCGCCGAATTCCCAAACCCGCTATGCCCGGCCGCTTACGCGTCGCGGCTCACTAAATCAACACGCCGTTTGTTTCGGGCGAGGTTCAGAGTACGGGCGGGAAGTTTAAGTAGCTTGCTGAACTGTGAGTCCATCCGGTGGCCAATTACGTACTGACTGCCAGATCGGACCTGCGATGGACCAGTGAGTACACGCATGGCACCAGTACGAGCGTCAGCAGTGTCGAGGCGATCATGCCTCCCAGCAACGCTCGAGCTAATGGAATCATGGCCTCGTTGCCCGGGGCAAATTGATAAGACAGTGGCAGCATCGACGCGATCAGCGTCAGCGACGTCATCAGAATCGGACGTAAACGCACCTGCGCGGCCGACAGGGCGGCGGCGCGAGCCGACAGCCCTTCTTCCCGACGGCGATTTGCGAATTCGACCAGCAGAATCGAATTATTCACGACGACGCCAACCATCATCAGCGTGCCCATCAGGGACTGAATGTTGATGGTCGTGTTCGTCAGGTACAACGCCACGATCACTCCGCCGAGTCCCAGCGGGACAGCCAGCATGATGATCAGTGGGTCGACGAAAGATCGAAACTGAGCCATCAGCACCAGGTAAACCAGAATGCCGGCGACGACCAGACTGACGCTCAGCATGCTCATGCCTTCGTGCATTGTTTCTACCGGGCCACGAATTTTGGCAGCGACTCCGTTTTCGAATTCCATACCCGCCAATGCGGCCTGAACATCCGCTGCCACCGAGCCGACGTCGCGGCCTGATACATTGACGTGAACATCGTTGACCCGGCCGATGTTGTAATGAGCGATCTCACCGGGAATGTTGACTCGCTTGATGGTGGCGATGTTCGACAGAGGAATCGTGACCGGACCATCCGGTGTACTCAGTGACAGCGGAATATTGCGAATGTCATCCAGCGATTCAAATTCGTTGTCTTCATATTGAACGCCCATAAAAAAATCGACGCCCTTATCGGGGTCGATCCAGATGGTTGGTGAATAGCCCACGCTGGATCCCAAAGCTGTGAGTACCGTCTGAGCGACTTCTTCCTGGTCAAGTCCCAGATATTTTGCTCGCGTGCGATCGACCTGTACGTCGAACTGCGGATAATCCAGTGCCTGAGCAATCTGCACGTCCTCTGTACCCGAAATTTGTCGAATGACTTCCACAACGCGTTCTGCATTTTCGCGACATTTGGGAATCGTGCCGGCTGAAATCTGTACGCTGATCGGCGTGGGAACACCCTGGTTCAACGCCATGTTTACGATTCCGCCTGAGACGAATAGAAATTGTTCCAGAGGGTATTCGTCTGCCAGTTTCTGACGCAGTTTTGAGACGTAAGTTGGTGTGGCGGTCTGGCGGCCTTCCTTCTTCAGGTTGACAATCAGATAAGCCGTGTCCGGTCCGGAGTTGGAACTGAGCACTGTTGAGAACCCGGCTCCCTTACCTACCGGCAGTCCGATATTGGAGATCAGCGATTCGATCTCTTCTTCCGGCACTACCTCCTTAATTGTGTTCTCAATCCGGGCGACCAGCTTTTCGGTTTCCAGCAGATCGGTCCCTGGTGTTGTCTTGACACGCAGCTCGAACGTACCGGCATCGACATCCGGAAATAATTCCGAGCCCAGCATCGGCCACAATACGAAGGACGCCCCCACACCGACCACAATCAGCAGCACAGTCAACACCGGCACTTTCAGTGCGGTGTTCAGCAGGTTTCCGTAGACGCCGCTGGGCTTGATGTTTGCTGCGGTGTCGTCCGTTGCGGCTCTGCCGTGTTGCACCTTTTCACGCACGAATGTGGCACAGAATGCGGGGATGACCGTCAGTGCCAGTACATAGGACGCACCGATGGTAAATGTTGCCGCCAGTGACAGTGGAGCGAACAGATATTTGATCATACCCGTCAGAAATACAGCTGGCAGAAAAACGGCCAGCGTGGTGGCAGTGCCGGCAAGAATGGCTCCGGACACCTCGCGAGTTCCGTCCAAAGACGCCTCCATCGGCGTTTTTCCCATTCGCTGATGACGAATCACATTTTCCACAACGACGATGCCGGCATCAACAACCGTGCCGATGGCCAGCGCGATTCCGCCAAGTGTCATGACATTAATAGTCTGTCCGGTAAAGGCGAATCCAAGCCCGCCGATCAGAATTGCCAGCGCAATCGTGGCGACGATGATCAGTGTCGGCAGGAAACGGCGCAGAAAGACCAGTACAACGACGGCCACCAGAATCGATCCGAGACCAACCTGGGTGTACAAATTGCTCATGGCCAGACGGATGTAGCTGGACTGATCAGAAACCAGCGTCACTTCCGTTGCTTCAGGGATGTCACCACGTTCCTTCATCCGGGGGATTTCTGCGGCAATGCCTTCGTAAATGCGATCGACGCAGGCGATCGTGTTTTCACCAGGCTCCCTCAGCAATGGGCAGTAGACGCTGCGTTTGCCGTTGACTCGAACGACGTTGTATTGCAACGCGGCATCATCGACGACTCGGCCGACGTCACGCACGAAAACGGGAGCTCCATCGCGAATAACAACAGGAATGGCTTCGATGTCTGCGGGCGTAGGCAATGTATTCTTGGGATGTACCTGATAGTCGATGCCGCCCATGCGAGCCGTCCCCGCCGCCAGAACGAGATTTGATTTCGTCACAGCATCGACGACATCTTTGGCACTGACGCTGTGCGCCTGTAATTTGGCAGGGTCGACATAAACCATCATCTGACGAAATTTGCCGCCGAAGGGATGCGGAATCTGAACACCTTTTAACCCTCCCATTTTGTTCCGCACTGCGTAGTAGCCGATTCCATACAGCTCGGATTCGCTGAGTCCGTCGCCCGAAATTGCTGCCAGAACGACGGGAAGGTTCGACGGTTCGCTGCGCAGGGTAAACGGCCATTCGATACCGGGCGGCAGGTGAAACATATCACTCGCTTCCAGGTTGACGATGTCGTTCATCGCCGAACTTGGATCAGCTCCAGGCTGGAAGAAAATCTTGAGTACGGCAGCGCCGGGAATAGTTCGGGATTCCTGGTGTTCAATCTTGCCTGCGAGGGTCAGCGCCCGTTCAACTCGTGAGCTAACGGATTTTTCCATGTCCATCGTGGGCAGACCGGGATACGAGAAGAAGCTCACGACCACGGGCTGTTTGAAATCAGGAAGAATGTCGATCGTGATTCCCGGAATGACGGATCCGCCCAGCAGACACAACGCCGCTGTGCCGGCCAGAACCGCGAACCGATTCTTAAGTGAGAAGTTGATGAGTCCCATGTGTTTTCAATTCGATGAATTGGAAATGCCGTAATCTTCGTTCCTGGTGCCAAACTCCAGTTTGGGACCGCACCCACGCGAAGCTCCGCTTCGCCATGAACAATGGTATTTCAGGATCTGATGCGAAGCAGAGCTTCGCGGACAGGTGTTCACAGACCGGAATCCGGGAACAGGTTTATATGACAAAATGAGTGGCAGAGTGCTGACGTCTGCCAGCTGACATTTGTCGCTACTTCAGAACTCTTACCTTCTGACCGTCCTTAAACCTTTGCAGGTGAGCATCGATGACCGTTTGACCGGACTCGACTCCTGAAACGATTTCAATCGTATTGCCGTCGTCAATTCCTGTTGTGACGGGCACCACGGAAACCTCTTGATCAGAGACAACGTAAACATATGCGTTACCGGAGTCCCCGAATCGAACCGCTCGGGCAGGAAGCATGTTGGCTGCCACCTTTGTTGAAAGCGTAATGGATGCCTGTCCAAACATTCCCGGCAACAGCTTGCCATCGCTGTTGGCAACTTCCGCTTCCACCAGCATCGTGCGAGTATTCGGATCAAGGCTGCCCGTCGATCGAGTCACCTGGACCGTCATTGCCTCTTCCGCGGGGAAGGAAGGGAACACAACGCTGATGGAGTCACCACGATCCACATGGGCCGCATCGTTCTCAGGTACCGAAATCTGAATTCGGACTGTGTCAATCTGACTGACGACAAACAGCGGGGCACCGGAGCTGCGTTCACTGACAAGGTCGCCCGGGGACACGTTGCGTTTCGTAATGACGCCGGCAAACGGCGCGGTCAGCGTCGCGTACTTGATGAGTTCGTCAATTTCTTCGACCTGTCGTTCCTGGATCACAGTTTCGGCGGAGGCAAATTTCAGGTCGGCCACGGCTGCTGCAAGGTGGGACTGAGCCACCCTGACGTTGGCCACGGCAGAGTCAATGGCTGAAGTCACTGCCGCCCTTGCGGCCGCTTCTGAATCTCGCTTCTTGCGGACCTCGTCCAGCACGCGAGGCTGCATGGATCCTCGTTTGACCAGATCATCCGTTCGCCGAAATTCTGCCTCGGCGGCGACCAGTGAGGCTTCGACCTGCTGCAGTTTTGATTTGGCTTCGGCCGTCATCGCTTCAGCAGCCTGAACATTAGCTTTGGCCAGGTCGATGCCCGCTTTGGCTCTTTCTTCTTCCACACACTGTCGGTCGACCCGCGCGAGCGCCGTCATCCGCTGCTTGGCCATTTCCGGGACGTGAACAATCGCCAGCACATCTCCGGCTTTTACGACGTCTCCAATGTCCACCGGCACGTCTTTGACGTATCCATGCACCTTTGCCTGGATCGCGGCTGTGTAGAACGGATAAACAGTCGCAGGCTGCATAGTTGAGCGACGAACGTCTTCCTGAGCGACAGAAACTGTCTTGACCGCAACAGGCTTCTGTGATTTGGACGCGGCGGCGTCCTGGCCACCATTAGAACTGTTCTGAGAACAGCCAGCAGCAGTCAGCAGCAGACTTCCCAGAAGAACGGATGCGGGGAAATACCGGAGGAATCTCATTCTGACAGCCTTTGCGGATTAGAGAATTCAGGGATTCTGCAGACTATCACGCCATTAGATCTGAAGACAGCACTGCTGATCTCTGACGGTGCAGTTTGCAGAAGTCATTGCCGGCATTGTCCGCAATGACGTTGGAACTCCGTTGGCAGGAACAACTCATACCACCGCCGGGACGGTTGCTGTTAATAGAAACGGATGCCGCAAACACGTGTCTGACGCGTTTGGAACTGCCGATGAAGTCGACACTGGCACAGAAAAGAACAAGGAGGTTCTATGCGCTCGGCCACTATTAACACATGGTTTCTTGGCGGTTTGATCTGCTTAAGCGGCTGCAACAGCGTACGAAACGGATTTGCCGAAAGAGATCCTTATCGCCCTGCGCCACCGTCCGCTGCCCCGGATCTGCATGCCGCAGCGGTATCCGCATTCGAGCCGGCTTCTTCGAGTTTTCCTGCCAATCGAGATCGGGCCGCTGTCAAAGAAAGCGTGGATTCACCGGTCACTCAAACATCTGGCGAATCGGCAGCCGCTGGTTCTGTCAGTGCTGAACAATCGCGACGTCTTACCCCTTCGCCAGTGACTCCTCGAAAGCTTCTTATTACTCCTGTGGGTCATGAGGTATCTGATAACCGACCGCATGGCGACGGGACAATTACGCTTGACGGCCGCACGTACGAAATTCGACTGGTTGATCAACCCCTGGACACGCCCTTAGCGGATACCGGTTTCCGTAACGTTCGTGTCGCGTCTCAACAGACAGAATCTGCTGATGAACCGTTTCCCGGAAACGTGTTTACTTCGGCGTTGACGACCAACGCCATTGGGTCGGCCGATGTGGCTCCACCCAATGCGATGCTGATGAACCTGCCGAGTGCGCTGTCGATGATTGGTGGTGATCACCCGGCTGTGGGGCTTGCTCAGTGGAAAGTGCAGGAAGCCTACGCCAATCTGGATCAGGCCGAAGTGTTGTGGTTACCCAGCATTCAGACCGGCCTCAGTTTTCACCGGCACGATGGAAACCTCCAGGCAAGCAACGGAGATATTGTCGACGTCAATCGAAGTTCGCTGCAGTACGGATTGGGAGCAGGCACAGTCGGAGCGGGCACGACACCTCAGCCTGGTATTCGTGCACAGTTTCATCTGGCCGATGCGATCTTCCAGCCCGACATTGCCCAAAAGACTGCGTGGGCAACGTGCCATGCGGAAAAGGCGGTCGTCAATCGGCAGCTTCGAGACGTTGCTGTGGCTTATTTAAGGCTGCTTGACGCTCATCAGCAGCTGACAATTCTGCTGGAAGTCAAAGATCGCACGGCCACGGTATCGAAAATCACGAACGACTTTGCCGGGGCTGGCCAGGGTCTGCAGGCGGACGCCGATCGAATGCGGACAGAATTGAATCTTATTGAAGGTCGAATCGCGGCAGCTCACGAACAGGTAGACGTCGCGACTGCACAACTGGCTCATGCTTTGAGCGCCGACCCCGGTCAAAAAATCATTCCGATGGACCCCACCGTCGTGCCGATCGAACTCGTTTCGCCCGAACTGGACAAAGGTGCCCTGATTGCTTCCGGCCTGTCGAATCGCCCGGAACTCAAGGAGTTGCAGGCTCTGGTCGCGGCAGCGTGTGATCGACATCGTCGCCAGAAATACGCACCATTTGTTCCCAGCGTACTGCTGGGTCTCAGTACAGGCGAGTTCGGTGGTGGCGTCGGCAGTTTCATCGGCAACGTGGACAACCGCTACGACTTCGATGCCATGGTGACATGGGAAATTCGCAACTTCGGCTTCGGCGAACGATCTGCCCGCCGACGTTCCCAGGCCCAGGTGCAGCAGGCGATGTTCCGCAAAGTCAGTCTCATCGACGACGTTGCACGCGAAATCACGGAAGCTCACACGCAGGTGAAGCACCGCCGTGACCGCATGGCTGTCACCCAGACTTCTATTCAGTCAGCTCAGAGTTCATACGACCGAAACCTGAGCCGCATTCGCGAAGGCGAAGGTCTGCCGATTGAAGTTCTGCAGTCTGTGAAGGCGCTGGAAGCATCCCGTCGAGCATACCTCGATGCGGTAATCGCCTACAATGAAGCTCAGGTTCAGCTGCAGTGGGCCCTGGGATGGCAGGTGTCAGCCCCACAGTAAACTTGCTCTGGTTCGTTTCTTCCGTTGTGCAGGCAGCCTGCCTGCGTCGCCTGTGTGCAACGCGCAGCCTGGCAGCCAGCGATACGGCAAATATGCGAGGGAATCAGGGGACGGACGTTGCCTGCTCGTCTGGAACATCCCCTGATCGTCTTTTCCCATGCCTGACTTTTGAGGCCGCACCCGGTGGTCTGTTTCAGCTGCCATGAATCGTTTGTCCTGCAATGTCAATTCCTCGCTGCGAACTCTGCTGCTGACATGGCTTTGCCTTGGCTGCGGAAGAACGGTCTGTGCCGATGCCATGATGGCGTCCACCATCGCCGAGGTGTCCGTCAACGACACATTTATTCGTGTGGATCAAAAAATCAGTCCCCGGGAGTTCGCTGCCTGCGCCGACATTCTTCCCGATGATCTGTATGAAGATCTGACCGGAAAGCGGCCTGGTGCGGCCTTGTCGAATGGCAGCACCAGCAGACGGCGGGCCCGGGATTGTGTTCCCACGATTGCAGCAATACCATGCCGCCAGCTGAAGTGTTCTGCCGTTCCATCGAACTTGAGTGAGTGAAAGATCATGCCAGCCCCTCTTCCTTACTTTGTTCAACTCGAATTCTGACAGGGCGTCAGGCCCTCACAATCACTCGTGAAAACAGACATTGAACGAATCTGGCAGCATGTGGAATGGATCGCGGCAGAGCCACGGTATGCAGAATCGGACCGTCTGGAACAGTGCCGCGTTTACTGTGAACGTCATCTGACGGAATCCGGCTGGACGGTGGAACGTCGCCCGTTTGCAGCGGACGATCAGATGTTGCGATCCACGAACGGCATCAATCTTGTCGCTCGACGAAACTCATCGGCGGTTCCGGACTCCGGCGTCTTCGTCCTGGGGGCGCATCTTGATTCTCGGGAAAACACCCCGGGAGCAGATGACAACGCGTCAGCGGTTGCCGTTCTGCTGGAGATCGCGCGACTGCTGGGTTCAGCGAACAACGCCACTGTTCCACAGGGCGTGGACCTGGAGCTGGTTGTCTTTGACCTTGAAGAACTGGGAATGCTGGGGGGAGCGTTTCATGCCGAGTCGTGCCGCCAGCAGAACCGATCGCTGATCGGGATGGTTTCGCTCGAAATGCTGGGCTACTGCAGCCATGAACCAGGCAGTCAGACTCTGCCTGAGGGCCTGCAGGGTATTTATCCGGACGTCGGCAACTTCATCGCGGTGGTCGGCAATCAGAATTCAGGGAACTTGATTCAGAATTTTGCAGAAGCATTTCAGCGGGTCGACCAGCTGCCGTGTGAGTCATTACAGGTGCCCGACAACGGACTGCTTCTTCCGCCAACTCGCTTGAGCGACCACAGTCCATTTTGGGACGCAGGCTTTCCGGCGCTAATGATCACAGACACAAGTTTCCTGCGGAATCCGCATTATCACGAACCGTCCGACACACCGGAAACTCTGGACCGCGATTTCCTGCACAAGGTTGCCGAAGGTGTCCTGAATGCGGTCAGTCCACTGAAGGGGCCATCGACCGGAAAAACCGAGTCCTAGGCCGAGGTGCTGCTTCGTCGGCAGTATTCCGGAACGGCACTGCGTCTGATCCGCGTGCTTCAATTCGATTCATGCGACAAAGCAGCATGCAATGGGAAACGATTCTCTCCATTAAGGTGGGTTCGTGAATTGAGAGCCCTGGTCCCGGGATGCACAGCGGAGCTTTGCGGATATGCGTTCCCAAACTGGAGTTTGGGAACGAGGAAGGCGTGCTACAACTCAGTGCAGACGAGTTTTTTTTCACCGCGAATGTACAGGTGACGGCCCACAATGGCAGGGTGGGAATACAGTGGCAGGTCTTCTTCGAAGATTCGCTGTCGGGCGATGATGTTCTTGCTACCGTCGGCATTCAGCAGGAGCAACTGTCCATTGCCAACAACGATGATCCTTTCGTCAGAGGCAATGATGGCGGCGTAGTCAGAAAGGGCGGAGTCGCGGATTCGCCAGAGCTCGTTCAGGCCATCTGTTCCGTCAAGGCAATACAGGAAGCGATTCACACAATACACTCGGCCGTTGACCACAACTGGTGAACTCATGTTCGGCCGCAGTTGTGAATTGTAAGCTACGGGGCGCGCGTCGATTCTACCACCGTTCGTGAACGGGTACAGACGCGTTCCGTTGTTTTCTGTTGTCACCAGAAGTCGGCCTTCGTGTGCGACCGGCGTGGGAACATTAAAGTCGCCCGCTACCGTCGGTTTCACGGTCCACAATCTGCGGCCCGTTTGTATATCCCAGCCGCCGAGCGAATCGGCATCATGACCGACAATCTGTCTTTGGTCACCAAATTTTCCGACAATCAGCGAACCGTACGAAGGTCCCGTGCCGCGTGAAGTCCAGATGATCGCGCCGGTGTCGGGGTTCAATGCCACCAGCGACGCTTCTGCCGCGCCTGGCGCCACGATAAGTCTGCCGTCAATAAGCAGAGGAGAACCACAGTAGCCCCATGGCAGATCTGCTGCAGGTTGGAATTTGTCACGGAGATTCTGTTCCCAGATAACCTTTCCATGGGCCAGGTTGATACAGAGCAGCGCGCCGTGAGCTCCCAGACAAAATACCCGATCGCCATCAATGAGTGGCGTTGCCCGCGGCGAGTTTCCGTAGTCGAGGGCGCCGATGGACAGCCGCTGCACATCCCACAACAGCCGACCTGTGTCTGCGTCGCAACAGCGGAAACAATCGTGGAAGTCGTCCAGGTCGCGATCCCCGAAGACGACATATCTGTCGGTGGCGGCGATACCACCGAGGCCCGTATGGGCAAGCGGCAACTCCCACAGAACACCCGGATTTTCCGTCAATGTCGCTGGCAGTTCCCGGACCCGTCCATCACGGCTCACGCCTCGCCAACCAGGCCAGAATGCGGCATCGGCGGTGGCTACTTTTTTTTTGCGACCGTCGGTGCGACAGAGGTTGTGGTGTCGGTGATCGGCAGAAATCCGACCAGAGATTCCATGGCCTCCAGCACCTTCGGTTTTGTCGCCATGTCCAGCAGCGCCGCCTTGATCCGGTCGCGTTCCGCAACGGGCAGGCCCTTTGCGGCGAACGCTGTGACAAAGGCCACCGGGGCTGTTTTCCCGACAACTCTAAGGTCGCCTTTCCTGATAGTACCGCAGCCTTCCAGCAGTGGCTGAGCATAACTGGAAATCGCTGCAGCAGTCTTTGACTTCGGACCAAGATCGATAACTTTGCATGCGCCGTCGCTGCAGGCAAGATCGATCGTCAGCTTTCGCGGAATCTGAATGCCGGCGGCTGTCAGAAGTTTCTGCGCTGCGGAATGCTTTTCGTCCGCCTCGGAAGGACCAAAAATAATGGTGTACCCGCCCAAATCACTGACTGATTTTGCGGGATCGTCCCGGTTGACCACAATCAGGCCGTGCTGCTGTGTCGACCCCTGCATGTCGGTCAGCTGTCCAATTGGCAGAACTGCAACCTTCGATGCGCTGGAGTCGGCACGAACGACCGAGTCTTTGCCGATGATAAGATCTGCCTTGCCTCCCGATTTTCGCAGCGCAGCCTTCAGAGTCTGACCAAAGGTTACTTTAACCTTCCGCCCAAGTGCTGCTGCAAGGTGCTCCGCAAGCACTTCGTACCTTCGCTGAGCATATCCTTCCACACATGGGCACGACAAAGGAGCCGCCAGTGGATCCATCACAACTAATGACAGAGGTGCGGCAGTATTCTCCGCAGCGGCAGCGGCGTGAACAGACATTACTGTCGCGTTCAGCAAAAACAGAATTATGACTGAGAATCGGTGGATGCTCATGAACCCGTCTCCTGCGTGCCAGCTGTTGTCTGTTCGCCCGTTTGCTTTGGTCTGGTCTTCATCACGACGATATGATTCCTGGTCAGGTCGAGCATATAGACTTTGTCTGTGTTGGGCGACACAGCGATCGACACGTTCTTGCAGCCGGGCACGAGGTCAACATCACCAACGTAGGCAACAAACTTACCGTCAGCATTGAATCGCTTAATACGCCCTGTGCCGGACTCCGCCGTGAAGACTTCACCCGCTCCGTTGAAACAGACATTCATGGGATTACAGCAGCTTGAAAAACCATTGATTCCCGTACGATCACCCTTGCCCCAGGTTGTCACCTGTTCTCCGTTTGTGTCGTAGCGCACGACTCGGTGGCGGGAATTTTCTGCGACGAACAGTCCGTTCCTGCAGCACTGGACGTCCATCTGACCGCAGCATCCACTGAGGCCTTTGATGATGACGCTGCCTCCCGATAACTCGTTGTCCATTCGCCAGACTTCATAGCCATATCCGGTCGTGCCTCGAGTTGCCACAAACACATGATCACCACCGGAACTGATAGACGAGATACGCATCTTCGATTTGATCATATTTTGAACCTGCTGCTGTATGGCGTCTTCGCTGGGCCCGCTGTCTGTTTTCTGTTCCTGCGGCTGGGCTGCAGCTTGTTGCTTGAACCGTTCCAGGGTGGCAGGAAGCAACTTAAGCGTCCGCTCTTCCTGTTCATTCAGCGTTCCCTTCTGTGCCTTTTCTTCCAGCTGATCAATCACGCGTTCGTAAAGTGCGATCCGTGATCCGAGGCTGTTTGGAGAACGTGTCAGCATGGAGACGGCCTCTTTACGCAGTTTTTCCACGCTGGCACGCAGGGCAGCGGCGTGAGGCGATTCTGCCTGCTGTAGTTCCTTGCCCGTAGCGTCGAAACGCATCAGCTTTCCTTCGCCACCCACCAGGATTGTTCCATTGTTCGCCACATTGATGGCCTCAGGCTTTACAGCGACAGCCCACGAACGCAAAACCTTGCCATCATCATTGATAATGCGAACTTCACCGGGCCCGCTGCCGCATGCTGCGACAATCTGCCCTTTGCGGTTCAGGCAAAACGCATTGATCGGCATCGCGGGAACCTCGTCGGCGGATACCCTGATAATGGCGACCTGTTGATGGGTGGCATCGGCGTCGATGCTCTCGGGAGTCCTGATGTCGGCCACGGCAGACCCGGACAGACAGGCGATCATGCACAGGGCGAACTGAATTCGTAGCACGGGAATTCTCCGTTAATTCGAAACGACAGGCTCAGGGTAGCAGCTTACGTAAGTGTGACAATCTATTACGTAATTGAGAAGAGAAACATATCCGAAGGGAAGTTCCACAGTGAAGTCGCTCGATCTTCAGGTGTGGCCAAACTCATCAGAGAACTACTTCCTTCACAGGGACGCATGTAAATGGGATGGTGTTTCCAGCGCGAATCATTTGGATACAATGAGTCATCGGCCGAACGAAGTTCGGCCCCGGCAGCAGCATGTTCCTAACGGCACTTCGCCCGGCCCGTCTGCAGGTTGAATCACGCCAGCAAACAGCCGGCAATGGGAAGTGTCACCCTCTATTGCTGCATCGTCGCAAAGGGAGAGCTTGATCCTGCGGATCGCAGGGCCGGAATCCCCTGGGGAAAGGCGACTCAATTGAGTTGCCTTTGTGACCGTTTGATTGTTCAGCTCAGACTAAGCCGCCCGTCGCTTCTTTCGCCGGCCAAACCCCGAAATCCAGTGAGCCAATGTCGAGAAAGACGAAAGCCGTGGGTTCGGGGACTGCGGTCGCTCCAGAGACTAACAACCAACAGAATTGGGGCTCACTGTCACTGAGCGCATTATCTTTGACAGCTGCAAGCAATGAGACAAAGAAAGACAAGTAATCTCTCGTGCCCGGGGAAGTTCCGTCGTGTGGCAATCTTCCGGTGCAGCCCGCTCAGCATCCATCTGCATGGGCTGGAGAAGGCCTGTCATGGTCGAGCGTGTTCCGGCAGAGAATGAAAAGTGAACATTGCTCAATCGTGCCTGCACTATGCCAGCGACTTTTCCGCCGGATTTTGTCGACGCCTTTTGTGTTCTCCCACTGACACACAATCTCACTGCGCGTATACTCCACCCACTTTTGCTGCCGCGACAGCAGCTTCTTTGGACGGTTTAACGCAGCGCCAGCTCTAAACGCTGAGAGGTTTCAATGAATTTTAAACCATCACTTTCACGCCGTGCACTTCTGGGTGGCGCGGCAGCAACTGCCGCCTCAACCGCTTGTTCTTCACCAGCTGTCAGCGCTGATCAGACCAGTCGCAGCGATGTGCCCGACGACTTCACGATTCAGAATAAAAAGATCCGTCAGTCGGTGATGGGATGGTGCTTCAAGCCAATGCCCGTGTCGGAACTGATTCGTCACTGTACCGACATTGGTCTGGAAGCCATTGAGGGTATCAGTCCGGAGTTTTACCCCGAGGCACGCAAACGGGGATTGAAGATTTCACTGGTCAGCAGTCATGGCTTCGCGAAGGGCCCGGTCGATCCGGAAAATCACGCAGAGTGCATCGCTAAGTTGAAAGGGTCCATCGACAAAGCCGTTGAATTTGGTGCTCCCAGCGTCATCACATTCACAGGCATGTCTGTGCAGGGAATCAATGACCAAACTGCAGAAAAGAACTGTCTGGAGTGCTGGAAGAACGTCATTGGTTATGCGGAAGAAAAGCAGATCACGCTTGTTCTGGAACACCTGAATTCGCGAGACGATTCTCATCCAATGAAAGGGCACCCGGGCTATTTTGGTGATGATGTTGACCGTTGCGTGGACCTCGTCAAGCGGATGGATTCTGACAGATTCAAACTGCTGTTTGACGTCTACCACGTACAGGTCATGAATGGCGACGTGATTCGACGAATTCGTAACTATCATCCGTACATCGGACATTATCACACGGCTGGAAATCCGGGACGCTGTGAACTGGACCAGAACCAGGAGATCAACTACCCCGCCGTCATGCGAGCGATTCTGGAGACCGGCTACGACTTGTTTGTGGCCCAGGAATTCATCCCGACGTGGGATGACCCCGTTCAATCGCTGCGACATTCCGCCATGGTGTGTGACGTCAAATAGGACAGACAGCGTTCAGCAATCAGAGAAACTTTTCTGAAATCGGGACAGGGACGTGCAGGAGCAGGGAAAGTGAGTACGAACCGAGACGGCAGAATCTTTGGAATCCCACGAAGCCGACGGCTGACCTGGGACCTTTTGCATTTTCATCGAGCGGTCCCACTCTGCGGACACGACCGATTCTGCAATCTCCGCGCGGTTGCTGAAGCACGCGCCGCCAGTCCGGTGCGAGTTTCGTGGCCTGCGATCTTTTTGAAAGCCTATGCCATTGTGGCGCAGGAAATTCCGGAACTTCGGCAGACTTGGTATCGCTGGCCGTGGGCTCATCTTTACCAGCATCCGCAAAGTATAGGTATCCTGACCGTCCAGCGGGAATTCAAAGGAGAACCCTGGCTGTTCTGGGCACGCATTCCCGTACCGGAAGAAACTCCTTTAACGGAAATTCAGGCGACAATCGATCGGTATACAACTGAGCTTGTGCCTGATCTGTTTCGAAAGGAACTGCAATTTGCCAGTCTTCCAACCGTATTGCGGAGATTAGTCTGGGGATGGAACGTCAACGTGGCCAAGTCGAAGAGGGCAAAGCGGTTGGGGACATTTTTTCTGTCCACCCTGGCCAGCAGAGGAGTGGAAATACCCGTTCCTCCATCCATTCATACCGGCTGTCTGACGTACGGCGTCATGAATGATCAGTACGACTGCAAGGTGACTATTGCCTATGACCACAGGGTGATGGATGGTGCACTCGTAGCTGATGTTATGCGGAACCTGGAATGCGTATTGTTGGAAACTGTTTGCTCCGAACTCTTGAAACTCACCTCCGTACATGTGAGTATGGAGGAAGTAGCGTAGCACAACACTGATACTAGCCTCTCTGACCATTACGCTGGACCCGACAGTCGTTAAGGCGATTGCATTAGTTTTCAACGTACGGTACAGAAACTGAGGTTACATCAGTGAAGAAGAAAGCAGCCTCAAAAAGAGGCAAGCAGGCGGAACCCCAACGACCAGCCAGAGTTGGTGGGCGATCCACCGTCGAAACCGGTGTCAACTGGTCTCGTGTTGGTCGCAGACGTTTGCAGAATGACAACGCCGTTCAGGATATTGCCACGGCAATGAAGGCGCTGCGCGAGGCAAAGGGGCATTCGATTGGCAAGCTTGCCAAAGAACTGAATGTTGCTCCCGCGACCATTATCAAGTTCGAAGACCGCGGACATCCTGTGTCCATCAAGATCGTTACGGCATTAGCAGAGCGTTTGGGATCTACGTTGGAGCTGAAGACGGCTTCCCTGCGCAAGAAGAAGTAGTCGTCGGCACGTTGCGTTTCTACCCGGTGACGGTCTTTAAAAAACCGCCTCTACCACCACGTGGTGTGTGTCTGCGCCAGGCCGTCCGTCGTGGACCAGTAAATCTTAAGCAGAGATGCCGAACTTGAGTCACGCTTCTAGTTCATTGGATCTGCCGGCGACTGCGGCACACCGCCGAGTGCATCTACGGACTCTGGTACTTGGCTTTCCAGTTCACGCGCGAGTTCGTCCCATTCATTTGAAGTGTGCTCCGATGAAACGTTCGCGCCGACGTCAGTGATCGGCACAAGTCCTGCATTGCCGTGGACGTTATCGATGTGTCGTGACAGAGACAGTCGGTTGCGCCACCATTCCGGGTCGCCGAAAGCAAAATAGCCATACGTCATGATCAGCCCGAAGGTCCACATGCCCAGGAATGCGCCGATACCCAGGTGCATGCCCGTGCCGACAGTCAGCATCACAGGTCGCCAGCGTTGGTTCCAGACAAGAACACAGAAGAATACCTCCCAGGCGACTGTTATGTGTGCGATCAGGTAGGGTAGCCATGGCATCCATGCCATCCACGTCAGGTCCAGCGTCTGATACTCCTGATTCGCCATGACCTGCCACATGGCCTCTCCCGTCCACCACGTATCCCCTTTCAGCTTGGCGAAGCCCGCCCAGAAATAGATGACGCACATATGAATCTGAATCAGACGTAATGCTGTCCTGGCAGACGCGTGTTTTCGGATCTGAATACTGAGCCCCTTCGATTTCCGCCACCGATCACGAATCAGTTGATCAACGGAAAGAGCCGCTCCGGAGGGTCCAATTGCCAGATACAGACATAACATCCCCAGGATCTGGTCGAGTCCGAAGTTGGCGATGGGTACTCGCTGGGAATACGAAATGGTAATCAGGAACGCCAGCACAGATGTCATCCGTGTTGCCAGACCCAGACAGAACATGATCGCCACAATTACGCAGCTGCAGTGAACGACGAACAGCCACTCATCACTCACATAATAGAGAAACGAAAACATCAGGTCATTCTGGTGAAACTGCAACATCGTCGTTAACGGCTGCAGTCCGTCGCTGGCAAAAAATGCACTCAGGTCCAGACCCCAGACCAGAAGGTTGTACACCAGCATCGATCCGGTCAGGACTCGAATCATGCCCAGGGTAAACGGATCGGCAGGAGCGAACCAGAAATTCCTCCATTGCTCAGCAGCGGCATGCGAAGCGCTAAGGCACTGTCGGAGAAGTGTGTTGGTCGGAATCGTACTCATGAGATCGCTGAAACTCCGGGTGCCGGAAGGTTCTCCGCAGTTGTTCGATCAGAAGTTGGCGGACGCGGTGGATGTTCCCGCTGCAGCTGTGTCGTCTGTTCGAAAGTCATAGGAGCCAATAGGCTCTTCGAAAAACGTCTCAACATCGGATAGCTTTCCACCAGCCTGAATTCTGGCGATGGAGGAAGGGCTGTGGAGGAGCCTTGACAGTCGGATCGTCCGGGAATCATGCCGGATCGCAAAGTGCCTTGCGTATGCTTCGAAGACAGGTCCCTGGGTTTCAGGCGGAAATGCGCCAATGTTTTCCGCCAGCATAAAATAGCGATGGTACAGCAAACGTGGTCCGATTTTCGGATCGGGAAAGCGTCCCTTCAGTGGTGTGTCACCAGGGCGGTCTATGGCCCACGACATCAGGGTGCTGGCTCCAGGGTCCGGGGCAAAGAAATGATAGCCGTGATTAAGAAACAACAGTTGGTTGTAGGGCATGGCCACACGTGACGCATCGACCAGTAATGGGGATGCAGGCGGCATTCCTGCGGGCGAAATAAAAATCGCAAAGACATGAAACGCCAGCCATAAATTGACCAGCACGAAGCCCGTCTTCTTGAGCCCGACGAGTATTGAGTTCATGATCTGGGTGCCCGACGACGGCAGAAAATCAAAGGAGGTGGCCCCGCAGACCATACGAGCTGCGGGCCGAAACCGGGAAGCGACTCCAGCAGGTCGAGACGTCTGATCCAACGACCGAGCGTTTTTCCGCGAATTTACGTCGCTGGTTACGGTACAGAAAGAAACCCCCGCGGAGCCTGGCTGGTCAGCCAACTCCATTCTTCCGCGGCTACCTGGTAAACGCAACAGGAAAAGGAGAGCGCGTGGAGCGCAATTCACCAGACACACGTTCTGATCATGTGCCAAGAATATCCGTTGCGTTTACGGATTCCGGGGGCCCTGACTGACGTCCATCGAAGGACTCACGAGCGCGGCTATGCGCTTGCTCGTCGGCGCTGATAGCCGGAATCAGAATCCAGTGCCTGGATTCGGTCTGACATGACGGCCAGCGTGTCGGCAATCAGCTTCTGCTGTTTGACGACATTATCCAGCACTTCCGTCAGCGACTCCAGACGAATGCAGCTGGCTTCGTGGTGTTTCTGAAGCATCCCCGCAATATGGGAAACGTCTGACCCGCCATCAGAATCGGATGCGGCAACAACCTGAGGGGCGGTGGATTCCGCGTCCTGGATGTTTGTTTCAGCCACGGCCTGCAACAGCTCCAGAACGCCGTCATCGGGTGTATAAGTCAATTCTTCGACAAGTTCGATCTGCTCTTCCAGTCGCTCGACCAGTTCTTCGACTGCGCCGGCCTGTTTTTCCGAAGATGTATTCAGCACGAATGCCTCTTCGTCAAGTGTAATCCGACCAGCGTCCGCGGCCAGACGGAACAGCAGCCGATGTCGACCGACTTCCAGCAGGTCGCCGTCGAACAGCTGACATTCGGACACGGCAGTTCCATTCACCAGCAGGGCAGGTTCTGCGACGTCGCAGGTCAGTCGAACCTGATTGTACTCCACAGTGACGCGGGTATGAACATCGGGAATCCCGACATCACCGAATCGAAGCTGGCAGTTCGCAGCACTCCCAATCAGGAATTCGCCGATCGAAACCGGCTCGATGGGCTGTCGACAAGCGGAAGATGCAACACGGAAATAACCCACCGTGTCAGCTGGATAGACCTGGCCTGAAAAATTCACGACGCCCTCCCTGGCGAGTACCTCGCTCACGCAAACCATTTACTGCGCGATATGACACCACACTTCCGGAATCGACACAGTAATGGGCACAACTGCGGGTTGATTTGAAAATTTGGTCAAGTTTGAACAGCAAATGTTCGACACGCGTAGTTTTCCGCACGGGGGCAGTAAACCATCCGGCAGAATCTGCCAGTTGCTGCCGACTGCTGCAAGGCGCGGTGATTCGCGTTCACGTCAGAAACTCAGGTCCTGGCCCCGGGTCGCTGATGCGTACGGTACGTACATCTGATGTGTGACCGGATCGACCAAAAACAGCGTACCGTTGCGGTCGGACATCTGAACCAGCCTGCCTGGCTGAGCACCATCAGGTCGCTGGACAGTCTGATTCTGAAAATTCCCACCGGGCTGAAAGCTGACGTTCATGGCTGGAATTGGCGTATAATTGCCGACCGATTCCACATCATTCGTCGGCAGATTCTGGATGGCAGTGACCATTGCCAAAGTCAGCGAACAGACACACAGGGCTGCCACTGCTCCATTAAACCGACGTCGTTCAGGAGCTGGGTCCACACTGCGGCGTGACTTCAGCTGTTCGGCAATTGCCGGCCAGACGAATCCGGTCGGAATGTCATCCGTATCTTCATCGCGAACCTGTTCAATGACGTACATCGCATCCACCATCCCTGCATGGTATGAGCGACAATCAGAACAGGAGTGCAGATGTTCGGTCAGCTGACGTTCTTCTTCCGGCTGCGTATCATCGCCAACAGCCAGGTGAGTCAAATGTCGAGCGTCCGCACACTTCATACTCTGCTTCTGCATCGTTCTGCTACTCCATGATTCCCGGTTTGCCTGCGAGCATTTATTCACCGTCGACCGACAGCTCACATCTGATGTGGGCACGCCGCATCGTTCAGTTGTTTATCCGCAGCCACCGGCATTACCTGCCAGCGACTGCATTACCCGATTTGTTCTTCCTCAATACACCTCTGCCGTCGATCCCACGCTTCTTTGAACATTCGTCGCGCTTCCGCCAGTCGCCAGCGAATAGTGGCCTCGCTGCGTTCCGTGACGGCGGCAACTTCCGATGTGGAAAAGCCCTCAAGATCCCGCAGCACCAGCACCGTGCGATACGTTTCCGGGATGTCCTCGAGAACCGTCCGGACTTCCTGAGATAAATCGATTTCACCACGTGGGTCCGGGGCCTGAGGATCCGGAACACGATTCTCACCCGCCTCACTGAACAACGCCCACTTACCCTTGCGTTTGATTTTTCGCAGATGGTCGTATGTTGTGTTAACTGCAATCCGAAACAGCCACGGTCCAAACCGCCGCGACGGATCAAACTGCTCAAGACGGTCAAAAGCCTTCAGAAAAGCATCCTGAGCAAGATCCAGCGCCATTTCCTGGTCGGGCATGAAACGTCGGATGACCTTGATCACACGCCGTTCGTACCGTTGAGCCAGCTGACCGAAAGCATCCGTGTCACCCTGCCGAGCCTGCTCGACCAGACGCGCATCGGTAGCCTGAGACACCAACGAATCATCGGAATCCGCGTCTGCCTCGGACGAGCCGTAGTTCGTGTCCGAATCGGTCATTGTCAGCATTTCGTCGGCCTTTCAGCCCTAAATACGCTGAAATTCCGAGATCTGTTGGAGCTAAATCAGAGGGTTTCCGAGTGATGGAGATGTTGTGGAGGCAGAATTGTCTGTGCAATCCACGACGAAAACACGATCCACAGCTCTGGTCATTGCCGAGACCGTGACTCCGGGAAAAAATTTAACAGGAAACATGTTGTACTGATCGGCATCCAGGCAGGGCAAGCTGAGTGCCGGACGGACTCAGGCCAGCAGTTGCTGAATTTCGTCCGCCGTAAATCGTTGTTCCATTCTGGCCCCCAGCTGACTGACAATGCGCGCCGCCGCATGCGACGCCAGCTGTCCCGCTTCCTTCCACGACAGACCGTTGGTGACTCCGTACAGCAGTCCGCCCGCGTACATATCGCCGGCACCTGTTGTGTCTATCGCATCGACGGCCACACCTTCAATAGCAATCGTTTCGCCACCATCCATGATGATCGACCCATTCGGTCCCAGCGTTATGGCCACGTTCTCTGCGTAACGATGAATTTCTGCTGCACATTCAACAGGATCATCTTTCCCAGTAAGGCTTTTCGCCTCTTCTTCGTTGCAGAAGAACAGGTCGACAGGCCCCTCGATCAGACTTCGGATTTCGTCTCGAATCATGTTGACCAGAAACGGATCTGAAGCGGTAAACGCCACTTTCACGTTGTTCTTCTTGGCCAGTTCAATTGCCTTGTAAGCGGCCGCTTTTGTTGAGTCTCCAGTCAGAAGATAACCTTCCACGTACACGTACTTCGCCTGTTTAAGTTCGTCTTCGTCGATGTCGGCTTCCGTCAGCGTGGCGGACACGCCGAGATTCGTCAGCATTGTTCGTTGGGCGTCCTCGCTGATCAGAACAGCACATGTACCCGTCTGTCCTTCGGTCGACGGAGTCACGTCGATCGTTACTCCCATGTTGCGCATGTCCTTTAGAAAAAACTCGCCGGTTTCGTCGGCGGCGACTTTGCCAACGTAGGCGGCCTTTCCACCGAAGTCGGCTGCTCCCACGATTGTGTTGGCCGCTGAACCGCCGGCACAACGGTTCAGATTGAGTCCTGAAAGTCCGTTGATGATCTTCTGCTGTTGATCATCGTCAATCAGAGTCATGATGCCTTTATCAAAGCCGGTTGCGGCAAGAAGTTCGTCGGACACCTGGGCCTGAATGTCCACAAGCGCATTACCAACTCCATAAATGTCGTACTTCATATTATCCCGTTCGTGCTGATGTTTAAGAAGTCAGAGGTGAAATGCAGGACACTCATTCGCCAGCAATGTTTGCTGCGGCTGCGACTGTGAATCCTGATCATTCGAAAACCACGACGACCAGGGCTGTGAATCAGGTTACGTGCGGCTTTTCCAGTCGACGTTGGACAGACTTGCCAGGGCAAGCTGTAGAGCGTGAGTTCCGTCGCGACCATGCCCCTGAGCCTGCAGCGCCAGGTACAGCTGATGTCCCAGCGCAAGGCCGGGCATCGACAGTCCAAGATTCTTTGATTCTTCCAGAGCGATGCCCATGTCTTTGATAAAGTGCTCGACAAAGAAACCCGGGTCGAAGTTGTCGTCGATGATTCGTGGTCCAAGGTTCGACAACGACCAGCTTCCCGCAGCTCCGCTGGAGACCGATTTCATGACGGTCTGCAGATCAAGTCCGGCCTTGTATCCATACAGCAGCGCTTCGCACACACCGATCATGCCTGTCGCAATCAAAGTTTGATTGACCATTTTCGTATGCTGACCGGCGCCCGCCGGCCCTTGATGAACGATCGTCTGGCCCAACGCGTTCCAGCACGGCTGCAATGCTTCCACCACATCCGCATCACCGCCGATCATGATCGACAGAGTGCCGTTCTTTGCTCCCACGTCACCGCCCGACACCGGAGCATCCACAGAACTGACACCGTTCTCCATCGCAGCGTTGTAGATCTCAATCGCAAGTGATGGCTGGCTGGTCGTCATGTCGACCAGCACACTGCCCTCACCTGCGCCCGCGAGAGCACCTTCGTCACCAAGCAGCACCGATCGTACATCGTGAGGGAATCCGACGATCGAGAAAACAACGTCCGATTTTTCTGCGACCGCCTTCGGTGATTCGGCCCACGCGGCACCTTTGTCCAGCAGAGGCTGAGATTTCGACTTTGTGCGTGAGTACACCGTGGCTGAGAACCCGGCGTCCATCAGATGGCCGCACATGCTGGCGCCCATGACGCCAGTTCCAATCCATCCGATTCTGGTTTCGCCTGTTGCGATTTTGATGGCTGCCATGCGGTGATTTGTCCTTTCCTCTGCCAGAATTCGACGCTGGCGCGTGCCGGGACCAGTTACGACTTGCGGTTGGAACAGTCATCCACAGACTGG
>JABABI010000040.1:41243-69458 GCA_014238335.1 Fuerstiella sp.
AGACTGGGCTGGTCCATTCTCATATGGAAACTATCAGATGGACCTTCGCGCACAAAGGCTCCCCACGATGAACCCACGTGTGAGAAGAATCCCGTTCCTCAGTTGAATCCCGTCCGCCAGGTGCCAACAATCCGTCTGTTCCGTCATATCCGAGTCTGTTGAGGTATCAATGGTCGTCCTGTTCGCCGCGTTACAGAGACCGACGGCAGCGGACCAGCACGTTCTGAACCGATAGCTTGAACAGACCGTTGTCAGACGGCATAACCGTGTCTCGGCCCTGCCGCGTTGAAAATATCACTCAGTCCGCTGGAGAGTATTGTGAATAGAATCACTGTTTGTCTGCCGTTCTTGCTTGTTATTGGAATTGTCACGACGTCATTCGCGGATGACTCCGGGAAAGATGAAGGAGGCAAAGTGAGCGACGTCAAGTTAAAGGATCTTACGCTGAAGATACCCTCAACGTGGAAGTTGAAGCCGAGTACGAGCCGCATGAGGCTTGCCACGTACACAATTCCTGCTGCGAAGGGTGACTTAGATTCGGGCGAACTGACAATTTTCAGCTTCGCGGGCGGTGGCGGTGACGTCGGCGCAAATATCTCACGCTGGGTGGGGCAATTCTCCGGCGAGGGACGCACTGTGAAGGTCACGAAAGGTAAAGTGGGCGAAAATGATTACTATTTCGCCAACATTGCCGGGGTGTACAAAAAGCCGGTTGGACCGCCCATCCAGCGAAAAACGGAATCCGCTCCAGGCTATCGCATGACAGGCGTCATTCTGGTGCTGCAGGGCAAGGGCGTCTATTATCTGAAACTGGCCGGTCCCGATGCCACAATCAAAGCGCAGGCGGAAACATTCCGCAAATCATTTGGCGGCAGCAGCGAAGGCGAAACGGAATACGAGATTTAAGACGTGGCCGCCAGTGCTACTGGTGCCCCGTAGTAACACTGCTGGCCTGGCACTCTTTGCGACGCTGTGGAAAGAAACTCTTTACGGGCTTTCATTGGACGTTACCTGATGCGGTTGTTCGTATCAGGAGCAGGAATCACGGATGCTGCTTGCGCGCGTAACTTTCACTCCGTTGTTTGAGCACGAGGAAGCGGAGCTGGTAGCGGCCGCCGAGGCATATCTGGGCGCGTTGGCAAAGAACGGGCAGATCTGCGGCGATCATCTTACTGGCTGGTATGACGGAGACTTCTGCGCCTACACGTATCTGTCGCATCGGAATGCGGCCGCCGACAGATTTCTGTCGCAGTGGGGGCGGCGCGACCTTGGAACCGTGCGGCGGCAGTTTGGCTGTGACCCGGTTTGGAAAACCCTGGATGATGATGCTGCCGCGCGAGCGTCGTCGTGGAAATCGGCATCCTCACTGTACCTTTTTACTCACGCCTTTGACATCGCCAGTCCGGTTGTTCATGGCGACCGAGGTACGGCCATCCCGCTTCATCTTCTGCCTGTGACTGATCGGCAAAGAGAACGGCTGTGCACGTGGTCAGATTCCTACACCTGTCACGATCGAATCTGGTTGGAAAGTGCCGCACTGGAAGTCAGTGCCTACGAACAGTTGGCGGACCCCAACAGCGACCTTTCAGATCAGGGCAGAACGCTGTGCAGGGAAGTTGAAGACGCGGTGGATCGACCTGTGTTTTTCTACCTGTTGAAACACTGGGGCGAATTCGAGACAGAGAAAAATCGATTGTGTCCATGCTGCGGCCAGGACTGGGTTGCAGCTTCCAGTCCGGCCCCATCCAGAGAACCGTTTCGCCAGTTCCACTTCCGGTGTCATCCCTGTCGGCTTGTCTCGCACCGGGCGGTTGCCTTCGATGATCCTGAACGTGCCGCCATCGGCACATATTTATCAGGTCAAAGCGAGCATGACTGAAGTGTAGCGACCTGTGCACCGTTCAGCCGCGAAATAGCTCAGCGGACCCGCTGGTCAGCACGACACGAACCAGCGGTACGTCCCCGGGTCAATCGTCATAATCAATTCGCGCGACTCCGTTTCGTGAAATGATGTCAATTGCATGGTGACCGTAATCCAGGCGAATCTTTGTCCGGCACGGTGATACACGCAGACGCTGCAGTGAACAGGGTGGCACAAGCACTTCAACGTAAACCAATGCTTCGACACAGCGACGACTTCCAAATAGTCCCAGATGCGGATCGCGTACAGCCACAGCGACAGGAATGGCGGTGGGGGCAATTTCGTCTGCGTCCTTGATGCAGACACACGTTTCCAGTGGCACCGGACAAGTCATTATTTCACCCAGATGATGCGGCAGGTGGTGAAGCTGTTGAGGAGCTGGTGCGGTTGTCAGAACGTCCGGCTGCGGCGGAACGGCGTGATAAGCTGGAACTGTGGCGACGACAGGAGCCGTGCCGAAACTCAATGAGAATGAGACCCCTGAACGATTCGCGGATTGGGATATTCGGTGTCGGCGCGCCGTTCTGTGCCGGACATCATGGTCACCATGATGTCCGGCAGTGTGATGGTCGTGCGACAGCCCCTGAAGAGCCCGCAGCAGATTAACGAGATCGTTCGCCGCCGAATCCTGTACAGTCGCCAGGCAGCTGGAGGCAACCAGCATGGATGAGAAGAGTCTGGGGGTCACGGGGCTGATCCTTTTTCGTCGTGAAGAAAGAGGTGAGTGAGAGGTGTGAAGAAGCCATCGTCGCTGTTGCTGCTTCATACATTCACAATTCGTGCCATTCCCCTCCCTTCATTGGAATCCCATTCACACAAACACTTTATGCAGAGTCAATTGTCATCACGTCGCTTGCTTTCCTGTCGCCCAAGTGACTGCAAATCGTATCGATCTGACGTACAGCACACAGGCTGCCGGCAGACACGAACGTGTCTTCAGAAGCTGGCTCCGCGAACAGCGCCTGCAGTGATTCCGAACAAAGTGAAGAAGCATGTCTGCGGCAATTTCTGCCGACATCCTGCATGGCGTATGGGACGTCTGCATATTCCTGTCGATCTGTGGAACAGGTGTTCAGCCAGGAAACTCACAGGCAGTCTCCCGAAATCTTTAAGGTTTTCGTGCTTCGACAAAAGATTCGTCCACGAACATCAGCAAATTCACTGAACTGCCGCAGATTTGTCAGCAGCGAAAGACGTCTTGACCCATTTCACCGGTTCTCGTAATTTCCCGAAGTCGCAGGTCAACTGTGACTCCTTTCCGTCTCTCCTCACGAATCCTTTCTGGCTTCTTCGCTTCAGCCGTCTTTCATCTCATTCAACGGCTGACTGGTCGGAAGTCCGAAAGTTTACACTCTCTCTTCTCTCGCCCACTGCCAACATCCGTTCGGATACCAACCACGGCAGGTCTCTGGAGGCAACCCGATGAACCGTTTTGTAATGTTTTGTACCGGTCTGCTGTTAATGTGTTCGATGACCGGTTGCTGCCTCATGCATGGCTATGGGGGTGGATACGGCGCTGGCTATCCCGGCGGCGGCGGCTGTGGCAGTTGTGGCAGTTGTGGTGGTGTGCAGGGCGGAGGGTATCCGTCAGCATTCACGCCTGGTCCGCAGACTGCTTTTGCTCCTGGCTATCCTGCAACAGCGTACGCTCCCATCGACGCGCTGCCGACCTATCAATAATCTGCTGATATCCAAAATCGCGGGGTGATTAGCCGCACGGCTTCGATCCGTGGCAGATTGTCCGCGAAAACAAGTCCAACCCGGAATCACGGATACTCTCCGTAGGCGAAGCCTTCTTCGTCTAATCTGTCTGAGGCACCGAGCGACTCCTCTCCCTTCGAGTCGTCCGGTGCTTCTTTTGCGTGGACCTGGCGTTGAATCGGCACCAGTTTGAACGTGTCCCTGTGGTTGCAGTTTTGCTTGAGGGCCAGCACCTTTTGTGGTTGTGCAGGCACAACCTGGAGCGTCGTCACTTCACGTGCTGCGCTGGACTCCGATGCGTGACCGTAAACGACGCGTTCCAGGCTAAAGACCGGCACGCTCAAACGCGGGAACACCACGCGCAGCTCAGTTGCCTAACCTAACCTGAACCGACCACGGAATCAGACTATTCGATGGCGTCGTAAACCGCCTTCTTGATGGCCCATTCGGTCAGAAACGAGTAGGGCCGCACCTGCTCCATTGTGATTACGATCAGGTCGTCTTTTGGTGAGACCCAATAATGCGTGCTGGCTGCGCCGCCCCAGCCATACTCGCCAACTCGTCCATCAGGATCCCACGCTGACATTTTCTGTCGCACAGAAAAACCAAGTCCGAATCCGACGCCGTGACGAATATCGCTCCCAAAGGCAATCGACTTCACCTCAGGCGGCAGCTGATTGGTTGTCATGAGCCGTACAGATTTCTGTGACAACAGTCGACCACCGTCATAGCTGCCTCCCCGAGAGATCATCAACAGAAACCGAAAATAATCCTGAATGGTTGAAACGAGGCCACCGCCGCCCGATAAGAATTTCGGAGCTTTTCGAAAGTCACTGGTGTCCGGCACGTCGACGGGGCGCAAACCGTTTGGCGCATCTGGCGAATAGACGGTCGCAAAACGCTTACTCTTTTCGTCGGGAACGTGAAATCCGGTGTCCACCATTTCTAAAGGCGTCAGAAGTCTGTCCTGCAATACTTTCTCAAATGATGCGTCAGCAACGACTTCAATAATTCGGCCAAGTACGTCACTGGCGACGCTGTATTTCCACTCTGTCCCGGGATCGTATTCAAGCGGCAGACGACCGACCTTCACAGAAAAATCTGACAGGTCATCGTACGGCGACAGCACCTGTGCTGCACGGTACTTCCTGTCGACCGCGGAATCGCCGAACAGACCGTAGGTCAGACCGGACGTGTGTCTGAGCAAATCTCGCACGGTCGGCGGTCGTTTTGGTGGTCGACCACCGTCTGCGGTGTGGACCTGTACTTCTGAGAATTCAGGTACGAATCGACTGACCGGATCATCCAGATTCAGTTTCTTGTCCTCTGCCAGCATCAGTACGACGGCTGAAGTCAATGACTTGGTCATGGAATAAATTCGAAAAACCGTATCGTCCGTCATCGGCACCTTGTCCTCGATACTGCGGTATCCGTACGACTTTAGGTGAGCGATCTGCCCATGTCGGGCCACCAGAACGACTGCCCCGGGCAGCTGTCCGTCTTTGACAAGACGCTGCATAATGCCGTCGACATGTGCCAGCTTTTCTGCTGACATTCCAGCGGCCGCCGGTTGTGCTACCAACTGATCATCTGCAGTTGCTCTGGCAGCGACAGAAATGATGGAGGTAAAAACGGCGAGGAGTGCAGTTGTACGGAGCATAATTATTCCCGAAGAAAAAAGATTCAGCGACGTGAGGCCTGCATGGCCATGCGTTCGGCCAGCCACTCACCAACGACCTTCTGCAGCGGATCCGACGTACGAATCACACGATGGTCAATGCCCAGTGTTCCGCAGGTATTTTCCAGGCTCGTTGAGAATTCGTTGTACTGACGAAGGTATTCCTTTCGCAGTCGAGCCGGGTCAACCAACAGGCGGTGATCGATATTTTCGAGGTTGCGAAACTGAGTTGGGCGATCAAAAGGAAACTCTATTTCCTCAGGCGCCGCGATACGAAAAATGACCACTTCGTGACGTCCGTGGCGCAGTCTCTGCAGTACACGCTCAAGGGCTTCGATGCTGTCGAAACAGTCACTGATCAGAATGACAAGACTTCTTCGCTGAATTGTCGGCAGTACGGATTCAATGACGTCTGCCACGCTGGTGTCTTCGCCCGGCGTTACCGTTTCCAGCACATGCATGATGCGGCGAAATGCGTCACGATTGCTGGACGGTTTCAGCTGGTCTCTCACGTCCGAATCAAAGGTCACCAGTCCTACAGAGTCGCGTTGTCCGAACAGCAGCCATGCCAGCGATGCTGCCAGCAGTCGTGCGTATTCGAATTTGCTGAGCGTGCTGCCTGCGTAATTCATGCTGCCGCTGACATCGACCAGCAACTGGGCCCGAAGATTTGTTTCGTTCTCGAACTCCTTCACATAATAACGACCGGTTTTGCCATAGGCTCGCCAGTCGATGTGACGAATTTCGTCCCCTGGATGGTAGTCGCGGTGTTCAACAAATTCGACGCTGGATCCTTTAAACGGACTACGATGCCGACCCATCATCAATCCTTCCACAAGTTGTCGCGCAACCAGTTCCAGCTTGCCGAAGTGAACAAGTTCAGTGGGGTTCGTGGGAAGTGAAGATGGTTCTGACATTTTGTTAGACGGGTGCGCAGAGCTGTCAGGTGCAGATTCCGAAAATAACTGCGAGTGAATAATTCCTGTCGCCGGTTGAGGCAGGACGAGCGACGCTCGGCTCACATCGGCGCGATTCGTTCGCTGCCGACATCCGTTGTCAGCAAAACGTGCTGGTCAAAGCTTTCGAATACCAACTGCGCCTTGATCTGTGAATGGGCGGAGTCGTCCCATAAGTTATTGAATTCCTGGGGGTCATCTTTCAGGTTATGAAGTTCTCCCAGTCCGTGACCATGGTAGACGACAAGTTTCCAGTGGTCTCGACGATACATTGTGGCATAGGTGCCGCTGCCGCCCGTAAAATGCGGGTGCAGCGCTTCAAAGTACTCACAGCGGACGGAATCGCGAAAGTGCGACGGATCTGCTTCGCCTGTCATGATTGGCAGCAATGATCGGCCCTGCATGTAGTCCGGCTGATCCAGTCCGGCCAGTTCGAGTACTGTGGCTGTCAGATCGAGTAGTTCCACAAGTGCATCACTTCGCAGGTTCTTTTTTAAATGGCCCGGCCAGCGGAAGATCAGGGGGACTCGCACAAGTCCTTCGTAAAAACGGCAGCCCTTGAACATCAGTCCATGATCGCCCAGTGCCTCACCGTGGTCGCTGGTGAAGATAACGACCGTATTGTCAGTCTGACCGGCATCATCGATGGCTTTCAGCAACCGAGCAAACTGGTCATCAATCTGAGCAATCATGGCGTAGTAAAGTGCCTGGGCCTGCCTGGCCCTGTGGTCTTCGGGACGACGGACTTCGTCCTGGAAATCGATGTCCTTCAGTATTTCCTGCTGCGCAAGATCGCTTTCCTGAAACCACGGACCGGGCATGTCATCGGGGTTGAACCTGTCAGCGTAGGTCTTCGGAGGAACGAACGGTGGATGAGGATCGTAGATGTTGACGTTCAGCATCCACGGGCCGGAACGTTCGTGGCTGAGAAACTCAATCGCCATGTCCGTGGCCCACGTTGTCTGATGCATTTCCGGATCGACGCGTTCATCAGAGTTCCGCATGGCGTCAAGATCGCCTCCCTGCGCCTTCACCCAGTCGGCATAGTCATGTCCGACCTTCCAGTCGTCGCGCGGTGCGTGACTGAACTTCCAGAACGAATAGCCGTCGTCCAGTCGCGGCTCAGTACGGTAACCGGAACTCTGCAGGTGGAATTTGCCAACCATGCCGCAGTCGTAACCGCTGTCGGCCAGCAGCTTGCTGATCAGTGGCGGATGATCAGGAAACGTGTCGTTACCGTTGCGAGTATTGTGGACGCGGCTGGGATACATCCCGGTCATGAAGCTGGAACGACTTGGGGTGCAGATCGGGCTTTGGCAGTAGGCAGACGTGAACGCTACGCCGTCCTCCACGAACTGGTCGATAGTCGGTGTCTGTACATATTCGTTGCCCAGGGCAGCGATGGTGTCAAATCGTTGCTGGTCAGTGCAGTACCACAGAATATTGGGCCGGGTGTCAGTCACAGATAGATACGAACACGGTCTGAAGTTGGAGGAACCAGCAACAAATGATGCTTAGAGACATAGTAATGTCGATCTGTGTTGACGGAAGTCAACACGCCTGGGGATCTGTGGATTTTTAGTTGTGACGGGGCGGTATTTCTCAGCGGGTTGTAAGTCGCATTAAAGACAGGGCTTGCAGCGATCTGCCTATGGATTAGGCGGCCTTGGGGCACTTCTGGCATCAAGCCTGCTTTACATTCTGTTAACGGCGATGCGAAGCAGGTTCATTTCGCTGAACACTTAAATAACAGGATCCCAACTATGAACATCATCACTGCACTCAGAAATGACGAAAACGGGTTCATTGTTTCCGCAGAAATCGTACTTGTCGGCACCATTCTGGTTTTGGGAGTCATTGTCGGACTGACTGAACTGTCGTACGGTGTCAACGAGGAACTGG
The DNA here is from genome assembly GCA_014238335.1 of Fuerstiella sp. Taxonomy (GTDB): domain Bacteria; phylum Planctomycetota; class Planctomycetia; order Planctomycetales; family Planctomycetaceae; genus Fuerstiella. Next base: position 49,402 of record JABABI010000040.1, read on the forward strand.
AAGACCTCGGCTCAGCCATTGGCAGCGTCAACCAATCGTATTACTACAAGCTTGCCAGCGGCAAGAAGGGTAAAGTCGCCGGCAGTTCGTTTCTGGACTATCGAGACGAATGTGACAGTAGCTGCGACATCAGCTGCGACTCACGGATTCGAGGCGAAAAGATGGGGGGGTACCGATAGAGTTGACATCCCCGACAACAGCCAGCGACAGCGTATTACGCTCATACATGGCCGCGACGAACGTTTTCCGGCACACGATGTGTGCTTCCCGCGAGCCCGAACCAGCTCTGTGTTTTCGAAAACTGCTCCAAAGAAAAGCCTCGGCGATCTGGCGAGGCCTTTTCATGCGCTGACAAGTGTCATGGTCCACTGCCGACTCAGTCGTTCACAGGAGCGCAACCGCGTTGACGAGACGCGAAGGCATGGATAGCCTTTGGCAGCCGTCCGTGACCTCGGCCTGTTGCCATCTGTCTTCCCGGAAAAACAGACTCAAGTGCCCATCGATCCCTCTTGTCATGTCACCGTCGGCCTGATTCAGGCGGCGTGTTCCACCGACCCAGGCGTCAACCTGGATCAAACGGTTGAACGCATTCGTGCCGCCGTCGCTGCCGGTGCACAAGTCATCTGTTTGCAGGAATTCTTCAACCTGCAGTATCCGTGTCAGTCAGAAGACCATGGCCAATTTGAACTGGCGGAACCGATTCCCGGACCATCAACGAAAGTCATCGTTCAGATTGCGAAGGAGCTGAGCGTCGTTGTTGTCGTGCCGCTGTTTGAGAAACGCACCCATGGTCTGTTTCACAATTCGGCTGTCGTGATTGACGCCGACGGATCGACCGCGGGACTGTACCGAAAGATGCACATTCCCGATGACCCGTTGTATTACGAGAAATTCTACTTTGCACCAGGAGACCTCGGATTTCGGGCCTTTGACACAAAGTACGGACGAATCGGCGTGTGTATCTGCTGGGATCAGTGGTTTCCGGAAGCGGCTCGACTGACGGCGATGCGGGGAGCGGAAATGATGTTTGCGCCCACAGCAATTGGATGGATTCCAGGTGAAAAGGAGCGGTTTGGTGCAAGCCAGTTTTCGGCATGGCAGACGATGATTCGTAGCCACGCGATTGCCAACGGACTGTTTGTCGCCGCGACCAACCGTGTCGGGTTGGAAGGCGAAATCGAATTCTGGGGAGGATCGTTTCTGTCTGATCCCTATGGCAACGTGCTGTCCCAGGCGTCGCATGAACACGAACAGAATCTTGTCGTGGATTGCGACTTGTCACTGATCAACACGGCTCGAACGCACTGGCCGTTCTTTCGAGACCGACGCATCGATGCGTACGGTGGGCTTGTGGATTGCTGGGCCGACTAATGGCAAGGGATTCAGCTTTCGCGAGTTGGATTAACTCACGAACAGGCCGCTGGTACGACGCAGTGACAGCGGTGTTTTAACGAACGACTCATCGGACATCTTCCGGCGCGGTCGTCGCGTCTTCAAACAACCATTCCTTTGCCAGCAGCAGCGCCAGCCACAGGAACAACAACCCACCGTACGGCGGCAGCAGGTGCATAAGACTGGTGTAGCCGACAGACCAGTGAACGGCGATTGTGGTGACATAGGCGACTGTCCCTGATCCCGCCAGTGCGTACCAGAGCCAGCGGCGGCCTCGCTGCCAGCCCCAGAGTGAGGTCAGCAGAACGGTTGCGCCGGTCGACATCAGCATACCGCCTAAACTTGCGCGGTCGTGAGCCACAAGTGGCACAAGTCGTGAATTCGCCTCCACGAGCGCCGCACGTGTGGTTTGCATGAACTCAAGATCGTCGTGGACGAACACGGTCGTCACCCCAAAGCTGCTGATGACGACGCCGGCAGTGAGAATTGCCGCACCGTGAATTACCATCAGAAGCTGTCCCCACATCGCCCGTTTCCATGACGGCGAGTTGTGCAGGTCAAATTCCGGCGGCGCCTGCGGAGACTGGGAAGATCTCAGGCAGAGCGTGATGAACTGAAACAGGATCGCGGATATGAACGCGTGAAACGGGTCAAAGTAGCCAAAACCCAGGAACAGGAAGAAACTCAGAAAGCCGCTGAATGAACTGGTCAGCACTGCCACTCGCGCCCAATGCATGCCTCGGCGATCACCGAACCAGGCCAGCGCCAGATACAGCGAACCGAGTGCAAGCATCGTGCCGGCAAGGGTGACGCGGTCGTGGGACATGAACGGCAACAGCTTCGGATTGATGCTGCAGATTTCATCTCGCCGCATTCCAAGAAACTCTTCGTCATATGGCAGTATTACCCGTGTCCAGCCGACCACGAGAGCCATCACGCCGCCACTCAGCAGGCTGAGTCCCAGCAGAAACGCCCAGAACCATGATCGATGAACCGTCGGGATCTCCTGGTCACCAGCTTCGTTCGCAGCAAACGACAGGATGCTCTTCGATGCCACAACGGAGGCATTGATGCGTTTGGGCAGGCCGGGCCCGGCGGCCGTAAAGCCACTGTCCGTCAGGATCATGTCGGCCCCGGAATCCAGAAGCTGCAACGCGTCTGCCGGTTCCGCAACACCGCCACCTGCAATCATAAACATATCTGGTGCTGTCTGGCGAATCGTCCGGACGGCAGCGGCAGTTCGTTGTACGACTTCTGAACCTGGCATGCTCCGATGGCCGCCAGTGTCGGCGCAACCGTTGACAACGAGACCGGCAACGGGCTGGTCGTTCAGCAGTTCCGTGACAGTGACAGCATGCTCCATTGCCGTCCGCTCGCTGACACTGACAAATGTCTTCAGACCGGCGAGTGAGACTTGTGTTAGCTGGCGATCCAGCGGTACTGCATCAGGCCGGCCGTCGCTGGACAGTGGCAGTACTATGCAGACGCCATTAATCGTGCTGCCGAGTTGATTCAACACATCGCTGACAGCGCCGGCGTCGGCATCTTCATCGACACTTAAACGCGCAACAACCATTGTGCCGTTACGAAATCGATTACACTTCAGGTTGTCAACAAGTCGGTCCAGGTCCACCTGCGCTGAATGCGGAATCGTGACGCCGCAGTTTCTCCATGAAGTGGACTTTCGCTCGGATTCGCCGGTCACACCGACATCGATCGGCCCGACTTCAATCAGTCCGAATCCAAACAGACTGAGTGCCGAAACGGCGTGGGCGGAAAGATCGATCCCACAGCCCAGTGCACAGGGCGACGGAAACCGAAGATCGCCTCGAGCCACGCTCGCTGCTTTGGGCGGGTTCGCGTGACCCATGAATCGAATAATAGCACGGCCCACTGCATTTCGTCCCAGGTGTCCCATCGTACCGAACGCCATCCTCTGAGCTGCCGGATAGGGCATCCGCCGCAGGATGGGGCGAAAAACGGTTTGGTAGGTCCAGTCGGGCATATGTGCCAACACTTCCGCAAAAGGTGGTTACAGTTTAACGTTATGTTCCTCCGGATGCTTCGATTCGGAGTTCTTCAACACAAATATTCACGCCGTGACCGACATCGATGTGACTCAATATCGCTGGCCTGCGGAATGGGAAACTCACGCTTGCACGTGGGTCTCGTGGCCAGTCAACGCAGCGACGTGGCCGGGCATTTTTGCACGAATTCCCGCGGCCTTCGCCGAATTTGTGGCAACCATCGCCTGTTTTGAACGCGTCAACGTACTTGTTGGCGGCGTTGATGTTGTGCGTGGTATTCAGCCATTGGTCGATGCCGCCTGTGAGAAGTCCGCTGCGACGTTTGATGTCTGCATGGTCGACATCCGAACGAACGATGCCTGGTGTCGCGACTACGGCCCCATGTTTCTGAACTCAGCGTCTGCGGCGACCGATGTGCCACCACAGATCGCGGTTGACTGGGGCTACAACGCCTGGGGGGGCAAATATCCACCGTGGGACAGGGATGCTGCCGTAACAGAGCAGATTGCTCGGCATCAGGCCGTGCCCCGTGTGCAGCCTGGTATCATTCTTGAAGGCGGTGCCGTTGATGGAAACGGCGCAGGGACTGTCATCACGACCGAAAGTTGCCTGCTGAATGCTGGTCGTAATCCACGACATGACCGCGCCGTGATGGAATCAATTCTGCGACAATTCCTGCGTGTGGAAACTGTCGTGTGGCTGCCGGGTGCCGGAATTCTTGGCGACGACACCGATGGCCATGTCGACCAGATGGCTCGATTCACTGATGAACAGACCGTCCTCATTGCAGTGCCCTCTGACTCAGACGCTCCGGAAGCCGTTGAACTTCGCGCTAATTACTCGGCGGTTGCCGAAGCGCAATACAATTGTGGTGCCGGTCTTCGCCCTGTTGAACTGCGGATGCCCGCACCGAAGTTTCAGCAGGGTCGCCGCCTGCCAGCGTCCTACTGCAATTTTCATCTCGTGAATGGCGGAGTGATCGTGCCATTGTTCAACGATCCTGCCGACGACGAGGCCATGCAGGTTCTGCAGTCAGCGTTTCCCGGGCGCCGGATTGTCGGCATTGATGCCGTTGATCTGGTATGGGGGCTTGGAGCATTTCACTGTATGACGCAACAGCAACCAGCGGTCAGCGGAGATACTCGTTAGCGCGCGTTTGCGAAAGGCAGGGCGGCCTTTGAATGCGAATCTGCCAGACCGCAGAACACAGTTCGCTGCACGTAACTGTATTGAGGTCAGCCGGAGTTGCCGTCGGAGCTGGACCAAAGCGAGGGCGTTACTGCCTGTTTGTCGCAACACTCTGTCTGCTGCCACCCTGGCCTCCGGCAGCAGCCTGCGCCTTTGGCTTGTCGAAGATCTTCAACACAACTTTTCCGGTCCTTGTAATCGGAGTTCCTGCAGGGGGGACCTGGTTCTGTACAAGATACACCAGGTTCTCTCGTGGCGCAGGTCCGGCATTCTGATTGCTGATGTTGCCTTTGGGAACTCCTGCCTGGATCAGCACTTTTGTTGCCAGGTCGTAGCGCTGACCAATCACGTTGGGAATCAACGGGCCGTTTGGCTGTGGTTGCTGCAATGGTGCTTGCTGAGTTCCCGCCTGCGGTTGCCCGGGCTGGATGACATGAATCTGATATCCTCGGATTTTCGCGTCCCACGGATCCTGGCCCGGCAGCAGACCGCCGAACAGACCCTTCTTGTTGACCGCCATTTCCTGAAAGGTGTAGACCGTTCGTTTTGTTCCGGCAGGGTCCAGCAGTTTGACGGCGTCAGGAAGATAATTTTTCGTATTCAAAAAAATTTGAGCTTCCTTCCAGTTGTCCAGATCCTGACGCTGTTTGGGCGTCGCTTTCAGCAACACGACTTCAAAAGCGGGGCGGTAGTCCTTAATCAGCTCCATGTGAAAACGCTGCACCGCTTTTTCCGGTGGCAGTCCGAACAAAAAGGGCAAAGGACTGTTCATGATATTCTGTCCCCGCAGATCCGGTGGCAGGTGCACGACTCTGGCCGTTTTCTCTTCATCGTCGATGTCATAGATCTTGATGCCGTCGCACAGCCATCGTTCTGCATCGTCTGACTTTAGATCGTACGGAGTTCCGTCTGGTTTTCGTTCGACCTTGGCGCCTCGTTCGTTTCTGGCGGCGATCATGGCCGCCGTGATCTTGATCGGAAACACATCGATACGACCTCTATCCGGTGCTCCAAACCAGAACTTTCCGTTCGACACCTTCTCGTTCATGAACGCGTCGTCATAGACGTGCCGCTCGTGTTTTCCCTCCAGCGTCTTGATTTCGCCACTGCGTTTGGCCCATGCGTCCAGCAGCTGCCAGACCTCTCGTGTGATCTCCTGCTGAGGCGCAGGGGTTGCTTTGGGGCCTGCTGGCTGCCCCGATAGCGGAGCTGCCGCGCCCAGAACAAGACCCAATAAAGTAGCTGAATAAGCGAATCTGATCATCGGAGATCCTGCCGATGTGAGTATTCGAAAGCAGAAGGCAGCTATGCGACGCGGCGGAATGACAATCCATTGCCTTCTGCAGAGTCGTCGCCAACACGGGCGCAACCGTCTTCGTGCCGTTAATTACGGTGCCGGGCTTATAATGGCTGGCGACAAACGCCGCCATACTGAATTAGACGCCCTTATCCTCAGGAACTTCGACATGCCGAAAGCTGCGTATTCTGGAGGATATCGAAGTATTGAGACCGGCTCGGACCGGCAGAATCTGCTCTGCACCAGCGTTTTCTGCCAAGCCCTGACCGGTCTTTGCCAACAGGACACTGACACGATACGATTTTTGCATTGGTGGTTAGTCACGCCGTTTTCCTGAAACGGTGGTGACTCAGTTTCACAGACAGCGAATTCTTGTCTCCCGACTCCTTCTGATTGAATCAACACAGCGAATCGCCCATGGGCCTCGACAATCGTGACTATCTTCGAGACGAAAGCCGTCGCTACTCGGGCGGATTCTCCGGCGGCGGCGGTGGTATCGCGGCGAGTTCGTCGCCGATGTGCCGAAACCTGCTGATCGTGACCATCGGCGTGTTTCTGGCGCAGATTTTTTCCACAGCATCACCGTCTCTGGAGGAAATTCAGGCTGAAAAGAATCGAGAGATCACTGAACTGCAACGTCTGCACCAGCAACATGGGGATGATATCCTGGCGGATCAGATCCAAAGGCTGGAACAAACTCCCGTGGAACAGCTGGCGAGAAATCAGCCCAAGCGATCCATCGTCCAGGACTGGTTGCAACTGGATACGTCGAAGGTGCTTTCCGGACAGATCTGGCGACTGTTGACGTGTGCCTTCTGTCACGATCGCGACGACGCTACGCATATTCTGTTTAACATGCTGTTTCTGTGGTGGTTTGGCAGAACCCTCGAAAGCATGTATGGCTCGCGCGAGTTTCTGTGGTTCTATCTGACAGCGGCGCTGGCGGCGAGTCTGGCGTACGTGGTGCTGGACCTTGCCACGGGTGACTGGGTGCCTATGATCGGTGCGTCGGGTGCGGTCATGGCGGTGACGATGTTGTTTGCCGTACATTTTCCCCGGCAAATTATCTATCTATTTTTCGTTATTCCGGTCGAGATCCGCTGGATCGTATTGTTCTATGTGGTGTACGACCTGCATCCTGTTCTGTTGCAGCTGTCGGGTGATCCGTCGGCCAGCGGCGTCGCTCATGCCGCCCACCTTGGTGGACTGGCCTTCGGCTACTTCTACGCGAGAAATCCTTTCCGACTGGATCCGACGATGGATCGCGTTCGGATCTGGTGGAAGAGCAAGCGGCGCGGTCTGCGCGTTGTTGGCACCACTGCTCCCGCGGAATCCAGACGCTCAGGTAAACTGGCAGAGCAAATGGACGCCATCCTGAAAAAAATCGGCGAGCAGGGCGAAGCCTCACTGACGGCCGCCGAACGAAAAACACTGGAACGAGCCAGTCGGGAATTAAGAAAGCGACGCGACTGACAGGGGCGGCAGCGCAAAGTGAAGAACTCTGCGTTATGCCAGTAAACCCGGTACAATCTTTCCTGGCTGACCGTCCAGCAATGATTCCTCACGCCCGTTTTGCTTAAACGTAAGTGCCTGTGAGTCGAGGCCAAACAGGTGCAGCAGAGTCGCGTGATAGTCAAAGTGATTCACGATGTCGGTTACCGCATGGTGACCGAATTCGTCCGTGGCTCCGTAAGTCCCCCCCCGACGAAAGCCACCGCCGGCCAGCCACATGCTGAACCCGTACGTGTTGTGATCTCGTCCGACCTTCGCCGGGCCGGCGTCATTTTGAATGACCGGCAGCCGCCCCATTTCACCACCCCAATGCACCACCGTGGAATCCAGCATGCCACGCTGTTTCAGGTCTTTGACAAGTGCCGCCGCCGGCTGTTCCGTCTTACGGCAGGCCGCCGGCAGCGATGTGCGAATGGACCCATGATGATCCCAGTACTGGTTCTTTGTGTAGGCCTGGACAAAGCGAACACCACGTTCCACAAGTCGTCGAGCAATCAGGCATCGTTTGCCGTATTCCTCAGATTCCGGTCGATCAATGCCATACATTTTCTGCGTAGCCATGGTCTCCCTGCTGATGTCCAGAGCTTCGCGCGCAGATGTCTGCATGCGAGCCGCGAGTTCATAGTTCGAAATGCGTGCTGACAGATCGGAATTATTCGGATGGCGGAGTCTGTGTTCTTCGTTCAGGTACCTGAGATATTCAAGATACACTTGCTGAACTTTGCCACGTCGATTGGCGGGTGGTTCAAGGTTCAGAATTCGTGGTTCCTGCGGTCGGATCACCGTTCCCTGAAACAGCGATGGCAACCAGCCGTTCGACCAGTTCAGAACTCCTTCCACGGGAATTCCCTTGGGGTCCGTCATGGCCACAAAGGCAGGCAGATTGTTGGTTTCCGCTCCCAGGCCGTAGGTCAGCCAGCTGCCCAGCGCCGGACGACCTCGCTGCGTGCGTCCTGAATTCATGGCGTGAATGGACTGGCCATGATTATTGACTCCTGTACGCATGGAACGCACAACAACGATGTCATCGGCGATCTCGGCAACGTGCGGCAGCAGCTCCGAGATTTCAGTTCCACTTTCACCGCGAGGGCGAAACTTCCACGGACTGCCCAGTACTGTTGAACTGGCCTGTGCGGCATTGTCGTATTTGATCGTGCCAGGAAACTTCTGACCGTCCAGTCGATTCAGTTCCGGCTTCGGGTCCAGCAGGTCAATCTGGCTGGGACCTCCCTGCATGAACAGCGAAATCATCGCTTTCGCACTCGGCGTGGACTGCGTCGGGCGGTTGTCGAGCGAGGCTTCCTGTTTGTGGATGTTCGGTTTGACCCTGTCCGCCGGCAGGTGTTCCTGCTGCATCAGCCAGGCAGCAGCCATCGGTGCGAGTCCGAATCCCGCATGGCGAAAGAAATGTCGACGAGTATGGCTGTCAAAAAATGTGTTTTCAAACACGAATTCGTTTCCTTGCAACCGACAGACGGAACCCTCAGCAGTTTTCAAAAAAGAATTACTTGTCTTATTCTGTTTCGGGTCCCAGCACAGAACCGATCATGTTGTAGGCGGCCTGTCGCATCTCATCCGGAAAGTTGTGGTCTGAATCCGGATGCTTAATCGAAATTTTTCCTTCAGCTCCCAGAAGTTTGTAAACCGGAGCTGCTGCGGCTGCACATTCGTCCACACTTTTCCAGCGAAAATTGCTGTCGTACAGTGGTGCATTCACGAACAGGGGACGAGGAGCAAGTGCCCCCAGCAATTCCTGAAAATCAAACGGGATGGATTCCAGACGCCCTCGATAATTTGACATGCGCGGCATGTAGCGAATCTGACACCAGCCTTTGTCGAAGTACCAAACCCTTTCGTTGCCGTCCATGTAGTGCAGGTATGAATCGAAGCCGCAGCTGCTGGCCACGACAGTAATGCGTTCGTCCAGCACGGCAGTGTAGATCGCATTGTGTCCGCCGAGCGAATGGCCGATGGCTCCGAATCCTCGCGATGAATCAACGAAGTCCAGCGATGTCAACAGGTCCAGTCCGCGTGAATTATCCCAAACGGCTTTCATCGTGCCGCTGTCGTACCCGAGCTTTCCGAGGTTGGGCCAGTAATTTGCCAGGTGCGGATACGAGGGTGACAGAGTCACATAGCCTCGCTCAGCCAGTTCGGCGGCATATTGCCGACCTGCTCGTCCGCCAAGGCCAACGACAACTTTGTGTCCGACGGTGTTGTCCGTCGGGTGCAGGCAGAGAACTGCCGCAGCCTTTCGTTTTCCGGCAAGCACGTCTTTTGGTATGCATAGGTAGGCGGGCGTTCTGGACCCGGGTTCAGATTGGTAGGTGATCAACCGTCTCACGTAAGAGCCGATGTCGGATTCCTCCTGCACCTTCAGATCTGCATCTACGCGTCGTTCGTCGCCTGGCATTGGCCCCATCACGGACTGCATGCCCTTCACAATATCAGCTCTTCGTTGCTGCCATTCGATGGTGTTTGTCACCAGAGCTATCCGGCCTGCGTCGTCGTGAAATTTCAACAGGTCGTTCCGGTTAAGCCGCGCGGCAGTTTCCTGTCCGGTGCACGCTGATCCAATTGAGACTAGTAAAACGCCAGAGGCGATACATAGCCATAGCCGCCGAATTTGAAGGCACATTTCGACCAGTTCTGAAAATTGAGGGTGCTGTTGAACGGAGGAGATAGCATATCACGATGACAGGCCCGCCGCTCATCGGTCAGCGATGATGATCGTTGGGTGACCCACAAATTGCCGGTGATTGGGCAGCCAATGGGGCAAATTGGTGGCTCATACCGGCAATACAGCAGGTTTGCTCCACACGATATATGACGACGGACACCTGAGATTCGCGGGACTACTGTGCGATTTACACGACCTCACGTAAGTAATTCAAAAAAAACATTTCTCGTTATTGGTGTGCTCAAATGATTGGATTTTATGCAATTTTCTCCGTATTCTAATAGAAAGCTATCCTTGGCTTACGAGCTGGGCATAGCGCGACAGTTGGTTCTCTTCTCTCTTCTCTCTTCTCTCTTCTCTTTGGAGGATACAGGAATGACGCGGCACAGGAAGAAAAAATCTGGTTTTACGCTGATCGAGTTGCTGGTGGTAATCGCCATCATCGCAATTCTGATTGCTTTGTTGCTGCCGGCTGTTCAGCAGGCGCGTGAGGCGGCTCGCAGGACTCAGTGCAAAAACAATCTGAAACAGATTGGTTTGGCAATGCACAACTACCACGATGTGGCTGGAATGTTTCCACCGGGTCTGATTCACGGTGGTCGAGGATGTCAGGGGGCGGCCAACCCTGCTTTGTGCAGGACGCTGACGCCATTTGTTCTTAACCACACCGCATGGAGCATGCTCCTGCCGTATTTTGATCAGGCACCGCTTTACAATTCCATGAACTTCGATCTGCCTTCAGGTCCCATGAACGCATATGGAAGGCCTATAGGGGTTTGGGATGCAACGAATCCGAATTTCGTTGCCACACAGACTTATCTGAATGGTCTGCAGTGTCCGTCAGACCCTGCCGTCGGCAAACTGACAACAGGTAGCGCTGCGTACAAAGCCGATAACGCGGAAACGGCTACCTATCTGTTGTCTGCCGGGTGGAGTCACGAAAGTGATGCCCGTTTCTGGCATCAATGGAGAACCCCCACAATCAAACTGCCCAACCTGAAGCGTGTTCGTCGACAGGGTGCCTTTGGACTGAATGGCGCAGCCAGAATCCGTGACTTTACGGACGGGACCAGCAACACGATCCTTGTTGGTGAAGCAACAAAGGACAAACGCAGCGTCCAATATACGCCTGTCTGGGGACAGGGCCGCCATGTTGGCGTCTTTGGACGCACAATTGTCGGCGATCCCGGTACGTATGGAGGTGCTGCTGCGTGGATGGGCGGAATCTATTGTATTAACTGCAAGACTGAAGACCGGTGTGCTATCGACGGCAACTGGTGTGGCTGGGGCGACGAACGCCCCTATGCGTGGGCCTATTCGAGCAAGCACGTGGGTGGGGCGCAGTTCACACTGGCGGACGGTTCTGTTCGTTTCATCAGTGAGAACATTGATCAGAACACGTGGGCTTATGTGGGCTATATCTCTGACGGTGAGCCCATTGGCGAGTTTTGATCATTATTGATTGGTAAAGTTCACCAACCCTCAGAGGTCTGATAAGACCTCTGAGGGCTTCAAAACAACGCGGACTCTTTAAGGAAAGACCATTGATGTTGAAGCTGAAATTGCTTGCCGGTTCCCTTTTGGCATGCACCTTGTGCTGTTGGACTGTTGGGTGCGGTGGTACCGGGACCATTGACACCGCTCCTCCTGTTGATTTGCCTGATGATGCCGATCCGGCAACGGAAGGTGCAGATCCTGATACCGGTGAAGGGGATGATACTCCGGAAGGAACCGAATAGCTCAAGGCATCGTAAATGGTGAACTCACAACGGCGGACTGGTGTACAAATGTACCCAGTCCGCCGTTTTTCATGGCAGACTGAAACCCGCAGGGGAGCTTTCTATGATGACAACGGACGAGTTTATCATCACATTGGCTATTGTTGTCGTTTGTCCGGATGGCCAGACAACTGACAGTTCGCTGACTTCGTCATCCACTCCCAGGCCAATCACTGCCTGCTGGTCATGAGATGAGAGGTATGCCCCGGCTGTTTGAAAATACCGGTGTCTTCCGGCAGGTGTGACGATCCTGATGACAGCTCCGACAGCGTCTCGGGCTGAATCCGTTCCGACAAGCCTCACGGCCAGCCAGTTGCCGTTATCGGGTGTGTCGTTCGTGAGCAGTTGCGTACCAGACGCCAGGTCAGAAACCACAATATCCGGTCGACTGTCCTGGTTCCAGTCGAGAGTGGCTACCCCGCGGCCCAACTGTGGTACCGAGAAGTAGGGGCCGGCATTATGCTGCCGGAACTGTCCCGTGCCGTCGTTCAGGAAGAACTGAGGCGGCATTTTGTAAGGTCGATTCGGTTTCCGATAGTTGTTGATGTGGCCGTTGGCCACAATCAGGTCCAGGTCACCATCGAGGTCTGAATCCAGCAGCACTGTCCCGAATCCCAGCGGGGACCGGCTGGGATCCGTCAGCGCCGCGGCGTTTGTGACGTCCGTAAAAAAACCATTTCCGTTTTGTGCATAGAGCGTATTGGTTTCGTTTTCAAAATTCGTAACAAAGACGTCCAGATGCCCGTTGCGGTCGACATCACCGGCGGCAACTCCCATACAGGCTTCATTTTTTGCGTCACCATTCACAGCCAGGCCCCGTGCGACTCCCTGTTCAAGAAAAGAAAATTCTCCAGTGTCGGCTGACTGTCTGAAATAGAAGTTGGGGGCGACGTCGTTGGCCACAAACAGATTCAATCTTCCTGTGGCCTCAAAGTCAGCTGCGATCACCGCAAGTCCGTTGCCACCCTCACAAAGAAGCCCACCCTGTGCCGTTGCATCAAAGAACCCACCCTGACCGTCACTTAGAAACAGTTGATCCTGAGCGGACGGAAACAACTGCGGCAGGCACGTTGTCGGGACTCCGTCAGTTTCGCATATTCGGGTCAGCACGTCCTTTCCACCGAGGTAGTTGACGGAGTAAATGTCCGGGAATGCGTCGTTATTCAGATCTGCGATCACGGAACTTGTTGACCAGGCGTTTGAATCACCCTCGATCCGACCGGAAACATCTGTGAACGTGCCGTCGCCATTATTCCGGCGTAGCTGATTTCTGCCAATCCGGCCGACAAACAGATCGGGGAAACCATCATTGTCATAGTCCCCGACCGAAACTCCGGTACTAAACGATTTCTTGTCTTCGGTATCCAATGCTGATTCTGTTCGCCGGAATGCTGTTCCTTGCACATTTCTGAAAATCCGGTCGGTACTTGCAGAGTCGGTCGCCGGGGCAACCGGCCAGTTTCCGCCCTGCGGAAAAAACAGGTCCGGCAGACCATCCCTGTCAAAATCGATCACACCGACTCCACCGCCAAGAGTTTCCAGCAGACGTTCCGTGCCGTCGTTGGGTCTGCCACCATTATTATAGGAAAAGTCCAGCCCGACCAGGGCAGCCTCTTCCTGAAATACAGCAGCGCCGGAAGCATTTGCAGTTAGTTGGTCAGTGGTGTGTGCAGAGATTTTATCGGAAGCATCCGACAAGAGAGTGTCAATATTCGGGAGCACAGCGAAAGACGTCGGCAGCCGGGCGTTGATGCGGAGTGAGTGCAGTGTCGTGATCCGCTGCCTGAGTTCCTGCTGAATCCATGCCGACGATGACTGATGTTTCGCAGCAACGACGCACCACGCGTAGCACTCTGCATCCAGGCCAATTTCATTCGCCAGTCTGGCACAGTCTTCGATGCTTGACAGCTGCTGTGTATTCCATGCGGTCTTGGCCTCACGTTCGTAGGCTTCCAGCTGAGTTGCCCGGCGAAGATAAGTTGCAGCCTCTTTTTCTCTGCCGGCCTGCTGAAGTATCTGGCCGAGGTAATAGTTGACTCGTCGGCTGGCGGGCTCTGTTTGCAGGGCATTCAGAAAATACCCTGCTGCCGTACGAAAGTTGTTTTCAGCTCTGGCCTTCATTCCGCGTACGGCCAGGACGTCCGGGTGATGCCGGACATTCTCCGACAGCGAAGCTTCCCATTTTTCCAGTGCAGACCAGTCCTCCAGTTGAAGCAGCGACTCACCACGGCGGGCGACTGCGTCACCCCAGTCGGGCCGGAGCTGGATAGTCTTCGCTGCGAATCGTTCGGCACGCAGGTAATTGCCTGCCGTCTGCTCGAACGCCGCCTGCGCCAGCAACACATATGGATCCTGAGGCGACGCAGCCGTCCATTCTTTCAGTGTGACTTCTTCGCGAATACGGTCATGGTCGAGGGACAGGACTGCCAGGTGGACAAACTCAAATGAATCCAGTCGAATAAGCTCCAGGGTGTGGTGATTTGCCGCCTGGGTTCTTCCGCTGAATCCAAGCAGCCATGCCATTCGATTGTGTGCGTCCGGTTGATCAGGATCCATCGCCAACAATCGTTCAAATTGTTCCACGGCTGCAGAGACTTCGAACAGCTGAAACAGAAGTGTGTCACCGGCGAGCAGTCGTGCGTCGATCGACGCACGACTGCCGCTGTCGGGGATTGCCTCCAGGTGGTCCACTGCTCTTTGGTAATCGTTTCGGTCCAGTGCCAGCTGGGCTGCAAGTATCAATGCCCTTGGATGACGTGAGTCACGGCTCAACAACTGTTCCACCGTTTCCGCGGCACTTGTCATATCGCCAAGCAGCATCGCTTTCCGAGCGTCCGTCAGCAGAGCATCTGTCGAGGGCCCCTGATTCAACCACCAAACGACGCCTGCAGATACGACTGCGACAAGAACAAGTGTTGTTAAAACAATGCTTGATCGAAGGTTCGACACAATTGAGGGTCACCTAAGCTGGAGGATGTCCTGCAACTCGCACGTTGCTTTCCTGGTGTTTGAGCAGCCCAGTGCAACATTGCACCGGACTCCGGCAACGACCGTGACTGCGAATCGTCGGAGGCTTCGGATGTCAGGGTGGCCATCGCCCGAAAGCCGACTCACTTCGCTGCCGTTTCGTTCCTGTTCCACCATATCGTAAAAATCCCCGGCGTGGCAACAGACCGTGTTTCAAACTCGCCGACGGCAAAGTCTGAGTCGCCGTCGTTGTCGAAGTCACCCACTTCCAGGGTGGCGTGCTGCGCAGATGACAGATCAAGGTTGTGACGGACAAACTCTCTGTCGTTCTGTTGTTCGAACCACACTACGGAATTGAAGGGAACATCGTACCACCAGGTCATCGTGACCGCAGCAATATCAAGATCGCCGTCGCCGTCGAAGTCCGCTGCTGAAGCTCCATAGGCACCAGGCAGTTGATCGATATGATGATGCGTGAAGTTCAAATTGCCTTCGTTTTCCAGCCACTGGATGCTGTGACAGGACTTCAGCATGTGTGAGTCCATACTGTCGCCGTTCACGTACAGAACGTCGACGTCTCCGTCCGAATCCATGTCCTGCACGCTGATACAGCTGGAGCCGTAGTCAGGACGATCGGCAACGAAGATGTCGTTCTTTGTAAACTCTCCATGTCCGTCATTAATGAAGGCGACGACCCGCTCATGTTCCTGCGAGAACAACACGACCAGATCCAGATCGCCGTCGTGATCCAGATCGACAATCGGAACATGACTGCTGCCGTGTCGGTCATCAAGAATTCTTGTGCGAAATGAGTCTGCGGATACAGCGGGTTCTGACGATGGTATTTGCTCCAGCAGCAACAGCCGCCCCGTCTTGCGCCACCCAAACTCGGCAACGACGATATCAAGCAGTCCGTCTCCCGTCAGGTCGGCGCTTTTCGCGTCCGCCACTCGACCAAGTCCATCTGCCAGGACAATGCTGTCGCCGGTGCCAGGATGGACTAGAACCAGGCGGCCATCGGTATGGTCGCCTGGTAAGAAACTCCCGAGATCAGCAATTAATAATTCGCTGTTGCCATCACCATTCAGGTCACACAATTCCAGTTGACACGGATTCTCTTCAGTTGCAACAACGGTTGGCGGCAAGGCGGGATTCTTCAGATTCATCCTCAGGATCTGTCCGCTTTTCATGTCACTAAGAAACAGACTGTTGTCTGCATACAGAATATCGGCAATCGCCGAACTGGCATTGCTGTCGGGCGACCGGACAATCTGTCTTTCAAAACGGACCGGGCCGGACCCCGAGACTTCGCTTGGTATTTGCAGCCTTTGCTCCGGTGAGGCGTGTGAATCGTAGTACCTCACGACTTCACTTATGGACGGAACGTGCAGATCGGTTCTGCCGGATTCCGTATAGAACCCGAAGCCCCTTTTTACTTCTTCTTCCCATAGCCCTTTGGGCAACGTGTCCGGCGCCGGGTACGAATGACAATCACCACAGAATGTGACTACCTGCGTTCTAACGTCTGTTGAAGTCACATCTTTCGACCCTTGTGGTACACTTCCGTTCTGTCCTGTTCCACATCCGAAAGTTGTGGCAAGTAGCAGGTAGTGGATCCAGACCGGCTTTCGTGACATCGTTTCGTATTCTCCCCGATTTCAGTGTCTGCTGCCGAGATTTTCTTTTCACAGTATGCCAGGACTCTCAGTCCATCGGGTCAAGAAAAACCGCCGAACTCAAATCGCCTTAAAAACACTCGACTTACGGCTCACCAGAGTCTCGCATCTCCGCCGCTTGATTTCACCTGTCTGCCGCGGAAACTGGCCATTTTCGGCGCCGAACATGCTCTTCCTGCTCCAATCCTGGCACATCCTGCTTGCTGCCGTCATCGCCATGGTCACTCAACGCCAGCAACAGGTCATCGAGTTCCAGAACGCTCGGATCGAGGCCCTGCTCAAGAAGCTGGGAAATATCTGCGCCGAATCGTGGACCTTCTGCGATGAAGGAATGCGCTCACCGTGGATCGACTCGATTTCCACGGTCTGAAGTCGACATTTCCGGTCGAGGCTCGACTAAACTCGCGGTCGAATTCCGCTGCTAACACCTGATCGTCAAAGAGCTTTGGTATTGGAGGAGTTGTTTGACCGTACGGCAGCAATCTGGTCGGAGAGCTTGTGCTGCTCCATGCTGCCGGAATCACCGGAGGCCTTGGCGGGCCCATCGGTGTTGTCGCGGATCGTTTGTTCGAGGTCGTCAGCCATTTGGGTCTAACAGATGGCAGCACCATGCTGCCTATCTGGAGAGCTGCCCGGTTAGGTGCCGAGGTGACGGAGAGACTGTCAGAAAGCGGGGAAAGGATTCCAGGTAGGGAACTCGAACCAATGCAAACGCAGTACCAATTGGAGCTGCGGTGGTCATGACTCGCAATCGAAGAGGTCGCCCGTAGTAAGTGAGCGCCCATCGAAAGCGAGTTGAGCCGCTTTCACCAGAAGATCGGCCCTTGCCTCAAGAAATTTCTGATAGTCCTCACCCACTCTGACTCTTCGCTCGTCATCGGCCAGGCCCTCATATCCGACATTCAGTTCCGCATACGGAATCAGATGCGATTGCAGGCGGCGTTTCAGTTCAGGAGTGCCAAGCGTGCTGTTGTCGGCTCGCTCTTTCAGGTATGCGATCGGGTCCTTGTTTGAAATGGTGCGATTCGTGCGCCATGTGATCAAAGCACAATTCAGAGCCCGAAAGATCTGCTCGTCTGGCACACCGGCATCTTCCAGCGTAGAAGCAGGAAACAAGTGATGATACTCACGAGGCTGATCCTTGGACGTGATACTTGAGATTGACGCTTTCACGCCATCTGCCAGGTCCTCGGCCCCGGCCTTCATCTGCAGACCCAGCAAGCCTCTTCCGAGAATCGTGCGGCGTTTCGGCCAATCTGTCTGAATGATCATTTCCATTGTCGGCGACGGATAGGAATCTGGGTTGAGGATTGGAACTGATGACTCAGCGACCTGTTCCGTCAGGACTCGGCGAAGACCACGAAAGTCCTGAAGCGAATTGGATGTCGAAGACTGTTCGTATCGAGCCGTCAGGAACGCACGCCATAAGAATTTTCGAAGCAACAGTCTCGCATTTCCAAGTTTGTCAGGATGAGTAGGAAGTTGCTCCCAGAGGGCTGCAAGAATTGGCAACGGCGTGTAACTGGGAAGCCGGTCTCCATCATACACACATTCATCCTCGAGGAACTGCGTCATGCCCCGGATTCCCGCGACGATGGTCTCCCAGTCGTTCAGCATCGCGGTATAGTCGATGCCCCGATAGCCCGCCTGACTCGGTATCCGATCCTGCCGTAACGCAACAACGTCGAGGACGAGACTCGGCAAGTCGGCGTACGCTGCCGTCCGCGGCGATGCTGCGTGCAGCGCATCGACATGATCGTGCAGTGAACGGCCCGTCTCATCTTCCACCAGTGCTACCACAATGTCGTACGTCGAAAGCCGAACCGAACTGGTATTCATCTTGATGAAAACATCGAGCGCGACTTCCTTGGCGGTCGTCGCTGGAAGCGCGAGGTATGGAAGATTGAACTCCTTCACCTTCTCGCGCAGAGCGATCACCTGATCAAACACTCGATCATATTCATCCCGATCGTCCGGGACTGCTGCGGTGAGCCATTTGCGTATTTCCCCCAGCATGTCCTCTGGCCGCAACAGGCGGAGCGGGATCAGTTTTCTGTTCCAGCATTCTTTTGGATCATCAACCCACACTGGGTAGCGATTACCCTTCTTCACCCATCTGGCTTGCCCGTACACGTACGGAAGTGACGCGGAATGGTGGGCAGGATCGTCTTCGAAACCAATCAGATAAGTGCGGTCTTTGTATTTGTCGTGGAGACTCCGCCACAGTGCCGTCAGTCGCTGCTGCCCGTCCAGCAGTTGCTCCGTGACCTTTTCACCTGATTCCGGGGCGTCGGTCATCGTCCGGCTCTGGAACTTCTCCGCATCACCCACTTCAAGGACCAGCGCGGCCCCTGACGGCAACCCGCGAAGGACGGTTGTTAACAACCCCGACACCTCGCTGTGTCCCCACGCGACAAATCGTTGAAACCTTGGCAGTGTCACCTGCCGAGACCTGATGCGATTGAACCATTCAGACAGAAAACGATCGTGAGCGTGCATTCAAAACCTCTTCATCATCAGTATACGTGGAGAACAATTATAGCTCCTCCGCGTAGGATGTCGTTACGCGGCCCCGTCGACCTTTAATGTCCGGCATGACGCTCATACGTGACTATCCGCCAACCGCAGTGCCGACATCCGCAACTGGGGCAAACAAGGTCCTTCGCTTCGGTGTTCGTGCTCGCGTCTGTCATCACCACTTGCTTCTTTGCAGTGTTGACAGTTTTACGCGGTCTCCCGACCGGCGATTCTCCTGCCCGGTACCGAACAATACCGATCCCGGAATCGCCGCGGCGACGGCGTCCCCCACAACGCAATCGAGCCAGTGGTTGTCCGACTGTTCCGGCCGCATCTTCCATTCGTCGACTTTGCGTCCACGGTCTTCGGTCTTCACGAAGTCGTAGGGTCAAGAAAAACCGCCGAACTCAAATCGCCTTAAAAACACTCGACTTACGGCTCACCAGAGTCTCGCATCTCCGCCGCTTGATTTCACCTGTCTGCCGCGGAAACTGGCCATTTTCGGCGCCGAACATGCTCTTCCTGCGACTGGTCGGTTACTGCCTGCTGGATAACCACTTCCACCTGCTTCTCTGGCCGCACGAAGATGGTGACCTGAGCCGTTGGATGCAGTGACTGATGACGTCTCATGTCCGCCGCTATCTTCGCCACTATCACAGCAGCGGTCATGTCTGGCAGGGACGCTTCAAGGCGTTTCCCATTCAGGGCGATAACCACTATTTCACAGTACTCCGTTATGCTGAACGGAATCCTCTTCGGGCCAACATGGTGGCCCGAAGTCAGGACTGGGAATGGTCGAGCCTGAAGCCGACGCCACGAAGTGGTCCGGCCCGATTTTTATCGAATGGGCCCCTGCCGAAACGTTCTCAATGGACTCGTTTTGGAAACGGAAGGCTAACTGGCATCCCTGCGACGCAGCGTCGTCCGCGGCACGCCTTTCGGTGAAAGTTCCTGGCAACACGCGACCGCAGCCGAGTAGGGTCCGCTGTGCGGACCACGTTTGGATCTGCCACTTCAGCAGGT
>JABABI010000410.1 GCA_014238335.1 Fuerstiella sp.
TTTCTGCCATCAGCGGGGTACATCGGCCGCGGCGTAGCACTCCAGTCTGCTGACGAGTACATGTTGTACCACCAGAACATCTTGGCGCAGGTGAAGTCCGGATTTTTGGCCTTGGCTGCCTCCCAGATTTTTTCACCCGCAACCAGACGGTTAGACTGGCGCCACAGCCAGATTTCGGACTGATCTCGGAAATACCAACCGTTGGCAACAGCACCATGGCCGGAAGGAGGTAGCCCGGTCACGAGGGTTGATTGTACGGTGCAAGTGACTGCAGGCAGAACCGTTTTCATCGGGCGAATTGCACCGTTTTCAGAAAACTTTTTTAGGTTCGGGGTGTCGTCCCCAATCAATCTAGGTGTCAAACCGACAACGAGGATTACCAGGGTTGGATTCATAATGTCCTGCCGTAAACACAGTGGGAGAGGATGACTGTCAGTAAAGGCTAGTATACTGATACTTTTGTATGGACCCATCATCAGGTGAAATTGCCTTGCCGGGCAAGTGGATAAAGGCAGGCCC
>JABABI010000411.1 GCA_014238335.1 Fuerstiella sp.
GTTGAAGAACCTCGCTAGTGACCCCGCACAAGCCAGGCGGCTGAAACGGTTCGGCAGCGCCTTGGCCAAGTGGCAGAAAGAGACGGGGGACACCAAACCCAGATTTCGCACGCTCGACGAGTTTGGCCGGGAAGATGGCCAGGCGTTGCCGGTGCGTGAACGGCCCCGCCCCGACAAGGCTGAAATGACCCGGCGCCTCGAGGCGCATTACCGCAAACAGGCCAATTGACCGCGCGCTTGGCGAAGCGGAAAACGGCTGGCCAAGCGGCTGTTTTTGCGGAACTCTCTCCGCCACCTATGAATTCTCTTATCCGAACTTCTCTATTCAGCGGGCTGATCAGCGCATTGGCGCTTGGGCAAATCTCACCGAACCAGGTTTCCGCCGCCGACAAGCAACCCCCGAATGTCGTTGTCATTTTCATCGACGACATGGGCTACGCGGACATTGGCCCGTTCGGGGCCGAGGCGTATCCCACGCCCCACCTCGACCGCATGGCCAAGGAGGGGCGCAAGTTCAC
>JABABI010000412.1 GCA_014238335.1 Fuerstiella sp.
AAAGACCAAATTACTGAGGCTTTACATTTCGGACATTTATAACCCATATTAATAAGTATATAAATGGCGGAGAAGGTGAGATTCGAACTCACGGTAGGTTTCCCCACGCCGGTTTTCAAGACCGGTACCTTAAACCACTCGGTCACTTCTCCATAAATAATGTACGTTTACTGTACAGACATTGCTCTACTAATTACATCACCAAGCTTCATCGTTATTTGAAATGATGAAACAAAAAGAATTAATGTTACAATTGCTAAAATAAAATATGACTGTTTAACTTTATTCACTATTTCTCCTTTCTGGATGGGATACAAGGACTCGAACCTTGAATAACAGGATCAAAACCTGTTGTGTTGCCAATTACTCTATATCCCAACTAAATTCAAATATTTTCTTCAACCTTAAATGGTAGGCCTACTCGGACTCGAACCGAGAACCCTCGCTTTATGAGAGCGATGCTCTAACCTGATTGAGCTATAGGCCTATATTTCAATATACATATTATAGATATTAA
>JABABI010000413.1 GCA_014238335.1 Fuerstiella sp.
AGGCTCCGCAAAGGCAGTGAAGGTGGCTTCTTCACAGTCAAACAGGCGATAGACGGCTTTTAAATCAGCCCATTTTTCTGTCTGTTGAGGTGTTGTGCCATCAGGAAATTCGGCCATCTGGCGAGCTACCGTTACAGCGCGTCGCGTTCGCCTGGCATCACCCAATTGGCAGGCTCCAAAATTCTCTTCGGCCCATTGTTCAATATCGACAGTGACTTCGGACATGACATAGCTCCGCCGAGCGGCGGTTCCCACCGTCGCTGTTGAGGTGTTTCCTCTCGACGTCACAATGTCGAACACATGGCCGTCCTCGAGTCCCTGACGGCAACCCCTGTTCACTCGCAACTGCTGCGCCAAAATATGCGAGTATGCTGCAACTCAAATGATCGCAACAACAAACAGCTTTTGACCACCCCCTGCCATGGCTCAGAATTTGTAATATTTGTGGGTAAGAACAAGGGCTGGACTGAGCTTGCGAAGGAAGCCCCGGGGTTTCACTCGTTCCTCGCTCCA
>JABABI010000414.1 GCA_014238335.1 Fuerstiella sp.
CTACCGTCCCCACCTTCGCCAACGAAGCCGAGAATGCAGTGGCCCCAGCCCGCACAATTGAGCAACTTATCTATGTTGGGTTAAACGGCTATGCCTTAGCTCTGGACCGCGACACCGGGGAGATTGCCTGGTCCAACAACGAAATGCGATCAGGGTACGTTCATCTGCTTCTCGATGGCGACCGATTGATTGTCTCGACCAACGGTTACATGTACTGTTTGGATCCGCTGACCGGGAAAACAATGTGGCACAATCCATTGACCGGGTATGGAATGGGGCCGACCTCACTGACCTCGGTACGTGGGCCGAGCTCGGCAAGTCTGATTCAGCAGGCGGCGGCCTCACTCCAGAAGAACACCGGCTCCATGAACCTCGATTCTCTTACTTAGGTTGGTACTAAAATCGGGGTAAGGTCAGATTGACGAGTCCCGCCGAAACCAATGAGGATTTGACTTCGCGGCGGTGCCAGATGGCCGTAGGGGCAAAATACTCCGCCGAACTCAAAACG
>JABABI010000415.1 GCA_014238335.1 Fuerstiella sp.
ATTATTTTGTGTGGAATTCTCACCATTACTTGCAGCACCCTGCGAGTTTTCAGATCCTGCATCCGGATTGTCGATCCTGCATCGGGTTTTCAGATCCTGCGTTCGGGTTGTTTGATCCTTCACTAGGGTTGCCAGATGCATCACCTTTTTCAGAGTCATCGGCAGGATTTGAAGTGCCTTGATTCTGATTTGCAGATTCTGATCCTTCTCCTGTGGAATCTTCACTTGGGATTAGATTTTCCGAGTCAAATTCTGTGCCAGTCTCTACAAATCCCTCATCGAGTAGTTGCTGGTTAAATTCTTGAAAAGCCTCACTAGATCTGAGGTTTTCATTCATGGCCTCTTGTGAGGCCTGGGTCTGTTTTTTGAGCTCATCTAGCTGCCCATCATTCATGGAACCTTGCACATTTGCCCACTCACCTTGCGAGTTTTGATAATCTAGTGTAAAATTGCCCGTATCATTTGATTCTGCATGGAAGACAGCATCTGTTAATTCGTATCCATC
>JABABI010000416.1 GCA_014238335.1 Fuerstiella sp.
GACGGCCAAAAAACAGTGCCGACCGACTCCAGCTTCGCCCTGAGCTACTTTATGATCCTGTTCATGATTGTGTTTACGATCGTTTCCGGGATGATATTCTGGCCGATGGCCATCTGGGGGCTCATTCTTACTGGCGGGGGAGTCTGGCACGCTACTCACATTTCGAAGAAAGCTGCCGCCTTTCAAGTCGCGCGCGGCAGATACAAGAGGCGACGGCGCGAAGCAACTGAAGATAGTTCGTCGAGCAGTGATGAGTCTCTGGATCCCGAGTCGCCTTAGCCGCGTACTGCTGCGTTGAAAGCCCCCAGACATTCAGGGAAACAACCATCATTTGGCACTTGTCGGTCGCAGGCTGGTTGGCCCTCGACGAGGTTTCGATGTCCGACTCAGGAAAGTTCTCCCAAACAATTCCTGCGAGACAGAATGCCTGTCGTAATCAATCTTCACCAGCACCTGCTAAACTGACGGAAAGTCACTGCCAGAAGTTCAACGCCTGAGCTTGTGAAA
>JABABI010000417.1 GCA_014238335.1 Fuerstiella sp.
ACCACTTCTTTCATATTAAATAGCTTAGCTCCAAATACTTCGCAAATCCCTTGATGCCCTAGACAAATTCCTAAAATGCTTTTAGAGGAGGCGTATTTTTTGATTAAATCCATCATAATTCCAGATTCGCTTGGCAACCCAGGACCTGGAGAAATCAAAATTTTATCGTATTTTGCTACCTCGTCCAAAGAAATTTTATCGTTACGATAAACATCTAAATTTTTAAAATTGCCCAATTCTTTGACAAGATGGACTAGGTTGTAGGTAAAGGAATCGTAGTTATCTAGAACAAGAATTTTCATCGTTTATAATTATGGTATCTAATAATAACCTTCTTATTAGCTCCTAAAGCGTAAAATATAATTCCCAAAATAATAATCAAACCTCCCAGCATACTATTAAAATTTGTTGCTTCTTGAATGCCAAAAAAAGGAACCCAAACCCAAAATATTCCAAAAACAATCTCTGTTAAAGAAAGTAGACCTATTTCTGCTGCGGGCAGCCTT
>JABABI010000418.1:0-287 GCA_014238335.1 Fuerstiella sp.
GGGCGGATCGAAGCCATCTGGATCAGGTGATTATGAATGTCGTGCTGAACGCCCGCGATGCAACAATGAACTCAGGTGAGATTCTGATCACAACAGAATCTGTGTCGCTAAGTGCGGACGAGTTGCCGCAGCCACAATTCCAGGAAGGCGACTTTGTCCGCGTCGCGATCTCAGACAACGGGACCGGCATGTCGTCAGATACGCTCTCGCGGGCCTTTGAACCATTTTTTACCACGAAGGGCAGCGGAGATACGGGACTGGGATTGGCGGTAGCTCGCGGTTGCATC
>JABABI010000418.1:297-506 GCA_014238335.1 Fuerstiella sp.
AAAGTGAAGAGGGGGACGGTACCACAGTCAGCGTCTATTGGCCTGTGACCAGCGAGATGGTATCAACCCCGTCTTCGTCGTTGCCCCCGGATGCACGCGGTGGCGCAGAGACCATTCTGCTGGTTGAAGATGAGGAGGCTGTCCGCAATCTGTTGCGAATAGTTCTCGAAACCATCGGCTACCACGTCGTTGTCGCTGCCGACCCGGAA
>JABABI010000419.1 GCA_014238335.1 Fuerstiella sp.
TCTTGCAGTTCTTGATTTAATTTTTCAAAAGTTTCATCTTTGAGCAACTCTTCTTGAAATTGCTGTTCAGCCTGCTGGGATTGTTCAACATCGTCTTTGAATTTTTCTCGCAAAGCTCCACTATCTTGTGGAAGTTGGTTGTTTTGTAGCTTTGATGACATCTCTTGTGATAATGGATCTCGTGCTTGTGAGCTTTGGCTTTGCTGCTGTGCTGCTGCTGCTGCTGTTGCTGCTGTTGTTGCTGCTGTTGCTGCTGTTGTTGGGATTGTGATTGTTGTGAGGAGCTTTGGCTAGGATCATTTTGATTGTTTTGTTGTGAATCATCTGCAACTATATGGACGGTAAAATCGTGTATCAATTCATACTCTTGCACATCAGAATACGTCACGTGCAATGTGGTTTGCAGCGTTGTTTCAGTTTGATATGAGCCAAACTGTATCAGCAGCTGCTCAACACCAGGATTGATTGCTACTGGAGAATTACCAACATTGGTATTTACTGTCT
>JABABI010000041.1 GCA_014238335.1 Fuerstiella sp.
TACTGGCTGAACTTTGAGGGTGAACTCTTGTGGGCCTGCGATTTGTCTCGTGACCCCGCAAAACACATGAGTGTGGACCCGATGGGGGACCGGTTGTTTGTGGCCACACAATCGGGACGATTGCTGCAACTCTATTGGTAGTGCCGGGACGGACAGCCGGTGCCTCGGCCGGCATTCCCGATTGAGACGTGCAAATTGCCTGTTCGAATCCAGTTGCAGGAAAGAAGTAACTTCCGCGTGGTGGAGAAGCCCTAACATTGATTCCGGCTCAGGGCCTTGTAGAATTGACCAGCATTGGACGCGGTGTCCGCATCCGCAAATTTGCCAATCCCCGGAAAACTTCGCATTTCGATGTGATATAATCCGACCTCCAGCGCGTTAGTCTGGTACCTCACAAAAGTCCCTGGAGTTCCAGTAATGTTTGCCCTGTTCTTATCCACCACGTCCGTGAATACTCTTGCTATCATCGGCTTCGGTGGCCCGATGGAACTCACAGTTGTTGCCGTCATTGTGCTGGTGCTGTTTGGCAATCGTTTGCCAGGTGCTGCCAAGTCGCTGGGGCAGAGTTTTTCGGCTTTCAAGAAGGGAATCAAGGAGGGTTCAGAGGACGAGGACAAGGAAGAAGCCGACAAGCTGGATTCGAAGGACTGATGGTGCTGGTGTTTATCGATGTGAAGATTCCAGTCGTACGGAATCTTGGCGACGGCGAATTGAGACCGTGTCGTCGTCAAACGAGTCTCCAAATTTCACTTCGACTGACTTAGAACGTTGCCATGTTTTCGTCTGAATCAATCATCAGCTTTACAAACGATCACACTGTCCTGGCTTTCATCAGTCCCAGTCCACAGGAAATGATGGTTGTGGGTGTCGTGGCGCTGCTGCTGTTCGGGAAACGGCTGCCCGAAGTTGCCAAGAATCTGGGTAAAGGACTTTCTGAGTTTAAGAAGGGGATGCAGGGCTTCCAGGACGAAGTTCGCAGGGAATCGGATGTCACAAATCATTCGATTGACTATACGCCGCCGTCAAAATCAAGTTCTGCCGACCGTCCTGCGGCCGAATCCGATTCCAATTCAGAAGACGCCGACGGGTTTTCTGCACCTCGCTTTGAAATCGAGGACTGACCGGAAGACGCAAACAGTTGCGCCAGCAGTCCTGGTGTATCACATATCCGTCGAATTGCGCAAGTTGATCTTCGGGGCCGCTGCGTGTCGTATCGGTGACGGCTGGTCGTTTTGCTGCATCGCCCTGAGCGTGACAGCCGAATTCTTCGGATGTGGCGCGATCACAGTCGTCGTGCGGTTTTGCTATGCTTACGACGACCTGTCGAATTCACTGTTCTTCTCCAGTCCATGCGAACACGCGTCGCTCTGAACCTTCCCATGTTCGAATGGAATCCGTCAACAATCTTTGTTGCGTCTGCCGTTGGAGGTGCCGTTGGTTTCCTGTCCGGGCTGTTTGGTGTGGGCGGCGGGTTTCTGCTGGTCCCGATTCTTAACGCCGTGCTCGGCGTCCCCATGTCGATCGCTGTTGGGTCGACAGCCTGCTACACACTGGGACCGGCGACAACGGCGATGTTGGTGCGGAGACCCCGAACGGGCTTTCTTGAACTGCCTCTGATCCTGAGTGGCGGGTTGTTTGTCGGGGTTTGGACAGGAACGCGTGTCCTGGGCTGGCTGCAGGACAGCACGTCGATGATGGTTCTGGGCCGAGCCCTTCCTGCCGTCGATTTGATCGTGCTGCTCAGTTATGCTGTGTTGATGGTCGGAATCGCCACGATGTCCCTGCTTGATGCGTTTAGCGCGCAGCCAGCAGCCGGAGTACGTCGGCGCGGGTTACTGACATCGATGGCATTGCCACCGCTGGCGGATATTCCCGATCTTCGACCGGGCGTGTATTCCATACCGTTGCTGGCGTGGACGGGGCTTATTGTCGGATTCCTTTCGGGTTTTCTGGGGATGAGCGGTGGTTTGGTCCTTGTGCCGGCCGCAATCTACCTGCTGGGTCTGCGAGTTCATGACGCCACGACGGTCACGATTGTCATCGTGTGGCTGGTTTCGATTCAGTCGACAATTATGCACACGTTGCACAACAACGTTTCGCTGCGACTGGTGGCCGCGCTGCTGTTGTGCGGGGCGGTCGGTGCCAATATCGGAAGCCAACTCGGCATGCGGTGGCATGGTTCACGGCTGAAACTGGGGTTCGGCCTGATGGTACTTGCCGCTTCTGGCATTGTGATTGCCAAGCTTTGCGCCCTTTGGGTTCGAGCGAGCTGAGTTGTCTGTAGCGGCGTACGGCAGCAGGAATACTGGAGCCGCGGGCCTCAGCTGAATACACTATGAGCGTTGCCTTCCCGCTACGCTCTTTTTTAACCACCTGCCGCCGCAACATTATGTTCGAGCCCCTTCGATATCCGGCACTCGCGCTCACCATCACTGTCGTGGTGGCCGGTGGCTGCGTGCCTGTCTGGGCCGGAGCACCGCCATCGTTTCATAACGAGGTGATGGCTGTACTGTCGAAGTCCGGCTGCAATCAGGGTACGTGCCACGGTAACGCCCACGGCAAGGGCGGGTTGAAGCTGTCGCTGCGTGGACAGGACCCGGACGCAGACTACATCACGATTACGCGGCAGTCTGCCGGCCGTCGGGTAACGCCCCTGATTCCGGCGGCAAGTCTGCTTTTGCAGAAGCCGGCGATGGAAATTCCGCATGAAGGCGGTCGACGTTTTCCAACGGAGTCAGAAGAATATCGAATCCTGCGCGACTGGGTCGACGCAGGTTTGCCGAAGGATGATGATTCTGCTCCATCGCTGATTGGGCTGACCGTGACGCCCGCGCACAGGACTGTCCACGCGCCGGATGTTTCTGTCTCGCTAAACGCTATGGCTGCGTATTCGGATGGCTCAACGGCTGATGTCACCGGTCTGACGGTGTTCGATTCGTCCGCCACGTTTGTCACTGTGACAGCCGACGGTGTCGCAACCGCGGAACAGTCGGGCACAACTACGGTCGTTGGGCGATATCTGAATCAGCAGGTTCCCATACGACTCGAATTTGTCTCGGCGCGACCGGGCTTTGAATTCCACACTCCGCCGCCCGTCAACTTCATCGATGAAGCAATCTTCGCTCAGCTGAAACGACTGATGATGAATCCTGCAACTGTGTGCGACGATATGACCTTTCTGCGCCGCATACATCTCGATCTGACGGGACTGCTGCCGACCGCCGAACAGGCACGGGCGTTTGCAGCTTCTGAACAGCCGGACAAACGTAAGGCGTTGATTGACGAGTTGCTGGCGTCCGAGGAGTTCAACGACTTCCAGGCGCTGCGCTGGGCCGATCTGTTGCGTGTCGAGCAGAAGACACTGGATAAGACGGGTGTCGATGTGTTCTACAACTGGATCCGCAGCAGCTTCGCTGAAAACAAACCGATCAACCAATTTGCGGCAGAACTGCTGGCGGCCCGTGGCAGTACGTACAAGGTTCCACCTGCTAACTTCTATCGAGCTCTGCGGAAACCGGAAGAACGAGCAGAGGCGGTGGCCCAGGTTTTTCTGGGCATCCGATTGCAGTGTGCCAAATGCCACAACCACCCCTTCGACCACTGGACTCAGGACGACTACTACGGATGGTCCGGTTTCTTTGCGCGCATCGAGTACGAGATTGTCGAAAACAAACGTCGCGACAAGAACGACAAACATGAGTTCACCGGTGAGCAGATTGTCAAAATGGCTAACAAGGGCGAGATCACGAATCCGAAGACAGGTCAGTCGCCGGGGCTGCGTTTTCCTGTTTCGGGCGAAAATAACGTTGCGAACGACCCAGGTGCTGCGGGCGTTGAGCAACTCGACCGGCTGCAGCGTCTGGCTGTATGGATGAGCGATGCCGGGAACGAGCGATTCGCGGCGACTCAGGCCAACCGTGTCTGGGGGCAGCTGATGGGGCGGGGAGTCGTGGAGCCCGTCGACGATTTCCGTTCCACGAATCCTCCGTCCAATCCGGAACTTTTCGACGCCCTGCGCGATGAACTGGTGACTCATGATTTTGATGTGCGGCACCTGATGCGAGTGATCTTGAATTCCGCAACATATCAGCTGTCGTCATCTTCCGATGAAACGGGCGATCAGCCGGAGGGTAGCTTTGCTCAGGTCATGCCACGCCGCCTGACCGCCGAACAGACTCTGGACGCAATCGGTCAGGTACTGGACGTGCCGATCCAGTTTGGTGGTCACGAACTGGGGACACGAGCCGGACAGCTGAAAGGAGTTCGCAACGGGGGGCACCGTTACAGTCCGCCGGAAATAGGAGATCGGTTCCTGACACTGTTTGGAAAGCCGGATCGCCTGCAGACCTGCGAATGCGAACGCACAAATGAAACGACGCTTGCGCAAACCTTCGAAATGGTCAGCGGAGAGATCGTCAGCACTCTGCTGACTCAATCACAGAATCGTATTGAGCGATGGCTGAATGGTGGACTGAACGACGCCGAAATCGTCGACAATCTTTACTGGTCCGCACTTAGTCGATCGCCGTCAGCGGACGAAACCGCCGCCTCTGTGCTACATCTGGAAAGACAGGAGGACCGACGACGTGGTCTGGAAGATGTTGTGTGGGCTCTGCTGAATTCCAACGAGTTTTTATTACGAAGGTGATCGGGGCACGATTCGCAGGGTCTGTTGACACGAGTAAAGTGAGAATTCGAAGACATGTTCAGACTAAGAAGTCTTGCAGAAGCTGCAGCCGTCAACCGCCGTGATTTGCTGCGAATCGGGGGCCCCGGGATGCTGGGCCTGACGCTGCCGAAACTGCTGCGGGCTCAGGAATCACAGGGCACGGCGGCCGCACCCGAGGCGCGAGCGAAGTCGGTCATTTTTCTGTTTCAATGGGGCGGTCCCAGTCACGTCGACACCTTCGACATGAAGCTGACCGCTCCCCAGGAGTACCGTTCGAAGTACTCCCCGATATCAACATCCGTGCCGGGTATGCACGTCTGTGAGCATCTGCCCGAAACCGCAAAAATGATGCACCACTTCGCGCAGATTCGAACCGTGCATCACACGATGAACAACCACAATAGCGCGGGGTACACGGCACTGACGGGGGTCGAGCCACCGATTGATGATCAGCGACTGCGAGATTCACTGGATCTGTTGCCCGCTTTCGGTTCGGTTGTGGACGCGGTTGCTCCCAATCGCAACGAGATGCCCACGTTTGTTTCCTATCCTCACACGATCGCCGATGGATCAACAACACCAGGTCAGCGGGCCAGCTTTCTGGGCAAGATTCATGACCCGCTGTTCATACCAAACGATCCGAACGCGGCAGACTTTGAGCTGTCGCAGTTGAGTCTTCCCTCAGACGTGTCACTTGGACGCCTAAGTGATCGTCGCGAACTTCAGAAATTGATCAATCGACAGGTCCGCGGACTGGACGAATCGGCTGCCGCCAAAGGGTTGAACGCCTACTACGAAAAGGCGATCAGCATGCTGAATTCCAGAAAGGTTCGCAACGCATTTGATGTCTCCAGCGAGCCGACGGAATTGCGAGAAGCCTATGGACGAACAACATACGGGCAGGGCTGCCTGCTGGCTCGACGCCTGGTGGAATCAGGAGTTAAGTTCGTAACCGTGTACTTTTCCAGAAATATTGGCGGACGCAGCAAGACCGACGGTGGCTGGGATACTCATGGCTTCGATGACACGCGGATGTACGAGATCCTTCCCGAATGGCACCTGCCGATTACAGACCATACGCTGCCAGTCCTGTTGAAAGACCTGGAAGACAGAGGTCTGCTGCAGGACACCCTGGTAATGTGGTTTGGTGAATTCGGCCGCACTCCGAAAATCAACAAGAACATCAGCCGAGACCACTGGCCGAAATGTTACACCGCTTTGCTGGCGGGTGGTGGTGTGAAAGGTGGCGCCGTCTACGGTGCGTCCGACAAGTATGGTGCAGTTCCCGACCGCGATCCTGTCACCACCGGTGATCTGACGGCTACGATGTACAGCCTGTTGGGCATCGATCATACCACAGAGATTCGCGACAATCTTAGTCGACCGCTGCCGATTGCGAATGGCCGACCGGTGACGGAAATTTTTGCGTGACGTCGTTGCAGATGGTGTGCTGATTCGGTTCGGTGGCCATGATAATTCGCGCCAGGACCGATAATCGCTGGGTCGCCGTTGGAGCGAGGTACAAGTGAAAGCGCGGGGCTTCCTCCGCACGTGCAGTCCAGCCCTGGCCACCCACGAATCCGCAACCACACCCAGGGAAGTACCCTGCATCCGCGGCGTATTGAAGAGAAGGCGTTGCGGAAGCGTCTGCGATAGTGAACAATAAAGGCCTCTGCCCGCCTGAACGAATCCCGCCTGAACGAATTCTGCCATGCACCGAGCTATTCTTCTTATTCTGGTTGCCGGTTTTTCTGACGTTGTCGTCGCTGACGACCTCACGTTTGAAGCGGACGTTCACCCCATTCTGAAAGCGCACTGTTTTCAATGCCACGGCGAAGCTGGCGAAAGAGAGGGCGAGCTGGATTTGCGGTTGCGACGGCTGATTGCAAAGGGGGGCGAATCTGGTGCAGCGATCGTCGCAGGAGATGCAGCAGCCAGTCTGCTGCTGGAACGTGTTCGCAGTGGCGAAATGCCGCCTGGCGATAAGCGGCTCGGCTCGAAAGAGATCAACGTCCTGGCCGATTGGATTGCGTCCGGGGCGAAGACCGCTCGTGATGAACCGGACGTCGTTGGCGATGGTCCCATCTTCACACAGGCAGAGCGGAACTTTTGGGCGTTTCAGCCCGTGCAGCGTCCTTCGGTCCCCACATTTGATGAAGGGCGGCGAGTTCGAACACCGATCGACGCACTGTTGCTGCAGGCGAATTCGGAAAGTGGAGAGATACCTGCCAACTTTGCGTCGGACGCCGTAAGAACGCGTTTGATTCGTCGGGGCTACTTCGATCTGATCGGGCTGCCGCCATCGCCGGACGCAGTGTCCGCGTTTGTGGCCGACGACAGCAGTAACGCGTGGGAGAAGTTGGTCGATGAATTACTTGCCTCAGACCATTATGGTGAACGCTGGGGACGGCACTGGCTGGATGTCGCAGGCTACGCAGATTCAGAAGGCTACAGCGAAGAGGATCGGGAACGGCCACACGCCTTTCGTTATCGGGACTACGTGATCCGGTCATTTAATGAAGACAAACCCTTTGACGTTTTCATCCAGGAGCAGCTCGCCGGTGACGAGATGGTGCCAACTCCGCACGACAATTCGTCTCCGGAGACTATTGAAAGGCTGACGGCCACCGGATTTCTGCGAATGGCGCCGGATGGCACGGCATCCAGCGGTATCGATAAGCCTGCTGCCCGGAACCAGGTGATGGCCGACACACTGCAGATTGTCGGGACTTCCTTGCTGGGGCTCACCGTTAATTGTGCTCAGTGTCATGATCATCGTTACGATCCGATTCCCACGCGCGACTATTATCGTTTGCGAGCCATCTTTGAACCGGCACTTGATTGGAAGAACTGGCGGACTCCGGCGGGGCGACAAATTTCGCTGTACACAGATACCGACAGAAAACTGGCAGCCGGAATTGAAGCAGAGGCCGTCGTCGTTGAACAGGAACGGCAGAAAAAGGCCGACGGATATATCACCCGCACACTGGAGGAAGAACTGCTGCTGGTTCCCGCCGAGCTGCAGGACGCTTTGAGAAATGCATACCGTACGGCCGCCAAAGACCGCAACGAGCAGCAGCAGCAACTGTTGAAAGACTATCCGAGTGTAGCCAGCATCAGCGTGGGGTCGCTGTACCTGTATGACCGTCGCCGCTCCGAACGAGCGTCAAAACTGGATGCGGAACGCAAAGCGAAAACGCCGCAGTATGTTGCCCGGACGGTACAGCAGCAATTTTTGAAAGTGCCGGCTGCCGACCGCGAAGCGGTCAAGGCTGCGATGGGACTGGCCACTGACAAACGCACGGCGGAACAGATTCAATTGTTGGAGCAATTCCCCGGTGTCCTGGTGACAGCGGAAACGCTTTCCCGGTTCGCCCCGGAAGCTGCGGCCGAACTGGCACTTTACAGCAAACGGGCGAAAAATCTGCGCAGCAGCAAAGCCTCAGATGACCTGAAGAGATTTGCAGAAAAAGCCTCCGAAATTCGCGACCGTAAACCGCAGGAAGGTTTTCTCCGCTGCCTGACTGAGCAGCCAAACAAAGTGCCCGTGACGCAGGTGTTCTATCGCGGCGATCATGAACAGCCCAGGGAAATCGTACAGCCAGGCGGTCTCTCAATCCTGAGCGAAGACATGACGTTGCCGGAAAACGATATATCCCTGCCGACCACCGGTCGGCGGCTGGCGTTCGCAAGATATTTGACAAATGGACAGCATCCGCTGGTCGCCCGCGTCCTTGTCAATCGTATCTGGCTGCATCATTTCGGCGCGGGGCTTGTCGGCACGGCTGGTGATTTTGGAGTGCTGGGTGATCAGCCGAACCATCCTGAATTGCTGGACTGGATGGCGGCCGAATTTGTCGAAAGTGGCTGGAGCGTGAAACACATTCACCGAATGATCATGAGGTCTACGGTCTATCGTCAGGATTCTCAGCGCGGCGATGTCGGTTCGGCGCTGACATATTTAACGTATCCGGTTCGTCGGCTGGAATCAGAAATCATCCGTGATGCCGTACTTTCTGTGTGCGGCCTGCTCAACAGCAGGATGTACGGCGCCCCCGTTCCTGTCATGGAAGATGCCGTTGGTCAGATTATTCTGGGCAAAGAGAATCTGGATGGAGAACGCAAACCAACCAAGGCGACTCCATTGAATGGGGAAGAGTTTCGTCGCAGCGTTTACATTCAGGTGCGACGGTCCCGCACGCTTTCGATGTTTGAAACGTTCGACGCTCCGACGTTGACTCCCAACTGCGAGCAACGAAGTTTTTCGACTGTTACTCCGCAGGCATTGCTGATGATGAACAGCGATTTTGCCGTGACGTACGCGGATGCTTTTGCAAAACGCGTCCTGGGCGAAGCACCAGCCGACGACAATCAACGCGTGAGGCTGGCGTGGCAACTTGCCTATGCGGCAGCCCCATCTGTCGCAGACGTGGACTCTGCTGTGCAATTCATTGCTGCACAGCGTGCCGTGATCAGTGAGCAGGGCGAAGAGAAATCCTCCGACAGGATTGACCACGACACACTCGCCGTATTCTGTCAGGCACTCCTGAGTTCCAGCCGGTTCTTATACGTCGACTGAGAGGGGCCGACGGTCCATTGTGTTGCCGATGGACGCGCCATTCTCGTTTCAGATCGGGCGCTCTTGAACTACTCGGCTATAGCCGGCACGATGTTTATGCGACGACCCTTTTGGTCAAACATCACGCTTCCGTCACAAAGTGCGAACAACGTGTAGTCACGACCGGTGCCCACGTTGCGGCCTGCATGCCATTTGGTGCCGCACTGGCGCACAAGGATGTTGCCAGCGACAACAGACTCGCCGCCATACTTCTTGATGCCTCGGCGCTGAGCTAAAGAATCCCGACCGTTTCGGCTGGACCCCTGTCCCTTCTTATGAGCCATTTTTACACACCGTTTCTGTTTACAAATGACGGATCCGCGTCGCGAAATCGATCCCGGATCTTTGGCAAGCGGGGGATTCTGACGAATTTTCGTGAATAATCAAGGCTTTTCGCACTCATTCCCGACGTTAGGCATCGAGCGAACCGAGCCGAAGGCCATTTGCTGCCGGTAGACTTACGGAGCTGCCGTGACTGCAGCTGTTGACGGCACGTTGCGCAGGATGGCATCGAACTGAGGGACCGATACATTTGCCGGACGCTGCCTGTAATGCCACTCAGGATTACCAAGAACGCGGAATTCCGATTCCTGCTGATTGTAAATGTCGCCCGGTCGGCCAAATTTCTGCTCAATCACCTTGTGTTCGAAGATGGTTTCTCCGGCATCATTCTGAAAGATGCGATATGCGTTGGAAAAGCCGCTCATGATGACTGTCAGGTAGTCGATTTTTGCGTCGACGTTTCGCCAGACAGCGACCCCATAAATCGCGTTCTGCAGGGGATTCGGGTCGGTTACGGACACAGGGTCGATGACTTCAGTGACTGCCTCCACACTGTTCAGCAAACGCAGTTCGGCGGATCGCTGCTTAAATTCACGCATGAAAACACTGCGTTGAATCTGCAGATTAACCTCGTCCGGGTAAAATTGCTGTTCGCCAGCATCGTCTGCTCTCAGCACGAATCGGGGCACCTGCAGAGGAAAACCTTCCGGACTGTCGAGTGTATTGTCTGGCTTCAGGCTCGGGTTCTGCAGTTTGTCCAACAGAGAATCGCGGCTGTCGCCGGCAAGTTCGGTATAGTCTCGCGGAAGTACACGATAAATCATGTACCAGACAAGTTCTCGTTTTGTCTCGCGAGTTGCCGGGTCGGTGACGTTCATGAACAAATGGCGGACGGGCTTATATTGCACTTCGGCAATCCATAAGGCTGGATAACCAGGTCCAAGAATGGGCTCACCAGCCAGTCTGGTCTTCTGCGACCCCAACATCTCGTCCACGGTCATCGAAATGGAGGACGTCCTCACGAATCCAGTGTCCAGCGGCGCTCGAATCAGCTGGGCCGAAGCCCGCCCAGTACACAAACTCAGAGCAGCGACCAACAACCAGACGCTGGGACCTCGAGGAGCAGTAGTTGTGAATGGCATATTGGCAAAGCCCGTTCAGGACCAAGTGTATTGTCTCGGCAGATTATGCCGGTCGGCGGATGCCCGACAAAGGGCGTACATCGTTTTTTTATCGGTTGCGAACGGCAATCGAATTGGCACCATCGTCCGTCTATGGCCTGCAAAATCAAGGATTTTTGGGTAATACCGGCAGGGGACGTAAACCCCTTGCAGGCTGACTTCGGATTTCGAGGATCATACGTCCATTTGGGAAGCCCGGTTTTCGACCTCTTCCAGACTAAAAAACGCTCCCTGGCCAGCTCCGGGGCATTCTTCGCAGACATCGCTCCATTTTTTCTGTGAGGACACATTTGACTGCCAGAACGGCCATGTTCGGCACTGGATCGGACGCACGGGATACACTTTGCAGTGACGTTTGTCAGGGTCAAAGAATGTGCAGTCTCCATTCTGGTACTCAGTGAGAGACACGCGTCCTCGCATCAATCGCGTGTGAAACAGCCGGATTTCACCAATGGGTTTGTCGAGGTGCTGGGCAATTTCCTGTAACTCTTCATCCGTTACCCACACCACGCCAGGAGCTCCCGTACAACAGCCGCCGCACTGAGTACACGTAAAATTCAGGCCATCTTTGTACCACGGTTCCGAAGATGGTTCTGGCGATTGGGTTTCCGGTGGCTCTGACATGCACGAATTCTCTAAAAGCGTTCAACGCAAAATTGAAGATTGGGCCACTTCGGCCAATGATAATTCTGGTTTCGGTTAATTCCCGGGATTCCCATAGGGTGCCTCCCTGTGTGCGTCGTTTCATGACGTGATGTTTTAGAATACAGTCGAAACTCGGTTCGTCTTCGTCGCAGACCCGTCGACTGTAGATTCGTGCAGAAACATGACTGGGGCGACGGTGATCAGCTTAACGCGGAGCCCTTGCTGAACGAACCGCATCCGACTATTTGAGTCCAATTCAACGTGTCTGTAGCCAAAACTGACAATTCATTGGCCGCCATCGTGTTGTGTGGCGGAAAATCCTTGCGAATGGGGACAGATAAAGCATCGGTGCTGTTGGGCCGCGAAACTCTGCTGCAACGATGCTGTCGTTTAATTTCCCTCTTTGCCGACCCCGTTGTTGTCGTCGCAGGTCCTTTACAGGAACTACCGAAGCTTGACCAGCGGATCCTGGTGGCCAGGGATGACTTACCTGGCGAAGGGCCGCTGACTGGACTGCTGGCTGGGTTGCGCCGTGTGCGACAGGCGGTGCCCGAGGACGATTTTCCGATTTGGGTCGGATCGTGCGATGCGCCCTTCGTCAATGCTGGAGTGGCAAAAACCATAGTTTCGGAACTGCAGCACTTCGACGCGGTCGCCGTCCGCCACGGCGGTCAAACCAACCCACATTCTGCCGTTTATCGATCCGGTGTGATTGACACCGTCGAACGGATGGTGCTGGGCGGTGAGCGCCGGGCCATCTCAGTCTTTGAACAGCTATCAGTGAAAACACTGGAAAGTTCTGTTCTGCAGGCAATCGACCCTGATCTATCCTTCCTGTGCAACATTAACACGGTTGAGGATCTGGAGGGTGCGAGGGCCCGGTTGGGCGAGGACCGTAACGGTCTGCGATATAATTGACCGTGTGCTCACCAGAGGCGGACTATTCCTGCTGTCTCACGAAAACGCAGAGACGATCTGGCTCGTAAGTTTGAGAATGGGGCCAGTTTTGCCTACATTAACCATCGGACACTGCTGTCCGGAACGCTGTATTTTTCGGTAACGCAGTTTTTTTGCGGCCGGAACGTGTTTGGTTAAATCCGCACGACATGCGGCGTATCACACCTTTGAAATGCAATTCTCTGCATTTGGACCCTGTCACATGAGCGAAGAGTCGAGTACTGAAGTCTCGAAATTTGACGCAGCGAAGTCCGCCCTTAAATTGGTCGGGGGTTCTCTGGGATCTTCATACGATGGTCGAATCACGCGCATCAGTTTCACTGGTGGAAAATTCGGTGACGAAGAGATGGTTCACCTCCGCGAGTTGCCGGATCTCAGGGAGGTCAACCTGAACGGCACAAAAATCACTGACGCTGGTCTGTCGGAACTGAAAAAGGTTAAAAGTCTAAGAAAACTTGAGCTCACCGGGACCATGACGACGGACGCCGGACTCGCCAGCCTGAAAACGCTGAGCGAGTTGCAGGTTCTTACTCTTTCCAAAAGCAAAGTGACCAACGCCGGTCTGGCACACTTCACGAAGCTGAGTGGACTAAAAGAA
This sequence comes from Fuerstiella sp., assembly GCA_014238335.1. Classification (GTDB taxonomy): domain Bacteria; phylum Planctomycetota; class Planctomycetia; order Planctomycetales; family Planctomycetaceae; genus Fuerstiella. Next base: position 12,951 of record JABABI010000041.1, read on the forward strand.
CTATATCTGGCAAACACTGCAGTTTCCGATGCCGGTCTGGAACACCTGACCGCGTTGACTCAACTGGATACGCTGGGCCTGACCGCTACGGAAGTCTCGGACGCCGGCTTGGTCCATTTGAAAAAACTGAAGAAACTTGAGGTGCTGTTACTTCGTGACAATAACATTTCCGACGCAGGCCTGGCGCATTTGAAGGGACTCAAGAAGATCTGCCGTCTCTGGCTTCGAAACACCAAAGTGACCGATGCCGGCCTCGCATATCTCGAAAAGATGACGGATCTGCAGTGGCTGGAACTGAACGGAACAGAAGTCACGGATAAAGGTTTGGCCCATCTGGTAACACTTACAGAAATAACCAGCCTTAGTCTTCGTGGTTGCCAGATCACCGACAAGGGCATTCCAAAGCTGAAGAAACTGAAATACCTGGAAACACTTTGCCTGGCCGAAACGAAGATTTCGCCGGATGGGCTGAGAACTTTGAAAACAGCGTTGCCGCGTTGCAGAACGGAAGTGTGACGTCCATTAGCCACGACGACTGGCGTCCGACATGCAGCCATAGGATTCTGCGGCTTCGCGCCGGGATGCTGACAGCGGTCCGGCAGTTCTTTGCAGAACGTCAATACCTTGAAGTCGAAACTCCGCTGATGTCTCGCGACATCGTCGTGGATGCTTATGTGGAACCGTATTCCGTTTCGGTGCCCCCCACGGACTCCCGGTTCTTTCTGCAAACATCTCCTGAAGCTTTCATGAAGCGTCTGGTGGCGTCGGGCAGTGGATCGATATTTCAGATCGCGCATTCGTTTCGCGACGGCGAGTCCGGCCGGCGGCACAATCCGGAGTTCACGATGCTGGAATGGTACGGCGTGGACACGTCGTACCATGATCAGATGAAAATCGTTCAGGACCTGGTTCACTGTGTGACCGCCGCCGTGACTGTGGACGGATCGATGCTGCCGGGCGCCGACCTCCTGCAAAAACCCTTTACACAAACGACCTTTAACGACGCGTTTCTGCAAACGCTTGGAGCTGAGGTTCTCGACCTGTCCGTTGCAGATATCGTCGACCTGACGTCACGATGCCTAACGGCCAATTTTAGTGAGGCGAAACCGGAACGCGACGATCTGCTGAACCTGATGCTGGCGGAGTGCATCGAACCGACGCTCGGCCTGCAGACGCCGGAGTTCCTGATCGACTACCCAGCGTCGCAGGCAGCTCTCGCACAATTGAATCCTGCCGACCCTCGCACGGCATTTCGTTTCGAACTTTACGCTGATGGGGTTGAAATCTGCAACGGCTACCAAGAGCTCACGGACGCTGCCGAACTGGCTCGGCGCGACGAAATCCAGAATTGCAGCCGATCCACTCACGGAGCCTCGGTTCTGCCAGGAGCACCGAGGCTGGCGGCCGCCATGACAGCCGGACTTCCGCCGTGCTCTGGAGTCGCTCTGGGGTTTGACCGTCTCGTGATGGTTCTGGCAGGACTGGATGACATCAGCCACGTAATTCCGTTTCCCGTAACACGGGCCTAGCGACGGTCCGCCGTTGGTCGACGTCATCGGTCCTCCCTCCCGGGCCGGAAAGTTTCGAGCCAGAAGCCGGAAAACGGCTGTTTTCACTGGTCTGCGTTGCATTTCTGTGTGTGACGTTCATACTTTCGGTCGATCTGCCACTTCCAGTAAGGTGCCGGTCTGCGCTGGCAGTGGCTCTGCGCATTGTTCGGACAGGCCGTTGATCACATCACGCCTGTCGTTCCGGTGGCGGTTTTTAGGTCACAAGATGTGCGGCCGCGCTGCTGAGTGCGACGCACCGAATCCCTGCCCCCATAATATTTCCTGTCGGAGTGTACGATGTCCGTGGCGACTGAATTTCCTATCCCACTGAATGCATACAAGGTGGTTACGCTGGATCCGGGCCGGTCAAAACTGACCGATCAGCAGCGCGAACAACTCGCCGCCAACATTCAGCTCTGCCGCGACGCCATCATTTTCTTCACCGCCATTGCCGACGCCAAGGGTTTGGGCGGGCACACTGGCGGACCGTACGACACGGTGCCGGAAACATTGATCATGCATGGCTTTATGGAGCATACTCGTCAGGGGGGCACGCCGGATGTATTGCCCGTGTTCTTCGATGAAGCCGGTCACCGGGTGGCAACTCAATACCTGATGGCTGTTCTGGAAGGTGACATGGATGTGGAACGGCTGTTCCACTATCGCGAGTACCTGTCTCATCTGCCCGGACACCCTGAAAAGGGATTCACACCTGGTGTCAAATTCAGTTCGGGACGACTGGGGCACATGTGGCCCTACGTCAATGGGGTAGCGATCGCCAATCCGAACAAGGTCGTGTTCATGTTGGGGTCCGACGGGTCTCAAATGGAAGGCAACGACGCAGAAGCCGCTCGACTGGCCGTCGCTCAGGGACTGAACGTAAAACTGTTAATTGATGACAACGACGTCACCATCGCCGGACATCCGTCTGACTATCTGCCCGGATTCAGTGTGGCTGACACGCTGCAGGGTCACGGCCTGAAAGTTGATATCGGCGACGGCGAAGATCTGGATAGTTTGTACACTCGCATGTGTGCTGCCGTCACCAGTGATGGCCCCGTGGCGTTGATGAACCGGCGCAAGATGTGTCCCAATATCGAAGGTCTCGAAGGCAGCGCTCACGGCCATGATGTCATCAAGACGGCCGTGGCCGTCGACTATCTGAATGCCAACGGTCGCGGCGAAGCTGCCACATACCTGGGAACAGTATCCAAAGGGCCAGGTGGTCCGTCTCACAAGGGCAGTGATGCTTCCAGTGTGGGTAAGAATCGTGATCTGTTTGGCAGAATTCTGAATGAGATTCTGGATGACATTACCGAGGCCAATCGAGTGGCCTCGGTTCGCGTGTTTGATTGTGACCTGGAGGGCAGCTGCGGGCTGAACCACGTGCGAGCTTCTCATCCGGAAGTTTTTGTGCGTGGTGGAATCATGGAACGCGGCAATTTCTCAGCGGCTGCGGGATTCGGATACGAAAAAGGAAAGCAGGGTATCTTCGGGACCTTCTCTGCATTCCTTGAAATGGTGGTTTCGGAAATCACGATGGCTCGGCTGAACAACAGCAACGTATTGGCTCATTTCAGCCATGCGGGCTGTGATGATATGGCCGACAATACCTGTCATTTCGGCCTGAACAACATGTATGCCGCTAACGGATTGCCGGACGAAGGCCAGGACACGACTCGACTATACTTCCCAGCCGATCAGCATCAGTTCCGGGCCTGTCTGAAGAAGATCTACAATGACGAAGGTCTGCGGTTTATCTTTTCTACAAGATCAGGTGTGCCGGATCTGCTGGATGATGCCGGCAACCGGCTGTTTGGCGATGATTACGAATTTGTTTCCGGAAAGGACGATGTGGTTCGTGAAGGAACGGCGGGGTACGTCGTGAGTTTCGGTGAAACGACCTACCGTGCTCTGGACGCTGTCGTCCGTCTGAAGGAAGCCGGGCAGGACGTGGGACTGATCTGTAAGTCGACACTCAATGTCTACGATGAAGATGTGATGGCCAGACTTGCGGCGTCGCCGGCTGTGCTTGTTGCGGAGTCCTTCAATGTGAATACGGGACTCGGTTCACGACTGGGTACTGAGTTGCTGAAGCGAGGCTTCAAGGGCAGCTACAACAACATCGGCACCAACAAAGAAGGTTCCGGCGGACTTTGGCAGCAGATGGGTTATCAGGGCATTGATGCTGACGGTATTCAGAACACCATGAAGGATTTGCTCGGATAGCCATCAGCAGACCGGAGCAGCATTGAAGAAGACGACGGTCATTCCCAACGAGGAGGATCCGTATCGCAGTCCGGAAGCGATCGCCGTAAATCCGTTCGCGTCCGGGAAGGCTGCGGATCAGGAGCCCACCTCGTTTGTTATTCGAGCTGTCGTTTTCGTGATTGCCTTACTTAGTCTTTTGTACTTTGTTGCCTGTGGGGGCGGTTGTTTGGTATTTTCTCGATCAGAACGTCGCGGTCGGTTTCAGAGGGCTTGTGACGTGCGGACTGTCTTCAATTGCATTCCTGGCGTTAGTCGTGCTGCTCATCAGCACCGTGCGGGATCAGCGCAGCGTGGATTCCAGGCCGGAGCTGTCTGGAGTTCTGCGGTGGCGTGCATCACTGCATCGCAATACTTACTCTGACAGTCTGCCGGAGCCTGAGTCAGACATGAATTTGCCAGGATCATGGGCCAGGACCGATTTCGTGGTTACCGCACATCCTGCATGCTGGCCTGGCTGTCGGTCATGACTGATGCCGCGTTCTGTCACGTGGCGTTCACGACACCAAAGCGTGTCAGCCGATGTTGCCGCCGAGTTCGTCGTCAACATGGGCGCGGATAATCTGTTCGAACGACGCATCTGCCTGAAACCCCAGCCAGACGGCTCGGTCTGCCTGAAAATTCCTCGGCCAGCCGCTGACCATGTGAATAATTTTTTCGTCCGGGACACGGCGAATGCGGCCGACAACATCGTCACCGGCAACAGTTCGCAGCGCTTGGATCTGTTCACCTACGGTGACAGCGATCCCCGGCATCGTCAGGTTCCTTCTGAGCCCCACAACGGCGCCGTCGATGGTCGCCGCATGCAGCAGGAATCCAACCGCGGAACGGGGTGATGCGTGCCAGTGCAGTACATCATCAGACACTGGCAGTACGGCTTCGGCACCAGCGAGTGGCTCACGAATGATGTTGGAGAAGAACCCGGACGCGGCTTTATTGGGGCGGCCGGGGCGCACGCAGATCGTCGGCAGCCGAATGCCAATACCATCCATCATGCCGCGCCGGCTGAAGTCACTGAGCAGCAACTCGCCGATGGCTTTCTGCGTCCCATACGATGTCAGTGGTGTGGTATGAAAATCGTCCGTGATCGCATCGGGAAACGGGGCCCCAAACACGGCGATCGAACTTGTGAATACGACTCGTGGAACGTAATCATCGATGGCGCAGACTGCGTCCAGCAGGTGGCGAGTCCCGTCCAGGTTGATACGGTAGCCCTTGGCGAAGTCTTCCTCGGCTTCACCGGAAACGATGGCAGCCAGGTGAAAAATGATGTCGGGCTGCTCGGCAACAATAGCCTTCACTTCGTCCGCATTCGAAAGATCGCCGGTGCGAAGCTTGACGGGAAACGTGGCGTGACCCGGTGCGACTGGTGAGACGACGTCAAACAAAGTGACTTCCAGGATCTCCTGTTCGCCCAGTTTTCTGTCTGTGGCCAGTCGACTGGCCAGCTTTTGGCCAATCATTCCACCGCCACCAATAATCAGAATTTTCATTCGACAGTTTCTTTCAGTCCGGTCGTTTTTGAATTGATCTGTACGCCCCCATCCTGAGAGCCAATGATTGTCGACGTCGCAAAGTGCTGAATACGTTCACGTTCGAGTGGACGTCACTTCAATTCGCAAAGGCTGCCACTGCCGTCGTGCCGTCAGCCAGTATCTCAATCTGCAGCGGTCGGGAACGTTGGGCAGTGTCGACGGTAAAGGTCAGTCGGTTCTCACCGGGTGTCACTTCGATTGTTACAGTCTCAAGCACGTCGACGGGGGTTTCATTCTGGCGAACCTCCAGACCACTGGTGTCGTTTAATCTCAGGACGACGCTGCCAGCCGTTTCTGCCTTAAGTGTGCAACGAGCAAAGCCGACACCCCTTGCTCCGGCGGCGGAGCGGTTCTTGACTGAAACTACCGGAATGTCATTTATCGGCAGTTCTCCAGCAACAGTGCTGTAGGTTTTCTTCCACACGAATGCCGGATCGTCAGATGCTGCCATGGCGAAGCTGGTTCGTCGTAATCGGAATTCCGCCTCATTCGTGGCCTGCATTACGTCCCATGTCCGTGCCAGTTGACGTCGACTGACGGTGTATTCCGGTGTTCGTCCGAGTTCAGACAGGAATCGCACCAAAGCGGCAATTTCCCGGTCAGTCAGCGTATCCACCTGACCTTCGGGCATCAGCGAGACTCCCGGAGCAATCTCCTCGATGTCGTCACGAGCAATCGTCACCAGACTGTCCTCAGCCGTGCGAATCACGACTTCCTGTTTTGACTGCTTCACCTGCACGCCGGACAGGAGTTTCCCTTCGGTCGTGCCGATCACGACGGTGTGGTAGTTTTCTTTAACCTTGGCGTTGGGTTTCAGCAGCGACTCCAGCAGATAATCTGGCTGTGCACTGCCGCCCAGGCTGATCATGTCCGGTCCGACTTTGCCGCCGGCGCCGCCAATCGCGTGGCATTTCAGGCAACCGAGTTTCTCATTGCGATAAACGTGTTCGCCTTCGGCCGCCGTGACGGATTCCCTGGACATCGTCAACAGCGTTGCCAGATCTTCAGCATTCATGGACTTGCGACTGGTGACGCCTCCGGCTTTCTTGACCGCAGCTTCCAGTGTCGGAGCAGGTCGGCCCGACTCTCGCACCACTCGCAGGATTTCTCTCGCGATATCAGTGTTGATAGTGGCCCCGTTTAACGCTTTTGTCAGGACCTTCTGTCCGTTCTTAACCGCCAGGAAGCTTCGGGCCAGGTCTTCTGCATGGTCTGACACAGCTGCTGTTTCGAACAGTCTGACGGCGACGGCGGCGGCGACTCCGGTCCGTACGTTTGCCAGCATGGCCAGCGCATGTTTTCGCACTGCCACAGGGCCTTTGCCGCGTGCAACCGTTTCCAAAGTTCCGATGGCTTTTGGATTCTGCGTCAGAAACAAACCCTCAATCGCCGCCAGCCGGTATCGCTGGTCGACATCTTCGGTCACTGCGGCCTCCGTCAGTCGAGCAACGCTGCCTGGCCAATTCCATTGTCCGGACGCAGTCAGCACCGCTTCGCGGACCGCTGGTGTTGCCGACGATTCCAGGCGGATCGCCTGTTCTTCAGAGACGGACACCTTTAGTTTACGCCCACGACAAGCTGTCACGGCAGTGCGAATTGGTACGGCGTCGTTTTTCGCAGCAGCTGCGAAAATCATTGTTTCGATCTGTTTTACTGTTCCTGACGCCGCTACCAGCGAAGCGAGAGTTGTGCGTTGCGCGGCAGATATGTCCGGCGAATAAAGCTTGCTCAGAAGTAATTCTACCGGTGCGCCCAGACCGATCGCAGAAAACGCTGCCAGCAGGTGTTCGACATTGTTATTGAAATCGATCCGGCCTTCACGGAAGGCCGGCAGCCATTGATCAGCGAGTTCGCGAGCAGACATACGCACAGCGTAATCCAAAAATACATCCGTTTCCTGATTCGTCGCCTGCAGGACCGCCTCGATTTTTGAGGGATCCTGCTTCTGCGCGGCCAATCGTCCTCGATCAGCTTCGTCAGCGGACATCGTCGCCGTTTGATATTCGGATTGCTCCAGCGGTGAATAGGCAAGCGCTCGCACAGCTTCCAGTCGCACACGAGCATGGCCGTCATTCACGAGTTGCCGCAGTTGCGCGGCCTGGTCCGGCAGTTCGTACTTCCAGTGGCTGAGAACTCGCACTGCCGCCGCTCGTACTCTGCCGTCTTTGGCCTGCAGCAGTTCCTTCAGCAAATCAGCCTCAACCACGCGCGCGGCCTGAAAACACCATAAGGCTTCCAATCGCAGATGTTCGTTTTCCGGTGTCTCCGGGACATTCGCTGTTAGCCATTCACGGAGTTCTGTGGCAACCGGTTCGCCACGTTGTCGCAGAACCTGCTTCGCGGCCTGTCGACGAAAGTTGTCGTCGCTGCGGAGGAACTCAAACAGCTGCCGGTTGGTGAGCGCTGCAAAGTCGACGTGCTTTCGTGGCTTCGCGCCCTTCCAGCTGACTCGCCAGATACGGCCATGAGTGTGGTCGCGACGAGGGTCGCGAAAGTCAACTTCGCCGTGCTGGATGATCGGATTGTACCAATCTGCAATGTAGATCGCCCCGTCCGGTCCGACCTTTACGTCGATCGGACGGAATGCCACATGATCAGACCAGATGACTTCCTGCTGTTCGCGTGACACGAACCCCGAGCGATCTTCCGAAAGCACGAACCGACACACACGGTGCCCGCGAAAGTCGTTGGTAATCGCGTTGCCCTGCCAGTCCGGTGGCAGGGCGGGCGTTTCCACAATTTCCAGACCGCAGTGCTTTGGACTGCCAGGATTCAAACCATGCAGAATTTCTGGCGCATCAACGGCCGTGAAGTAGTAGGCGCCAGGAACGATGTAGTTAATTCCTTCGCCGCCGGCGCCGTCTGTCGCGAACGACTGTCCGAATCGGTCGAAGTGATGCCCCCAGGTGTTGACCAGACCTCGCATGAGAACGCCCAGTTCCAGGGTTTCCGGACGAAACTGCCAGATGCCGCCCGCATTCAGACGGCGGACACCCCAGGGTGTTTCGATGTGACTGTGGATGTAGATGGACTGATTTAGATATAGAAATCCTGCTGGTCCCCACCGCAGTGTATGCAGAATATGGTGAGTGTCCTCCGTGCCGAATCCTGACAGGACAATACGTTTGTTGTCCGCTTTCAGGTCGCCATCGTGGTCCGTGAAGTGCAGTAACTCTGTACTGTTGGCGACGTACGCTCCACCGTCGCCCGGAGCGATGCCGGTAGGAATCAATAGTCCCTCGGCAAAAATGTTCGTCTGATCAGAGACACCATCGTGATCTTTATCCTCCAGAACCACGACGCGGTCGTGAGGTGATTCGCCGGGTTTGATGTGAGGGTAGACCTCGGAACTGACAATCCACAGTCTGCCTGATTCATCGAAGTTCATCTGAATCGGTTTGGCAATGACAGGGTCGGCGGCAAACAAATTCACTTCGAATCCGTCCGGGACCCGAAACGTCCTGCGTTCCAGTTCAGAGTCCGGGATTGGAATATCCTTCAGGTCTCGCTGACCATACGCAGGTCTGACGCCGCACAGGGTGAAGGATAGAATGAGCAGTTGAATCGTGTCACGGAGTTTGGGACTGGTCATTGAAGCCCGACGACAAACAGGAAGAAAGCAGACGAAACAGGAACGCAGCAGTAGTCGAAGCCACCCTTGAATTCCGTTGGAATCACACAACGACAATACGATCGTTGTGAAGATAGCGAGTACTCGCCTGGTCAAAGGCATTTCTGGCCTTTATTAACCCGGAACACCTCAGTGTGAGTTATACACAACTTCGCTTCCGGCGGCTAAGCCGTGACAGCGGGGACGAGACTGAATGGGGCGATTATTCTTCCGGAGAAGGCCCTACCCGATTAGTTCCGGAATTATCTCACCACCGAATTGTGACAGCTGCTTGAAGCGTCCGCCGTGGAAGTAGGTCAGCTTGTTGTCCTCGAGGCCCAGCAGATTCAGCATCGTGACGTGTACGTCGCGAACCGGGTGCACCACTTCAGAGGCCGCGGCACCAAGTTCATCGGTGGCTCCCACGATGGTTCCCTTACGCACGCCACCGCCCGCAAACCACATATTCATGGCGTCGACGTTATGGCCGCGTCCCAGGGCTGTGACGCCGCCGCGGTAATTGTTGTCCGGAGTACGACCGAATTCTCCCGTCCACACAACAAGAGTGTCTTCCAGCAGACCCTTTTCCTTCAGGTCACGAATCAATGCCGCGATCGGCTGGTCGACGCAGTTGATGCGCGACGAGTGACCTCGTTCAAGATAGTCGTGGCTGTCCCAGCCGCCACTGAAGATCTGGACGAAGCGCACCCCTTCTTCAACCAGTCGCCGAGCCATCAGACATTGTTTTCCAAATGAGGTACATTCTTTCCGGTCAAGCCCGTAGGATTTCTGCACATGTTGCGGTTCCCCTGCGATGTCGGCGATACCCGGTACTGCAGTCTGCATGCGGAAAGCAAGTTCGTAGCTTTCAGTTCTGGCTGCCAGATCCCGGTGATCCGGGTGATTTGCCGCGTGAGCTGCGTTCAGCATGGCCAACTGGTCCAGTGCCCTGCGCTGGTGATCGTGGCTCTTGAAGGCAGGAGGATTCAGATCCAGAATCGGGGAACCCGTTGAACGCAGTCTTGTGCCCTGGTAGTGGGCGGGCAGAAAACCATTGGTCCAGTTGGCAGGACCTGCCTGAGGCAGTGCGAGTTCCGTCATGACGACATATCCGGGAAGGTTCTGGTTCTCGGAACCAAGCCCGTACGTCGCCCATGCTCCCAGACCCGGATCGCCGCCGAGTCGACTGCCGGTGTTCATCTGCAGCAGTGCTTCCGGGTGATTCAGAGACTCCGCCCTACAGCCTCGGTACACGCACAATTCGTCCGCAACTTCCGGATCGGCCAGAAACTGCCACGGTTCGCTCATGTCGATCCCGGCATTGCCCACTTTTCTCGATTTGAACGGACTTCCCACGAAAAAGCGTTTGCCAGTCGCCAGCCCCTTTGTGCGAGTGGACTCGGTCACGTGGCGTGCGTTCAACTCGGGCTTCGGGTCAAACGTGTCCACCTGACTCGGACCGCCCTCCATAAACAGCATAATGACGGCTTTGGCTTTCGCCGGCCGCATCGTCTGTTTCGGAGTTAGTGGCCCGGCCGCTGTGGCAAAGTCCGCAGCCAGCAAATCAGTCAGTGCAAGAGCACCAAGAGATGAGCCGAGGCCGTACAGAAAGTCGCGTCGTGGCAGGGATGTCATGGTTGTTTCCGAGCATTTATTTTCGTGGCAGGCCGCAACAGGAAAACCGAAGTTCCAGCCATTCCGGAGCGTAGTGCGCTAATACACGTACATGAATTCATTACTGTTCAACAGCAGCAGGCAGACATCCGCCAGCGCTCTTGTCTCTGCTGACACTGTCCACGGTTTTGGGTCCGGAACGTAGTCGTTGTAGACGTTAAGCAGCTCGGTGAACTGAAACGGTTTGCCAGTGAATTCTTCCACCAGCGAACGAGTGACCTGTGTCGGGTACTCGACGACTGCTGGCGTGTGTTGCTGATGATACCTCCGCATTTCGGTGAGATATGCGGAAAGATTCTGTTCTTCCTGCGCCGTGGCCACACGGCCGTACGCCAGTTGTACGGCTCGACGAATCTGTTGTGATTGATCGTCTGGGCGTTCTTTCTGCACACGCAGCGCGTATGCGATGGATCGATCCGTGATGCCATCGCTGTTCATTAACGTGAATGCCTGGGGCGTCACTGCAGCGGTGTCACGCAGGTCACAACTTTCATTCGGATTCGGCAGGTTCAGAATTTCCAGCATAGGATCCGCCTGACCTCGAACTCGGTAAGCATAAATCGTGCGGCGATTTCGTTCGGCGGGAGTTCGTGATGGTTGATGAGCCGGAGCGATCGAAAACTGAATCATCCGCGGCTGCAGCGCCACTTCAATATTGATTTCCGGCATGATCGGAACACCACCTATTTCGCGATTCAATTCGCCACTGATCAGCAACGTACTGTCACGGTATTCTTCGGCTGTCAGTCGACGGGCCGGAAAGCGGGCCAGCAAATCGTTGTTGGGATCAACCGTTTCCACCTTCTTTAGATTCGGGTGCGGTCCGGAGCGGCGGTAAGCGGTGGACGTCATTATTAGTCGATGCAGTCGCTTGGTCTTCCAGCCATTTTCTATGAAGTCGGCTGTCAGCCAGTCCAGCAGTTCCGGGTGTGTTGGACTGCTGCCCTTTGCCCCGAAGTTGTTCGCTGTTTTGACGATGCCCGTGCCGAAGTGGTATTGCCAGACACGATTGACGAATGAGCGAGCCGTCAGCGAATTGTCGTCGCTGGCAATCCACTGCGCAAGTTGGAGGCGGCGACCACTGATGCCTTCTGTCAATAAGTATGGGTCATCTGATGTCGTCGCCTGACGGGGAACACCATTCCCCGGTGTCTCTGCGCTCGATGCGTCATTTTCAGTTGGAACCGGAAGTCCAATTCCACTCAACACGCCGGGGCCGACTTCATCGAGTTTTGCTTCCAGCGATCCGCCGGCCAGGATAAATGTTGCGGGCTGCCAGCCTTTCTTTACGTTATCCGTCGGACGCAGTTTACGAGCGTTCGTGTTCTTGTCCGATCCGTTGTACACGCCCTGAGCCATCGGCCGATAGCGTTCCAGCCGGCGTTCCCAGATCCAGACGTCCTGCTCACGCACCTTCTTGATGCCGGTTTCTTCCGGTGTCAGCCCCACATGCCGTGGCGGCTTCATGTCTTCCGGATCCTTCCTTCGCTGATTTGCACTTCTATAAGGCAGATTGTGCTCCTCGTACCACTTTGTGGCAGCCGCTTCCATTTTGTCGTCGACCGTCTTCAGTTCCGCTTTTGCGAATGCCAGCAGTTCTTCCACCAGCTTCTTCTTCTGAGCAAAGCCGTTGCGATTTTCCTGCGGCAGGAAGTCCGCGGCCATTTCGGCGGGCTGCGTGGCGGCGAAGGCAGCATACAGTCGGTAATAATCCCGCGTTGGAATTGGGTCGAACTTGTGGTCGTGGCATTTGCAGCACCGCATCGGCATCGACAGGAACGATTGTCCCGTATTGTGCACAAGATCGTTCAGGTATAGCTGCCGAGCTTCGTCCTGAGGAATCATGGCCGTTTCCCACGGTCCCATCCTCAGAAATCCCGTGGCAACGATCGCTTCCGGATCGTCTGATCGAAGTTCGTCGCCCGCAATCTGCTCCACAACGAATTCGTTAAACGGTTTGTCGTTGTTGAAGGACCGAATTACGTAGTCGCGGTAACGCCAGGCGTTACTGCGTTCGTAATCGTTGCTGAAGCCCCCCGTGTCTGCGTAACGCACAACGTCCAGCCAGTGCTGTCCCCAGCGTTCGCCGTAATGACTGCTGGCCAGCAAACGATCGATGAGGTCACCGTAGGTTCGTTCAGGGGCTGCCTTGAATGCCTTCCTGAATTCGAATATCTCCCGAGGTGTTGGCGGCAGTCCTGTCAGGTCATATGTCGCCCGACGAATCAGCGTTCGAGCGTCCGCGGACTTTGCTGCCGATATCTTCGCCTGTTGCAACTTCGCGTTTACGAAGAAATCGACAGCATGGAGGTTGTTCTGTGGACCGACGAGTTCTGTTTTTCTCCGGACTGCTCGAAACGCCCAGATGTCTTCCGGATGATAACGCCGATAGGTCCATTCGTCTGCCAGACCACCACTGGTATCCACGATGACGCCATCTTCGTTCTCACGAACCGCCCATTCCGCCTTCCGAAGCTCGTCCTGTCGTTTTGCATTGGGCCACGGTGCACCGGCTTCAATCCACCTGCGGATATAGTGCGTCTGTTCTTTTGTGAGCCGATCGTTTTCCTTCGGCGGCATTTCCAGGCCGTCCCACAGCACGGCCTGATAGAGGATGCTCTCGTCAGGTTTGCCGGGCACGATGGACGCCTCGCCCGATTCGCCGCCCTTCAGCAGGGCCTCGCGGGAATCCACGGCGAAGTCGCCTTTCAGATCCTCTGCGTCAGCCGCATGACAGCCGCCGCACTTTTCCTTGAGTAATGGCAGCACCTTCAGTGTGAACAACCGATCGCTGTCGTGTTCTGAAGCTGTGCAGGTTGTGCCCATCAGCAACCACACGGCACTAAGCAGCAACATGCCGCCGCGGAATTGAACGTAACGTTCAGTTGTGTCATTCATCGAATATTTGCCTTGATCGACGCGATTGTTTTTTGCTTGCTGCCCGCGCGGATGGCTTCCAGAATCGCTGTGTGCTCCTGGTGGATCTGTTCGCTGTCATCCAGTCGGGAATAAGAAAGCAGCATCTGTGAACAGAGCCACTTCCAGACCGGCAGCAGGTCTTCCCCGCCGCAAGCCTCTATGATCGCCTGATGAAATCCAACATCACAATGAGCGATTCTGGCGACATCGCTGTCAGCACAGGCCTTTCCTAAATTTGTGAGTGCCGCCTCGATTGCATCAAGCGGGCCAGCCGTCAGTTGTTCGAACCCCCGTTTCACCGTATAGCATTCTGTTTGCTGTCTTAATGAAACGATGAACTCACGATTAAGTGAATCTGGCGCTTCCCGGACCGTAACACCGCAGTTCGCCTGGTACGCCAGGAATCCTTCATGGGAAAGCTGCAGGAATGCATCGCGAATCGGTCCGCGGCTGACACCAAATCGTTCCGCCACTTCCGTTTCCCGCAACGGCTGCCCCGGTGGATATTCTCCTGAAACGACTGCGTCCCGCAGTTGGCGCGTGACTTGCTCTCGAATGGTTCTGGAAATCATGAACACCTCGGAGACTCTGACGCTGATATTGTGAATTGTTAACAATTTATAGTTAAGTCACCCGGCTGTCCACGTAAAACGTTATTTTTTACATTTTCAAACCATGGACGCCAGCGTCGCACGACCAGAAATTATCCAACGCGGTGTCCTGACTCGATGGTTATCGTGATCAGCAACGACAGCAGAACCAGCAGCAGAAGTACGTGGCGCGGCCAGCGAGCGGCGTTGGGGCCTTCTTTCTGCGAGCGCACGCCGACAGCACGGAAGACAAGTGATGTCCCCAGAATGATTGTCACCATGTTCGTCAGGAACAGCAGTAAAGCTCCGCAGCCCTTCGTGAACTCGCCGTGAGACAAGGCGATTCCCGACGTGGCGATTGGTGGCACCAGTGCTGCAGCAATCGCCACGCCAGGCAGGGCCGAAAACAAATTGTGTCGGCCCATGGCGTACGCTGCTGCGGCTCCGCTGGCCAGCGCTATCAGCAGGTCGTAGAACTGCGGTTGAGTTCGGCTCTCCATTTCGTCAGGAAACAGTCGCAATGGCGACGCCTCCGAAATCCCGTGCAGTGGGGCCAGCCATCCCAGTTTTGCACATCCCTGCACGCAAAGGCCGAACAAAACACCGATGACGACCGCAGTCACGAAGCCTCTCATCGCCGTACGAAACGCAACTTTTGTAAGATGAGCATTCGCATGAGCTACACCTAAGCCGACGCCTGCGATTGGTGTCATCAGAGGGGCCACCAGCATCGCACCGACAATCACGGCTCCCGAGTTCTCCGCAAGCCCGAGGCAGGCGATCAGTGTTGCCAGGCTGATTAGAAACACGAAGTCAAAATCCCACTTCGAACTGTCCTGAACGCGAGACACCAGCTCCACTCGTTCTTCACGCGACAATTGCGGCACGATGGATCTGAGCCGTCGCGCCGCTTTGTTTTTCAGGCGGCTTCCCAGGGACTCACCGCGTTTTACGACTGCCACGGCGGGAATCACAGCCCCCTGCTGCCCGCTGCTGACAGGACTGGCCTGAAGAAATCGCCGCATGCGCCGAAGATCACGCGTTCCCATCAGCAGCAGGTCGAAGTCATCGGCTTTCAGATCCCGAAAAGCTTCCGTCGTGCTGCCGGCCACGATGACCCTGCGACGAAAGACTTCACGTTCTGTGCGACGGAGCAGTCGATTCAGCGTGTTGTCCAGCTGTCGCCGGCCTACCGATTCCGCGAAGTCACTGATGTTGGGCTCAACATACACGGCAGTTGCCGTGCCGCCACCACCAAGGTGGTCAACCAGCTGTACAGCGTAATCCAGGGCGGCTTCGTTGTCGGCTCCATCCGTGACAAACACGGCAACGCGGATGTGCTGTTCCACACCGGTGGCATCGTCTCGCATCAGAAATGCGTCGCAGTCGACGGCCGCCAGCAGTCGTGTCTGCCAATCCTCGTTGGCGGTCTGATCCCTGGAGATTGTTGGCGCGGGCACGATGATCAGCGCAGGGTTCATCTCGTCAACTTTGGAGACGAGACCCGATGTCCAGTGTTCTCCAATAATCTGTCGGAGCCGAACAGGAAGATCGCCAGGCAGTGCCGTCGTGCCGCCCTCAGCATTTTCGACCGACGACGTCAAATCAGGTTGTGATGTTTCGGTGGCCGAGATCGCGGACAGCTGCTGAATGGTGAGTCGGGCCTGAGTGACAAGTTCCGAATCGTCGGCCTGAGGCTCGTCAGCGACATCGACCAGTCTGGTTGCTCCTGTCTTGCGCTGCAACAGCAGCACGGTCAGATCAGATTCGCGTGAGGCCGCCAGATGAGCGGCCCACGGCAGCAGATTCCGCACTTCCTCGGGCAGGGACGCGATCAGAACGGTCGTCAAAATGTTTCTCTCGCAGTCAGGGTGGGGGATAAAAGAGGGCTCAGGCCGACGTGTCGTTGACGCAGAACCCAGCGCGCTAACTGTCCGGTTCTATCAGGCCCGGAAGTGTCCCGATGTGCAGGGGCTTGGCTGAAGAAATCGGCGGTTTCCAGGACTGCAGAAACGAAATCAGCACAGCCATTTCCTGTTTGGTGATTTTCTTTTCAAAGCCCTCGGGCATCAGTGATTTGCCGGTCGCGATCAGTTCGTCAATGGTTCCGCGCAGGATGGTTTCCGTCTTGTTTTCCTGTTGCTTCAGCGTGAGGCTGGTTGCTGTCTGTCCGGTAATCATGCCCGAGTGGGACCGGCCGTTCGTGTCGAGCAGCACGTATGTTTCATAGCGTGGCAGCAGGTACCGGTTGGGATCCAGAATGTGTGTGAGCAGCGCCCGCGGGTCCCGTGTCGGCGATGAGGCGAGGTCCGGTCCCAACGCGTGGCCGACGTTCCCGATTCGATGACAGGACGCACAGTCCCGCTGGAAAATTTTCTGTCCCGCATCGACGTCGGCCGGTAGCGAAAGAACTGCTTCGTATTCGCGGATCACGTCGACGCGTGTCGACTTCTGTTGCGGTTCAAAGACGTCGGCGGCCTGACTTCGAATCGACTGGTCGCGATGTTTGAGCAATTGATCCCGCTCCGATGGACCGATCATGGCGACACCGATGAGTTCCTCATTTACGGCACGGAACACCGCTGGGATCCAGCTGGCTCTGGACAGTAACACGTCAATCGCTTTTTGTCGGGCAACCGGAGACATTCGTTCCCAGCGTGCAATCAGCAATGCACTCACAGCCACATCATCATAGGTTGCCAGGGATTCTACAGCCGCCACCTGCACTGCATCAGGCTCGCTGCCCGAAATCAGCTCTGCCAGTGAGTCCCTTGTTTCTGCAAGAGGCCAGCAACTCAGGAACTCAATCGCATTTTGTCGATGGCTGTCGGACAGGGCAGTGTTCATGGCGACCGATACAGTTTTCGCTCCGGCAGTTCTCAGAAAGTCGCTTGCACCGTTTCGGCCGGTTTCCTCGAAGCGGGCGCCTGTCGATTGCAGAGATTTTCCCAGTGTGGGCAGCAACTGCTGAGCCAGTTGCTGCGTGTCAGCCGGACAATTCGCCAGCGCACTCAACGTGTCGTTCAACTGGACGCGCTCATTGCGACCTCCAATCACGGTGATAAGTTGACTCAGGAATTCGCTGCCGCCTGGTGACGCGACGAATTTCGCGTCGTACAGTAATTCAGTGAACATTGAACCTGCTGCTCGACTGGAGGAACTTAACACTGCCGCTCGCAGCCAACGATCGGTGCTGGTTTTTCGGGCCAGTTGGACCAGCGTTTTCGTTGCAGTCGAAGCGCTCGTTTCTCCCAGCGAGAATATTGCCTGTAGGCGAAGACGCGCATCTTCTGACTGTGCAGCTTCAACTGCACCGGCCAGCAGCTTCGGGGATGAATCGAAGCGGGATTCGGCCAGCCGGATTGCCTGTTCACGAACTCGTACGTGCGGATCGACGATGGCAGTCAGCAGGTCAGCTTCTGCCAGTGCGCTAAGTCCATACAGCGACCACAGGGCGTGCACTTTTGCCAGTGGGCTGCTGTCGTTCTGCAGCAGAAGACGCAGGGAATCGACCGCAGTCATATCCTGACGTTCATACAGCAATCGATGCGCCGTGTCGCGATACCAGCCGTGCGGACTTTTCAATTGCTGCACCAGCTGCGCCGTTGACGCGGTGCCCAGCGACGGAGCACCGGGATACCGATATCCAGGCGGGGCGAGTCGGTAAATGCGTCCGTGCTGTCGGCCGCTCTTGAAGTCAATGAACTTCGTGACGTCCAGCGGCACATGAATCGTCTCCAGAATCTCACGACTCATGTCCAGCACGTACAGTGTGCCATCGGGCGCGTTGATGAAGTTGACCGGGCGAAACCAATTATCGGACGAACGAACAAACTCCGTTCCTTCATCAGCGCGTGCGGAAGAAAAGGTGACTCCATCAGCAGACAGTGTCCGGCGATGAATCAGGTTATTCTGAGCACCTCCGATGAAGATGTCGCCGTAGTATTCCGCCGGATAGGCGCCGCCGCGGTAGACGGTGACCCCGGCCGCAGCGTCAATCACGTGATGACTGGCCCCGGCCGCATTCGCTGACCTTGCTCCAAGTGCGATGCGTCGACTGGACCGGATCATGCGCCAGCGTTCCAGCGGACTGACCCGCAGACAGGGAACCGGACCGGACGTCAGATGCTGTAGAGCGTTGGTGACCGGAAGGAACGGATTTCGTTCCAGATATCTTTGTGGAAGTACGGCGTGCAGCAGAGGTCGTGATTCACTACACAGAAAGCGATTGCCCCAGTCGTCAAATGTGTTGCCAAACTGAACCG
This sequence comes from Fuerstiella sp., assembly GCA_014238335.1. Taxonomy (GTDB): domain Bacteria; phylum Planctomycetota; class Planctomycetia; order Planctomycetales; family Planctomycetaceae; genus Fuerstiella. The sequence goes on from JABABI010000041.1 coordinate 31,362, forward strand.
TGCCGGTGATCGCCTCCAGGCGGTCGTCGACGGGATTGAAGCGAAAGTCGCGGCCACTCACAGAAACCGGCTGTTCGCCGACAAGTGCTGAATCCTGATAGCGGACGTTGCCTCCATTACCGGCTGTCGAACCGTAGATCCTGTGATCCAGCCACCACGTCAGGTTGTTCAGCATCGCCTGCTGATTGCCCGTGCCGAAACCGGTGTAGATCCTGCGTCGCACGTCAGCCTTATTGTCTCCGTCCGTGTCTTTTAGGTACCAGATATCCGGAGCCGCCGCGACGTACACGCCGCCCTTCCATGGAGCGACGCCGCCTGCCCACAGCAGGTGTTCGGCGAACACGTGGCTTTGGTCAAATGTACCGTCGCCGTCGGTGTCCTTCAGCAGTCGCAGAGTCCCGATCGGTTTTCGACCCTCCGCCGGCCTGTACGGATAGTCACGCATTTCACAGACGTAAAGATCTCCGTTCTTATCGAAGCATGCAGCAATCGGATCGTTGACTAACGGCTCCTTCGCAACAAGCTGCATTTCAAAGCCGGCTACGGTTTCAAACGACTGCAATACTTCGTCGATTGGTTTCGGTGGCAGTGGTTTCAGGAACTCCCGGAGTTCCTCGTCTGTATGTTCACGCTTGCCAGGATCATCGATCATCGCCTGTGCCACAGTGACATCGGACGGATGTCCTTTCGCTGACGCGCCGCCGTTCTCGCGGATCTTCATGAGAATATCGCGGGACTTCTCGAAGTATGCGATCACCTTTGCCTGTTCGGCGAACTTTCGTTTCTTGTGGAAGGCAGTCTGAGAATCGATGGCCGTGACCAGAACGTCCAGTGAACGGCGTTCGTACGGGGCTTTGTCTTCCAGATAGACGTAAACAGGGTTAGTGTGTGCTTCCGCGTCCGGTGTTCCGTTCTTTGAGAGCGAAAAAGCACGAGCCGCAATCCATGTGGATTTGCTTAGCTTCACTGGGATTTCCAGATCAAGCCAGCTGCTTTGCCCCTGACTTTTTGGAACAGTCATTTCGTGTAGCACTCGGCCATTGCCGATGAGCTGGACGTTGGTCACCGGCGCCACATCTGACCGTACACGGACGCGCACATTGACGGTTTGCTGAGCAGTCCCGGACGGTGCGATCTGTTCTCCCGGGTGTTTCCCGTCAACCGTAAACAACATCAACGGACCGTTGGTAAAGAAGCTGCGTCCAGCGGCCATCTGCCGTGTCCAGCGTTCAAAGCTGGGTGGCTGCTGAACGTTTACGGTCCCGGATTCTTCTCCGCAGTACACGTACGTTTTGCAGTCGCCTAGTTTTCGGCACGCCGGATAGTCGCAGGCTCCCATCGCAGGTACTCGAAACCCGGTGTTCAGCATGTGATACCAGTGTGTCAGCCCGATGCCGCGATAAACGCCGAACTGCAGTAGTTCTACGCCGTCCACATTTCCCTGCACGACATCCGCGTAGATTTCCTTCGCGTAGCCACCGTGAGCATAAAACGATACGCCTCCGGCATCGTGAGCCAACTGCCCAACGTGGCCGAACGGCGGCCAGTTGTCGGCGTTGTTCGACTGGGCATTCATCACAAGTTCGTCCAGCAGGTACAGATTCAGATGTCCGTAACTGGAACTTCTGTATTCCTGCCCCGATTGAATGAAGTAGCTGCCCTGTGTTTTGGTTGAGCGTCCTCCCGTGCCTTTGATCTGCGGTGCGTCCATTCGTTTCATGAAACCGGAATAGGGTCCAGCCGGTTCGTTGTAGGCAAGAATGGAGCCGTAGTGAATATCCTCAGCCTGCATCAGGCCAAGAATACGCTGGTCGTCGGTGTGGTCGAGTCGCTGGATGTGAATATGAGGATCGCCCGACCAGTAACCGTGAGCATCCATCGGCACCGACTTTGACAACTGAAGTGTCACTTCCTTTGTCTGCCCGGCCACCACGTGCGATGTGAGGGTCACCGGTTGGTATTCAAACCCCTTCCAGACTTCGACACGAATGGTTCCGTCGGGCACCTGCACGGACGCGGTGCCGTTGGAATAAAAGAATCGACCAAGATACCTCACCGGAGCTTTTCCCGGGCGGTTGCCCCAGCCGGAACCAGGCCAGACACCGGTGAGGCTGTGCAGTTTGAAATCGTTTTCTGTCGGTTCGTAATAGTTTCCGTCAGGACCCACGACGTTGATTCGGCAATGTGTAGGGCTGCCGGTATCGCAGTCAAGCACAGTGATGTTGACAGTCGCGACGTCGCTTCCCTGAGCCACTTTGGGGACTCCGACTTTCTCAAAACCGGACGGCGAGAAGATCATTTGCTCGTCTTTAGGGCCGGCGGCTTTGAAGTTGTACTCGACAACGGCCGGTTGAGATTCCGAACCAGCGTTGTCGTGATGCGTGTCACGCAACCGCCTCTGGAAGGCGTGAAAGCTGCGGCCAACGGCGTCGCTGCCCTGTACCGCATTTATCGGTTGTGGACGATCCTCCGAGTACACCTGCAATCGTTCGGGCGGCTCGATGTGGATCCGAGTCAAATCCTCCGGAAGGGCCTGCTGACGTTCAGTTGTCAGCTTTTCAGGTGCAGAAAACTGGTTCGGGATCAGAAGCAGATGCTTTGCAAAGAACTCGTAAACGGCCTTGCGTTTGCTGGGCCCGAAATCGTGAGCTTCTGCCGGCAGGTGGATATTCCTGACAGCATCCTTCGCTCCGGACAGGGCATACATCTGCTGTATGAAGGGAAATCCGACCGTCGGAAAATCCTTTGTCGAATCACCGCCCACTGAAATCAGAAGCTGGGGCTTTGGCGAGCACGCGGCGGCCAATTCGATCGCGTTGGTCTGCGCGACTTTCATGACGGGCAGTCCGCCCTCGCACAGACATCCCTGATCTTCGGTCCATGGGTAGATGATGACAGCCGGCGCCAGTGCAGTCACACGGTCGTCGACAAGGGCCAGGAACATCGCCTGAGTTCCGCCGCCGGAAGCGCCGGTGACACCAACACGAGTGCTGTCGACTCGTGGCAGAGACGTCAAAAAATCGACAGCACGCAAGCTGTTCCATGTCTGCACCGCCAGCACCAGCGGGTCATCGTGAGTGGTCTGCGTTGAGTCCTGATAACCCACCATGCTGTACGAAAGTACCGTGGCTCCCATGCGGGCCAGATGGGCACACCGAATCTGCTGGCTCTCACGAAAACGTCCCAGCGGGCGGAAGTGACCGTGAGGACACAGGATGACAGGACCGAGATCCTTGCGTCCGACAGGACGATACAAATTTCCGGTGCAGTAATACCCCGGAAACGTTTCCAGCGCCACGTTCTCGACGGAGTAATCTTTGTAGCTGCGCAATTCGTCAATGATGGCGGGCACTGGCGGTCGAGCCACCAGCGGCGATATCTGTGCCGCCTTCAGGAACTCGCGACGCAGTATCGCGCGACGCTGCCCCCATGCTGCCGGAGTGGTGTATCGTGTCCATGAATCATTAAGCTGCCTGAGCGCCGTTTTCCGGTCGGCCATCAGGTTCGCTGTGCCTGCGAACAGAAAAATCGAAATTAGGATTCTGATACGTTGTCCGTCTTCGCACGAGAACATGATTGGCGCACTCCGCGGGACTGTTGGTGGGGTCAGTCATTCTACTCGCACCAGGATTTCCTTTCACGTCAGTCAGTCATCGGGATGGGACTTCGGAAACAAATGGTTAAATAACGCTGCGGGTTCCAGTGAACCCACAACTTCCCTGATCAGCAGCGAACCGAAAATGAAGAACCCCACAAATCCGAGAATCACTACTAACACGGCAACCTGCCCGGCGAAGCTGGAGAACGCAGCCGCGCCGATGGATGCGGCGAAGCATACGGCAAGCGCGATCTGGCTGGCAGATTGGCCACTCTCGGAATCACACATCGTTAGTCCTTTTTTTGACGAAATTGTGTCCTGGTAAAAGAAATCCGCCGCAAGGAGTAGTTGCTATTCGCGTTTGGCTGAATCAATGCGTTCGGCCCGGATTTCCTGCCCACGTTGTTTCAGAATCAGTGCGACGGTTTTTCCGCTATCGTCCTGGATAAATGTAATCTGCGCATTGGCTTGCATGTTAAAGAATAGTGCAGGGGACTTTGGCAGCATCGTTAGTCGCCTTTGGCCGGTCGCCTGCGTGGTGAGTTTGTCGTCGACACGTTGCACCGTCAGGATGAAATCAGGACGAATCTGGTACTGACCCTCGTATGCGTCGAAGACACCATAATCGACATCCGTGATTTCCGGATTTTTCGGCACTTCGTATTTTTCACCCAACATGATGGCGGCCAGATCACGTGCCACCTTGCCGGGATCAGCGGGCAGCACGTTGCACAGCACGACGACGCACAGCTTCTGCTTAGGATATCGTAAAATATAGCTGAGAAACCCGTTAATTCCACCTCCGTGACTGATGGCCTTTCGGCCGGACTTCGTGCGGACGGCCCAACCGTAGGCGTAACCGTTTTTCTCCGGCGTGTACATCTTCTCGTAGCGGTCCGCGGAGATCATCTCTTGACGCCGTAATGCCTGGTCCCAGCGGTTGAGATCTTCGACGGTGGAATACAGGGAGCCAGCGGCGTAGGGCTGAGACATGTCCAGATAGGCGTCAAGTACGATGGCATCCGGCAGTCGCCTATAGCCGGATGCACGGTTCTTGAGCACGGTGCGATAGCGGTCGTATCCCGTGTCGTTCAGTTTCAACGGCTCACAGATTTCAGTGCCGATGAATTGTTCGTAAGAAACGCCCGACGCTTTCTCGATGATCACCCCCAGCAGAAAATAGCCGGAGTTGCTGTACTCGTGTTTTTCTCCGGGTGCGAACTTCAAAGACTTGTCCTTGAACCTCGCGAGCATTTGCTCAATGGATTGTGGCAACATCATGTCGCGACGATACTGGGGCATGCTGGTGAAACTGGGGACTCCCGACGTGTGCGTGAGCAGGTGGTGAATCGTTACGTCGGCCCATACTTCGGGTGCACCGGCGATGTATTCCGAAACATGATCCTCGACCTTCAGTTTTCCGTGTTCTTCCAGAATCATGATGGCCATGGCCGTGAACTGTTTTGTAATAGAACCGATTCGGAATTTGGTCTCTGTCGTGTTCGAGATATCGTGTTCGAAGTTTGCCATTCCGTAACCGTTCCTGAACACGGTTTCGTTGTCTTTGCAAACCAGCACGGAACCGTTGAAGTTCTCGACCTTGACGCAGGCCTGCATGTAGGAAACAAGATCAGCAACCGGTTCGTCTGCGTGTGCTGTCGGCATGCCGACAACGGTCAAGAATAAAAAAAGCGGAAAACAGACATGGATTCTAATTACCATCAGGAAGAATCTTTTTGAGTTATGTCACTTAGGTTTTAAAGAAAGGGTTGGCAGGAACGGGTTGTTGTGCTGCTTATGTTTTTGAATCACGCGACAGATCGTGTTTCAGGCAGCATGCTGCACTCCGTAAAAACTGCGTTCGTAGCGAGATGATCAATTTTATTGCGACATGATCAGTTCAATTGCCTTGCTTCGTACCGTGTCTGATTTTCCCAGAAAGTCGCTGATTGTGGGTTTCATTTCCATGTCAACGCCCACTCCATTGCCATCGAAGAGCTTTCCATTTGAACGAAACGAAGCCATGGACGAAAGTGCGACGCGGATCCCGGATGCCGGTAAAGCGAATCGTCGTGTCGCACCGCTGCCGCCACCGCTTGGCTCGCCCAGCAGTGTCACGCCTGGAATATCGGCCATGCCGCTCAGGAATCCATCCGTAGCGCTAAATGACCCCGAGTTGCACAGGACAATAACTTTTTTGTCATAGTGGTACTGGTCCACATTGGGAGTCTTCTCGATGACCATAAAGTGCCATTCACTGAATAAATCGGCCGGGGGAGTCCATTCGGGACTAAAATTCTCGCGAGCGTTTCTTATTGCTTCACGTTGCTTCTCGTTCCAGCCATCGAAGTCTTCACGAAACGTCGGTCGATAGTGAATGTGATCGGTGCCGAATAATTTGCTTTTACGATAGGCGGCAATGTTGGTCACATAGGGTTTCTCATCGGAAGGTGTCAAGTAGCCGTACATCAGACGTAAGATTCCATACCGGCCTCCGCCATTGTCGCGAACGTCAATAATCAGCCCGCGGGTCGTCCGGAATTCCTGCATGTGTTTGCTGATCGTCTTTTCCAAACGGTTGTCCATATGTTCGATTCGCAGGTAACCGATGTTGTCATCCAGCAATCGAGTTCGGGCAATCGGGACACGACCGGTGGGCGATCGGCGTTGGGTCAGTACCACGGTGTGTTCACGGATCTGGCTGCTGTCGTGGGACCGTAGCGTGACGGTCGCCTGACCCGCAGCCGGAATCTCCAGGTAGCGCCGTATCTGGTCGATCTCCCGGACACCGGCCAGCGATCGATTTCGAATAAGCTGAGGTGAACCGTCCGCCACAAATGTTGCAGCGACTTTAAGCCATTGCTCGAGTGGTATCCCGTCAATCGCCGATACGTACGGACAGTCCATGTCGACTAACGCGGACCGGTCAGCTTTCAAAGCTACAATGCCATCGCGCGTGTCGGCGAGCATGATGGGCAGGTAAGATGCTCTCGCGTCGCTTTTGGGAACGTCAGCTCGAGCATGGCAGTCACCGATTCTGGCGATCAGTCGCTGCAACTTTTCTCCCAATTCGAAAACGGATACTTCGTCTTTGAGGGAAGTTCGCAATTCTTCGAAGGCCTGTTTACGATCAAATCTGTTTCTTCGGACATAAGACGACTGATCTTCAATGCGGCGTTCGAGCTCATTGATGTCGGCAATCGCTCGTTCTCGCGAGATTGGTAAGCTGTTAACGTTGGGTTCCGGAGACATCGACAGCGCCGGATGCAGACTAAAGTCAGAGCTGTCGATGGTTCGATTGAATCCCTCGATTGCCAGGACGTTCCGGCCGCTCTTCAGCAGTGACCTTGCATTCCGTACGACGAACTCTTCAAATCCCGCGACCTCGTGATGACCGGCTGCCACCCCGCCATTTCGTTCAGCAACGTTGGAACGCGTCACTTCCTCACCATTAATGTAGGCCACAAAGCCATCGTCATAATTGACATACAGATAAAGGTGGTTCACCTTCTCTAAATCGGCGATCACAAAGTCGGTGCGGATCTGGATTCGACTGAAACGTCCCCTCATCTTCCTCAACACGGTCTCGTCATCACCGTCGCCATAGCCGAAGCCAGCTTTTCTCTGTGGCCAGTCATTCGTGTTGAAGTCAATGCCCCGCCAGTCCGTGGCCGGCGCTTCGTTCGTCGCGTGATAGATCCAATCTGCATTTTGTTTGACCAGAAACGAATCCTGCCCCGCGGAGATGATCGGCGTGAGTACGATAACCGCAGACGCCCAGAAAGAGACGATTCTGAACACGCTGGACCTTTCAACCTTGTAAGACAGTTTTGCGCCCGTGAGTCATGTTCTGTGTCGGGAAACTTTTAATGTATTTGTAACAAGTAGGGCGAGACCGAGCGAATCGCTGTTCCGGCAACCGCGGTATTGTCTCATATCCATATTTACATTCAGACGAGTAGGCTCGGTTTCCACCGCCGATGGGTTAACCAAAGACTCCTGACCCGAATGGGCATTCCCGGGGCATGTTATTGCCGAATCCTGATGAACAACTGTACAATCGCGGTGCCGCAAGTACGTCCGCACGAGACATTTAACGAGTCACGTTCTCACCCGGGTGGTTGTGATGATCCGATTTCTGTTGTCAGTTGTCTCCGTTGCAATGGTGTGTCCCCTGGCGTCAGCAGGCGGGTTGGCTGCCGACGATGCGGGCGCTAAAGCGACTCCGATTGAGTTGTTCGAACAGCGCATCATGCCGATTTTTAAATCGCCTAAACCATCCAGCTGCGTGCAGTGTCATCTGTCGTCGGTCGATCTGAAGGATTATATTCTGCCTTCGCACGAACAGACGTTTGTGTCACTGCGTGACGAGGGATTGATTGACGTTATGAACCCGGACGACTCAAAGATTCTGAACCTGATCGCGATGGGGGAAAAAGATCTGGACAAGGGGGCTAAACTGATTCATGCCAGAACCCGCAGGGCGGAGTACCAGGCTTTTGCGGCATGGATCAAGGCCTGCTGCAGCGCTCCGAAAATTCGCGACCTGCCTTCACTGGAAGGAGGCAATCCGGCACCTGCGAGGAAGCCCGATACGGTCATTGAATTCACTCGTAAAAATCGGGTGGTCGATTCGTTCGGCCGCAACGTGTGGTCTCAGCGCATGCGATGTTTTCCCTGCCACACGCCTCACGAACTGGACGAATCCAATCCGAAGCATGAAAAGGCCATCGCCAGACACAAAGAGCTGGAAAAGAAGTTCGGTCAGCGGATCAACATTTTTCGCGATAGCCCCGAGACAACTCTGAGGCATCTGATGGTCAGCAGCCGCAAGCCGCGTCCCGGTCGACTGCCGCTGATCAACGTCGCTGATCCGGCAAAAAGTTTGCTGATCCTGAAGCCGACATCAAAGCTGCCAAAGAAACACGCCGACGGAAAATTCGAAAAGCCTTCTTATGCTGAGCCCGTCTCGCACATGGGCGGACTGAAGATGCACGTCAACGATCAGTCGTACAAATCATTTATGGCATGGATTCAGGATTATTCCCGCGTTGTCGGCGAACAGTATGCATCCGCTGACGATCTTCCGCTGGACAACTGGTATCCGTCAATGCAGGTGCTCAGACTGAAGAATGCGCCCGAAAGCTGGGAGGTTTTGACCGGCGTACAAATGGTTGTCCACGCCTGGAACGATGCAGAAAAATCATGGAGTGACGATCCGGTTGCCTTCACGCAGGGCACCGTGACTCCCCAAAAAACCGTCAATGGCGCGCTGTTTCTGCTGGCTCCCGCAAATGTGGACGGCCAGGATGCCTGGGATCGTGAGGGATCCACTCTTCCGACAGGCAGATACCTGGTCAAGATTTACGTCGATACGCAGGGGCGACTGGCGGATGACCCAGCGGCGTTTCTGACGGAACCGGACTACTTTGGGCAGGCAACGGTTGAAGATCCCTGGAAGGAAGGCTTCCGTGACGCCAAGCTGCTGGACGGAGCGCTTTTGCAGAAGTAGTGCCGTCGTTCCGCCCGAACTGGCATTGGCCGGTGCTGGCTGAGTGCCACCAGGATGGCAACTCTCGTAGAAAGTCTACAGGTCCAGAACGCGATCCATTTGAGCGGCAATGTCTGCCAGTCGCTTGCGATCGCCGCCGGGCACTTCCGCCGTGGCCCAGCCGCGATAGTCGATCTTCAGCAACTCTGCACGAACCTTATCCCATGCGACGCTGCCTTCGCCCAGCGGCATGCCAAAGCCTTTGCGCATCCCTTCATTCATGGCGACGTTCAGATCGTATTCTTTGATGTCCAACTTGGCGACGCGTTTGCCGAGCACTTCGATCCAGTGCTGTGGCCAGCCCCACCGGACCACGTTGCCGACATCAAAATAAACCTGCACCCATGGACTGTCCAGTTCATCAATGAAACGTACCATTGATAATGGTTCGATCAGATAAGACGCCCAGACGTTTTCGATCAGGATCTGAATCTCATGCTTTTCAGCATGACCGATGGCCCTGAGAATGATGTCCTGAGTTTCTTTGTAGTTCTGTAGATAGCCGATCTTTCGATCGTAGCGGACGACATGCAGCACGCTGTTCGCGCCAAACATCTTGGCCTGATCGATGGCGCCAGCAATGTCCGGATTACTGGAATTCACAACGCCATGAATGGGGAGGCCGGTCGTCTCACTGGCTTTCGCCAGTTCTTTGACTTTGGCGGCGTCCGACGGCTTCAATTGGGCTCGAGGTTCCACACCGTCAAATCCCAGATCCTGGAGCATCTTCAGCTTGTCCAGGGCCGACAGCTTTCCCGTCACCATGTGATACTTCACAGCTTTGCGGATGCGGTCGGTAAACTCACCCGATCGATTGCCTGCGGCAGCTAAGGGCGAATGGCTTCCAGCAGCAACAAGCCCGGCCGCTGCCGTGAGTGTCTGGCCAACAAACCTGCGCCGCTGAATGGGGAATGACATCTATGACTCCGGATGGGGATCTACACGGCAGTAAAGATTGATTGCTGAAGCACGCCGGTGCTGTCGGCGAACGCATTCGCCTCAATTTTCATCGACTGCAGAATGCTCAGGTAAACATTCGCCATGCGAGTATCGCCGTCGCGCCAATACTTACCATGCTTGAGTCCCATGTTGGCACCGCCCGCGATCAAAGTCGGCAGGTTTCTCGGATTGTGAGTCGTGCTGGCCCCGCTACCGAACAGCACAATGCTGTTGTCCAAGACGCTGCCGCTCTTGTCCTTGAATTGTTGCAGTCGACCCAAGAAGTACGCTAACTGCTCGCTAAGGAAACGATCGTATTTGGCAAATTCTAGTTGCCCGGCTTTGTCTCCAGCGTGCGACAAACTGTGGTGCGTGCGAGTCAGGCCAAGCTTCAGCGGGAACGTGTCGCTGATCCCCATGCCGTCCTCACGGTTCAACATGAAAGCGACGGAACGAGTGATGTCGGCATCGAAAGCCAAAGCAATCAGATCGAACATATTGCGATAATAGTCACTCGGTTTACTTTCGGTGGTGACGTCCAAATCCAGATGGGAGTAATCCTGTTTCTTGAGCGGAATGTCGATCCACTTTTCAGAAGCGATCAAGCGTGACTCGACTTCGTTTAGCGAGGTTAGGTACTGGTCCATCTTTTCGCGGTCCGACTTACCCAGTTTCTTGTTGAGCGATTTCGCGTTTTCGAGGACGGCGTCGACCAGCTTGAGGCGGCGTTGCAGTTTTTCTCGTTCTGATTCCAAGGACACTTTGTCGCCTCGAAACAAACGATCGAAAATCCGTCGAGGATTGTTCTCTGCGGGAATCGGTTTGCCATCGTAGCTGTAAGAAATCGTTCCCGTTCGCGAAAGGAATCCAACGCCCGCATCGATCGACAAAACGAGCGACGGCTGTCGACAATGCTGTTTGGTGTTTCGCGCGATTACCTGGTCGAGCCCCACCGAGTTATACGTTCCCGGTTTGGGAGCATGCAAAGGAGCACCCGTTAACCACATGTCGGAACAGACGTGTGGATCAGCTTTGGGACCGCTGTCGTGGTACAGGCCACCCATGAAACTCAGCTGCTTGCGGAATTCGCTGAGCGGTCTTGTTGAACTTCCAAACGCGAATGAGCCGTCCTTCTCTGTTGCCGTTGGGAACCAGCTCCAGTCGTTGATCTTGTGACCCGTCTTGGGCAGCGACATTCCGTTTGCGGTATAAAGTGCACAGAATCTTTTCGGTAGTTTCTCAGCTACTTCAGCGCCCATCGCATCAAGAACTGGTAGAGCCAACGAGGCGCCAGCGATACCTTTAAGTACCGATCGTCGATGAAGTTTTTGGGTTGTCATGGCGAAATCCAAGTGGGTTCTAGTCTAGAATGTGGGGCGAGCATCCTGCTTGCCAAGTTTTGCTCCGAGAATCGCAAGCTGGAAGCTTACGCCACAAAACAGTTATTTCTCAAGAAATAGTTTGCTGGTGATCACAAAGCGGATCAGGTCCTGCATTTTGTAGCCGTTTGGCTTCAATTCTACGCCTTTTTCCTTGAGGAACTTAATCTCGTTGTATGTCAAGCTACGGCCGATTGCATATGTCGCTAGGTGTTTCGAGAAGCTAAACGCGACTTGATCGATGCGATCGTTGGCCAAATATGCTCTTAGCCCCGCAAAATCGGCGATTTCTGTTTCATCGGGAAGAGTCGAATCGGCAGCGACCGGTTTTTTTATGAACAACCCGCCAGCGTCAAATTGTTCGAAGGGAATGCCCCACGGGTCGATTCCTCGATGGCACTTGGCGCAGCCGTCTTGATCTCTGTGTTGTTCCAACTTCTGCCGCAACGTCAAATTCTTGTCGTCTTTTTCGGGTAACGCCGGAACGTTTGGCGGCGGGTCATCGGGTGGTTCGCCGATTATCTTTCGAGCCAGCCACGCTCCACGTTTGACTGGATTGCTTTCTCGCCCATTGGAAAGCCCCGCGAGAATTGCCGCTTGAGAAAGCACTCCACCCAAGTTCTTTGATTGATGTGAAATCGGCACAAACTCGAATCCACTCTGAGACTTGTCGCCCAGATCGTAGTAATCGGCGACCACTTCATTGGCCACGATGAAGTCTGAGTGAATCAGATTTCGCAACGGCAAGTTCTTTTGCATCAAGTACTGCAAATAGCGGACGGGTTCGATTCGTAACTGAGTCTTCGCGTCGCGAGTCAGCCTGGGATACTGTTTGCGTTCAGTCTGCACGACGTCGAATTTGTCGAGGTTGAGCCATTGCGTCGCGAACTCGCTCGTGAACTGCTCGAAGCGAGCATCCTGAATCATGCGTTCGATTTCTGAATCGAGTGATTTCCGCAGCGTGTTCATCGCTGCCAGCTTCAACAGTCGCTCGTCCGGAACCGTGTTCCACAGAAAATACGAAAGCTTGGACGCCAATTCGAAGTCGTTGATCGATTCGGGTTTCGGACTCTCGCTGTTCTCGATCAAGAACAAAAACTGAGGCGCTGTCAAAACAATTAATAGCGCGTCTTTGAGACTCTGATTGAAGTCGGAATCGTCATCGAATGAGTTTTTCCAGATTGCGAAGATCGAATCTTCTTCGTTCTTTGAGACCGGTCGTCGAAACGCGCGAGTCGCAAAGTTTCGAATAACTTCCTTCGCATAAGCAGGCTGATCGTCTTTGTGGTTCGACTCGATAAAGATCCGCTGGTGAGTCGCCGGTGGCCACGTATTGTAGTAAGGACCTTCGAACTCGACAGACTGGACCAGCATTCGCGGCATATCGCGACCATCGGTGTACTCACTGCGCACGCCGATTTCTCGCACACCAGCCAGATAGTTGTCGTTCTCTTCCTGGACGTCCGGGCTCGGAAAGTTACCGATTGCTCCTTCAAAGACGTAGGTCGTCAGGTCTGTATCGGAAACCGTCTGAGCCTTCCCAACCTGAGTCAGCGTGCTGCCGCAATCTCGTCGCAATCCTACGTGAACTCCGAGTCGTGGCACGCGTTGATCAAACGTTGCGAATTGCTTGCCAGGTTCGGATGCCTCATTAACACGGCTGATGACTATTTGATGAGGATTTGTATTTCCGCCATATTTGGCCGCTACTTCAACCTCTCCCACCGGCAGCCCCACCGTTAGGAATGCGGGCTGATGCAAAATGCCTGCAAAATGTCTTTCACCAATCTGCAGGTTGAGAGATTTTGGTTTCTCTGGTGGAGGTGGCAGGACGAACTTTCGGCCGGGATCGATCAACGCCTGCAGTTCGGTAATCCCCAGGGCGCGACGGTAGAAATGCACTTCATCAATCTCGCCTTTGAACTGCGAAGCGTCCTGAATTCGACCGATGTGCAAGCTGACTGCGGGGTTGTCCAGGTTAGTCGGAGCAACAGTTCCGGCAGCGACTTTGTAGCCGTTGACAAACAATTCAGTCTGTTGTGATCCGCGTCGGACGACAGCCGCTACGTGCTGCCACTTGTTCTTACGAATGATCCCCGGCCGCGTGGCAACGGTGCCATTCGACTTGTTTGCCGGACTGACGGTTTCGATCCGCAGGACACCTCGATTATTCGGCATGTCAAAATACCAACCGTGTGTCCAGCTGTATTTTCCAAGGCAGAAGATGCCGCTCTGTCGCAGTTCATGCGGACGGATCCAGGCAGCGATTGTAAAGTCACCATCGCCAACGTTCATTGATTCGTCACGGGGAGTGACGACGGAATCTCCATCTCCATCCAGTGAAATCGCCTGACCGAACGGCGATTTCACAAACTTTGCATTGCCGGCAAGATGACCTTCTCGCTTTATGTTTTCCGGGCGTGAATTCGTGTCGCCGTTAAATGACCAGGCTCCGGCAAGTTTTTCTGATAGTTTCGAAGCATCGAAAGGAATGGATTCATCATGAGACGCTTCGAGATAAACGTCGACCTGATAAATCCCGGCTGCTTTAATATTTAAAGTTTGCGTGTGATCGAGGTTGCTGACTGTCAATGATTCGTCAGCCGATCGATTTGCAGGATTCACTCCTGAATTCAACAGCAGTCCATCGTCATATTTTGCGGCTTTAACCGTTACGCGAAATTTGCCGTGATCTGGTAATTCCCGCAGCGATATTTTGAAGTTGGCCTGCGGTCCGTAAGTGCTCTCAACCTGGAAAAGTTCGGCACTTGGCACCGATGGACGCAGCAGCAATCCCTCGGGAACGGTTTGGTACGCGAGCCCCTTGGGATATCCGTCCTTTCCACGCACGCAGGCAAAAACGGAGTGATAAATGCTGTCGTAGTCTCTCCAGCCGCGAACGGTCGAGTTTCCCTGGTAGCCCTCGTTGAATCGGTATTGCGTTTGCATAAAGAATGGATCGAAGTCGAATGGTTTATCAGCCATAAGCTGAGTGACCCTGAAATCCGGATTTGCCAACAGACGATTATTAGCGCCCAGGATCAGTTGCTCGGGAAACGGCTTCGGATTGATGCCCGCTCCCAGAACCATTCGAAAGTTCTGTACGATCGGTTTTGAGTCTTCGTCAACAATGCACAAATTCAGAGCACGTTCGGCAATGTCGAAATAGGATTCAATCAAAAGCGGCGACAGCAACAATGTCTGTTCGTTGTTCAGAAATCCGTCTTTCGAGACTCCATCAGGAGGCAGGATGTCGGTCAAATCGTCATCAAGCCCCAACAAGTCGCGCAGCGTGTTTCGGTACTGAGCCACAGTCAGTCGCCGGACCGATCCGTTCTTCTGAGGGTTGCGGCTCTTGGCAGCAATCATTCCTCGACGAATCCAATCCGCTAGCGTCTTCCGCTGTTCGGCAGTCGGTTGCAATTCGTCTTCTGGAGGCATGGCTTCGTCGTTCAGCTGGCCCAGAATGCCTTCCCACAGCCGAATGCGTCGATCCTCAAGTTCGCCATTCAGCAGATCCAGACGAACGCCAGCCTCCATTTTTTCTTCTGTGTGGCAACGCAGACAGAATTTCTGCAGTAGAGGCTCGACGTGTTGACTGAAGTCCGCGTGCCGGGCCGCTGAAACATTCTCGTCAGCGCCGTTAGTCGCGGACGGCTCCTGGCCGGGGGCCTGCGAAATGACCGCCAGAAGTACGGCAAGAACCCGCAGCATCACAAGTGAGAACGAAAACCGGTGCGTCATGGTTGCCTGATTGTAGCGACCAATCCCCGCCGTTGCCCGTCCGATCAGAATGTGCCCCGCTCGCCCTGCAATTAGGGCGTGCAGTGAGCGCCCGTGTCAGTACAACCCTGATCACAGCAGCCGACGGCGGAGGAAACAACTTTCCATTCACAAACACACTTCGTGCCGCATTCGTACTCAACTTTCTTGTATGTGTTAACATGCCGAATCCGACAGGCCGTCAGCTTTGAACACAGTTTTTGCAGTAGTCCGCTGCTTCGACAGTCGTCATCACAGCAGCCATCACTGACGGATCCACCGAAACACCGGCTCAGGCGGCAACAGGGCAATGTGACCGGGGGAATGCAGATTGCCTTGCACTCTGTTTTGTAGCAGTGCCGTTTTATTTTTTCCGTCTTGTATTCGGGCTGACAGCACTGGCTCCAGGATGCTGCATAGCCTGGTGAAGTGCACGGACCGCATTCGGCAAGTGCAGGGCTGTTGATACACATCAGAGCCACGACCAACGTGCCGGTTCTGAACAAAGACATGAAACACCTCCTAAATTCAATACCAGGACCGGTCAGAGGAATCGACACCAATGACGAAGAATTGTTCCCGAATCGAAGCTGAATTTAGCGACCAATAACCGCTTGCATTCCGGCGGGAATGCAAGCGGCGTTAACATCCGCTTTTTCCGACTGATCGGTACATCAGTCGGAAAGAATTGCGGGCTTCATGGGGAGAGCGCCAAAGCTTAACATTGCAGGTCCGCCTGTCACGACTGTCCAGGAAATGCTCATCATTAGGGTTCTTCCGGAAATGCCGTCCCTGACGGTCAGGCTGACTTTTGCGTCGCTGAGTCCTGTGCAGTCTGTCGGATCCGCGACAATTCCTGGCAGCGTATCACGCTGACCTGTGGCTGCGAAGAATGTTTTTCGACCGCAGTTTCGCTACTTTCACAAGCCGGCACCGTCTGCAGCAATAAGAAAATTGCCCCCCCGAACAGCCGACGTGTTGACTCAGCCTGAGTCCTGCCAGGAAAGGCATGTGGGGCATCCACGACAGGATGCCTAACAACCCGCAATTCGCCGGCGTCACGACGAGCGACCGTGGACCGATTCTGCACCGACCGTTTACTGGTCCTTGTACTTCAGCTTCCACCCTGGTTCCGTCACGGGGGGCGCAGAGGACGGCTTGACCAGTTCGTCGTACAATTCGGGGCGTCGTGCTTTCAGGTAGCGTTGCCCGCTGCTGTGTTTCACGGCTTCGTCAGTGCATAGACCGACAACGACTTCATCACCCAGCCGGGTGCATTCCACCACGACCTCGCCGAACGGATCGATAATCATTGAGTTTCCGTTGCGCACCTGACCATCGTCCAGTCCGATCGGGTTGGTAAACACACCATAGATGCCGTTTTCATACAGACGTGTCGGCAACCAGCGCATCAACCAGCGACGACCCTTCGGCCCGAGAAGTTCCTGCCGCAGCCGCACGGGGTCGCGTTCACGGTTGTGCCACAGCGCAGGATCCACA
Organism: Fuerstiella sp.; assembly: GCA_014238335.1. Taxonomy (GTDB): domain Bacteria; phylum Planctomycetota; class Planctomycetia; order Planctomycetales; family Planctomycetaceae; genus Fuerstiella. Next base: position 48,091 of record JABABI010000041.1, read on the forward strand.
AGTCCACGTCCGGGCATGACCGACGGCAGACACCCGGTTACGTGCGGCATAAAAACGATCTCGGCTCCCTTCAACGCCGTAACACGAACGTTTTCCGGGAGATTGTTGTCATAACAAATCAGAACTCCGCAACGGCATCCCTTCAGATCAAATACCACGAACTCATTGCCCGAGGACAAATATGGATTCACGAATGCGTGCAGTTTGCTGTACCGGGCGACCAGCCTGTCCCCGTCGACACAGATATAGGTGTTGAAGACGTCTTCGCCCCGCAGCTCAAACAATCCCGCCAGGATCGGAACGCCGCAGTCTGTCGAAATCTTCATCAGCTCACGTACGCTGGCCCCGTCCGGCACTGGTTCAGCAAGTTCGCGCAGCTGGTCTTTGCTGAACTGTTGAACAAAGGTGTACGCCGAGATACAGCATTCGTGAAAACTGACCACTTCGGCTCCGCCTTCGACGGCTGTTTTCGTCAATTCATGAATGCGGGACAGATTGAACTTCTTATCGTCGTTTCGGTGTTCAAACTGGGCGGCTGCGATACGGATATCCCGCATGGATGTTGGCCTTTGAGTCGGTTGGTGTGCGGTTTTGCAGGCTGTCAAACAGTTGCCGACTGAACTTCAGGTTCGTCGGGGACGGCCGCCGCAGACGCCGATTCAGGCGTCTGCCTGGCCGCCAGTAACTCGCTAAATCGCACGACATTACCGCGCACGCCCATCACGACTTCCGGCGTCAGAGTCTCGGCACCGAATCTTACTCGATTAAACACAGCGGCGATGCGTTGCGGCAGGACTTTATCGTCGACCGTCACAAGCTGGCCATCGAAGAAGGTTGCTGCTGCGTTCGCGTTTTCCTGAGCTGTCCTGTGATCAGGCAATGGCAACCCATGACGTGAACACAGGTTTCGAAAGTTCTCGTAGAATCTGACCACGCTGCGCTGTTGGCGTCTGTCAGGCCGCATCCAGTCAATGAATCGATGAAACGGTGAGAGCATCCAGCTGCGTGGATTCTGCCGGATGACCAGACCGACGATCAGCAATATCCCAAAGGTGACAATTCCGGTCTGCGGGCTGAACCATTTTCCAGGTTGCAGAACAACTTCCTGATAGAACATCTTCAGCGACGCCCACAGCCCCTGTTCACGTATGGTGGTCACGGCATTCCTGCCCGACTCCAGCCACGGACGGATCATGGCTTCCTGTCGCTGCGGACTCATCTTCTGAATCATATCAAACCAGTTATCACTGAAGGCGAGACGCAGATCTGACCACCAGTCAAAGGTTCGTGGCTGAGTGACGCCTTCCCGACGGGCCGCAGCCGGTGTCGGATCCAGAGTTTCCCACGCGAAATCCACGTACACTTCCACCCAGGTGTGAGCATGCTTCTGCTTGACTTCTGAGCGACCGGAAACGGTGTTTACTTCGCTGCCTTTGTATCCGTTGACAACTCTTGCCGGTACGCCGACGGCCTGGAGCATCAGAGCACACGTCGCCGCGAAGTACTCGCAGTGACCGACTTTTCGGTTGAATAGAAAATCTTCGACCGGATCCAGTTCCTGGTCGACAATATCGGCAGTTAGCGAATAGCTGTAAGTCCCGGACGTATTGAGGTAGGCAAAGATACGTTCGACACGCTGCCGCACAGAGACGACTCCTCCGTCGTCCGTTGTGCACAGTTCGACGGCCTGCCGAGTCAGCCGCGGCAATGATTGATTCAGTCCATGAGTAATATTACAGCTTTCCGCGTAAGTACGTTCATCCCAGTAATTATGCTGCTGCAGAGGAAGGCGCTCATCCTGTGTCCTTAGAATTGGCTGCACTACGCTCTCGATGAACATCTTAAGGTCGCTGTGAATCCTGCTCGGTCCGTGAACCCGACGATTCGGTTCTTCCGCGCACCAGACTTCAAAATTCAGTGGTTCAGACCGCGACCTGTTCTCATGAATGTCATGAATCAGGGAATACGAGAACCGTCGCTGGTTGATTCTCCCCCTGCGTTCCCGATTTCGAGCATTGACGGCAGGTACGGGGGCAAATGCAAATGTACGGATTGGTGGATCCTGCGTAATACGAACTCGAAAATCAGCCAGTTTTGGCCGCGCCTCGTACTGACGATGTTCAGTGTCGCCAACGCCTCGCCCCTGAATACTGCCTGATGTCCATCGGCCGTCGTTGTAGTGCCCCAGCGCATTTCCGCGAAACAGAATTTCATCCATTTTCATGGCAGCCGCAAACGCGTCCGGAGTGACCGCAGCGCCGCCATCCATTCTGGTGATTTCGAACTGCAGCACGCGGGCATCCGACTGCATGATCTCTCCGATCTCTCCCAGTTCCACATTGTCGGTAAACCCGGTCTGGTGTGTGAGGGCGTTGTGGGATGACTGCAACTGTGGGAACGTCCCCGCATTGACCCAGACACGTGGAAAGGCAACGAACGCGACCAGCGCGACGCACAACGACGCAATGAATGCGAACCCGACGATGGCTCTGAACCGCCAGCCGATCCAGCGTTCATCAGAGTCGACCTGAAGTCCGTTGCGAACCAACAGGCCACTTGAAGAACTCGTGTCTTCAACAACATTCAGACTGTCTTCGACGCCATCTGAGGAACGTGCCAGCCGCAACTGTGCACGATAGAGCGAAAATACCGAAAGTGTCCACAACATCGTCAGCAGCATTAAGACGAGTGCCGCGCCGAAAGACGCATCGGTGGTCAGCACGGACGCCACCGAAATCTGCAGAACACTTAGCGCCGTCAGCCACCAGAACTGACGGATTCCCTTCTTCAGCAGCAGAACGACCCACGTGATGTAGACCAGTAGATGTGCGCCCGCCAGCAGTTTTTCCAGCAGGTTTCCTTGCTGGAACTCAATAATAGCGGTGACGAACGCGACGACCCCCAGTCCATTGGCCCCCAGGAGAGACAGGCGGAACAGTTTTTTTCGGTCCACAAAAATGTAAGCAAAGACCGCGATCACAGGTGTGAACGCAGTTGGCCACATATTCTCTTCCGCGTTCGCCAGCACCAGTGACGCCACGGAGACACAGAAGACAATACTGCGAAGAAAGGTCGTCTCGATGTTGACGGGCCTCTTCATACGGCCTCCTCCACCGGTACGTGTGAAGACTTGTCGGTGATCGCGGAATGCAGCCTGCCGTTGCCGCGTTGTGTTATCAGTGCCTGCGGCCCTCGTCGATTGTCCGCCGATTCGTCGGGCAGTTCGATGACGACTGCCATCGCCGCCAGCGACGCCTCAAGAATCGTCGTGTGCGAAACCAGGTCAAGCCGCTCAGAATCGGTTTCGCGTGACACTCTGTTCAGCGCATCTGCGGCTTCCATCGGGCGAGGCGTAATCACAATGATTCGTTCATCGTACAATGTGTGCTCGGCGACAACCCTCGTAAAAACGTCTTCAAGACTTGCCTTCGTATATGGCTTACACATCGCGAGGGCGTCCAGTGCCTCTTCCCGAAATGCGCCCGGGGAGCGACTTGACACCAGACATGGTTCCTTTGCCGCGATAGCCAGCAGGTAACGACCGCCCGATGAAGATTTCGTCTGTTCCACACAGATCGTCGTAGCCAGACTGATCGCCATTTCCATGGTCTCACCGTTCCACGTTCCGGATTTCGGCAGATCCAGAATCACAAACGAATCTGCATGGCGATTCTGGTGATACTCACGAACCATCAGCTGTCCGCGTTTGGCCGTCGATTTCCAGTGAATTGAACGGGGATTATCACCCGAACGAAACTCGCGAATGCGATGAAACTCGTCGTCGAACAGGCCCATCCGCAGCTGTACACGATTGCTGGCTTCGGACAATTCCTTCTGCTGTCTCTGCCAGTCAGGAAGCAACGTTCCGACTTTCGGATGCACGATCAACTGTGATGTCTGCGAATCGATCTGGCCTCTTTCACCGATACCCAGCGGAAAACGGGAACTGACACGCATTGGGCCCAGCTGATACTGTCCTCGGTCTGAAAATCGAAGCTGATATCTGCCGGCTCGTGAAGCGTGCGCCGGAACCCGCAGATACGTTACGACACCTTCTTCGTCGCGACTGCCTCCCGACAGTTTACCTCCGGAAACGCCGTCACGCACTTCCAGCATGTGCGATGCCAACAAGCGTTTTCCGTTGGTGACCTCTATTTCAACGACAACAAATTCACCAACCATTGCCCGACGAGGTACGCGTCTGGTCACGGAGACTTTCTTGAGCATGACATACACGATCCACCCATTCAGGACGAATGGTCCGGCCATCATGCCGAAAACCAGCAAAGGCATATTCCGATGCCCCAGCAAAGCACCAACGGCAAGGGTCAGCATAATAGCAAGGTAGACAACGCCCTCACGAGGAATGACCACCCGCGATCGTTTTCCTGCACGTGTCAGCAATCGGCTGAGCTGTCGGCCGAACAGCACATTACCTGTGCCCAGCAGCAGGGTGATCACAGCAAGGATAACGAGTACCTGTTGCGAAAGCGTGCCGAATTCAGGAAACTGAATCGGCAGCACGAAGGCGCCAAGAAAACAAGCGAAGGACGCCAGCAGTTGCGTCAGCGCAGTCGCACTCAGCGAAAACGACGGACGAAACGGGCTGTCTTCAGTTGATGACATACTTCAGGTTTCGGTATCAGCATGGTGGTTACAAGTCCGACCTGACCACGGTCCCATGCATGGAAGTCTCCACGATACAGGAACGACGTCGGCCGGAATTTTGTCTGTCAACTTACAATCAATCCCATGTGTACCGCTGCTCACAGTCCTGCGCGCGACTGGTCCGCAAATGACTCCGATGTGCTTTTCGGCCGGACACGTCCTGGAACGAAAACTGTTCAACGGCAGGATGGTTTTCGAATTTTCTTCCCTTCTTTATCCCCGTCCGACAAGCGGCATCTTTGTGGCCATGACCGTGACGAACGGCACATTTGCGTCCAGCGGCAGCTGAGCCATATAGATAACGGCATCAGCAATATGGTTTACGTCGATTGTGGGTTCGGGGGCGAGCAACCCGTTGGCCTGGGGAACGCCGGCACTCATTCGCGACGTCATGTCGGTGCCGGCGTTGCCGATGTCAATCTGCCCGCACGCAATATTGTACTTGCGCCCATCCAGTGACGAGGATTTCGTCAGCCCGGTGATCGCGTGTTTCGTCGCCGTGTACGGCGCAGAGTTGGGACGCGGAGAAAGGGCCGAAATTGATCCGTTGTTGATGATGCGTCCACCAGTGGGCGTCTGTTCCTTCATCTGCCGAAACGCCGCCTGAGTACACAGAAATGCGCCGGTCAGATTAACATTCACCACCTGTTGCCATGCTGCGAAGGAGATATCTTCCAGCAGATCGCCTGGAGCGCTGACACCAGCGTTGTTGAACAGTATGTCGACTCGCCCATAGGTCGAGGCTGTCTGAGCAAACAGCTGTTCCACCGAAGTTGGATCTGTCACGTCCGTCGGAACCGCGATTGCCGCATCGGCTGCATCCGACAGCGAACGAGTTTCCTCAAGCGCATCCTGCCTACGTCCGGCGAGCCCCACACGAAATCCTGCTTTCAACAGCGCCAGACTCACCGCGCGGCCGATTCCGCTGCCGGCCCCTGTTACGATGACCACTCCTGATGACTCACTCAATTTTTCTGATTCCTAATGCATATGATGTCTGATTCGAACGACTCCCATGCGACGATGGTACACGATTCCTGACACGGCAGCGAAGCAGCAGCACGCATTTGGTCGCAGCCGCCAAGCCGCCGCACGACGATCCCGAACAGCTAGTCCGCATGGCAACGACAACCTCGGTCCCCCTGACGCTCACGCCGGCGATGTGTAATTCGTCACCACAATCGCACACCCCACGTAGCGTTGGACGCCGCTCGCCGGAAGGCGATTTGGCAGCGAAACCTCGTCCTCCGGTACAGGATTCGTGCCGTAACTTGTTTATTATAAACGACTTGTGTTGAAACAGGAGATCTTCATGTTTGCGGGAACCATGGCAGTCGCAGAGCGTCTAAGTGGAGTATTCTTTCCCGCCCCACCGTCGTCCCGCCTACTGCGAACAAATGTCAAAGCCGTCCCACGAAGAATTGTTGTCCGCCGAATTTGATAAGTTTACGTCGGCAGAGCAGTCGCCGCAGGATTCGGAAATGCTCCAGCAGTGGAGTCATCTCGGAGATTGTCTGCGAGCTATTGCGATGGAGCCCTGCGGAGAGTTCTCCTCAGCAGTTCGCAGCCGAATTGAATTGTCTCAGCCAGAGGCGATTCGGGAAAAAGAGTCCGGCACAGCCGCGTCGACTCGTCATTTTAGCAGGAATACGATGGCGTTTCTGACGGCCGCAGCAGCGATTGCAGTGGTAACTGTGCCGATATCCTTTCTGGTCATGCGGACCGATTCAATGCCGGTCACAACCATGGCGGATGCAGGGGGCGATGTGACGTACGCCTCCGCACCGGCGGACTCTGCCTTACTCTTACCCGCGAACTCACGAGACTGGCAGGTTGTGGTTGTTACGGTTTCCGAACAGAAGCACGCTGAAGTCAGTAGTAGACTGCGACAGTCGATTGGACAAAGCGGACTTGAGATTCAGTCACTGTCCGACGCGAGTACGAATGATGACCAGACGATGGGCGTGCTGATGTCGTCTGCGGACACCTCGTCGGAACTTCTGGACGCGTTGCACACTGGATTCAAGGAAGGCGTCGCTGGAGACATTCAAACGGAATGGAACCCGGAGCGGATCGGGAATTACGATCGTGACGAATTACTCGCGCGGCTGACAGAATCGATGAATACCCCCACCCGTTCAGACGTGTACTTTGGTGAAATGTTTGTTGTGGTACCGACGAACGAAACTCTGGTGACCGAAGTCACTCAGCTGACGGCGGACGCAGATAAGAGCGTTGACAGCATTGTTGCATTGGCGGATGTGTCAACCGTGCGATCACGTGCGAACGGAACGAATTCTGAAGCAGCGTCCGTACGTAGTGAACGTGTCGGCGGTCGTCCGGTTCTGGTGCTGTTTCAAAAGAAGGCTGCCACTGAGGATTCTCAGGGCGAGCATCGGTCGCGACAGGGGCGTTCTGCGGGCAACATGTCGCGAATGTTAGGCTAGACGTCGACGATTCTGAGTCTTGTCGTATGGATTGTCGACGCCAGGCCTGGTGTTGCCGCGGAAACCGTCAGCTGAAGTGTGTTGAATTCGTTCAGCAACTCGTCCACGCGGAAATGACTGGTCACGGAAGACGGCAGCTGTTCCTCACGTTCAACGGTGCTGGCGGAATGTTGGCAGTCGTTCAATACAATTTGACCGACTTCGTGGTCCGCGGCCACGATGATGCTGACCACCGATGATGGCTCCAGACCGCTCGGTTTGTGAAACCTGCGTCGAACCCGAACGACTGCCGTAGCAGAGATTTCATCCTGCGCTGCATCGAATGGCAGAACACAGCGATTCCACATCGAGCCGTCATCGGTGGAAAACTCCCACGGACCGGCCAGTCGAATTTCGTGTGGCATAAGACTTAATCCGCAATGGAAGCCGACAGCAGTGTGTTACCAGTCCTGCCACTGTGAATTTGAGTCATTGCTGTCCAGACATCGCGTCATAAAACGGACTCCCGCGTAACCGTCCTGGACCGATGGATAAAGTGACAAAGACCGATCGAAGGCTTCGCCCGCGTTGACTCGCCGCATATCCGCAAATGCGTCGCGATAGACATTGGCAAATGCTTCAAAGAAAGCTTCGGGGTGTCCTCCCGGAAGTCGACAGGCAGCAATCGCCGTTGGTGCAGCGTGCGCCGCGTTCGGGTCACGTTCGTAGATCCGAACCGGTTTCCCCAGCGACCTGACGTACAACTGATTTGGTTCTTCCTGACACCAGGTAAGCGCCGCTTTGGTGCCATCGACCTCGATTGACAGGTCGTTCAGTCGCCCGTGCGTCACCTGGCTCCACGTGATCATCCCTGTGCCTCCCTGGCGGAACCGAATCATCGCATGGCCATAGTCATCAAGTTCATGGTGATCAGAGATTGACTGCATGCTGCTTAGCAGTTGTTCGGGTTCAAGGCCTGTCACAAAGCTCGCCAGATGGAACGCATGTGTTCCCACGTCGCCCAGCGATCCGGCTCGACCATTTCTGCGGGGATCTGACTTCCATGCTCCGCGGTCCTGCTGTGCTCCAGGTACCATCCCGTGCATCCAGCCCTGCACATAGGTGGCTCGCACAGCGATTATCTCACCCAGTTCTCCGCTGGCGATCATCTCACGCGCCTGGCGCATCAGCGGGTAGCCGGAATAATTGTGAGTCAGCGCAAACACTCGCCCCGTCTGCTGAACGGCGGTCACCATCTGCTGCGCGTCGTTCAGATTAATGGCCATGGGCTTGTCGCAGACGACATGGAAGCCGGACTCCATCGCTGCACAGGCGATTTCGCAATGGGTAAAGTTGGGCGTCGCGATGGACACGAAATTGACACGTTCGTCCTTCGGTCGGCGGCTCTCAGCTTCCAGCAGTTCCCGCCAGGAGCCGTAAGCGCGATGCGTCGGAATGCCAAACTCGGCTGCCGCCTGCCTCGAACGCTCAGCATTGGACGATAATGCCCCGGCGACCAAAACGGCTTCACGGTCCAGCGTCGCTGCCGTCGCGTGAACTTTTCCAATAAAACCAGCTCCGCCGCCACCAATCAACGCCATACGAAGTGGTTTGCTGCGAACTTCTGTCATGCCAGATAAACTTTTTTCCAGAAGGTTTCATCCAGGTCCACGCGGATGACACCGGGGTGCCACAGGATATTCGAATGTAAATACGTCTCCACGTTCACTAGTGGATTTTGGTGTCCCCGGAAATTTTTCAGGCGACCAAGTGTGTCGTCTGGCCCCACGCGTGTACCTGCGTCTGGCGAACTGAACGACAGACTTCAGCTGCCGCATCCCCCTCCCCCTGATCCGCACCCGCCACCTCCACTACCGCAACCACCGCCAGACGGCTGGTGTACGATGCCGTCTGCCTCGACGGGTTGCACATGAACGATTCCGAGACCTGCCGCCGCAGCCAGCAGGGCCAGGCGCGTTGTTTCTGCATTCTGCCCGTTCAGGACGTACAGAATCAGACTTTGCCCATCCAGCGTCCATTCAAGATCGATTAGCTGTAGTTCCAGGTCCCAGTCACTGACTCGGACCTGCCAGTCGAAGAACTCACCGTTCGCTTTCTGTCGGTTTACAACAAACTCGTCTTCGTCTGCCGAATTCGACAGCCGCAACAGTTGTCCCGTCAACGCGGTGTCATTGCTGGCCACGGCTTTGCTGACGAGTTCCAGCAGCAGCCCGGTCTCGGTCCCGCGATCGGTTGCCACAACAACTCGCACGCCGTGCACCGATCGTGGGGCCAGCGATTCCTGGATTTCCTTCGACACGGAAAATCGTGCGACCTGAGGCACCACGCCGTATCGGACGAGCGCGACAGCTGCCGGCGAATTCTCATGTTCCGGCGATGATTTGGCGTCTTCAGTATTCCTGCTGATCATATCGTCATCAAATCTTCACTGGGCTATGTACAAAGCGGTAGTGTTTCGCGGATCTGTCACATCAAACAACGACACACTGGGGGACGTCTGCCCGGATTACCCGATCGTATCCCCTGCTGCACCGCTTTTTCCTGCTCGATCCTACTCGCACGCTCGCCTGCTGCCCAGTCATAGCATCCCGGCTTCCGCTGAATGGGTGCATCCGATCGCTGGAGGGGCCGCGCCGCTCTGATTTTGCTCCTCTTCCCCGCGTTGTTCGTTGTCCTGCGAATCGGTCTGCAAGCGGGCAAAGGAATGCCTGTCGGCTTCCCGTTCAACACCCGCCAGCCAACGAATGCACCCCCACTGAAGGCGCTCCGGATTCCGGCATTCCGGCTGTGCGACATCTGCCCTCGCAAAATTCGAGAGAAATCCTGTTTTCGGCCCCGGCCGGACGGTTAGGTTCGCGTTTTTTTCTAGATGAACAGTTCAGAACAATTAGACGCTGAAATGACATCATATATGCGGCCCCGCGTGGGACTGGCCAGACAGGGGCCACTAATATACTACGAAATTCACTCGCTATACAACAGATTTGGAGAGAATTCGTGAAAGCGCTGGTTAAGAAGGATGCGACGCAGGGGCTGTGGCTGGAAGATGTGCCCGAGCCCAATGTAGGCGTCAATGACGTCCTGATCAAAGTCGACCGCACCGGGATTTGTGGAACAGACGTCCACATCTATCAATGGGACGAGTGGGCGCAAAACACGATTCCGGTTCCCATGGTCGTCGGTCACGAATTCGTGGGCGAAGTTGTCGACGTGGGCTCGAACGTGCTGGATTTTCACTCTGGTGAGGTCGTGAGCGGAGAAGGACACGTTGTCTGCGGTCGCTGTCGCAACTGCCTGGCCGGACGGAGGCATCTGTGCAACCGCACCGAGGGCATCGGCGTCAACCGACCGGGCGCATTTGCTGAGTATATTTCTTTGCCAATGACAAACGTGTGGCATCACGCTGATGATATTGATCGGGACATCGCTTCAATCTTCGATCCCTTTGGTAATGCGGTCCACACAGCTCTTTCGTTTCCGGTACTGGGCGAAGACGTCGTGATCACCGGCGCCGGACCAATCGGTCTGATGGCGGCCGCGGTGGTCCGCCATGCCGGGGCCCGCCACGTGGTCATTACCGATGTTAACCCATGGCGTCTGAATTTGGCGGAAAAGCTCGGCGTAACCCGAGCCGTCGATGTGCGTTCAGAGACGCTGACAGACGTACAAAAGCAATTGGGAATGGTCGAAGGCTTCGACGTGGGCCTTGAGATGTCCGGTAATCCGTCAGCATTCCGGGAGATGCTGGTCAACATCTGCCACGGTGGCAAGGTTGCAATGCTTGGCATACCGTCCGGAGAGATGGCCATTGACTGGAATACAGTTGTGTTCAACATGCTGACCATCAAGGGTATCTATGGTCGCGAGATGTACGAAACGTGGTACAAGATGACCGTCATGTTGCAAAGTGGCCTGGACATCAATCCGGTGATTACGCACCGGATGCCGTACTTTGATTTTGAGGAGGGCTTTCAAGCCATGATTTCGGGCGAGTCCGGCAAGGTGATTCTGAAATGGTAAAGCCACAAATTGCTCCAAAACGGCAATCGCGGATCAACCTCTCCTGCTGCCGGCGACGGTCTCTCGCTATTGTAACATGCCACACCCCGGACCGACTTTAAAGCTGACGGTGGCATGTCGATCGCTGCCAGCAAACGAGCAAGGTGGATCTTCGTCTTGTTGCTGAATCGTTCTCCGTTTTTGCCCAGGAATGAATTGTGTCAGACACAAAGAAGCCGGAACTCCCCGAGCCACTGGATGTGATTGCGGTGGGGGCACACCCTGATGATGTCGAAATTGCCTGCGGCGGTACTCTGGCAGCAATGGTGCGTCAGGGGCTGCGAGTAGGCATCGTCGATCTGACAGACGGAGAGCCAACTCCGCTCAGCCCGGGACCCGAAGTCCGGCTGGAGGAGGCTCGAGTGGCGGCAGAGATTCTGGGGGTCCACGTCCGAGAGACGCTGGAGCTGCCCAATCGACGGCTCTTCGACGGATTCGAGGAACGAGTTGAACTGGCCAGGGTGTTTCGTCGCTATCGACCTACGCTCGTGATGGGTATTGCCGACAAGACGCCTTTGGCGTCACCAGACCATTGGCAGGCCATGCAGATCACGGATGCTGCAATTTTTTACTCACGGCTCACAAAATGGGATGAACTATTTGAAAACCTGCCGGTTCATCGTATTCAGAAACAGATTTGGTATCCTTTGGGCCTTCAGAATCTCAGCCTTCCTGAAGGGGGAGGCCGGTTTGTCTCTGATATTTCTGATACTCTGGAGATCAAACTGGAGTCCATCCGAGCGTATCAAACTCAGTTCCCGCCAACAAAACAACGGGTTTTTCAGCTGGTGGAGAGCCAGAATCGTCTGTTGGGAACCTCAGCCGGATTCGAAGCCGGTGAGATGCTCATCAATGCCACGACCTTAGGAATCCGCGACGTGTTTGGGACAATTTGTGGGACCAAGTAACGGTTCTACCGCTGCGGGCACTTGAACAACTAGAATATAAGCGTCCTTCTTCCGAAGGATTTATCCGGATCAATCAATGGTTTCCATTCGAACAGGCCATGTGAGCATCACGGGCAACTTCCGTGAGAACAACGAAGACAGCTACGTTGTGGATGAATCGCAACGGTATTTTATCGTTGCTGATGGCATGGGCGGGCAAAACGCGGGCGAGAAAGCCAGTGCGCTCGCTGTCGAGTTGATTCCCAAACAGCTGGAGCAGTTGCTGAATTTCGACGGCGGGTCGAAGTCTGAAGTTGTTGACGCCATCGACCAGTCTGTGGACTACGCAAACTCAGAGATCATGTCGCTGAGTGAGGTCGATCCCTCTGCTCGCAATATGGGAACAACGGTTGTGTTCCTTGTCCGTGCGGGGGACAACTTCTACATCGGCGGCGTCGGCGACAGTCGCGTGTATCTGCTGCGGAACGGCAATCTTCAGCAGCTTACCAATGATCATTCTTTGACGCAGGCTCTGCTGGAAGCCGGAACGATTAACGAAGAAGAAGCGAAGACTCACCGTTATCGCAACGTTCTTTATCGCTACCTTGGAACAAAAGACGGTTCGTCCGGTACCGATGCCAGTGAAATCAAGCCGGAACCGGGCGACCGATATTATTTATGCTCGGATGGGGTCACTGATGGTATCGGTGCCGATCAGATCCAGGAACTGCTTGTCTCGTCCGACGACCCCCAGGTCATCGCTCAGAAGCTGGTGGATGCAGCCCTTCAAGGTGGCTCACGCGACAACATCACGGGTGTCGTAGTCTTTGTGGAATAGGGTGGCAGAAGAAAAACACGTATAAGCTGAAGACAAGTGGTGTCAACTCGATTGACGGCACCGGTGCCCGGCGTTTGCGCACGGACGACGACGTCTTTTGTCAGTTCAGGCGTTTTTTGTAACGGCCAGCGTAAACTCACCTCGTCGCGAAAGGCAGCCACTATTTTCCTTGCCAGACGGGTGCGGCCTGCAGTCGTCAATCCGCAGTTTCACCGACGACTTCGGACATCTGCAGTTGTTTCATCTTGCGGTACAGGTTGGAACGATGCAGCCCTAACAGCCGGGCCGCATCCGTCATGTTGTTTTTGACCTGGTTGATGCTGCGGCGAATAAAGTCCTTCTGAAACTCCCGCGTGGCCCCGTCAAGGCCGAGCTCCAGTGAAAGCTGAGGACCGCCCTCTTGATCCGGACTTAGAATAAATGCCAGATCGTCGGCGTCGATCCGATCATTCGGAGCAAGAAAAGCAACACGTTCCATCAGATTTCGCAGCTCTCGGATGTTGCCTGGCCATGCATGTGCCTGAAGCCTGCGGCGGGCATCAGACGTCAGCTGCAGGCCCGGTCTTCGAGCCTTAGCGGCAAAACGACTCAGGAAATGTTCAGCTAACGGAAGGATGTCTTCGGGACGATCGCGCAGTGACGGCAGGTCCAGAGTGACGACACTCAGGCGATAGTACAGATCCTCACGAAAACGCTTCTCACGGACGGCTTCGGTCAGGTTGGAATTTGTCGCTGCCACAATCCGGACATTCACGGGAATTGCATCCGAACCACCGACCCTGGTGATGGTTTTCTGCTCAAGCACACGCAGCAGTTTCGCCTGCCCACCCAAGCTCATGTCGCCGATTTCATCCAGAAACAACGTGCCTCCGTCAGCAAGTTCAAACTTACCCTGACGGGAATCTCTGGCGTCCGTGAATGCCCCCTGCTCGTGGCCGAACAGTTCGCTTTCGAGCAGGGTTTCCGCAATCGCGGCACAGTTCATAGCCACAAACGGGCTGTTAGCTCGCGCACCCCCAAAGTGGATTGAATTTGCCACCACTTCTTTGCCCGTACCGCTTTCACCCAGCACAAGCACCGGCAGGTCAGTCGAGGCCAGGCGATCGACCGTGTCTCGCAGAGCCGCTATGGCAGAACTCGTACCTACAATTTCCACCTGACTGGTGACCTTTTCCGCCAACTGGTCGCGACTTCTGTTCAGCAGACTTCGTTCTCGCAGATTTCGCAGAGCTACCGCAGCCTGTGTTCCCAGTTGCTGCAGACAATCAACATCATCTTCCGAAAATGCGTGGCCGCCGTTGCGATTAATCGCTTCAAATGCTCCAACAATGGTGCCGTCAGAATCTCGCAGAGGCACACAAACCAGATTGTGAGTCCTGTAGCCACTGCGCTGATCAACCTCCTTGTTAAATCGAGGATCGTCATAAGCTTCAGCCACCACAATAGAGCTGCCCGTCCGCAGTGTCTCGCCGACAATGCCTTCGTTCGCCGGCAGCCTCAGTGAACCATTCGTGACACCCAGAGCGGGCCGGGCCTCCACTTCGTTTCGTTTCTGATCCCACAGAAAAATACTGCTGCGATCGCAGTCCAGCAGACGGGTGGCTTCGTGTGCAATCAAGTCCAGCAGGGGCGCTGTTTCCTCGGCACTGGACAATCTGGACGCAATATCCAGTGTCGACTTTAGCCGATCCACCTGCCGACGTGAATCCGCCTGCTGAACCGCCAGCTTCAGTGCCAGCCCAAACGATCGCGCGGACAGCATCCCGGTTGACAGAAGGTCGTTACCGGCGTTTCGAGTTGCCCCCACAAACAAGTCGCCAACGCCGTTCGTACGGTCCAGCGGAAAAACGAAGGAGGTCCACCCATTTGTGTCGTCATTCACTCCGGCCGCTTCGCGATCAAGGGACTCGTCCCACATCTGATTCATGGATTTGTCAAGCGAGTGACGACCATGCTCCGCGATCGTTTCCCAGGCAGGTCCCGGCACTCTGCGGACAACTGCGACCCACTGTGCAGCCAGCTCTGTGGCAACCTGGGGCAGTTCATACGCAAGGAAGTCTGACAGCGAATCCGATTCTTGCGCGGCTGCCAACTGGCGCCCGCAGAGCTGAATGAGAGTGCTGCACGAATCGCCGCCAACGACCTGCACAGACTCATTCGAACGTGTCCATTTCGTAGCTGACAAGACGATGTTCCCCCACCACAATCAAAATGACCGCAACTCTCACTCTCTGCGCCATCGAGATGACACGGCAGAAGAGTAAACACCTGAGCCAGAAAGTCAATTGGAAATCGATTGAGTCTCAGTGTGCCTCAATGTGACACACTGTGCCGAACAAGTCGATCACACGCCCCGGTTGGATTCTGAGGGTTGTTGCGAGGTGCTTTGCCGTGTCAGTTTAGAGAACTGTACAGGTTTCGGTCGGCGGGAGTCCCCTACCGGCACTTTCTGCGCAAAGTCAGTGGACTATAATCAGGCTCCCGGCCGATAGCCAATGGGGAAGCAGGCGGCGCAGACTCATACGCCTGAGTTTCCAGGCGTACCCAACCTTTGCCGCTGAAACTGGATTTCGGCAACGTCATGACGCTCAATCGCTGATTGTCGACCACCACCGCGACGTCAAACGTTTGTCTTAACCCTCAATCGAATGCAGCTATTTCATGGCCCAGACAACCACTTCCCAATCACGTTCCGGTTCACGTGTACAAACTCCGCTCGAGACCTATCTGCGCGAGATTAACGAAACCGCGTTGCTGAGCGCGCAGGAAGAAAAAGACCTGTCCCGCGCCATTTCGGCAGGGGACGCAGCGGCCCGCGACAGAATGGTGCGAGCGAATCTGCGTCTGGTCGTGAACATTGCTCGCGGCTACTCCAACAAAGGGCTACCTTTGCAGGACCTGATCGAGGAAGGCAACCTCGGACTGCTGCGAGCGGTTGAGGGTTTTGATCCGGACATGAACACTCGGTTCAGTACCTATGCCAGTTATTGGATCAAACAATCCATCAAACGAGCTCTTGTCAATACGGCAAAAACGATTCGCGTGCCCGCCTATATGGTGGAGCTATTGTCCAAGTGGCGCCGCGCTTCCGCCAAGCTGGCGGAAGAACTGAAACGCGTTCCGACTCCTGAAGACATTGCGAGAGAGTTGGAAATCCCCCAGAAGAAACTGCGGATCGTGAAGAAGGCAATCGCCCTGTACAACGCGTCTCCGCAGTCAGAGCAGGACGAGTCCGGACTGTCTCTGGGTGACATCGTTCCCGACGAACGCACCGTGGGGCCGGAAGATGAGTTGATCAACAGCGACAACCTGAAGCACGTCTTTCGCCTGCTGGAGGAAATGGATACTCGGGAAGCGACTATCCTGCGCATGCGGTTTGGACTGGACGACTGCGAACCTCAAACATTGAAGGAAATTGGCGAGTCGATGGGCCTCACTCGTGAACGTGTCCGACAGATCGAAGGGGAAGCCCTGCGAAAGCTGCATCGCAGTCTGGACGGCGAGTGATTGAGTCACCGCCGTAGTCAGCAGGGCCACGATCCCTGGAAAACGTAACGGGCAACTGCGTTATCGTTCCTTCTGTGAGACCACAGCCGCCCCCCGATGCTGTAAACAGCATCGGGTGCGGCACAGCTGTCATTTGCGGAATGGCGGAAACCGGGTTGGGGCTTCCATTTGCCACCCTTCGCCGCTCAGAGACTTCAAAAACGCAACAAGATCCTGCTTGTCCCGTTTACTGAGTTTCAGTGGCTTGAGCCGTTCGTCGAGGTAAGGATTAGCAATTCCTCCCTTGTCGTAGTGCTCCAACACGTCTTCAAGTGTCTTCAGACGACCATCGTGCATATACGGACCGGTATGCTCGATTTCGCGAAGAGTGGGAGTCTTAAACGCTCCCTTGTCTTCCTCACGTTTGCTGACAGCGTAGCGACCCAGGTCAGGCGCAGGCTGGTCCATGCCGATCCCGATATTCGCGTAGGAACCATCCGTGAAATTGAATCCCAGATGGCAACTGTCACACGCCGTCTTATTGAAGAAGATATCCTTGCCGCGAATGGCCGACGCCGACATCGCGTCTTTGTCACCGTTCTTGAAGCGATCGTAAGGCGCGTTGCCCGACAGGACTGTTCGTTCAAACGTCGCGATGGCCTTCCCCACGTCTTCGATCGTAAAGTTCTCGTCACCGTACGCTTTCCGGAACCGCGAACGATACTCGGGAACTTTGTGTAACCGGTCGATGCACGTCTGATGAGCCCGATCCGGATCCTTCTCATTGGTCATCTCAATGGGATTCGCGATGGGTCCGATCGCCTGAGCTTCCAGTGAAGGGGCGCGGCCGTCCCAGAACTGAGCCGTACTGTAGCCGCGGTTGATCACAGTCGGTGCACTGCGACCTCCCTTTTGGCCGTTGATCCCAGTCGAAACAGGTGCGCCGTCGGTGAAGCCGTCCTTGACACCATGGCAACTCGCACACGAGACGGTGCCATCCGACGAAAGTCGTTTGTCGAAATACAGCAGCTTGCCGAGATCAGCTCGCTCTTTGGAATAGAGATTGTCGTCCGGGTAGTAGACCGGTGGCAGCCCCAAAGGCGGCGTGGGTTCTTCATCCTCACACCGCCCGGTGACCGAACACGACACGACCGCAAACAACACAAACAGGCCGATGGCGGACATCGGTAATCGTTGATGCACCATGTCTAGTTTCCACCTGCCGGCTTCAGGAAGCCCTGAACGAAGATGGCCTTCTGCCCGTGAACCTCAGACAAAGATCCGTTCACCGTGACAATGTGCGCCATGTGTTCGATAGCCGCCTTGCGGAAGGTGGTCAATCCATCACGTCTAGAGTTGTGTTCTTCGTCGATCAGCATGTACAGCGATCCATCTTTTGCCAGAAGCCCGACC
Organism: Fuerstiella sp.; assembly: GCA_014238335.1. Lineage (GTDB taxonomy): Bacteria > Planctomycetota > Planctomycetia > Planctomycetales > Planctomycetaceae > Fuerstiella. Next base: position 65,889 of record JABABI010000041.1, read on the forward strand.
GGCTGTCCGTTAGCGACGCATTTCTGCCCACATCCACGGTGTTTGTCGCCATGTTTGCCAACCTGCAGATAACAGGAAAGGTCAACGATCTCACCAACCACAGAAACAGGCTTCGCGTCCAGAGGCTTGCCATCGACTGCCGACGCCATCGTTTCAACACTCCATGGGCGGCGGGCCGAGACTTTTTTGCCAAGTTCCGAGGATGGCTTGTCGTAGCTGCCTGCAGTCGGGCCGGACCAATCCGGAAACAGGACGTCCGGAATGTTAACAGCCGCAAAGGATACTCCGCCGACCAGCACAGTGATGCCAAGCATCTTTGTTGCCAGAGCCATTTTATTTCGCTTCATCATTGTCTTTCTCTTCTTGGAAAATCGGGTGGGACGTTATTAATTAAAAGCAGGCGAAAAAGTTTAACTTTCTTCCCGACGAAAAGAAACCATACAAGCGGCGAGTCTTCAAACCGGGTGCGCTCATGGATTACGGTGTTTTAGGTAACGAGCGACATCCAGTAGTGATTCCACTGTTTGCTGTACATGTTCGCGCAGAGTCCGACCATTCGATTGACACGCCTGACTCTCCACCGTGCTCCGGTTTGTTTGAGTCGTCGGCCGATCATGTTTTTGCAGGCCCCTTCGACCTGGCCGCTGCCGATCGACCGGCCTTCCGCGAGGCGTTCGGCGTAGTTCAGGTGATCGATGTGCGACGTCAGGTACGTCTTCAGATCGTCCAGAGATTTCCGCTTCGTCTTCGATCGAAGCGGCTTGCGTGTCTGATCGATAAATTCTGAAATTCCTGGCCAGCCGCTACGAATCAACGTCATTCGTCCTTCCGCCAGCCATGCCCCAGCTTCATCTGTACCTGCTCCAAATAGCGTACCCGATGTTTCCGCGATGTGTTGCACGGCGTGAAAAACATCCAGCACACCCGACGCTCCGGGAAGGTGATTGAGTTGCTCTTCCCAGATCCACTTCGCACCATCGGCCAGAACCGTCACGTTGGAAGTGTCCAGAACTGCCAGCCGACGAGCCCACTGTTTCCATTGACGACCGAAGCGGTCACTCGCTTCAATCGCACCGAAGGCGACGCGCGTCGCTGGTGCAGGAAGATCACGATCCGCCCATTGTTCCGGTGTCGCGGCTTCCCCCAGTTCGCGTTTGGAAAAAATCCCGATCTTCATTTCACGCCAGCCGTCAAGCGTATTCACGCACGTTCCGTCGGTCGTGAATTCTGTCTGGCCGTCAGTTTCGCGAAACTCACGACACGCTTCCGGATTTGAATTCTGCCATGCCTTCATCGACGCACCATGCTTTTGAGCAATGTCGCGAATCGTATTTTCGCCGATGCGAAGGCCACATAATTCGTCCAGTCGATCCGATGAAATGTGATACGACCAACTCGCCGCCGCCAGGCAGACCAAACGTTCGGCACCGGTGCTGTAACGTCCTTCCACACCAAGACGATCATCCGCTGCGTAGCCGCCTTCGCGACACTTCACACACCTCAGGTAGATCCGCGACAAATAGATTTCTCCGGCGGACGTCAGCTGTTTACGAGCCTTTCGACCATGATGAGACTTCTTCATTCCACACTGGCACATCCGGGCGGGCGAACTTTTTTTTGGACCGTTTCGACCTGCGCATCGATCGACATCTGTAGAGTTTTTCGAGTCAATTCGCGTCCCTGCTGAACGGCCAGCGTTTCGGCGATCGCCAGAACGGTACCATCTGCTGCCATGTCGCAGGCGTTGTTCAGTGTCCGCAAATTGAGAATCGCCTGCTCAGCAATCAGGCGTTCCGCGGGACTCAGTTCATCAAAATTCATCGTGCAACCTCCATGAGAAATACCAGTGAAGTTGTCACAATAACCCATCCACCCTATTCGCGCAATCGTTCTTGAGCACACCCTTCTGTACCCGGGTTTTGAATCCCATGTGACGTTATCTCCTGACCGTGAGTGTGGTCTTGAGAAGCTGAACGAAGTAAACTGCACGCTGCCGGTTGGTCGACACGACGGACGAACTACGTAACCCTTGGGCACGAACGTCCGCGATCCTGCCACGAAGACTACTCCCTGCCCACGACAACGACCTGATTGCATTCCCTATGGTATATCAATTCTGTTGCATCACCGTTTTGTTGTCGGTGTTCGCTGCACCCAGCTTGCGTGCTGACGATTTTCCGACACCTGTGAACACAGAGAATCCGGACGCAAAACTGACGTCTCCGGAAGATGCTCTGAATGGAATGATGCTGCCGGAGGGATTTCAGGCGACCGTGTTTGCCGCCGAGCCGGATGTTCATCAGCCGATTGCTCTGGCTACGGATGATCGCGGACGGTTA
>JABABI010000420.1 GCA_014238335.1 Fuerstiella sp.
TTCCGCAGCCTGCTGGCACAGTTCGGGCTGACGCCGAAGTCCAGACGCGGGATGGCTGCGAGTGATCCGGGGGAGGCGGTGGATGTGCTGGAGCATGATCTATCTCGCCACGCCGTACAGTCACGACGAACCGTCGTCAGAATCGGACTCCGGATTTGATTGCTGGCGTTTTGACATGAACCAGACATATGACATTATCACCAGAACACTGGGAAAATAAGCGATACCGTCCAGCCCAAAGAGGTAATTGTAAGCTCCTGGGAATCCAACGAAGAAAACAACATCGTACCAGCGAACCGTGATATCACTGAGTTTCATGTTCTAGAACTCCAAAAAAGAAACTGGCCGTCATCGGCTTCGGGAACGGCCCACTTCATCACCTACGAGCTTCTTTGGTGCAAACCGGCCATCCCACAACGCTCCCGAAGTCTACATCCCCTGCATGTCACCCCGAAACCATGCCGCGTGCGACGCCGTTCTGCGTGGCCACTTCCGCAGCCTGCT
>JABABI010000421.1 GCA_014238335.1 Fuerstiella sp.
CGTCCGCCGAGGAAACGGAAGCATTTTTGTCGAGTGCAGACGCGAACAAACGCGAACAACTCGTCAACCGACTCTTGGAGAGCGTTGAATACGCGGAGTACTTCGCCAACAAATGGAACGCGATTCTTCGCAACAAGCGACGCAAGACCGAAGATCGCCATGCGACGTTTGTCTTCCACGATTGGATCCGCCAAAGCTTGATTGAGAACAAACCGTACGACCAGTTCGTACGGGAGATCGTCGCGGCGTCGGGCCAGCCGGACACAAACCCGCCGGTCTCGTGGTATCGCGAAGTGAAAGACCAAGCGGCACAAGTCGAAGATACCGCTCAACTATTCTTAGGTCTGAGAATTCAATGTGCTCGCTGCCATCACCACCCGTTCGAAAAGTGGAGCCAACAAGACTACTACGGCTTCGCTGCGTTTTTCGCTCAGGTGGGTCGGAAGAAGGGTGACCGGCCCAACTTCGAACGGCTTTACCACCGAACTGGTATCGCTCAAG
>JABABI010000422.1 GCA_014238335.1 Fuerstiella sp.
TATCTGGGGCCGTCCTATGAACCATTCAAGGTGACCGGGAACCCGGACTCCCCATCGTTCTCTGTTCCCAACGTCGGGCTGAAGGGTGAGGGCAGCAAGCTGCGACTCAAACAACGCAGCGAACTGAAACACAAGATCGATCGCATGCGGCGTGACATCGACCAGACTGGATTGATGCGGGCCTTCGACAATTTCGATGCGCAGGCTTTGCGACTGTTGTCCAGCCCCAAGGCGGCCAAGGCCTTCGATCTATCGCGCGAGACCGACAAAATTCGTGATCGCTATGGACGCAATCAGTGGGGACAACAATGCTTGATGGCCCGGCGGCTTGTGGAAGCGGGCGTCGACATCGTGGCCACCGAATTCGACGGTCCGTTGTGTGGACGTGTTGCCAATTGGGACGACCATGCCGTCAACCATCACGTTTTCGACGCCAACGCCCACCGCGCTCCGTTTTATGACCAGGCGATTTCGGCTTTGATTGAAGACGTTTATGATCG
>JABABI010000042.1:0-29070 GCA_014238335.1 Fuerstiella sp.
TTGGGCATCGTCGATATCAGACCAATTCTCAGCGAACGAAAAGCAATCGCCAGCACTCCGAAGATCACAACTGCTGCCATCATCAAGCTGCTGATCAGTTCATCAATCATCTGACTGACGATCCTGCCCTCAACAACCACATCACTGACAAGTTTCACGTCGACATCTGGATTCTCAGACTCCAGCTGCCTCAACTGAGACTCCAGTCGTTCAAAAATGGAATCGAACGTCGCAATACCCAGATCCTGCGAGCGTGTGGCAACAAGCGCCAGCCGAAGATCCGGACGGTAGAATTGTGCTTTAAGATCATCCGGAAGCTGGTTCGCCAGCACGGGTTGATCCTGCCGATTGGGACCACGAATCACCGTTAGTGCCGTACGGATCGACAGTGGCCGCCCAAGCAGGGGTTCGTTAGTAATTAGCTGTTCGCACGCCTTAATCACCGCCCAGACGTCTTTGCGCGACACCTGATCGTCCCAGTGAACCATCAATCGCACGCTACGAACCCCGGCCATGTGCATGTCGCAATGGCGCATCGCCTGCCATTCTTCAGACTGACGGGGAACCCGATCACTGACGCGATCATCGGGAACAAGGCGCAGACAGATTGCGAGACACCCCGCAGTAACGAACACACCAATGACGCTTACAGGCATCGCATACCGCGACGAAAACCGAATGACTGCAACCAGACGATTCATTATTCGGCCAGAAGGATTGTGGTGTTCGCTCACATGCATTCGCTGCCCGATCCAGGAAGCAGCCAGAAGCGGGCTGATGAGAATCACAGCGAAAAACGTCACCACAACGCCGATCGCCGCAGTTCGGCCAAAGCCGGCGATCATTTCGGAATCTGAAAGCATCAGCGAACCAAATCCAATGGCCGTCGTAATCGACGTCAGAAGGCAGGCAGGACCTGTTTGCACAACAGCATCGAAGACGGCATTACGAGAATTCGCACCACCGGCTCTCAGCTGTTGCAGTCGCACAACCAGGTGAACTCCATCGGTGAATCCAATCATCATGACCATCACCGGCAGAATGATTTTCGCAAGTTCGTTCTCCGATTGCCCGATCAGCTGCAGCCACCCGAGAGTCCAGAAGACACCGACCACGGGTCCACAGCCCGCAACGATGATCGCCATCGGTCGTCGGAATATCAAAATCAACAACCCGCCAACGAGTCCGTAGGCCATGAGTTGAATTCGAATATGATCTTCTGCCAGCGCTCGATTATGAATATCGTAAAGAGCGTGTGTACCAGTCACCCTTACCTGAATCCCTGCCGGCTCAAGAACTCGTATTGCGACCGACCGAATATCCCGAACGTATGACGCTTCGTCAGTATCGACCAGCATTAAAACCGTTCGACCGTCGGTTGAAATCAGATTCTCGGCGGCCAGAGCATGGCTAAGCAGCGCGCGTTTTGACTCTGCCAGTTGTTCGGCGGTAACTTCGTCCGTAACCTCAGGTAAAAGCAAACGGTGTGCTCGACGTAAAGTAACCTCGGGAATATCGCCCATCCAGGTCAGATGTTTCACTTCTTCCATGTCGCGCAGCGCCGAGACCGTCACCTGCATTGCCGCAATTCGATCGCGACGAAAAAAGTCATCACACTGCAGCACAAGAACCAATGGTGCGCTGGATGTGAATTTTCCCTGCACCGCTTCCAGTTCTGCCAGAACCTCGGGAGACACCCAGCCGGCAGGCAGGGGATCAGCGACCCGATATCCCAGGTATCCCAGAATTGGCGGCGTTCCAATTGCGAAAACGAGCATCCACCCAGTGAGACGGTGGTTAACACAGATTTTAGCAAGGAGTTGCATTTGCGAACGAAAAGGAAAGCCAGGGAAGCACAGAAGGAACAGACTGCGGTCGCGACACCAGTACACAACGGCACCAATCAATGCTGACCACAGATGCTCAGCTGCCCGACCCGTTGCTGACGGGAGTCGCGGGAAGCTTTTCCACAGGTTGGCTGAGCGGGAGATGACTCAGATTCTCGGAGCAACCGGCGTTGACGCCCACACCTGGATTTCTTGACACCGTGCGCAATGTGGCAACTAAGGCCGAAAAAAATGACGGAAAAATGGGATACGTCTGTTCCGGATTTGCGTCGACGATTTCCGTCATGCGTCCCTTCAACAGTGAGTGGTCAAGTTTGGGGTAGCGATGGTGTGGACCGTGGATTGACAGGTCAAAATTGAAGTAGGAGAGGAATTTTGTGATAAAGGTCTGTCCGACGACAGTCCGCGTGCCATGGAATGGGTCGAAGCTGCTCGTACCGACGTGGTCCATGAGCTTCCTTAAACCATTGCCCATTGTTGCAAGGACGGGAGGTGCCGCAAAAATCCAGTGTTCCGGGCGAAACAGAAATATTCCGCTTCGATGGACATAAGTACAGCCTCCAATGATGCCGAACCAGAATACTGCGATGGCCAGATACTCCAGCCGCATAATGCGGCGAACTTCCGGTGTGACAGGCGACCTGGGGTTAAAGCAGATGCGTCCCCAGACGATCGGAGTCAGAACAATCGCGAACAGGATGTCACACCACACAAAGATGCGACGAAATCGCAGCGACACATTCGGGTCGCTATAAGGCCACATTTCCCAGTCCAGCGGGGTATTCAGATAGGCGTGATGCCTCATGTGTACTTCCTTGTATACGGTGTACGGAATGCCCAGGACCGTACCGATAATTCGTGCGATCGCAGTTCTCAGCGTCTTGTTGATGATCAGATTTCCATGCACAAGCTCATGGGACACTCCTCCAATGCAAAACCAGGCAAACGTCAGCAGTGGGATCCAGACAGCAGAAGTGATTATGTTTGTCGGGGCGTAATGCGCCATCCACCACCACTGACCGCCGCAGGCGACAATCGGAAATGCTAAACATCTTGAGAAGCTTTGTAATGACATTGGGCTAACCACAGATTGAGTTGCAATATCGGCTTACGGCGGGAATCGGACACGGTACGTAAACAACGTTACGTCTTCAGCCTACATGTGAACCTGAGGATCGGAAGCAACAGCGGGAAGTTCTGGCATTGACGACAAGGGCTCCTGACCTTGAACATTCTTTTGCGAACACGAAACGCCGTCCGGAATACGCAATTCGGAAGTCCGCACGAGGGCCACCAGACGATCGGCCACCTTCGCCAACAGTTTTTCAGCTTCCGCCTTGGAAAATAAACGCGTGTTTCTGTTCAGATGCACGAACAACTCGCCGCCATACGTACCAAACGCAATTGTCACATTCGTGTTCGATCGCACCGGCGCGACACCATCGATGCTTTGAATGATAACATTGCCCGCGACGGCCTTTCCTTGCTTCAACGGAAATCGATTCTCAAACAACCGGCGCACTTCGCCGACATTGGTCACCACGGCTGACGCGAAGTCCGGCTGAAGTTTCCTTGACAGATCAAACAGGCCCGGAATCCAGCGAGTCAGGGCAAACCCCCGCAGCATCGCCGCCCCCTCGTTCCTGTTAAGCATCTGGTGAGACTTGTGGTGAATGGCCGCCAACAGCGACTCGGTGTGTCGAATCTGACGACGACGATAACTGTGAAAAACGTAGCTAACCACATTGGCAGCTGAAATCTCGTCATGGTCCGGGGTTCGCATGCTGACGGGCATCAGGATGCGAAACAGATCGTTGGGTCGCGCGGTTGGGTCGGTGGCTGTCCAGTCTGCCATCTGCTGCAGAGAAACCATCAGGCACAAATCATTTGTCGAAACTCCCCGAGCGGCCGCCCACTTCTTCAGTTGCTTCACGGTTGCTCGTGACAGCACCTCTGTATGGACAATGTTCTCACCATCCTCGTTCGTTACGGGTAACGGTGACTGCCTCAGAAACCGATAGCTTTTTCTAAACAACAATCGGCACGTTTCCAAAAGCGTGTGAAGAATGGGGGCGTTCCGATTATCGGGCATGTGCAGAGAGCCGCGTTTCAGGAGCACGTTCGGATCAGGCCGTCGGACAGTCGGTCGGTCATCTTCACTCGTGGCGGTCAGTTGACCGTAGCGAGCGAATACATCCCCGAGAAAACGAATTGCTCCAATGCCGTCGGTACACGCATGATGAAAGTGGGAAATCAACACACCCCGCGTGGCACAAAGCCGCAGGTCAAACACGACGCCAGATTGCTGAGCCAGATTGATCCACCTGGAACGGCAGTTGACCGGCGGAAATTCGCGATCACATCTGACAATGGTGATCGATGGCTCGTGGTCTTTCAACAATCGCCATTTCATCCGCCATCCCGATTCGTCTATCACAGCACGCAGCAGCGGGTTATCGACCAGCGTTTCTCGCAGAGCAGACTCGAAGGCTGACTCATCAAGTGTCCCCTCAAACGGCGTCCGCAGGACAATGACCATCGGGTACTCGGGCGAATCGTCGCAAAATGCGTAGTGTTCGAAATTCGACAGAGTCAGAGGAAAGATATGACCTGTATCAGACATCGCCAGTTCTTCGGGGCTACGTGAGCTTCCATGGATTACGGAGAATGTCCCCGTCGTTCGAATCCTGAATAGACACCGCAAAACCCTTGTGGTACGGACCACACCATGTGAACGTGGGAAATATAAGTGTAATGCATAGCCTTGGTGAACTGCAAACGCCAAGTCTCAGTCGAGCGCCTTTACATGGGATTCATCGAATGACGGAACGTGATTCGAGAAATCGGCGCCGTGTATTTCAAGCTCCGCGGGGATGCTTGACTTTGTTGCATCCTGCCATGAGGTGCCGCAGGAATTTTTGATCGCATCACCGAACGAGTGCTAGGCCGTACGTTATACCGAAACGGATACGTGTGCCTGGGCGGCGCCTTTCGGTGGTGGGCAAGTCGTCGTCGCGGTCTGTCTCAGGCCTTGCAGCAACGAATTCAGCAGTTCCTGCGCGTCGGACTGGGGGAAGCCCACCGGACAACAGCGTATGGTAATCGAAAGGCAACCACTGACCATAATTGTGGATAACGCTGCGGCCGTTCCCTGACGGATCGGCGGAATGCCGCAGACGTCTTCAACCAGCAGATTGCCCATCTGAATGCGTCCATCCCGCTTCGGCAGACGGCTGCCGATAGCATTCAACATATTTCCCATGTGAGACAGCACGATTGTGCTCATGCAGTTTTTTCTGCTTCGCTTCATCACCAGACGCAGCAGCCCGGGAATCCTTTCCATCGCCTTGAGCGCCTGGATAAACATCCACCCTGCCTGACTCTCGTGGACCAGTTGCATCTCGTCGCGAACGCTGATCAGTAATTCGTCGGGGCGGGCGACTAACATCAACGGTCTCGCGATAAAGATGTAACTTACAACGTTACATGCCGGCAATTCGCTATCAGACGGACCTCTCAGGCTGATGGGCACGAGCACACAGAATGTGGGCTGCTTCCATCGCAGGAGTCTCGGTTGTTTATTGGAAATATTCGAATTCCAGGCCTGTGCGGTCACCATCAATTCTCGCACAAGCAGGTCATTCAGAGACGCGTTGTGCTGCTTTGCGGCGTCTCTCAGCCCGCGAGTTTCGGCACGTGTCAGCTTCAGTGACAGCAGACCAAGACCAGGGTGGCGTTCGCCATCATCGCCTGTTGCTTTCGAAAGCAGCGGTAATTTTACTTGCGCCAGATAGCGTATCGTGTACTTCATCACGATACGAATGCGACGAACGATTGACCCCGACACGTTAGCGACCCGTCGTCCTTCGGCACGGTTTCTGTTCTTTAGTAATTCCAGATTGAGGGGCCGTAGTTCCGGCAGTTCTGCTGTCGCTCCGGTTGACGCTGCATGGTGCCGTGCATACGCAATGGCGACATCTTCGAGAAACTGAGCTGCCCCGATTCCGTCGCAACAGGCGTGGTGAAACTGTATCGTAATCGTTGCGTGATCGGAGCCTTGTTCGCCCCACACTCGCAATCCGATATTCGTTGTCAGATCAATCGGCTGTCGCCAAGGCTCTTCCACCATCCATCGTTCATGGTCCCAGTCCGGTTTCGGAATCTCGCCTCCCGCCCAGACCCAATGTCCGCCACGATTGGTCGTTTCGACTCGGCTGCAAAGAAGCGGGTGTCGACTCAATGCCTCATCCACTGCGAATTTCATGACGTCCCGGTCAACAATGCCCTTCAAGCGGACCTGCAAATAGAACATCATCGGATAGTCAGTGGATTCATCAGCTAACATGAACCTCTCAAAGGCCGTTAGCGGCAAGGGGAATAAGTTGTCAGGCGCGGTGGGCGACATTGCAACGATCCAGACGTGAGAAAGACCTTGCTTGTATATTTGAGTGCAGTGCGGACCTGTCACAAGAACAATCAGGAAAAATCAACGCCGCTTGGCAAGGCACTCGAATCCAGTCATGACCGACTGGACGACTACTGTCAATTGGCGAATGAAAACGTTGAGTTAACCGTATTCTGCAGACAGACGATGACGCAGCTTTAAATTCATCGCCTCGACAGTGTTTTAACAGCAACGGTAGAACGTGGACGATCAGAAAACACCACTGATCATGACGCAACTTCGCCTGGGAACAAAAACTAACAGCGTGACCACTGCCGGTAGACACTCGCGTACCTTGCGTGGCTGCACACGAAATCCCTGATCGATACGCGGAAAACGCCCGTGTCCCGATTCTAACCCGGATTTCTCACACCATTGAATGCACAAAACCGCCATTACGAGCGTAAGTCTTTTGAAGGAAAGCTTTACGGTCACAGCAGGAGGCGGTTTCGTGGGAACACAGTGTAACAGACAAAAGTTGTTGTTCGAGGCTCACGGACGGCGGGAAGTTTCGGCGGCGTTCGATGGCGGGAGGATCACGTCTGACGCCGGCGGACTGTTGCTGCGGGAGGTCGAAGAACGGTTCGGCATCCTGCGGTCTTTCGGCGAGGCCTTCACTGACTACCGCAGTCCGGATGCGATCGAATTCACTGTCGAAGAACTTCTGCGACAACGTGTGAGGGGGATTGCTCTGGGATACGAGGATCTCAACGACCATGAGCAGTTGCGGCATGACCCGCTGCTGGCATTGATGGCCGGTCGCAGCGACATTACCGGACAGGACCGCCTCGACGAACGCAGCACAGGTGTACCGCTGGCAGGCAAGAGTACGCTCAACCGCCTGGAACTGACTCCGGCCGGGGCTGGCGAACACAGTCGTACAGGAAGATCGTTGCCAGCGTGGCGAAGCTGCAGGAGACACTTGTTGACACTTTCATTCGCCTGCACAGCAAACAGGGCACACCGCAGGAACTGGTGCTGGATCTGGACGCCACCGACGATCCCGTGCATGGAGATTAGCTGGGGAAATTCTTCCACGGTTACTACAAGAGTTACTGTTATCTTCCGCTGTACACGTTCTGCGACGCGTGGCCGCTGGGAGCCGTGCTGCGTCCTTCCAACATCGATGGCTGCGCGGGAACGGTGCAGGGACTGGAACGCATCGTGCCGAAACTGAGAGCCGCATGGCCGCAGGTGAAAATCATCATTCGCGCGGACAGTGGATTCTGCCGTGACGAAATCCTGCGGTGGTGCGAAGCTCATAACGTCGGATACATCATCGGCCTGGCAAAGAACAAACGTCTGAATCGAGCGATCGGCAGCGAACTGCGGCAGGCTCTGGAGCTGTTTGAAGAAACCGGCGTGGCAGCTCGCGTGTTCAAAGACTTCACGTATCGCACGAAAAAGTCGTGGTCATGCGAACGCCGAGCCATCGGCAAGGCCGAACATCTTTCCAAAGGAGCGAACCCGCGGTTCGTCGTGACCAGCCTGTCGAAAGAACGCACCGATGCACGAACACTGTACGAAGACCGCTACTGTGCCCGGGGTGAGATGGAAAACCGCATCAAGGAACAGCAACTGTATCTGTTCGCCGATCGCACGAGTACTCAGGCGATGCGTTCCAACCAGTTGCGTCTGCTGTTTTCGACGATGGCGTATCTGCTGCATCCTGGGTTGCGGGAATTTGGCCTTGCCGGAACCGAAATGGAGAAGGCTCAGGCCGGCACCATTCGTTCGAAGCTGCTGAAGATCGGCCGCCGCCTTACGGTGAGCGTTCGACGCATCTGCATCGCCTTGAGTGAATCCTATCCGTATCAGCGGCTGTTCGAACGCATTCTGAAAAACATCCGTCGGCAGCAACCGGCTCCGCTTCAGACCTGAGACCACCACGACAATATGACTCACGTGCGGACGTTCCTCTCCAGTGACCCGTCCCACGAACGCTGCGCCTTGCCGTCAGAATACGAGCGGAACACGGCCACATCGCCGGCAACAGGCTTACTGTCCACACTCAAATGACCCGCTCCGGCATTCGCTCCGATTCTTCCACTCGAATTCGGACGGCGTGAGACATGCGGGTTAATGGCCCCCGGGAAGACAGGACGGTGCCGCATTTGGGCCACCAGGACTGCCTACATGTACGGTCAGAAAATAAGATCTGTTCCTGTTAGTCCTGTACTGCCGTACCTTGAGGACTCATGTGAGGGTGCATTACCAACGGGAAACTAAGCATGCCGTCAGAGGCACCGGTCATCATGCGTTTCAGTCCGATTAACGTAAATCGGCACCAGCCATTCCTGCCCATCATTAAGCGGGCGGGTCTGAAGCCGTGGCCGAAGCTGACTCAGAATCTCAGGGCGTATTGCGAGACCGCGTGGCTCGATTCAGGAATGCCTGCCCACGTTGTTGCCAATTGGATCGGTCACAGCGTCAAGGTGCAGAACGACAACTACGCTCAGGTGGACGATCATCACTTCGACCAGTTCAACGAAATGCAGTCTGAAAAAGTGGCACACCAAGTGGCACAGGAGGCACGCGAGCTGAAGAAAACGCAGGAGAAACAGTGTGCCACCAGAAGGGCCGACCTTCCGCGAAAACCCGTGCGGGCAATAAAAAAGCTCGGTCCGGAGACCGAGCTTAATGCCCTGGAGAGGAGTCGAACCTCCACGTCCATTACGGACACATGAACCTGAATCATGCGCGTCTGCCAATTCCGCCACCAGGGCTGATGGCGAAGCGTTGCCGCCTCATGGATCTGAAACCATGCGGTTCAGATCGGGCGAATGCTACTCTCAGCAGACAGCACAGACAACCGGCAGGTTCAAAAATCTGGATCTTCGATGGACTCGTTCCACCGACAGCCACAGGCGGGAATGAACGCTGGCCGTGGCATGCCTACAGGCAAGACGTGCAAGGCACAGACCGGGCGTGCTGGTACGTCCTTGCCCATCGTACTGGAATGCCGAAAACCCGTTGATTCTGTATGGCCACACTGCCCAGGACCCGGTTCGACCAATAACATGATATGGGGAACGTTCAGAATCCACACTAATACGACTCGACCTGCCAGCCGACTCAAGCGACAGAAATGCGAAAAAGACGCGTCGACATCGCCGGAAAAAAACTCTCAGAAAGATTGACGCCATGTTCCGGTTCTCCATGAGGATTCTGCCACTTCTTCTGGTGGCCATTTACCTGCCTCAAATAACCATCGCCCAGCAGGTGCCGTCCCCGGCACAGAAGTATCAGACTGTCGAAGATGTCCTGTATCGTGAGGGCAACGATCTGACGGAGTACATGACCGAACGCTGTCGGCTGGATGTGTATCATCCGCGACACGTGCGTCAGTTTCCCACAGTCGTGTGGTTCCACGGAGGAGGATTAAAGGCCGGAAAACGATCGGTCCCGGACGCATTGACGGAACAGGGAATCGCGGTTGTCGCCGTAAACTATCGGTTGCACCCCAGGGTCAAGTCCCCGGCATATATAGAAGACGCGGCCGCGGCTGTCTCATGGACGTTCAAGAATATCGAGAATTATGGAGGGTCCGCCAAACGGATCTTTGTCAGTGGCCATTCAGCAGGCGGATATCTGACCAGCATGATCGGTCTGGACAAACGCTGGCTGGCCCCGCACGGGATCGACGCCAATCAGATCGCCGGCCTGATTCCTTTTAGCGGGCATACGATTACCCACTTTACGATCAGGGCAGAACGTGGCATCGACGGTAAGCAGCCGATCGTTGACGACATGGCCCCTCTTTTTCACGTCCGCCAGGAGGCACCGCCCCTGCTGCTGATTACGGGAGACCGGGACCTTGAACTGCTGGGACGCTACGAGGAAAACGCTTATCTTTGGCGGATGATGCAGGTAGTCGACCATCCCGATACTGAGCTCTTTGAGCTGGAAGGATTCAACCACGGCCAAATGGCCGAACCCGCACATCCATTGCTGCTGCGTTTCGTACGGAAAATCAGTTCAAGAGCCTCGAATCCAACAGGTTTATAGTCTCCGGTGAAAACATCAGAGGAAACACGAAACAAGGTCATCCGTTCCCGTAAAGCAGCGTTCCATCGAATAAATACGTGGACGGACAGTGTCGGCCCTGGGCCCGATTTTCCCGCCTATTTGAAGTATTCGGGGTTCGCGTCCACACAGAGTTGAATCCTGGCTGAACGTGTTTTTGATTGGTCTGCGGCGGAATCAGAATCGATGTGCCCCAGCTGTTGAAAGACCGCTGCGACACCGTAATATGGCCGCGTCGTCACACTTGGCGATCGTAAAATCCTCATTAGACGGTGAATCCTTTGGATATTTCTGCAATTGTTGATCTGGTCTGCGGAATCGTGGGCGGACTCGGACTGTTCCTGCTGGGCATGAAGAACATGTCCGAGGGGATGCAGGCCGTCGCTGGTGCCGGTCTGCGACACATGATCAGCGCCGTGACAAACAACCGAATCGCCGCGACGATTGTCGGGGTTGTTGTCACCACCGTGGTGCAATCAAGTTCGGTTACCACGGTGATGGTGGTGGGATTCGTCAACAGCGGTGTCATGGAATTAGCGCAGGGCATCGGCGTGATCATGGGGGCCAACATCGGCACGACGGTCACCGGCTGGATTCTGGTACTGAAAGTGGGAAAGTACGGACTCCCTCTGATGGGCGGTGCCGCCTTTGTCTACCTGTTCTCCAAAGGGGACCGCTGGCGGTATTGGGCGATGGCGTTTATGGGGGTGGGCATGGTCTTCTTCGGTCTGGAACTGATGAAGGATGCCTGTGCCATCATCAAAGAAATTCCAGCGTTCGAATCATGGTTCCAGAGGTTCCGGGCAGACAGTTATATTGGCGTGCTGCAGTGTGCAATGGCTGGTTGTGTGCTGACCACGCTTGTGCAGTCGTCATCAGCCACGCTTGGCATCACAATTTCTCTGGCGTCCCAGGGCATTATTCCTTACGAAACGGCAGCAGCGCTTGTCCTCGGTGAAAACGTTGGCACGACGATAACGGCCATTCTGGCGTCATTGGGAGCAACCACGAATGCTCGCCGGGCCGCTTACTTTCACGTCGTTTTTAATCTGATTGGAGTCTTCTGGATCACCTTGATTTTTCAATGGTACATCGAACTGATCTACTGGATATTTAACTGGTACGCGTGGTTTGTCTCGATCGCCATTATTGATGTGACGCATATCGTGATGGTGGACGGAAAGGAAACATTTCCGAACACGACGCCAATGATCGCAGCAACGCATACTATCTTCAACGTCGTGAACACACTGCTGTTTCTGCCATTCCTGCCGTGGTTCGTGAAGATGCTGAACCGGTTTGTGCCGTCCAAGGAATTCAAAGAGAAGCCACGGCTTACCGACCTCGACATTCGTATTCTTGAAACTCCATTGCTGGCGATCGAACAATCTCGCAAAGAGATCGAAAAGATGAGCATGGGGTGTTCCAGGATGCTCGAATGGCTCGCTGAACTGCTGCAGCAGGATGAGCCTGACAAAGCGCTTGGGGACCGCCTGAGACAGCGCGAGCAGGTGCTGGATTCGATGCAGGACGAAATTGCGGAATTCATCACAAATCTGCTGGCTGGTAATGTCCCCCACTCGGTCGCCGATGAAGCACGGCAACAACTGCGGATGGCCGACGAATATGAATCGGTCAGTGACTACATTGTCAATCTGGACAAGTTTGATCGCAAACTGCGCCGAGACGGACATCGCTTCACTACAGAACAGCGCGAAGGGCTGGCGGAGCTCAATCGTCACATCTCGGACTATCTTGCTGCGGTTAACGAAGCACTGATTCAGGAGAACCGCAGTGTTCTTACGAAGACGGACGCGATGTCCAAGCGAGCGCGGACTGAGATTAAACAGCTGCGTCGGCAGCACCTGGAAGATCTTTCCAGCGGGGCGATCGCACCGATTGTCAGTGTGGCTTATATGGCAACACTGAATGCTTATGCCCGTGTGCGAGATCATTCACACAACATTGCCGAAGTCGTTTCCGGCGAAAAGTAAGTCCGCCACAGCAGAAAGATCGTTTGTCATTGTCCGCCACCGAACTTCCTTCCGATTCCGCACCTGCGACCAGGTGTGATTCAGAGTCCGATTCGCCTCATCTGATTCTGATGGGAACGGGCACCAGCGTCGGCGTTCCGATTGTGGGCTGCAGCTGTTCGGTCTGTACGTCGCAAAATCCGAAAAACCAGCGTACTCGGTCCGGCGTTCTGGTCCGTGCACCGGACGGCGAATTTGTGATTGATACGGGGCCGGAACTTCGATTGCAGCTGCTGCAGAACAGGGCTTCCTGTATCAGGGCCGCCGTCTTCACGCACGCTCATGCCGATCATGTCATGGGGCTGGATGATCTGCGGATTTTCGGTTTCCGCCTTGAGCAGCAGCTTCTGGCGGATGCGGAACGGATTGCGGCGGCTAACGGTGAGCCCCTCGACAAGGATGAGTTTCGTCGATCTGGAGCGGGAAATATTCCGCTGTTCTGCGAAGATAATGTGGAAGAAAACATCCGGCATATTTTTCACTACGCGTTTGCGGATCCTTCCCAGCAGGCTCATCGCTTTGCAGCCCCGAGACTTACATTTCAGCGAATTGAGGCTGGTCACCCCTTCGACGTGCTGGGACTTCAGCTGCTGCCAGTTCGCCTGCATCACGGAAAACTGCCCATCGTGGGATATCGCATCGGAGACGTCGCGTTCTGTACCGATGTGTCCACCATACCGGCCGACAGCCGGGAGATGCTGACCGGACTGGACACACTGGTCATTGATGCATTGCGGCACAAGCCGCACCCCACTCACATGCACGTCGCCGAAGCGGTAAAGTGGGCCGAACGGTTGAAGCCTCGCCGCACGATCCTGACCCACATGGCTCATGACCTGGACTATGATTCGCTGGCCGATGAACTGCCGGATGGCGTCGAACCGGGGTACGATGGATTGAAAATCAATATTTCCACGACAAAACCTGTCTGAGAATTGTCATCACTGGCATTCTGAATGAATGCCATGCCAGCCGCTGGAATCCTGCGTCCGCTGACGCCACGATTTCCGTACTGGTTGCTGAGCTCATCAGCATTTGGCTGCCCGCGATCGTTCGGCCGTACTCTCACGGGGTCGGCTACGAATCTTGAAAAGTCGCCATCAGACAGGCGCACGTTAAGAACGCTTCAATGACCGATCACTCGGATATGTCACCCGGACAATTATCCACAGAGCAGCGAGAGCTGCTGCCGATGGATGCTCAGCTGAAGGATATTCAGCCGGGAAGTGGTGTGGTAATCCATCTGGAACAGGCGTGGGGGCGAATTCGACGTTGCTGGTTAAGTGTGTTCCGCCGTGGCTACGTACGTCGCATGGCGGCGTGCCGCAAGGGCGAATTCAACCCCTGTCCGCATCCGGTGCTGGACCCTCGTGACTTGAAGTTCCACCGGAATCAGGGCGGGTACTTCTGGGACAAAGCCGACGATCCGTTTACCTGGCGAGACCAACTGCCGTTCGCTCGTGTTGGATTGGCCGAATTGCTTCTGATGGGAGGCGGTTTCTTTGCCGCCGCAATCGGATTTGGAATGTGGGCAGCGTCAGCAATTGGCACAACTCAGGTCGTTGCGGCAGTACTGGCGATCGCCGCAGCTGTCGTCTGCATTCTGGTGGCGTGGTTCTTTCGCGATCCCAACCGCAGTATCCCGACGCAACCAGGCATCGTCGTGTCACCGGCAGATGGCAAAATCGTCGAAATTGAGGAATTGGATCTCCATGACTTCGTGGGCGGTCCGGCCGTGAAGATCGGCATATTTCTGTCAATCTTCAATGTGCACATCAACCGAAGCCCCATTGCCGGCCGTGTGATCGGTCTGAAATACCGCCCAGGCAAGTACCTGAACGCACTCCGACCCGAATCAGCTCGGGAAAATGAACAACTGGCCGTGCTGTTGGAATCGTCAGAACCACCCTATCGCAGCATGGTGATTCGGCAGATTACAGGTGCAATCGCCAGACGGATCGTGTGCTGGGTGAAACCAGGTGATAAGTTGGATGCAGGTGAACAATTTGGCATGATCAAACTGGGGTCGCGTACAGAACTGGTGCTGCCCCGTGAGGCCGGTTTTGAGATTCGTACGCAGCTGGGTAACAAAGTAAAAGCCGGGACATCCATCCTGGCGAGTTATTCCGCAACCGGCGAAAGCAAATAAGACAGGATTGTTTCATCCGTGGCCACGGGTGGGTTCTTTCTGTAGGCCCTGCTCTGCAGCTGTTGTGCCGGAAAATCGTATTGAGACAACCTGACGACGGCCGCACCTGGAATACTTCATTGGCAAAAACAGACGACACCACGAAGAAAACACGTCGGCAGAAAGCGTTTGCCGTGCTGCCGACAATGCTGACGCTCGGCAACGCCATTTGCGGTTTCGGCGCGATCACGATTCTCGCACGCGTCGGCCCGACACTCGATGTCGTTCCTGTCGATTCACCCGCCGGAATCAACACGGTCGACGAGATGGTCTTTGCCGCTTTCCTGATATTCCTGGCGATGCTGTTTGATGCGTTGGATGGCAGTGCTGCCCGGCTGACGAACCAGACCAGTGAGTTCGGAGCAATGCTGGACAGCCTGTGCGACGTAGTCAGTTTCGGAGTAGCACCGGCATTCATGATGCTGAAGCTCACCGACCCGGACCATCACCTGATGGAGACACTCAGCGACCCGGCTGCGAAGGCCTCGGCTGGTGAGCACCTGATTTTCATGCCGTTCCGTTACAGCCTGGATTTCTTATGGCCAATTGCAGCCCTGTTTCTGGCCTGTGCCATTCTGCGTCTGGCCCGATTCAATGTTGAAACCGACGAAGAGGACGATCATGACGGTTTCAGCGGCCTGCCCTCGCCGGCAGCGGCGGGCGTGATTGCCAGTTTCCCCATTGGAATCGATACGTTTAAGCAGCTGGGGGGCACCGACTGGGCAGAACCGGTGGCGAGAATCGCACTGCCGACACTGGCCGTACTGCTCCCGTTCATAACACTGGCCACGGCGGTGTTGATGGTCAGCCGCATTCGCTACCCGCATATCTTTAACCAGATCCTGAAAGGCAACCGGGGCCGAAAACAGTTGCTGCAGCTGGTATTTGCCCTGGCACTCATCTTTATGATACGTGCCCGGGGAATGGTCGTTCCGGTTCTGTTTTGCTGGTTCGCGTTCGCGGGACCAATGCGGTGGGTCTGGTTCAGCTACGTCCGGCCCCTTTTCAACAGGGCAGAAGCGATTGATGTCGACTCGGGCAGTTCATGAAGCGTCGGTTCTGGCTCACGCCACGAATCTGTGCAAACTTTGGCCATGGTCGTGCAATTCTTCTGACATTCGCTAAAATTGCCGTGCAACAAACAACCGCTCGGCAGCGGTATCGATTTCGTGGGAGCATTCCCCTCGCACGCCGCCTTTGTTGCACTGCTACGTTAGATGTTCACGGGTCTCGTTGAAGGACAAGCGACAGTCAGAGTCCTTAAGAAGGAACCGGCTGGGCTGCGCCTCACAATTGATCCTGACTCTGATTGTTTTCCCTCAGCTGACGTCAATATTGGTGACAGCGTCTCCGTTTGCGGCTGTTGCCTGACTGTTGTCCGGGTTTCCGCTGATGGCATGGAATTTGAGGCCGGGGAAGAAACGCTTTCCAAAACCAGTCTCGGCGAACTGAAGGAAGGTGGCCGAGTCAATCTTGAACGGTCACTCGCGGTGGGAGCACGGCTGGGCGGCCATTTTGTGCAGGGACATGTCGACAGCGTGGCCACAGTCGATTCGATCGACCGCGACCAGGAATGGGTCGACATGTGGTTCCGACTGCCGTCAGAGATGACGCAGCTAATGGTGCCGAAAGGTTCTGTCGCCGTTGATGGCATCAGTCTGACGCTGGTCAACGTGGAATCGGAACTTTTTTCGGTGGCGTTGATTCCTCACACCCTGGATATCACGACGCTGGGTCAGCGAACAGTGGGTGCCAGGGTCAATATCGAGCTGGATATTCTGGGCAAGTATGTGGCCAAATTGCTGGGTGGAAAAGGTGATCAAAGTATTTACAACGACCTCGGGCGGCGCAACTGAGTGAAAGACAAAGACCGCCAAACTCGATCGTACCTGATGGAGCTGTTCCAGAAGCACGGTTTCAATCCGCGTTCAGATCTTGGGCAGAACTTTCTGATCGACATCAACCTGATCGAATTCGCAGTCCGGGCTGCTGAGTTGTCGAGAGACGACCTCGTGCTGGAAGTCGGTCCAGGCACAGGCGGCATGACCACGTTTCTGTCAGCTGAGGCGGGCAGAGTCATCAGCGTGGAAGTTGATCGCAACATGTTTGCATTGGCGACAGAGGCTACACATCATTGCGACAATGTGACCTTGATTAATCGCGACATCCTGAAAAACAAGAATACGATCGCCCCCGAAATCACAGACCTGCTGCATGGTGCGCTGGCAGATCGGCCAGGCAGCAACCTCAAGCTGGTGGCAAATCTACCGTACAGCGTGGCCACACCTGTCATCTCAAATCTTGTCGCTTCGGACCTGCCGTGGCAAAAGATGGTCTGCACCATCCAGCTTGAACTGGGTGAAAAAATGATCGCGGAACCCGGCACATCCAGTTACGGGTCGCTGTCGGTCTGGCTGCAGTCTCAGTGCAGTGTTCGCATCATTCGCCGACTGGGCCCCAAAGTGTTCTGGCCCCGTCCCAGGGTCAATTCGGCCATTGTCAGCATCTGGCGACATGATGGACGGGGTGCCAGGATTGAAGACAGGAAGTTCTTTCTGGATTTTCTGCGGCGACTCTTTCATCACCGTCGGAAATTGCTGCGACGTGTTTTGGTGGCAATGTACAGCAAACAATTAAGCAAGCCGGATGTTGACGCCATCCTTGAAGAACAGGGGCACGACCGTGAAACACGCGCCGAAGCACTGGATGTGCCCACTCTGGTAAAGCTCGGAAACAAATTCTGTACGGCGGTCCGAGACGCCCACGGAGGATAGGAGGAAAACAATGCACGATCGCATCACCTACAAGGGACTTACATTCGACGACGTTCTACTGGAACCAGGCTACAGTGAAGTCGTACCAGCAGACGTCGCGCTGGATTCGATGCTCACTCGGAACATCCCGTTGAGCGTCCCGATTGTCAGCAGTCCCATGGACACCGTCACTGAAAGCGACATGGCCATCGCGATGGCTCAGTTGGGCGGAATCGGCATAATTCACAAGAACATGAGCATCGACCAGCAGGCTTTGCAGGTCGACAGTGTCAAACGCAGTGAACACGGCGTGATCGTCGATCCGGTCACACTGCCACCGGATACCAGCGCCGGTGAAGCGTCACGAATCATGGACGAACGCAACATTGGCGGCGTTCCCATCACTGTCGACGGCAAATTGGTGGGCATTCTGACGCGCCGCGACCTTCGCTTTCTGGAGGCGAAGGAACGGCCTGTTGCCGAGATCATGACGAAGGACAACCTGGTCACGGCAAAGGAGAACACCGATCTTGAAGAAGCAGAACGAATTCTGCTGGAAAACAAGGTCGAGAAACTGCTGCTGGTGGACGATCAATATCAACTGAGAGGCTTGATCACGATCAAGGACATCGACAAAAACCTGCAGTTTCCGCAGGCGTCGAAGGATCCTCGCGGTAGATTGCGCGTTGGCGCGGCTGTCGGTATGTACGATCTGGAACGAGTCGCTCAGCTGGTCGAGAAAGGGGTCGATGTTCTTGTTGTGGACAGTGCACACGGGCACTCACGCAACGTCATCGAGACCATTCGAGCCATTAAAGACAAATTTAATATCGATGTGATTGCTGGCAATATTGCGACGGCGGAAGGCGCGAAAGCTCTGGCGGATGCCGGAGCGGATGCGGTGAAAGTGGGCATCGGGCCGGGATCGATCTGCACGACACGGATCATTTCAGGAATCGGTGTTCCACAACTCACGGCCATTTCCAATGCTGCAAAAGCACTGGAGGGGTCAAACGTCCCGATTATTGCTGACGGTGGCATCAGATACAGCGGAGATATGACGAAAGCTCTTGCTGCCGGGGCATGGACTGCAATGGTCGGTGGTTTGCTGGCAGGGGTGGACGAAAGTCCTGGTGAGATGATTCTTTACCAGGGTCGAAGCTTCAAGCGCTACCGAGGAATGGGATCGCTGGGGGCCATGGTGAAGGGAAGCAGTGAGCGATATCGCCAGGGTAACGCCAACAGCGGCGATGACTCCAAGCTGGTTCCGGAAGGTGTAGAAGGTCGAGTCGCATACAAGGGTGCACTGCAACCAGTTGTGTATCAGTTGACGGGTGGCCTGCGGTCAGGCATGGGATACGTAGGCGTCGGGTCGATAAAGGATCTCCGCACGAAGGCTCGATTCATCGAGATTTCTGCGGCATCGGTTAGGGAGAACCATCCTCATGACATCGCAATTACTCAGGAAGCACCGAACTACTCGGTGGAACATTCCGGCGACAAACAATCGTAAGCGTTTCCACAGCAGAACATCGTCGTCAGGCATGCTTTGTCTGGCCATCTGCAGTGTGTTCCTGCTCGGTACCGCAACTGCCCAGCAGAGTTCAGCGCCGGTGCTGAAGCAAACACCGACGGTCGCGGCGAAACCCGCGGGGCCGACAACTCCGGTTCCGTCTGTGCTCACACCTGCACTTAGCGAGACGCTCAAGAAGAGCCGCGCTTTGTTGAATGGCCTTAGAAAGGCGCGGAACGCAGCAACAGTCCCGGCGTCGCCGGGATCGACTCAGAAACTGCAGACCAACGACATTCTACTGACATCAGAAGAAGACGAATTCGCTGAAGTCGTCTCTATCTCCAGCATGTCACTGACGTTAAATGAATCTCCGGACGGTCCTCTGACCCCAGTGCCCGCCCCTCCGATGCCAAACACCGATGAGAACGCCGGCGTAGTTAGCTCCGGTGAAAGTTCACAAACCTATGCCGCGCCGCAGCATTACTCGGAAAATCAATACCGTTACGGGGCGAACTCCAGTTCGCGGAAACAACGTCGTAAGTCACGAAGCTTCCACGACAGGATCACACGCTGGACCGCCGGAATGATCGAATTCTATGACCCGGAATTCGAAGAACCGTACGACACCGACGACTACGAAATGAAAATCCTTCTTGTCTCCGAAGAAGAAGAAGAATCACCTGACAAAGTCACCGCCGAAGAGCCGCAGGGCAGTGGCCTGCTGTCCCGCAAAATATCAGACATTAAACCGTCGCTTGATTACGCATGGGGCGCCTATACGGACGCTCAGTTGCCGGACGATTTTCATGAACGAATGGACAATGGCGCGTACGTGGCGAAGCTTGCTCCGCGAACAGTGCTCCAGTGGGCACCATCGAATCTGTGGTATCATCCGCTGTACTTTGAAGACCCGGGACTGGAACGCTACGGACACACAAGGCATCCGGTCATTCAACCGTTCGCCTCCACGGGCCGATTCTTCGGTCAGGTTGTCGGCCTGCCATATCAGGTGGCCCTGCATCCTTTCCATTCCCGGGAGTACGCTCTGGGATACTACCAGCCCGGCGAATGGGCGCCGAAGAAAAAGTACCAGATCCCCTTCAACGAAGAAGCGGCGGCATCAGAGTTCCTCTGGATCACCGCACTGATACTGCTGATCCCCTAATGCGGAACGGCCTGCGGCCGACGCGAGCTGACGCTCGGAAGATGCTGGCCCGCTCCCGTTGGTCGCTATGTTGGAATCGGTCAAAGCACGGCTTCGCAGACATGTGTCACTGGTTGACGTTTGTCCAGACCGAAAACCGCAGAGCACAACAAAGAGTCCCGGTCTTTGAAAGGACCGGGACTCATTTCATTCTTTGTCGCTGCCTGTTCCTACTTTTTGACGAACCAGATGTTTCTGTACACGACCGGGTTTCCGTGCCCCTGCAGGTATAACAGGCCCGGACCATCTTCTTCCGGAAGCTTGCCCGGAGTGCCGTGAGGTAATTCCAGGTCGTCGTGAATGGTGATGCCATTGTGCTTTATCGTCGTCCGTGCATTGACTACCTTCTTGCCATCTTCATAACGAGCGGCGGTGAATTCGATGTCGTAGGATTGCCAGGTCAGTGGTGGAAAGCAGGCGTTGACCGCGGGTTCCGCGATGGAATAGATCCCACCGCATTCATTGTTCTTGCCCTCAAGACCAAACGAATCCAGCACCTGACATTCGTATCGTCCCTGCAGATAGACACCACTGTTGCCGCGAGCCTGTCCGCGAGCATGAGGCTTGAACGGCGTACGAAATTCCAGATGCATCGAGTGGTCACCTAGTTTTTCTTTACTTTCGCAGTCCGCCGCCAGCAGATTGCCCATCGTGATCTCGCCACGTTCGAAATGCTCGGCCGTTGAACCGTCGAACAGTACGACAGCACCGGCCGGCGGTTTGGTACCCAGCGTGGGACTTTTTCGTTCGACTTTTTTTAGCGTTCCCAGTTCGCCGTCGCTGAACGAAAACACCTGCGCAGAGCCATCTGCAATGACGGCATAGCCCGTTCCCTCCGCCACAATTTTTGTCACACCGTCGATCGTTTCACCGGACGCTCCAAATTTCGCTTCGCCCTCGAAGCCATCGCCCGGCAGTCCGCCAGGGTAACGTGTTGCCTCAAATTTGTGATCGCCCAGCGCAATCACCTGCAGTCCGTATTTTGTCTTATTCCCATCATCCGGACCCAGCATGCCGCTGTATTCTCCCTGGATCAGATAGTCCGCCCCGGCCTTTGCCGGATCCAGGTATGTGTTTTCTTTATCGTCGTCCGCCCGTAGACACGGGCAAATAAATGTAATCAACAGGGCGCAGGTGGTCAGGCGAATCATATCGATGGTACTCCAGGAAGGTTCGTGGGCGCAAGGAAGGAATTTGCGGCAACAATACGTATGAAAACGACCGGTTGGCTGTTTCATCACAACGGACTGAGATTCCGCTGACGCACCGATTATGACAAATCATGACCCCCAGTCCAGCAATTCGCCCCGACTGGACGTCCACGCCTCGAAGCTACGGTGCCAGCCAGTCGATCGTGGAAACCGCACCGGCTTCGTAGGTGAAGCGTGCGCGCAAGTTGCCGTTCGGTCGCAGCAGCAACCAGTCAGCAGCGCCAACTTCGCAGGAAATCACGGCAAAGTTCGCACGAGCTGTCGACAGCTCATCACGCTCAGGGATTCGCTGCTCGACATCATCCGGAAGATTGGATTCCGGCGCTGGCCGAACGCTGCCGGGCACGTGCGGTGCCAGATAGGCTCGAAGACTTGATTCTGGTTCATCACGCCAGATCCGGTCGGCGATGTCAGCATCTGTGTGCACAGTGGCCGGTCCCGTCAGTTGCAGCTGAACCTGACGGGCGGCGTCGTAGAACAGCCAGGACACATTCGGATTGCTGAGAATGCTGTTGTATTTGGGTGATCGAATGTCCGTGTGGACGAAAATTCTGCGGGACTGGACATTGACCTTCCGCAGCACGACCGTCCTTTGCCGAACTTCATTGTTCAGGAACGTCGCCAGCGCGGGCAGTCGCCAGCCGCACGATCTGTCCTGCACAGCGGCCTGCAACAAACGCCAGCAGTCGGCCTCAATTCCGTCCAGTCGGGTAACGTCACTGAAATGATCAGGAGTCATTGTGTCAGCCATGTTCGAAGTCTGCTTCCTTTTTTCGCTGGTTTGCTGGACCCTTTCCCACCGCACTAAGAATCCTGATCAAAATCATCGCAGGCGAGGCACTTCAGGTAGTCGATCGCTTCGTCCAGCTCACAAACACGTCTGCCGGGTACTCGACCATCACTGTCGCACTTCGCCAGCAGCTTCAAGTCTTCTCCGTCTGTATGTTGTGACAACCTTCGACGTGCGCGGATGCCAATCGTGCCATCGTACAGACGGTGCTGTGTTGACAGATTCTCCACAAACCAGATCGTCCGCTCCCACACGATGCCATCGAGTGCCTTAAGAGTTGACGTTTCCGCATCGAATGGATCGATGCCTTTTCCAACATCGTGCAACAGGGCAGCCGTGACGAATTCTTCGTCCCACGGACGAGCTTCTCTGGCAAGTTCAAATACCTGCAGGCTGTGGTACAGCAGGTCGCCTTCCGGATGTGTATCGCGATGCAGTCGCACTCGATCCAGCGGTTCCAGTAATGAAAAATACTGATCGAATCGAGAGTCCGGCATACCTGAGCCGTATTCCGTGGCCCCGTCACAGTCGTCAGCAGGCACGGTCGTTGACACCAACTGTTGCAGTGCCATGCGGATTTCCATGTCCGTCGGTACGGATTCCGAGGCGACATAGCTGCGTGTGATGGCGCGTGCCGCACGCCATTTGGCTGCCCGAAAGCTGGTTTCTCGTCGCGAATGCAACAACTGCGCCGCGTCGAAACAGATACGTCGTCGAAGTTTGTCCGAGTTCATGACGGTCATCTAACCTGACGGCTGGCTGTCGCACTCTATGACGAATTTTGGGTAGCCAATCGGCCCTACTGTACAAACTGAAATTCCGGCAACATGACAAGCAGCCACAACAGATCCTGCACAGACTCAACGTCAGGCGACTCGCCGAGTATCGATTCAGCCAGACGCTGATCCTCGGCGGAAGGTTCACGTATGATCGCTCGTCGAAACAAATTCCGAACAAATGACTTTGGATCATCGGCCTGCGGCAGCAACTTCTGAGCAGACGTCGCCAGCATATTATCCAGCAGTTCTCCATTGGCCAGATCGATCGCCTGCAGCGTTGACAGCGATGCAGGGCGGGTTGTGACGACCTGCTCGCGATTGGGACGACCGAGCGACCGCATCAGCATATTGCTTCTTAACAGCGCCGCTCGAGCGCCGCGGCGAACAGTGTTTGTCGCCGATGCCAGTTCTGCTTTGATTGCTGATTCACTGCCAGCGGCCCACGTGTTCTGCGGTTGAACCGACACCGCAGCCTGCCATTGTGCGGCGTCTGTCTTCTGAGGTTTGGACACATCACTGCTGGCCTGCCAGGTCTCGTCGGTCGCGATCCGAATGTTGTTGGCACCCTCCGTAAGTACGATCTCCGCATAGAGTCCGGCAGGATTGGGACCGCCCCCGGCATTTTTCCCCACGATCAGAATCTCGTTTGCGCCATTCTTCAGATGACGCGACAGGTTCAGAACCTCGATACTATTCCAGTCTTTATCAGCACCAACCTGTTTTCCATTGACCCACGCGGTGTACTCGTTGTCGCAGGTGATCACCATTACAGCCCCGCGCGGCTTCTTCCGGAACATCAGTTGTTTTCGGAATGCAGCCTGCTCTCCGGCTGGCGACGATGCGGTGCTCGCATAGGTCCAGATCCACTTGCCGTTTAGTGTGATGTCGGAAGCATCATCTCCATAGTACAAATCGGCGGGCAAAGTTGCGTTGATGGAGGTCGGCGATGTCCCTGCCAGAGACCATACTCCGTCCATCAACTGTTCAGCCGTCAGGTGCCGAGCCAGTGGGCCACGAAACGTGAATTCTCCGGACGTCGCGGAATCCTGAGCGGGTGCGGACTGCGACTGATACGCCTGAGACGTTGCGATCAGCCGCAGCACTTTCTTCAAATCGTATTTCTGTTCGACCAGATAGTTGGCCAGATAATCCAGCAGGTCCGCATTCCAGGGTTCGGTATGCATGGCGTCAACCGGATGCACAATGCCATGCCCCATCAAACGATGCCACAGACGATTGGTGATCGTTCTTGAAAATCGACCATTCCTGGGCGAAGTCATGACGGCCGCCAGCTGCTGCAGACGCACCGGTTGTTCCGCCTGTGGATCAACGTCACCGATTTCCGGAAAAATCCATGCCGCCCTGGCAGTACGGCCAATCGGCTTGTCGCACCGATGAATTTCAAGTTCGCGCGTCGAATAGATGGCGGCCAGGCCATAGGCTTCATCCAGTGTCCAGCGATCAATAAAGCTGTCGTGACATGAAGCGCACTTCATGTTGATGCCCAGAAACACCTGTGACACATTCTGCGCGAACTGAACTTCACGCACCTGACTGGCATTTACGGATCCTCGCCATTTAATCCCGCTGATAAACCCGTCCGACGCTGCCGTGGGAGAAATAAGCTCACGCACAAACTGATCGTATGGCGTATTCTTCACAAGCGCGCCGTACAGCCAGGCAGTAATTTGTCGGCGACCTCCGTCGATATATCCGGTGCCCGCGTAGTCGTTGCGCAACAGGTCATTCCAGAATGTCATCCAGTGTTCCGCATAGTCGCGATCGCCGCGGAGCAGATCATCAATCAGCTGACGGCGGCGATCTCCGCGCGCATCGTTCAAAAAATCTTCCTGTTGATCCAGCGATGGGTGCAGGCCAATCAGATCCAGATAAACTCGTCGCAGAAAAACGTCGTCGTCAACGATTTCCGGAGACGCAACACCCTGGTCGTTCCAATAGCTGTGCAGAATGCGGTCGATGGGATTCAGTCCGGAAACCGTAGCGGGTGGCAAAACGACGTCTCGCGGCAGCAGCGGCGGTTCGTAACCTGTTGCCGCAAACCGAAGACCCGGCTCCCACGGCAGACCGGCAGCGACCCACCGCCGCAGCGTCTCAATTTCCTTTGCCGACAACCGCTTGCGATCCTTCGGCGGCATCTGTTCTTCTGCATCGCGGGATTGGATCAGTTCCAGTATCCGTGATTCGTCCGGCTTGCCGGCTTCTGCATATCCGGATTCCAGGAGTTGCCGCTGAGTATTAAATGAAAAACCACCTTCTGACTTCTCTTCTGTATGACACTCGGCGCAGTGTTTCTTCAACACAGGGACAACGTCATGGGCAAAATCGATTTCGTCTGCCTGCGATTCTGCGGCAGTACCCAGAACGAGAAATAACAATGGGAATCGGAACATCGTGGAACTTCCAGAGACACGTTTCTGTACGGACGCAATTGTCGCGGCTGAACCTTCGTCCGCAAGTCGCGTATGCAGGCAATGCAAGGATTCTTTGTTCGGTGTAGCGGTTTACTGATGACGGGATGCTGGCTGACTCGATGAGTAAATCGCCCTGTCACCGCTGATTCTTCTCACAGTCAACGTCCATCGGTACGGCTTTGCCAACGCTGTCAACCGGATGAGTAAACAAATAACGCCACACATCTTCGTGCATATAGGCCTTCGTTTTTTCATTTCTGTACGCACGACTGCCGGGCTGAACGGAACTGTGAGCTCGACGCGCGTCACCACCGACGTCGAAGTCCGTGATCAGACGTCGCGTATTTCCAAACGGTACTTTCGTACTGTCCACGTTCACGATGGGGCCGAACTTGTACATGCCGAGAAGCTCCCAGCTGCGACAGTAATGATCTTCGGTCCAGCCGCCATCCAGTACATGAGAAAAACCGAAGTAACGGTTCTCCGGAGTCGCCGACGGCAGGCTCTGCCATGACTGAAGCTGGTCCCGTGGGCCGCAAAACGCCACAACTCGACTGACCTTCTGGTGCTTGGCAAACCGAGCGGCGGTCGTCGAACCGTGCGAACTTCCCGACACGATGATGTTATCCCACCGCAGACCCTTGTTGTCAGCGGTCAGGAATTGTCCCCAATTCCCGGCCTGGTTTTCCTGTTCGAGCCACTTCACAAACTGAAACGCCCGCTCCATCATGCCGTCCGGTTTTGGAATCGTGACATCGTCACTAAAGTCTTCACCGGTGGCCGCTTCCAGCCGGAGATTGCCTCGGCAATGTTCGCCAACGGGAGTTTCGCGGCAGCAAATGGAAAACCAGCGGTTGGCGTAGTGCGGACGGATGACGTGGATCCCGTAACTGTTGATGCGATCGAAGAGTTGTTCGTTGTGTGCCATCAACCAGATGACCAGTTTTCCGCGAGACGCCACTCGCGTGTCCACAGCGGCATGCTGCACGTCTGCGGGATTGCCGTCATTTGTTTCGACAAGGAACCCAATTTCGGGGTGTGATTTGACTCGCAAATCAATTTCGCTGGCGCGAGCAGTCAGTTTGTAGTGCTGCGATTTCGAGTCCGCGGCAGCGGTTCGTATGCCGGCCCGCAGGACCTTCGTCTGCACCGGAATAAACTGCACGGCGTCAGCGATGACGTATTTGCCATCGGTGCCAGCTGTCGAAATACGCACCCAGCCCTGTTTGCCAGCTTCGAAACGGAACTGACCCAGCGCACGAAACAGACGACCGTGCTTCGGAACGTCCTGCTGATTAATGCGGACTGTTTTTTCCCCGCCAGCATGATGAATGTTGACGGGCGTGTTCGTCGACCGACGGACGTTGTAGCAATGCGACAGACGCACTTCATAGATACCTGCGGCGGGCAGATCAGGAGTAAACGTGACCGAACTTTCACCCTTTCCCAATTTCTGATCGTGCAGATAACCAAGCCCGACGTAGGGCGGCGTATGTGTCGAGTACTGCCACTTACCCACCAGAGTCGCTTCGGTTTCGTCGACAACGATGCCCGGAAGCCGTGTCTTGTCCTTTACGACGAATGGAACGAGTTCCGGCTTGTCGACTTCGCCAGGGTCGTGCATATTCGGCAGCGCCGCCGGGTGCGGCTTGAGTATCAGTTTTGATTCCTGCGCCTGTGCTGCTGTTGGGACGAACAGTGCAGTGGTCAGAACAGCAATCACCTGCAGTTGCAGCGACTGTGTCTGAAACCTCTGAAAATCGATCAGTCTGAACATCACGTAACTTTCCATGTCCAAACACCCTTTTGTGAAACACGGTGTGCCCCGGTGACTCGCTGGCGAATAACGACCTCATTCCCGTCAAGTCTGGCTAAGGGCGATTCGACGCAGTGCTGCTTACCGCAGCCCCGTGCGAACCGGCTTGCCGTTGCTCGACAGGATCTGCGAATTCGTCAGTGAGTTACCAAAGCGGTCAAAGTCTTTAAACGTCCACACGACACGTTTCTGGCGGTCCACTTCGATCATCTGAGGATTCTCAGGACCAGCGTGACAGTTGCCGATGAGGATGTTTCCACCGGGCAATACCTGCAGCGACGTCACCCACGCCAGCTGAATGTCGGGCAGATCGTTCTGATGAATGCTCCAGACATCCTGACCGGCGGACGTTACTTCGATAATGCCGTGACCATTGCCCGTGCTGATCAACGTGTTGCCGTTCTTCAACCGCACGGCACTAAAGCACTGATTGCCGAACGCTTCCACACCGTGACCATTAGCCCGTTGGCGTCCAAACAGAGGCACACGGTACTCCCAGACGACCTTCCCTGTCGGATCGTATTCACGGACCACGCCATCTCCTTCGTGACAGGCCAGGTAGTTTCCGGTTGACAGTTTGCGCACCAGACGAGTGTCGCGGTGCGGGTGCGGGCTTTCCACTTTCAGCGGAATCCAGGTGGCGATGTTGCCATCCGCATCCAGTTCCAGAATCCGTGCACGACCGGATTCAACGACCATCGTGTTTCCGTTCTTAAGTCGTTGAAAGGCGTGGATTTCGATGCGGCGGCCCTGATTGCCTGCGGCCGTCTTCGCTTCATACTCCCACACAACATCGTCAGTTTTAGGATTTACTTCCAGCACATGCGTCCACGTGTCCTGGAACAGTACGTTGCCGCTGGGCAGCACATGCAGATCGTGCAGTGGTCCGATTTTTCGTTCCCATTCGATACTGCCGTCTTCACCAATGACGGCAATTCGCTTCTTAGACGAATCCGCCGCGATAAACCGGCGCGTGGGTATGTCTGCTGCCATCGCCGAACTGACGATTGCTGTCATCGACGAAGCTGTCAGAAGAACAAGGAGTACAATTCGCATGACGATCTTTTCAGACATAGGTGTATCGGAACATGGCTTAACAACCAACTTTATATCTCATTCTTGCATGTTGGGAATGGTTTAGACAAGTATCGCCGTTGGGGAGAACAGACTGCGTCAGAGGTTTCGCCTGTACATGACCGCGAAAAGACGGAGCAATCATCCGGAAGGTGTCCGCTTCAGCAGCAACTGCAGCCAGAGCCCCCAGTCGGCCCCTGCACCGTCGTCCGTTGGGTGAGTCAGCAATTCCAGTTGCTGGACGCCATCGAGCTTTACTTCGAATTCGACGATTTCGTCCGACTTGACTATCCGGGATTTCCACAACGCTCTGCCGTCGCCTTTGACTTCAAACTGCACAGACCCGCGATGCCCTGACGCCAGCCCGACTTTGCCAGCAAGTGACTCCCACTTCTTGCCAATCTGATACGTGTGACGAGCGGGCGCGTGGGCGTAGATGCCAGTTTCGAAAATTTTCCCGCCGGATTCCAGCAGCATGGTGTCGTCAGGGATTCGATTAAATACTGGCCGCGCCCAACCCACTTTGGCCGAGGCAAACTTCAAGCCTGTCAGGCTGACAGCAGCTGTATCGCCCGAGAATTCCGCCGGAGTCTGCATGGGACCGGATAATTGTGTCAACAGTTGGGCAATCGCCGAGGCCCTGGCCAACTTGATGTCGGCCGCCAGCATCACGGCCCTGTCGTGATCGCCCTTGACAAGTGCGGTCACGACCGGTGCCAGGTGCTGTCGTATTTGAAATGTGGACAGATCGGGAGTTCCATCGTCCGCGACATCGTAGGAATATCGATACTTCGTTCGCGACATCTGACCACCAGCCGAACCGTTTGCATGCAGTGGAAACAGACGCAACTGCCCGGTTTTCCCCGGGACGAGAGCATCACAATGAAGCAGAAACCGGCCATCCCCGTCAGGAACAGCGGTGGCTGTCGTCGCGTCGTAGTCACTGCCCCCTGCGGGATC
>JABABI010000042.1:29080-67896 GCA_014238335.1 Fuerstiella sp.
CATCCGACCGCAGCGTAAATCGACCATCTTCTGACGGGACGGCCGTCGCCGTTGTCGAGTTGTAATCGCTGCCTCCGTCAGGATCGAAATACGCGACAACCGCATAGATGGGAGGATCACCGCTGACTACGCCCGCAACCTGAATCGCCTTGTCATCCGACACGATCGAAACATCTTCTATCGACGCCGTGGCGGCCTGATCCAGTCCCCTCACAGAGCCCGAAAACTGCGGGTGCGATGCAAGACGAAGTGCGTGCGCGAGAGTCAGAAAGCTGCCTCGTCCATCCCCACGAATTTCATCGCCATATGTTCGGTTGCCGGATCCCATCAGGGCGGTCCCTCGGACTGCTTCGTCCGGTCGCGCCTTACAGTGAGGAAGCCCGAGGGCGTGACCCAGTTCGTGGGCGATTCCGCCGATGAAGATCGAGTTGTGCTGACCGAGCGAAATACGACCGTACTGACCGTCACGGATCATCGGTTTCGTAAGGCTGAGATTATGTGAGTCAAGTTCCGGCGAATCCAGTTGCCATGCAGTGCCGCGGCGATAAGAGCCACCTGCGTAATAGGGAGACTTATGGGTGAACCGCAGCTGTTGTTCGTCCCAGGTCGCAAGGTTGCACAGAATCAAAATCGTCTCGCGATCCGGCTCGATACCCGCCATCTGAACCACCGGCAAACATTCTTTTCGAATTTCATTACCGGACTGCACGGCATAGTGGCTGGTCGCATGACGCCCGCGGACGGTGTGCAGGACCAACTGTTGTTTGTCGTCATACTTCAGGTTGAATGTGCGATCCCCAAGACCGAGTCGTTCCATTTCGCGGAGATAGAACTCCTGGATGTGCCCCATGATTCGGGTCAGCCGAGGCCTGTAGTCTTTCGGGAATTCTCTGTCGGAAGGAGTCCAGCAGACCAGGTGGAGAAATCGGTCACCCCGTTCCGGAAGATCAGCATGCCACTTGTCGAGAATTTTTCGAGCGGCCGCTGCCTGCTCCCGGGCATCCGCAGATTCCACCGGCTGACCACTCAGTAAAGTCACGGCGAAAAACAGCAGTAATTTCAAAACGCATCTCACAAGGTAACTCCGAAAAATGCAGTTGCTGCAGAGGTTTTGTCGGGATCGATTGCCACGCCGTCGCGGGCCTTCAGTCGAACAATTGTTTTCTGCCGACACGATCATGCCAACGAACTCTACACGGGGCCACCTAAAGTTGTCAGCCAGCCCAGTCGCCAGGCTGGTTTCCGACACGATTCGTCCCTTTTTTCCTGAACGGTCGAATTCCGGATCAAACGTTGGCATACTTTTCGTGTCGAACGGGAGCAGGAGTTCCACTGCAGGCGTGAGTTCGAATGGTCTCAGATGCTGGCCTTGTTCAATTCTTTTTTGGCTGGGTGTGTCGGCGAAAAGCCCTTTGTTGGCATGATTCGTCGGAGGTCCGTTTCCTGGTATTTTTGTTTGGAGAGTTTAAATGTCAGTAACTACTGAATCCGGTACCTTCGTTGCTCCCGCCATACGCCAGACGGGGATTCTGATTGGCGACGAATGGCGGCCCGCCGTCAGTGGAAAGACGTTCCAGACAATTAATCCGGCTACGGAAGAAGTGATTTGTGAAGTGGCCGAAGGAGACCAGGAGGACGTCGATCTGGCCGCACATGCCGCGCGAGCCGCGTTCGAATCCGGGCCCTGGTCAAAGATGGATGCTCGTGATCGAGGTCGCCTGCTAATGAAGCTGGCGAACCTGATGGACGACAACCTGGACGAACTGGCCGCCCTGGAAACACTCGACAACGGCAAACCCATTGGCGACGCCAGAGCCGCTGATCTGCCGCTGGCCATCGACTGCCTGCGGTACTACGCTGGCTGGGCAGACAAGATTCACGGCGACACGATTCCGATTCGCGGCGACTACTTCTGCTACACACGACGCGAACCCATCGGCGTCTGTGGACAGATCATCCCCTGGAACTTTCCGATTCTGATGGCTGCATGGAAGTGGGGTCCGGCTCTGGCAACCGGGAATACGGTTGTCATGAAACCGGCCGAGCAAACACCGCTGACGTGCCTGCGACTGGGAGAACTGGCGCTGGAGGCAGGCTTCCCTCCGGGCGTTATTAACATCGTGCCTGGATATGGTCCCACTGCCGGAGCGGCCATTGTAAAGCACCCGTTGATCGACAAAGTTGCTTTCACGGGATCCGGAGAAACCGCTCAGCGCATCATGGCGGACGCAGCCACGACGCTCAAACGACTCACGTTCGAACTTGGTGGCAAGTCGCCGAACATTGTCTTCGCGGATGCCGATCTGGATGCGGCTATAGAAGGAGCCGAATTCGGACTGTTCTTCAACCAGGGTCAGTGTTGCTGCGCCGGCAGTCGTCTGTTCGTCGAAGATGACATTCATGAAGAATTTGTGGAACGTGTTGTTGCTCAGGCAAGTCAACGAGTGCTGGGGAATCCTTTCGACAGCGAAACGACGCAGGGACCGCAGGTCGATAAGGATCAGTTCGACAAGATCATGCGTTTTATCGAAAGCGGCTCCAAAGAAGGCGCCACGTGTGCTACCGGCGGACAGCGAGTCGGCAATCGCGGGTTCTTCATCGAACCGACTGTCTTCACCAACGTCACTGATGAAATGGAAATTGCTCGGGAGGAGATCTTTGGGCCTGTCATGAGCGTGCTGAAATTCAGCGACATCAATGAAGCGATCAGCCGCGCCAACGATACAACCTTCGGACTTGCGGCCGCCGTCTGGACCAGCGATGTCCAGAAGGCTCACAAGATCGCCGCCAGCGTGCGAGCAGGTACGGTCTGGATCAACTGCTACGACGTGTTCGATGCAGCAGCTCCGTTTGGCGGCTTCAAGATGAGTGGCATGGGCCGTGAACTTGGCGAAGCTGGTCTGCAGAACTACACCGAACTGAAGACGGTCACGATGAGTCTCGGCGGATAGCCAGCGGGGCCCTGGTGGCGGCACCGGGGACCGCGTCTGTGATTATTTGCATGTCACAGGCGAAGCGTCGACCGAACGTGTCTGCAGTTCCTCAGTCCACGACTGGATGGCGGAGGTCATTCGCTGGCGATCAAGGTCATCCGGATCGCATTCCAGAAGAGCTCGCTGCAAAGTGCGAATGGCTTCCTGCCGCCGCCCGTTGTCGTAGCGGGTGAGCGCCATCTGGATGCGGACAACCGGCAGTTGCGGTACCTTCGTCATCGCGTGCGCCCACAGGCTGTCGGGATGACGCCAGACCGGCAGGTGTCGCGAAGTCGCTGCGAGCGCTGCGCACACGGCTGTCAGCCCCACTGCCCACTTCGTGCTGATGGCCAGATGTCGCAGAACCGTTTCATTGTGATCCTCAACCATCATCAGCAGTTTCTGGAGTCCGGCGGCCACCAGCGCAAAGATGATGATGCACGGCAGATACAGGTACCGATCATTCATTAGCGTCGTAATCTTGAAGAAATTCAGTACGGGCAGCAGCAGCACCAGCCAGGTGGTCGCTGCCCAGAGGATGATGGGAGCGTTCGTCCGTGATCGGTGAATGAGTGTGCCAATCACCAGCCAGCCGATTGTCGCCAGCGCGACCATTTTCCAAATGTCGATCGTCGGGGGATCGTACAACACACACAGATCGGTCGGCCAGAACAGCATGCCGATGTAACGCCACATGATAGTCGTGTCGATCGCCATGATTTTCCAGAGGCTGTAATCCAGGTGTCCACGGACACCTCCCAGGATTGAATGCTGGGCGGCCATGGTCCTGAACAGCAGCAGCAGACACATTACGCCAGGAATAATCTGCCGCACGAATGCATCCGCAAATTTCTGTCGGCGGACCCAGACATCGTAGGCCAGCACAATGGCGGGAACGACGACTGCCAGTGCCTTGGACAACAACGCTGCGGCCAGCCACACGGCGTACCAGCCATCACTCCTGGCGTCTGGTGCCGGCTTCAGCCTGGCGATGAGCGCCGCCAGCATGAACGAAGCGGACAGCAGACCCTTGCGCGACGAGATCCATGCCACCGTCTCGATCTGCACAGGATGAACCAGAAACAACGCCGCGGTGACCCAGGCAACGAACTGTTTGCCGGTCAGCTGCCGCACCAGAACAAACACCAGCAGTCCGTTGACGATGTGCAGCAGTACATTGGTTGCGTGGTAGCCGCCGGAATTCATACCCCACAAGGTATGGTCGATCAGCAACGACAGAATCGTCAGAGGGGCGTAATTCCGAGTGACCGTTTCCGTGGCAACTCCCCACAGATTCGACGGCGACCAGCTCGTAATTAGATCATTGTGCAGGACGTAAGCCGGGTCATCCCAGTTCACGAAGTCAAACCAGACAGACGGCCAGAACGCCGCCAGACCAGCGATCACAAGCGAGGCATAAACCCACCATCCAGTTCGTTCAGTTTCATTCAACGTGGCGGTCATTTTTGCGGTGTGCTGTTTTCGAACTGGTGCCTTGAAGTGTATTGGCCCGCTTTCGCTGGGTACGGCAATAGGTATGCGATGAGTGGTGTGCCACCTGCCTGAACAACTCTGCGTAATCCTTCAAACATGCCCCAGCATGCCCACGCAGGACGTTGCAAAATGACAACTCGCCGAAAACACCCCACCACCCGCAGCGGCCAAAATCGTTTCTACCGGCACATTCAGTACGATCAACGCTCCTGCCAGCTGGAGTGACCAGCGGCATGTCTCTGTGACGACGGGACGGGGCACCCGGGTAAACAGCCCCTGATGATGATGCGACGACTAACCCGTGATACAGGACTTCTGGAATTGGCATCCCGTTTGTGCGAATTCGCACAGAGCCGTAACGGGATGCGTTTTGCCCCACACCCTGACTTTGGTATGGTGGCTCAGGCGTGAACTGCTGTCAGGCTCGACCTGAATACATCAAATTCCAGGAATTCGTTTGGAAATGACTGCAACCTGTTCAAAGCCGGTTCACCCCCCGGTTCGCACTCTAATGGGACCTGGTCCGAGTGACGTCGCTCCCAGTGTCCTTGCGGCATTAGCAGCGCCGACAGTTGGCCACCTGGACCCGTATTTTCTGCAGATCATGGATGAAGTGCAGACCATGCTGCGGCAGGTCTTTCAAACCGAAAACCAGATGACGATGGCCATCAGCGGCACGGGAAGTGCCGGGATGGAAACTTGCGTCGTCAATCTGCTTGAACCTGGCGACAGTGCGGTCATCTGCCAGAACGGCGTCTTTGGCGGACGCATGGCCGACGTGGCAGAACGTGTCGGTGCAAACGTCACGAAGCTGGAACGACCCTTCGGCGAAGTCTTTTCGACGGAAGAGATTGCCGCCGCAGTTAGTCAGCACAAACCCAAAGTCGTGGGCATCGTTCATGCGGAAACATCAACAGGCGCGTTACAGCCGCTGGAAGAAATCAGCAGGGTTGTACATGACGCAGGAGCTCTGCTACTGGTCGATTGTGTAACGTCACTGGGTGGCCTGCCCGTGGAAATCGACAGCCTGAGTATCGACGCCGCTTACAGCGGGACACAAAAATGTCTCAGTTGTCCGCCAGGATTGTCTCCAGTCACCTTCAGCCCGAAGGCTCTGGAAGCGATGGATGCTCGAAAACAGAAGGCATCCAGCTGGTATCTCGACATCAGTATGCTTCGTAATTACTGGGGGGCTGACCGAGCCTACCATCACACCGCTCCCATTAACATGAATTACGCTCTTCACCAGGCCCTGCGTCTGGTGCTCGCAGAAGGACTTGAAGCCCGGTTCGCTCGGCACCGGCTGCACCACGAAGCTCTGAAGTCAGGGCTGGAAGCGATGGGAATCGGGTACTCGGTGGCAAATCCGGACCACAGCCTGCCGATGCTGAATTCTGTACTGATTCCCGCCGGGGTCGACGACGCTGCAGTCCGCAAACAGTTACTGAACGACTTCGGAATCGAAATCGGCGGTGGCCTCGGCCCCATGAAGGGCCGGACATGGCGGATCGGGCTAATGGGAGAAGCCGCAAAGAAATCAAACGTCATCCTGTTCCTTGGCGCGCTGGAACAATGCCTGAGCGCACAGGGACAGAATTCTGAACCGGGTGCGGGAGTCGCCGCAGCGAATAAACGATACCTGGAATAGCTGACCTCAGGTCACATCTCACCCCGAAGGGAGTCGTGGCCGGGTGAGGGCTGTGGTTCGACGACCATCAGATCCTGTTGACGTTCGTTGGCCGGCGAATCGAGAGAGCTAACGGAGCTATGACTTCGATCAGATGTCGGGCCGGTTGCTGACGGCCGCATCAAATTGCTCGGCCGGCAGGATCCGGCCCAACAAAGAAATCATGGACATCGTGACGATCAAACAACCCCGGTCGTTTGATAGTTGACAACACGAAAAACCAATCCTCTTCCCTCCAGGGAAACAGAGGACGAAGCTTTAAATCTAACCAATAACGTAAAGGAAAAACTCCATGAGTATGGCAATCACGGCCGTGCACGCACGCGAAATTCTTGACAGCCGCGGCAACCCAACGGTTGAAGTTGACATTCAGGTCGAAGACGGCACCATCGGGCGAGCGGCTGTGCCCAGCGGTGCCAGCACTGGCGCTCACGAAGCGTGTGAACTTCGAGACACGGACAACAAGAGTCGTTACCTTGGCAAGGGTGTTCTGCAGGCCGTCCAGAACATCAATGAAGAAATCTGCGACGCGATTATCGATCAGGACGTAACCGACCAGGCAACCATCGACCAGATCATGCTGGACCTGGACGGCACAGAAAACAAGTCTCGACTTGGTGCCAATGCGATTCTGGCCTGTTCACTCGCCACGGCTCATGCAGCAGCACGAGTCAGTTTTCTGCCGCTGTTTCGATACCTTGGCGGTGTTGGCGGCAACTGCCTGCCTGCTCCGATGATGAACATCATCAACGGTGGCGAGCACGCCAACAACGGCATCGACATTCAGGAATTCATGGTGATGCCGCTCGGTTTCGACTCGTTCCGTGAGTCTTTGAGAGCCGGCACAGAAACGTTCCATGCACTGAAGAAGGTCCTGGCGGACAAAGGGCTGTCAACGGCCGTTGGCGATGAAGGTGGATTTGCTCCCGACCTGAAGACCAATCAGGAAGCCATCGAAGTCATTCTGACAGCCATCGAAAATGCGGGCTACACACCAGGTGAGCAAATCAAGATTGCTCTGGACTGTGCGGCCTCGGAGTTTCATGACAACGGGAATTACACGCTGGAAGGCAAATCGATCGGTTCTGACGAAATGGTCGACTTGTTGGCATCGTGGGTCGACAAGTACCCAATCTGCAGCATCGAAGACGGTTTGGACGAAGACGACTGGGATGGCTGGAAGAAACTGACCGATACCATTGGTGACCGGTGCCAGCTTGTTGGTGACGACCTGTTCGTAACCAACGTAAAACGTCTCAGCAAAGGAATCGATAAGGGCATCGCGAACAGTATTCTCGTCAAAGTAAACCAGATCGGTACACTCACCGAAACCATTGCGGCCGTTCAGATGGCCTATCAGAATGGTTACACAGCTGTCATGAGTCATCGATCAGGCGAAACCGAAGACAACACGATTGCCGACCTTGCCGTGGCGCTGCGAACCGGTCAGATCAAGACAGGTTCAGCCAGCCGAACGGACCGTATCTGCAAGTATAATCAGCTGTTGAGAATTGAAGAGATCCTCGGTGACACGGCCGTCTTCGGCGGCACGATTTCGTAGTGCTTTGTCCAACACCGGTGCGGCAAAGTCCTTACGCTGTCATCGAAATTGAGATAATCCGGAAAGCCCGGCCTTGAACAGAAGCCGGGCTTTTTTCCTGCACGGACCGCACGCCCACGGCATCAATGGAGAAGCTAAACCTGAATCGCTGTGACACGCCACTCACGGCACGCGAATGTGACCATGAATAATTCACAACCTCAACAACCAGTGGCTGCTTCGCCGACATGGATCGTATCTCTGTGTTTTTGGTTTGCGCTGACCTTTGCGGCGTGCCTGTATGCCATGGTCGCACTGGCACCAAAGTTTTCGGTCTGGAATCAGGTGCGACACGAATACCGTGGAAACGCCCGACATCTGATCGCATTGGAACAGGACGTTGACTACCTGGAACGTGTTGAAGAAACGCTGCGGACCGACCCCGAGTTTGTCCGTCGCCTGGCCGGTGAGTCTCAGCAGCACAGGGGTGAGACTTCGGAATTGATTCCCGTCAGCGGCGAGTTGTTGTTTGGCTGTGACGATGCAACAGAGCCCGCTTCACAAACTTTGTCGGAGCCGCCGCCCTTTCACAATTCAATCAGAACGCTTGCCAGCCAAGCTACGCTGCGAATCTCACTGCTTTCGGTTGCTGCTTTGACCACAGTTTTCGCGTTCACGTTTCTGAACGACGCAGGAGCCGGAATCGTGCAGACGACAGGACGACTTGTCAAAGCCGCTGCAATGATTGCGGTCTCGCGGTATTTTTCGTCAGCTGAAGTTGACGCCGGTGACAAAAACGAGAGCATGTAGGTCATGCGCAGCCGTTCCCAACCGCAGGTGGAATAATTCGAAACCGGCGACATGTCGTTTTCAGGCATCACCGAACTTCTGAATCTCGGGGCAGAAGACGGCCGTCACGCGAAGTACCTTGTGTTCCGTCCACTCCAGCCCACCATCAATGACTCGTCTTTTCAATCTGCTGATTGCAAAACCGAAGACAGCACTGATCGTGGTTTTTGTCCTGACGGCCATCGTCGGTTCCGGCGCACTGAGACTGCGAATTGATTTTTCGCCGGAACAGGTCTACGTCGGCAACAACACCGCAGTTGAATTCTGCGAAGCTCATAAGAGACTGTTTCGATTCGAAGACAGCATCGTTCTTGTTCTGCTGGAGGCCACGGATGACCGCTCACTTTTGCGAGAAGACTGTCTGCAATGGATGAAGCAGTTCGCGGAGCAGTCCCGGGAAGTCGACGGAGTACGCGACGTCACTTCGATCATTACGCTCAGGCGCCCGCGAGTTTCACTTCGGTCAGGTCCGGACATCAGCTGGCTGCCGCTGTTTGCTGAGGATCAGTATTCCAATTCTGAGCTGCTGCAGAAAAGGATCAGACAGCTTCCTCTGCTGAACGACATGCTGATCAGTAATGACCAGCAATTGCTGATGACGCTGGTAGAACTTGATCCCGATGACCGCACGATCGCCACGGCAACACAGCGCGTCAGCAGCATTGAACGGGTTCTGCAGAAGACTGAGCTCCCGCCAGCAACACGAACTTTCATTTCGGGCGTTCCGGCAATTCGCGTGGACGTCATCCGCAGCATTCTGGAAGATCAGGTCAGGATGGTTCCGTTGTGCAGCGCCTTGTTTCTGATCGTGTCACTGTTGATCTTTCGCAGTCCATTGATCACGGGTTTGTCGTTGTTTTCCGTACTGACAGCAGTCGTCCTGACAATCGGCCTGATGGGCTGGTGTGGCATCCCGTTTTCCGTCATGAGCAACATTATTCCAACCTTAGTTCTGATTATCGGGGCAGCTAACAACGTACACATTCTGAGTCGCTTTCAGGTTGAAGTCAGGGCCTGCCGGAAAAAACTTCTGCTGCCGTCCGGGCGTCAGGGAAATTCTGAGCATCAAATCAAGACTGCATTCAAGCCGCCGCGCATGGGAGGAAGTGGCACTGATTACGCCAGCTGTGCTCGCACGACCATGCGTGAAATGAGCCGCACATGTTTCCTGACTCTGGCAACGACCGGAATCGGATTCGGCAGCCTGTTAATCGCTCAGGCGGACGTCCTGAAATCAGTTGCCATTCAGGCCGCCGTCGGTATGGCATGCTGCTATGTCAGCCTAATGCTTGTGCTGCCACCCATGCTGATTCTGTGCGGACGCAGACTGTGCCCGCGGCCGAATCGAAACAGTGCCGACAGGCTGACGGCCAGTCAACAAGCTGCGCTGGAGAAAGCAACAGATAATGAGCCCGCGACGACTTCCCGGCTGGGAACGGTCTGGCTTGTTTTGAGTCACTGGATTTCCGTCTATTCTGTACCGATCGTGGGTGTGCATTTGCTGGTTGCAGGCTGGACGCTGTGGAGTTGTCGCAACATCCCAATCAATTCCTATGTATTTGAAACGTATGATGCCGACCATGTCACGATGGAAGTCGTTCGCACGATGAACGAGCGAATGTCCGGACTGATTTCTCTTGAGATCCAGTTGCAGGCCGATCATCACGATCGATTCTTCGACGCAGATGTTGCGGAGGCATTGCTCACGATGCGAGAGACAATTCCAGCCGACGACACAGTCACGTTTTACCGCGACTACATCGAATTTCTGGCCGTATTTGACAACAACCGCACGCTGACGCGCGACCCCGTGCAGGCAGCAGCCTCATTGCGCCGCGTCCGCATTGCGCTGAAACAGCTGAAAACACCGGAAGCCACGTCCGCGTTTCTCGGCAAACA
Source organism: Fuerstiella sp. (assembly GCA_014238335.1). Classification (GTDB taxonomy): domain Bacteria; phylum Planctomycetota; class Planctomycetia; order Planctomycetales; family Planctomycetaceae; genus Fuerstiella. The sequence continues at coordinate 39,522 of JABABI010000042.1, forward strand.
CAAGCCTGTCGCTCGAGTCATGATGCGGATCAAAGACGTTGGCAGTACGGGGATGAAGGAATTGTTCAGCAACGTGGAAGACGTGCTGCGATCGGAACTGCCCACCGACATTCGCTTCACATTGACAGGTGACGCCTACCTGCATGCCGTGTGCATGGACGTATTCGTACGTGACCTGTTTTATTCGCTGATCGCTGCATCAGGAGTAATATTTCTGTTAATCTCGCTCTTGTTTCGGTCACTGAGAATCGGCCTGATCTCAGCGGTACCCAACATGTTTCCACTGGTGATGACGCTGGGCTACATGAACCTGAGGGGGTACGAACTGACGGCCGGCAACGTCATCGTGTTCGCGATCAGCCTGGGCATTGCCGTGGACGACACAATCCATTTTCTGGCTCGCTACCGCGACGAACGCAAGTCCATGACTTCGGAACAGGCCATACACGAGGCGCTTTCCTCAAGCGGTCGCGCGATTATTCTGACCAGTGTGCTGGTCGTGAGCGGCTTAAGCATTCTGATATTCTCGGAGTTCGTGCCAACACGCCGCTTCGCTGAACTCACGGCCATTACGATGTGCTCAGCGCTGCCAGGCGACGTGATTCTGTTGCCAGCACTACTCAAGCTGTTCGGCGGCGGAAGTGGCCATGATCGAGTCCGCAAACAGAATACAGGGGCGCATCTCGACCCGCCTGATTCTCAATCTACAATCTCATGATCCATCTCGCCGGAAAGATCGGCAACTGTCGATGTTCAAAACAGCGTGATGCGGGACTTCAGATTCGAATCGGCGCGGGCCTGTTCACAGTCGGACGCTGGAACCGCCTGTCGGACAGAATCCTGCCTACCGAGTGGCGTACACGTTACACGCCAGCTGGCTGTCCTTAACGCGTCCGGTATGCCCCATCGTTTCCACTTCGACTCGACGAAATCCTCGGTCCATAAACTGCTGTTTCAGCACGTCGATCCGCATGACGTGCTTAGGCGAAACCTCAACCACTGCCTGCCTGATCGCCTCCCAATGCTTGTCCTCGATGCCGTCGAGTACCATGAATTCGCTGCCTTCGACATCGATTTTCAAGAGGTCGATCCGATCAAGATGATGTTCGTTGATCGTGGAACTTATCGTTTCAAACCGAGCTTCAAATGTGATTCCATTGGAGTACATTTTTTCCATTCGGTCACGGATCAGCTTTTTTCTGATGGGGTAAAACAGCAGCAGGCCCAGAAACCCCAGCTTGTCATACTTCCAGACATCTCTCACTCTTATTGCGTCAACAGTGACCGAAGCTTCTTCGAACTTTTCATCCGGAAACAGCGTCGAATTTGCGGGAGAAGTGGGATAGAACGTGATTTCCCGTGAACCGCAGGCATCGGAAAGTCCGCAGGGGAACAACTGGACGTTTTCGGTATCAGCCAACGGCAGAGCGTCGAGATTGGCCTGCATCGCCTGGAAGATTGGCGGCACAGGTTCGAATGCGAACAGCTTTAGATGCGGAAATTTTCTTAGCAGGTAAGTTGAGAACATCCCTATATTCGCACCGACGTCCAGAACAGTATCACCGTCCTGAACGTTAATTCCGTGTCGTGAATAGAGTTCGTCTTCAAAGATCTCATGATACAGAAACCGAGCCTCAACGTTGGAGCCAGGCAACCCAAGCATTTGCAACCCACAGGGGAATCGCATCACGGTCAGAGGATACTCGGTCATAGCACTATACTTCCTGCGATTATCAGGGCTCGCGGAGTTGGTGTCTGGTTGTGGTTACGTACTCGCATAATCCGCGGGGCAACATCATCCAGCAGGTTTTGCCGTCGGACGGAAAGATTCGTTACGGCGGCGGCATTGGTAGCGCTCAACACGTCGTTTGGCCATAGCAACTACAGAGAGTGCTCGCGTACCGTTTCCTGCAACTGTTTTTCATGTGCGTATGGAGAGTAATTCCTGCGAACGATGTCCATTCCGGACCTTACCTCATAGTCGATGCCTCGCCAGTTCACGTTGCGCTGCATGTAGGCTCTGACAAGAGCAATCAGGTGGATAACCTGTGTGATTGGCGCCGCCAGGGCCAGCATCAAGGGCCGACTTCCGTTACCGATAGACCTGTCCCCAAGCAACGAATCCACTTCACGTTCCACATATTGCATCAGCCAGCCGATCGTAACGCCAAACGTCAGAATCACTGACAAGCCGATGCCCGCAGAAACGAAGTCGCGATTCATCAGCGCCCACGGGACCATGGCGATGTTGCCCAGCAGGACGACGCCGGAAAACAGGCCGAAGCCCAGCACCTGACGCCACGCACCGTGGTAATATCGCAGTCCCTGCAATTGCCGCGTGACAAAGTTCGTACACCATTTCATCGTGGCAGATTCTGCGTTGGGCATTGTGCACGCTGGGACGAACGCCATGCGCCGCCCTCGAAGCAGCACTTCGTTGGACGCCAGCGTGTCCTCAAATAGTGCTCGTTCCCACTTTTCTTCCAGCTTCAGTTCTTCATACACCGTTTTCCGAATCGCGAAAGCGCCTCCCCATCCGATGCCGTGCGCCACCATCTGAATGACCGCCGCAGAGTTCCAGATGTGACGAACGTAATTGGCGACAGTTGTCGTTGGCGGGGCATACCAACGAATTCCGCAGGCAGCTCCGACAGAATCTTCCTGCAGCGGAGCGACCAGCGCCCTCAGCCATCCGGGATCTGGAACAGTGTCCGCATCTACCCATGCATACACTTCACACCGGCTTGAACAACCGTTGATTCCCTGAACCAGAGCAGAGTTCTTTAAGCTTGCCGTATGCTGGCACACGTCAAGAATCTCCAGAACAACATGGGATGCGGCCAATTCTCTATGCACTCTATCCACAATTTTGAATGCGGGGTCAATTTCGCTATCGACGACAATTCGAATTTCATGACTGGGATAGTCGAGTGACATGAGTCCGCGAAGACTGCATTCGAGAAACGGGTCTGCTCCACGTAGTGACATGATAATGCCGACATGCGGATTAGTACTTCCTGACTGCAGAATGGCTGGAGAGCGATACAATCTGAGAAATTGTCCGGTCCACTTCACCTGTACAAGAAGGACCAGCAACAACGGCGTTGCCAGAGAAAGGGATAGAATAAACATTGTTTAGAACTGTTGGGTGACAAGAATTCTCGGGCAGCGAGAGCATGGCTGACGTTAGCTGCGAGCGAAAAAACAACTTTGTGGAAGAGTTCCGTTATCGCGAGACGAATGTGCCGCGTCAGACTGCCACGCCCGAACAAGCTGCCGCTCACGACATTACACGGCACAAATTGGCGTTGAGCCAGCCTAACGGCGACATAGGGCGAATCCGTGAGAAGATTCCGGTGCATGGCACGTTCCGATCCGTCCAACCATTAAGAAGCGTCCATTGGTCTCACAATTGCGTAGTGTTTTCTGTTTTCTTAGCCTCAATTCACGTCCTGGCTGCAGGGTCGAAACCAATGCAGTGCCTGCCCTGAACACCATTCACCCCCCCCAATTTTGGGTTTTTGGGCAAGATTGCATCTTATGGCGACCCGAAAGTACCCTTTCCCGGGGGATTCGGAGATAGTACTCTGCGCTTGGATGAGGCCGATCTGTGATGCGGCCTGTTACTCTGTTGTTTGTTTGAGGAAGAAACCCATTAAGCGATCTCGTCCTACTGCGGCTCCACAGCGTGATTTACCACGCATGAATGACCGCATCCGTATTACTCCTATTCGTGTCGTAAGTGCTGACGGCGAAATGCTGGGAGAAATGGAAACCGAAGCAGCTCTTGAATTGGCCCAGGGACAAGGCCTGGACCTTGTCGAAGTCAGCCCCGAGGCACGACCGCCTGTTTGCCGTATCATGAATTACGGCAAGGTCATCTACGAGCGACAAAAGAAGACCAGTGGTCCCAAACAACACAAGACTCAGTTAAAACAACTGCGTTTGCGTGCCAAGACCGGACAACACGACATTGACGTGAAGGTCAACAAAGCGCGAGAGTTTCTGGGCCGACGGGACAAGGTGAAAATCAACGTCATGTTCCGTGGCCGCGAAAACGCTCACCATGACCGCGGTCGGGAAATGCTGGAAGAAATCGTGAAGTCCCTGGTGGACGTTGCGTCGGTGGAACAGTCACCCAGGATGGAGAGCGGTCGCATGATGTCTGTGCTCCTTACTCCAAACAAGTAATCACCTTCTCACGCCTGCTGCGAAGACGTAAAAAACGGCTTCAACTCATCCAGATGCTGGATGGAACGAACGCCGGAATCATTGGTGGATCCGGATCGGTGGGGATCGAAGGCAAAGACCTGCATCCCCGCCGCCAATCCAGCATTGATACCAAAACTGCTGTCTTCCACCACCGCACAGTTTTCCGGTGCCACACCGATTTCATGCGCGGCTTTCAGAAACAGATCCGGCTCCGGCTTCCAGACTTCGATTTCATAAGCACTGAAAATTCGGTCGGCGGCAAAATGCCGGTCCAGGCCGGTTGTCTGCAGACATACAGCGATCTTGTTGATCGGTGCGTTTGAGGCCACGCAGAACGGCAGGCGAATCGACGCCAGCAGGTCGTGCGCGCCGTCGATCGCCTGAAGATCCTGCTGCAGCACAGCGATCTGTCGTTCACGAAAATTTTCCATGAAATCCTCAGGGAGTGGGCATTCCAGTCGTTCTTCGATGGTTCGAAAGACGACCGACAGTTCGTTTCCTGCAAACTCCTGCAGAGCCTCTTGGTGAGGAATCTCAAGACCAAACTCAGCCACGAAATCGACGAGAACAGCCAAAGACAGTGTCTCACTGTCCACCAGCGTTCCATCACAGTCGAAGATGACGGCTTCAATTTTCGGTGTGTTGTTCATTCCGTCGTTCACTTCTTCGGCCAGTCGGAAAGTTCGGACCACGTGCCATCTGTGGTGTCAATGAGTCGGGCCAGCACGACACCGCAATAACGTGACTCAGCGATTAGCTTCGCGCCCGGCGGAACTCTTCGCAGATCCGGGCGCAGGTCCGCCAGGCGATGATTCAGCAGTACCAGCCCGCGTTGCTTATCCGGCTGGTATTCAAACGGTAGCAGCTTAATCCTGCGTTTTTCAACGACAGGCACGAGTCGGCGAATGTCGCTCAGCTGAAACTGATGGGAAACCGGAGCCACGTAAACTGTCGAGTTCTCCGGTACCTGTTTCCAGAAATCACCGTTTAGACCGTCTGACCAGTAGCAGGCTTCCAACCCCAGCACTTCGACAGCCCCCTGCGTTCCCAGTGCCATCAGAGAGTACTGTTCAAGACAAAACGGTCCCTGAACGGAAAACTGCCGCACTGTGGTGATCACCGCAACAATGCAGCAGCATCGCGCCACATTCTTTTTCCACTTCGGTTTCGCCACCGAGTCGGAACCATTGAATTCACGCAATCGACCACAAATCGGCCGCAAGGCGGCAACAAAGCCTCGGGCGGCGATGAATGCAATCAGCGGCATGATCACTACGTACAGCCTCACACCGTCATACACCGGAGTTCCCGGCACGGCAAACACGACCAGTGGCCATAGAACGGACGCTGCGGCAAGGCATTCGACCTTCGTGAACTGTCGCGAACAAACTCGCCAAAGCGCAAATAACGTGACGGAAACCGGTAGCGTCGCCAGCGTCATGATGAAGGGAAAGTGCCACGGCACCGCTTTGTCAGCAAAACGTTGTCCGAGATACCAAACGTATAATGTCGGTCGGTCCGCCGTACTGCTGACATACAGACGCGTATGATCGAGCGGATCCAGCCATAACCATGGCCACCCCGCGTAAAAAACGACAATCCCGGTCACACCCCACAATGCAAGTGGCCGAAATGCCGCCCATCGAAAAACCCAGAACACCCAGCCAATCACCAGCGGTGGAAGAAGCAGGCCGTGGACCTTTGTCAGCAACAGTAATCCCCACAAAAATCCGCTGATCAGACTTTGCCTGTTCGTGGGAGGAGTATCTCCGGTCCACCATGCTAGCAGCGGCACCAGCGTTGCCAGCCATGCCAGGGTCGTTGCCATTTCCTGCGTGGCCAGTCGCGCGTGGCCAACGACTCTGGGCATCAGCAACAGAAACACGGCCGCAGCGATGGCGGTGGCCATGTCGTATCGGCGACGAGTGAATTCCATCAGCAACAGAACCGTTACGGCCAGAGCAAAGCAGGAACCGAGCCTGGCGGCCGGGACGTTGAAGGTCGACTTTTCGGCACCGGGAACTGCCCAGGATGTCGTTTGATGAGCCACGCCCAGTATCACTCGACCAAGTGGTGGAAAATCAGGCAGATAGGCCGGATCGCCAAAAACTTCTGCGGCCGCTGAAGTCGTAAACAGCAATGGGCCGTGGTGCAGGAACGCTTCAAAAACATAAATTCCCTGGCCGATATTAAATGATTCATCCAGAGTCAGCCCTGGCCCTGCCGGCAACGACGAATCAACAAGTCCGTGGTTGATCCGGGACGCTGCCAGCAAGAATGCGGCGACGGCAAAAAGAACTGAGATCGATATCGACTTCATGTGAAGATCTCAGCGAGCAGGATGCGTTAAAAATGGAGGCCACCCCGGCGACCTCGACATGGCTTGTTGCGGCAGGAAACAGCAGGATACTAGATTCTACTACGCAGTCAGTATTTCAAATACGCACGTTGATTCCGCTATTCAGTCAAAACACTGGTCTGTGGCAGCAGATCATATGAATTCTCCAGCCGACTCCTCCTGATCAGACCACACGGGATTCCATATCCGGTACTTCCAGGGACGAAACACGGGGCGACCTCTCCGGAAACAGGCACAACAATGCCGGCAGAAATACCAGGTCAGCCACAAGTGCGGCGGCAAGCGTCGTACATCCCATCGCCGCGAAATTCACGTGCGTGGGCATCTGACTTGTCAACACGGTACCCAATCCCAAAGTGCAGACAACCGTGGTCATGACCAGCGCACTGCCAACGGTCAAAAACGTGTTTCGATTCGCCTCTGCTGGAGTGCGACCAAGTCGTCGTTCGTCTCGATAATGCGTGAGAAAATGGATCGTATCGTCCACAGCGATGCCCAGACAGATCGCGAACGAACACGCGCTCGCAATGCCCAGGGAATCGCTGATTATGAACCGCAGAGTACCGGCAGCGGCTAGCGGCATGACGTTGGGCAGGATCGAAATCAGACCAAATCGAAGCGAGCGAAATGCGATTGCAAGAACGACGAAAATGATCACCGACGCCGTCAGCAGGCTGTGGACAAGCTCTTCCACAACCTGTCGCACAACACGTCCCTCGATGATGACGTCACTAACCATTGCGAGTTGGAATCCGGGATTTGCGTCTTCGACTCGTTTCAGCTGAGTCTCAATTCTCGCAAACATGGGTTCATGAGCGGAGATTCCCCGGTCCCGCAGCCCGGTGACAATCTGAGCCTGCTGTTTGTCCGGCCGATAAAACTGATTCCGCAGCTCGTCAGGCAGCTGACTTGCCAGAATCGATCGGTGCTGTTTGTCCGGGCCTCGAAAAACAGACAGGCAGGTGCGAATGGATCGTGGTTTTCCGGCCAATTCTCCACCAGACAGCACGTGCTCGCATTGTTCAATCACAGACCAGATATCGGTGCGACCCTTCGATTCGTCCCACGACACCACGACTCGCAACGACCTAATGCCGTTCAGAGCTTCGTCGCAGTCACGCATCGTCTGCCATGCTTCTGAATTCCGGGGAACTCGGTCGGTGAGTTTGTCATCAGGAATCAGCCCCACCGCCACACGCACACACAGAATCGTGATCATGATTCCACAAACAGCGACGGGCAGCGCATGCCGCGACGAACACTCAATCAGTCCTGTGCACCGATTCATCAGAAGCGTGACGGGGTCTTTGGCTGAAGCGATGTGCATCCTGTCTGACAGCCACGAGTTCGCGAGCAGCGGTGTCAACAGAACAACAGAGAAAAACGTCACAACAACGCCGATGACAGCAACACGACCAAATCCGGAGATCATTTCCGCACTGGACCACATGAGCGACCCAAAACCAATGGCCGTCGTAATCGAAGTCAGCAGACACGCGGGTCCGACCGTCTGTACAGCGCGATAAACTGCATCTCGCTGAGTTTCACCGCTGGCCCGCAGCTGGCGAATTCTGACGACAAGGTGCATTCCGTCGGCAAAGCCGACCATTGTGATCAGCACGGGTAGAATAATCTTTGCCAGTTCGTTCTCAGCCTGACCGATCAGCTGCAGCCAGCCCATCGTCCATACGACGGCGACGGAAGGCCCACTTCCGGCAATAATAATCGCAGCGGGCCGCCGAAACATCAGCACGGCCAGTAGCCCCACGACCGTATACGCCATCAGCTGAATGCGGTAATGGTCTTCCGCCAAGGCCCGGTCATGCGCTCCATGCAAAGCCAGCGGACCGGTGGCACGAACACGAATATCTGCGGACTCCAGGAATTCCGCAGCGCAACTTCGAATCGGGGGAACGTCCCCCCGTTGCTGCACGTCGATCAGCATCATCATCGTGGTGCCATCTGCAGAGATCAGGCTTCCGGATGCCAGCGGATGCTCGAGCACCCGCGAGCGAGCAACCACAAAGTCTTCGTCAGTGCCGTCCGCATCGGGAAGAATCGGGGTGACACGTCCACGCAGTGAGACTTCCGGAATGTCGCCAAACCAGACCAGTCTGCGTACATGCGGCATTTCGCGGATCGCAGCAGCGGCGGTGCGCACAGCCACGAGTTGTTCGGACCGAAAAAAATCCTCGTTCTCAAGTACAAGTACAAGCGGCGCATTCAAGGTGAACGTTTCTTCCACCGCTGTCAGCGCCTCGGCAGCTTCGTCTGTCACCCATGTCGCGGGAACAGATTTCGCAATGCGACAGCCCATGAATCCCAGCACAGGAGGAAGCGAAAGAAGCGCGACGAAGCACCAGCCGATCAGCGGGCGGTCTGCAATAATTCGAGCGATGAAGTTCATTCGGGCAATGCTGCCGCACAACGAAGCCGCCGTTTCACGGTGCCATGGTTGTGACTGCGGTCACGGGACTCAGGGGTGATTCTGCAAATGAACAGGACGATCCGTTCACTTCATCAGCGGTCGTCAGAACAGTATGAATCAGAGGGAACACCTCGTCAGAGGCAAATCCGTCATCACCTCGTATAAAACTCGACCACCCTGCGCTGGCGACCAAACGGAGTGAAGTTACCAGCTGGTCAGGATCATCCCAATGAAGAGAACTGCAGAATGCACGTATTGTGTGTTTTCTGGCGGGTGCCTGCCGGTGAAACGTATTAATCTGGCGGTCCGGTTGACCGGTGTGCCGGATTGTCCAGATTCCGCCGATACTCGCGGCGGGAACCACACAGTGATAAAGTAAGAGTCATCGTCCCATGAACGTATAATGACTCCAATCAAGACAACAGGAGAATCCTGTGAACCGCATAATCTCACTGGCCCTTGTATGCACTCTTGTTACTGGCGTCTCAATCTCGGCGAACGCGACCGAGCCAAAGGCCCGTATCGTGCTGATTGCCGGGCAGGTGAGTCATCCTTCCGGGCAGCATGAATTCAACGCTGGCAGCATTCTGCTGGCCCGTGCATTGAATGAACACAGCAAACTTGCCGTTCATGTGAACGTCGTTCACGACGGCTGGCCCACGGACGAATCCGTTTTCGAAGGAGCCAAAGCCGTCGTAATTTACTCTGATGGAAACGACAGGCACCCCACCAAAGGTCACGAGGAAACGCTGGATGCGATGGTCGACAAAGGCATGGGCGTGATGTGCATGCACTACGGTGTCGAAGTGCCGGCCGGACCGCGTGGTGAGTTCTTCAAGAAGTGGATTGGCGGTCACTACGAAGGCGGCTTCTCGTGCAATCCTCACTGGACGGCTCCGCTGGCACCTCATTCCGATCACCCAATTGCCCACGGCATTCCGATGTTTCCCGCGAATGACGAGTGGTACTACAACATGCGTTGGGCAAAACCGAAAACTGCACTGGACATTCTCACATCAACCCCCACGCGAGACCGGATCAACCGTTACATCCACTGGACTCCAGCGGGTGAAAAGAAACTTGGTACACGACAGACTTTGATGTGGGCGGTGGAACGATCGGACGGCGGTCGAGGCGTTGGGTTCACGGGCGGGCACTGGCACCGCAACTGGGCAATCAATGACTTTCGTCGCATCGCTCTGAATGCGATGATCTGGACAGCCGGGATGGAAGTCCCGGAAGGTGGCGTAGAATCCCTCTTCGTCACCGAAGCTCAGCTCAATGAAAACCTGGATCCCAAGAAGAAAATGGTCCATATCTCACTGCCGAGTGCTGCGGACCTCAAGCAACCTGTCGCCGATGCCGTGGGCTTCCGCTGGCCGGGCGGTCCTCAGAAATAATTCTTTGAAATTCGGAAAGCAGAAGGTCGACATGATTCGCATGATTTTGTTCGCGGCGGTCACTGTCCTGGCGCGGACTCCGTCGTATGCTCAGGACGCAGCCCGCCCTGTCGTCGTACTGACAGATGAAGGCCGGGCTGTGCATTTTTCCGGAATGCTGTTCGATGGTCACAACGATCTGCCGTGGGAACTGCGCAAGAGTGGTAATTCATCGTTCGATCAGATCGACATCGCAAAGAATCAACCGCATCAGCACACGGATATCCCGCGATTAAAGCGCGGCGGCGTTAAAGCCCAGTTCTGGTCGGTGTACGTATCAGCTGACACGATACTGACTGGCGATGCTCTGTTGCAAACGATGCAGCAGATTGACATCGTCGATCAGATGATCGAACGATACCCGCAGACCTTCGAATTCGCAGCGTCGGCCGCGGAAATCGAACGGATCGTCAAATCGGGGAAGATCGCGTCGATGATGGGGGTCGAAGGCGGCCACTCGATCGAAGGTTCACTGGGTAATCTGCAGCGCCTGTACGATCGCGGATGTCGGTATATGACCCTGACTCATTCAAAGACCCTGCCATGGGCGGATTCTGCAACGGACGATGCGAAACACGGCGGCCTGACCGACTTCGGGAAGGAAGTCGTTCGGGAGATGAATCGACTGGGCATGCTGGTGGATCTGTCCCACGTTTCTCCGGAAGTGATGCATCAGGCGATCGACGTTTCCGCAGCGCCGGTCATCTTTTCTCATTCATCAGCGCTGGCGATTAACGATCATCCTCGTAACGTGCCGGACGACGTACTGCAGCGAATGCCAAAGAACGGCGGTGTCGTCATGGTGAACTTCTTCTCGAAGTACGTCATCCCGACGGCACAGCGCAATAAAAACGAAAATTTGCCTGGTACAATCCATGACGTCGTTGACCACATCCACCACATCGCGACCGTTGCCGGTGTCAGTCACGTCGGTATCGGGTCTGACTTCGACGGAGTCTCCCGGCTGCCTGAACAACTGGAAGACGTTTCAATGTACCCGCTGATCACTCAGGAACTGCTCAATCGGGGCTATGCGAAAACAGACATTCACAAGATTCTGGGCGGCAACGTACTGCGGGCTTTGCGCAGTGCGGAAGAGGTCGCGAAACGGTGAGCACAGCGACGGGCCACTACTGAACCTTGATCTCGGCGACTGGAGAACTGACCAGCACAGTCAGCTTTTTGTCCGGCGCCAGTGAGAAGATCGTGCGAATGTGTGGATCGGCAATCAGCAGCTTCTGGCCGCTGCGGCACAGTCCGACGGGGCGGTCCAGCGGTTCGCCAACAACCCACTTTTCCTTTTCACCGTCTGCCGTCACCTTCCAGACACAGTGCTCGTAGTTGTCCGTGACAAAGAACGTGCCGTCATCCGTTCGCACGATGTTGTGCGGCAGATTAAACGGGTGACCTTTCACAAACGGTTCAATCTTTCCGTCGGGCGTGACTTTCTGAATCTGCCCGTCCTTGCTGGATGTCGACAGGACCCACAGGTTGCCATCAGAGTCCAGAGTCAGCCCGCGGGGCGAATTGATGACCGCAAATTCCTCCGGTTCCTTCAGTCCTTCCTTCGGCATTTTCCAGATACGATGAAGTTCCAGATCAGCAGTGTAGATCGTTCCATCCGGAGCCACCGCCATTGCCATCGGAATACCAATCCAACCGTCGGTCAGGGGTTGAGGCGTACCGTCGTCGTCAAACCGATAAACTTCGCGAGTGGACGAGTCACCGGCGAGAAGTTTGCCTTCGTGATCGATCGCCAGGCACCTGACAGCGTTTAAAGGAGTGCGAAATTTTTTGGAACCCCGAAAATAGACGCTCTTTTCACCCCCTTCAATTTTCCAGATGCCCGGCATGTTTCGATCAGCGACATAGACGACGCCGTCTGCCGTTGCCGTGACGGCGAGCGGATAATCAAATTCTGTAGGCGCGTCCTGTCCAAACGCGGCAGAAGCGGCAACTATGACAGCGATCGAAGCAAAGTTTTTCACGGCAGATAACTCGATGAATTGAAATGAGAAATAATTGTGGGCCAGAAAAGCTACAGATCTTGCAACACATCCCGAAATTCGTGCGGTGAATACTCACGAGTCTGCCAGTCATCGACATACTGTCGGTGCTCGGCTGAATCCGGAACCTGATCATCTGCTGAAAAAGGATACCGACTCATTGCCCGGAATGGGAATGGTTCTGACGATTGCCCGTAAATTGTGTTCAGATCGGCATCTTTGTCGTAGCCGATATTCGTCAATACGAAATCCCGCTTCCAACCGTCCCGCTGGGGTTCTGTCGGAGCTGCAAATTCTATGGTCAGCTCGTCACCGGGCCCCATAACAACCATCCGATCGTCATGCTCAATCAGCAGCGGCGTCACTTCTCCATAGCGAGTAAACCTGCCGAATAGAGTAGGCCAGCGAGGAGCCGTGGTTACCGCAGCGTAGTCGTACCCTTCCGGTGCCCGGCCGTTGCGAAACAAGGCGTTGTCGTCGTAAGTGCGGCGGCTGAAACCTCGAAAATGCAGATCGGTAGTCAGCAGTGGGCATCGCTGAGTGACCGTATCCGCATTCTCTTCGTCAACAGTAAAAAATGCACGGTCCCAATACAGCTCCATGCTGGAACGAATTCGGAAACGAGAGTCGCTGCCAGTGAAGATGTCAGAAATGTCAACGACCATAGCTTTGGTCTTGCCACTGGGGAACCCAACGAACGGACGAACGACTTCCCAGCCACCATCGCCGTCAGGCACTTCGATGGACGGACCGGTCGGGCCGTCCATGTCGGGGTTCTGTGCGATGCCAAGGTTCAGAGACGTATCGGTCGGAAATACCCAGCCAATAAGAAACAAGCGGACGTTGCGAGACGCGATCTCTTCATCGGGCAGGTCGCCCAGATCAAACTCCATCGTCCATTCATCGGTCAGCCCCTGCATGATGCGGCCTTCGAAGGCCTGCACATAGTCGCCGTCGGCAGCTGACAAACCTGACAGCAGATCTTTGCCCCGACCATCGATTACCGACACCGGGCTGTGTGGCTGTTTGACGGTGTGAACTCTGTGAGCCGCCATGTCCGGCGAACCGACTTTTTCGTTGGTGAAAATATCCACATCCGCCGGGTGATCGATCGCAGTAAGTTGCACCTGATCAAAGTACGCCGTCTCCCACAGTTCTTCGGTAAGCTGCAGGACGTATCGTCCGTCCTTTTCGACAAGCGACTCGCCACGAATTAATAGATTCTCCCACTCACGAGTCGGAGCAATTTCTCCGCTGGCCTGTACCAGACCGAGCGGCGCGGCCCACAGGCAGTCGCTGAAGAATTCGAAGCGATCCCCCGTCCATGTGTAGATGTAGGGGCAGGAACCTTTCAGAATCTGAGGCGCTAAAACGCCGATCCGCGTCCGCAGCAGGCTGGGGACGGTGATGTTCTGGGGAATGCCGTCGGTCCAGATGATGCGAATGGCGTCCGCCGATTGGGCTTTGCCCAATCCCAGATGAAGCCGTGGCTTGTCGATGACTTCTGCGTGATACAGGCTGCCGGCTCGCACTTCGATCACGGATCCAATTCCATGCATGTTCACTCGATTGGACGGAAACTGAGGATCGTCGGGAACGGCTCGCGCAACGACGTCAATCCAGTTGTTCTTATTGCCGCCGTCGTTCGTGAGTAATCCCAGGGTGCCATCCTGGGCAGAAACATAAACGATGTCCAGATCACCGTCGTCGTCGATGTCCGCAGCGCAACAAGTCGCCACACCGTTTTCGGTGCCCGTCCCTGCCATCTCCCATATAGACACACCTCCGCTGCTCACTGACAATCCCTCGTTACTGCAGCACGCTGCATCAAGCGCACCGTCGTTATCGAAATCAGCCAATACCGTCTTTCTTCCAGGTTGCCTGATATCGAATATCTCGGGGCTGCCAGGAAACTTCGCCGCAACGCTGATTGATTGTGGACTGATTGCGCCACCTGACGCATCGCTTCCGCTTTTCGGCCCTGTTAAGACAAGCAGCCACTTTCCATTTGCCGGCGTTTCCTTTTCGTCAAACAGCATATTGGGGATCCAGCGGAACCGACCGTGGAGAATATTCTGCAGATAGCCGACGTCTCCGTGCGTTGAGACGCCCGCAACATCGATCGCAACATCGCTGTTCCAGTCAACTACAGCTAACGACTGCAACCCGTACTCAGGCAACGACGCCGCGTCATTCATGTTTTCAAATACAGTGCCGTCGATGTTCTTCCACAAGGTCATTCCGGCATCGGTCGCGAAGATCAAATCCAGGTCACCGTCCGCTTCCAGGTCTGCGGCGACAATGTCATTGATCTTCTGAACAGCTTCTCCTTCTCCCTGCGGCAGAACGTTCAGAGAACGTCCTCCGTCTTCACTCATTTCGTTGCGAAAGACGACAACACCATTGTCGCTCCAGGCAACAACATCCAGGTCCGTGTCGTACCAGCGATTCTGTCCCGCCGGGTCCGAAACAATCTTCTGGTCCCCGTCCGCATCTCGCAGCAGCGACGGATTCTTTATATCGCTGATAGCTTTATCAAAGTCGCGGTCGATATCCACAAGCAGAAATTCTCTGACACTGATCTGCTGCTCGGGCGATGTCATCAGCAGCGTCCATTCCGCAGCCAGATCCGTTCCACGAGAATAGATTTCAATCCGGCCTTCACGTGCCACAATCAGATCGTCAAAGCCGTCCAGATTCATGTCCAGCATTTCGACCTGCGTGACACCGGTGATTACTGGCAGACCCTCCGTCGGCAGAAAGGCTTTTACGACGGTCGGTTCCGGAGCGGGAATGGCGCCCGCTTCCGTAGCGGCGGAAAGAAACTCTGCATCAAATTGCAGCAGCAGGTATTCCAGCAGATTCCTGTTCAGCCGCCGCTGGTCGATCTGTGTGGCCAGCTCCGGCAGCAACAGGTTGCCGGTCATCATGGCGGGCCCCATCAGTGTGGCGGCATTGCTGCCGTCAAATCCGTCCAGAGCCTTCGAGATCGTTTCCACCAGGTCCATCCGTCGCTGCTTTTTGATGGACTCATTAAGCGGGGCCAGCAGTGTTTGGGCAGATTTCATCGTGTTAGTAATCTGCAGTGCCAGGGACCTGGTTTTTTCGTCCTTTGAATTCAGACTGAGCGCCTGTCGCTGCATTAATTTTTGCAGAGCGAACAAATTTTGCGGCGCGAGCGCAAATGACTTTCGCAGGGCAATCAGCAATTCCGGCGATTCTGCGTAATTGCGATGGCCGTCCATCGCCATGGCCAGAGCAAAACGGAAGTCGGCCGCCTGCGGCAGAGCATCCGCCGCGTCGCGCAACAGTTTAATCCCCTGACGAATACTGGGCGATTCCGGTGAATCGTCGTGGACCAGAAGCTTGCCCATGAGCATATCTGCCAAAGCAGCATCGTATCCGTCCGTCGAAACCTTGCGAAATGCAGTAACAGCTTGTCCGGATTTATCAACCGCATCGCGATAGGCCTGCACTTCTGCGGGCGTACCGGATCGTTTGAACGGTGATTCTCTGTCGATCAACGACAGCACACGCGACACCGCCAGATTTCGACGGGCAAGGCGGTTCTGCGGCAGCAGCTCAGCAAGTTCAACAAACGCCTTTTCGGCGTCCGGCCACTCCTTGTTTTCCAAGTGTCCGACACCCAGAGATCTGAGCGCGATTGCTCTGGCATACTGCCCCTTTGTCAGGGCCACCGGGGCCGGACCTATCGGTTCTGTCCCCGAGGATGTCTCGGTTCCACCATTGGGTTTGCCATTGTTACAGCCGGAAAACCCCAGAACGGCGGCGCATAGAACCAGCATAGTTGCAAAACGCTGTAACATGATTCAGCTTCCAGATTCATTTGACCACAACAGATCGGCTACGAGTCGTGGTCGCCACAAACATTCCGCCGAACGGATGGCTGTATTCACAAAAGACTCTAAAACGCTTACGTATCGTAGCCCTTTCCGGCCCGGACAAAAATCCGACGGGCTCTCAGATTCCTCAGACTTTCCCTTGAAAAACACCCCGTGCCGTCACGTTAAGCCGCGATGTTCCACATTCGCTGTCGCGGGCGCGCGAAGAAAAAGCCGCGCTGGTTGCCAGCGCGGCTTTTGGTTTTCTGAGCATTACAGCCGAATTCGGAGCAACTATTCGGCGTCCGGTCGGCGACGTTCGCCACCGTCCCCATCACGCGGAGGACGGTCACCTTCGCGAGTCGGACGATCCCCTCCAGCACGACCACTTTCCGGACGATCGCCGCCCGGTCGACCACCACGGCCCTGACTGCCACGGCCCTGACTGCCGCGGAAACGCTCAAGCATGCTGCGGAACTCCTCCTTGTCGACAAATCCATCCTTGTTGCCATCCAGTCGGTCGAAACCTGCTTTCATGCGATCCGGGGCCTCTTCTTTCGACAACTTACCGTCCTTGTTGGCGTCCGATTCATTGAAACGGGCCATCATCTGTTCCGGACCGAATCCCTCTCGATCACCACGTTCACCTGGGGGACGGTCACCCTCACGTGGTGGACGTCCACCTGGCGGTCGGTCACCGTCACGGGGTGTGCGGTCACCGCCGGGACGCCCCATCATGCCCAGTTCGTCAGGCGTAAGACGACCGTCTTTGTTGCGATCCATCCGACGCAGCACCACGATGGCCTGGTCAATTTCGTCGGAGTCCAGCGTTCCATTACCGTTCCGGTCCAGGGTCGCCACGATGGACCCGCCAACAGCTGGACGTCGACCGTCGCCACCACGAGGTGGTCCTGCATTCGGCCGACCACGTTCATCGCCACGGCCCCGATCTCCCTCACGTCCTCTGCCCCGCGGGTCGCGGTCTCCTCGGCCTTCGCCATCTCGCTGGCGAGCTGCTTCGCGAGGTTGATCTCTTTCCTGAGCACCTTCGCGCGGCTTGTCGCCTTCCTCCTGAGCGACCGCCCAATCCATCGTCATTACCACTGCGGCAACGGCCAGCAGCCCTGTTGCAAGCTTGTTCATATTTCTGTCCCGTGGAAGTGAAGAAACGTCATTCGTGATTCTGCAGTCCGGTCTGCGTTTGGATTAAACCACCGAAAGACAAATTCGGTGTCGCTGTTTTTAGACAATCCTGGCAAACCCGGGAATCAACATCAAAACCGCGTCCGACGGTCAGCGGTGAAACCTGTCATGAACGACGACAGCAACCCCTATCAAGCCCCGCATTCCGACGGCAGCACACCACGCTGGAAGATCGAGCGCTCTGGCGCCGGTCGGCCGGCGTGTCATGGAGATGATCATCGTCTCAATGGCAGGTGTTTGTGTTGGCAGACTGCTGCCACGGATTCCCGGACAGGTCTACAGTCCAGGCGGCCTGGCAGGTCTGGTCTGTCTGAGCTTGTGGTTCACCGTCCGAGCGTTTGTAATGTAGCACAAGCGATAGCAACTTAATCTTCACGGGGCAAACGCCTCTGCAGCCCATCACCACCGGAACGAAACCGCCGATGACATTGATCCCGATCATCCTTGAAGACCTGCAACAGGCGCGCGCCTATGCCAATGACATGCTCAGCCACGTCGACGAAACGATGTGGTTCAGGCAACCTGCCGAAGGAATCAACCACGTGGCATGGCAGGTCGGGCACATGGCCATCGCACAATACGGACTGTGTCTGAAACGCGTACGAGGCTTTCAGTCCGCAGACGACCAGGTAATTCCCGTCGAAGAATACGGAAAACTCTTCGGCAAGGGTTCGCGGCCGTCACCCAGTGAGCACGACTACCCCACACCTGCCGAAATTCGTGGAGCCTTCGACGGTGTACATGCCGCCGTCGAACGGGAGGTCGCCGCACTGGACGAGAGCATTCTCACAGAATCAGCAGGTCCCCCGCACCCAATGTTTACCACGAAGGGCGGATCACTGCGCTTCAGCGCGAAACACGAAATGCTGCACGTCGGACAAATCGGACTGTTGCGGCGACTGCTGGGATGCGAGATTCTTCGCTGACGTTTCCACAGCAACGACGACCGGCTACGGAATCGCATCAAGAACCGCCTGAAACGGCAGCTCTTCCAGACTGCCGAACCGTGGATCGCTCTGCAGCCGCGCTTTTGAAATTGCGGGCGACGACAGACCACACAGAAACCGAACCAGCTGCACGCGATCAGGCAACTGATATTCGAGTTCGGCCTGAGCTTTTCGAATTCGCTCCGCGACGTCGTTTGTCACTGATGTACTCGCCCGCTTACCGAGTCCCGGCATCGGCGGATTCAGGCACGACGAACAGTGTCCGCAGTCATGACCCAGCGGTTTTCCAAAATGGTGACACAGGTGTGCAACCTGACACTCCCGCAAATCCACCAGACGAATCACCTGCTCAAGTCGTTCGAGTTCGCGGCGTTCCCGTTGAAGACCCTGATCGTATAGATGATCCACCAGAGCATCGTAGCTTTCCGGCTGTCGCAGCCGACGATAGCGATTGCGAACACCCGTGACTTTCAAGTCCAGCATTTGCTGATTACCAAGATCGTCCAGTGCCGCCACCAACCGATTACGTGGCTGCTGCAGCTTGCCAGCGGCAGCATCCACGTCGATATAAACCCATGTTTTCTTTTTCCTGGACTGAGCCAGCATGCGACGCAGAAAGTCGCGGTATTCCCCGTCGAACTTTTCGAGAATCTCTGCCGAAGACATCAACGGCTTGAACTGATATCCGGAGTAAAACGGAGTCCCTCCCTCCAGGTAGCCTTCCAGTTCGAGGTAAGTCATCAATGTCCGAATGACCAGAATTCGGATATCGGATTTCCGCGCCAGGTCGAAGTAACTGACATCGAAATCTGCGTCCTGGGAAAATATTTCCTTAACAAAACGGTCCGCCGAATCCCGAGTTGGCGTATCCCCCAGAACAAAGTTCTCCAGCACGGTCAGGTCATCGGAACACGACAGAACTTCACATGTCGCTGGTTCTGCGTCTCGACCAGCACGTCCGATTTCCTGCGAATAGTTCTCGAGACTCTTCGGAAGGTTGTAATGGTAGACATAACGAATGTTCGGTTTGTCAACTCCCATGCCAAACGCGATCGTCGCCACAACGACGCCGCAATCAGATTCCAGAAACCAGTCCTGAACTGTTTCTCTGACATCCGGCTTCAGTCCAGCGTGATACGCCTTTGACGAAAACCCTTCGGCGTTCAGTTTATCTGCGACCGCCATCGCGGTTTTCTGCAGCGTGACATACACGATCGTGGGGCCGACTGGACGTTCGTGCAGCCGACTGATTAACTCATGGTCACGGTCACTGGCAGTCACAGGCGTCAGCAACAGTGTCAGATTGCTGCGATAAAAGCCCGTGCACGTTGCACAGGCTTTGTCGATTTCAAAGACACGGCACATATCCTGCAGCACGGGTGGAGTCGCCGTGGCCGTCAGGGCAAGAATTCGTTCGGCCCTGAACTGCCGCGCAAACGCTCCCAGCTTAAGATAGTCCGGTCGAAAATTGTGCCCCCACTCAGAAATGCAGTGTGCTTCATCAACAGCAAACAGCGAGATACGAATTCGCTTCATCTGCTCGCGAAATCTCTCGTTGTTAAATCGTTCCGGGGCGACGTACAGTAACTTCAACCTTCCCGCGCGCACGTCGTCCATTACTCGCCGATAGTCGTCGACAGACAACGTCGAATCGAGTCGTCTGGCGGCAATCCCGCGCGCGGCAAGGGCATCAATCTGATCCTTCATCAGCGCGATCAGTGGCGATACCACAAGTGTGAGTCCAGCAAACGCCAGCGCCGGCAGCTGATAACACAACGACTTTCCTCCTCCTGTGGGAAATACGGCAGCCGCCGAACGGCCTGCCAGCAGATTCTCAATAACCGGCTGCTGGCCCTCACGGAATTCCGCGAATCCGAAGCACTCTTTAAGTAGTTGGTTTATATTGTCCGACATGGTATGTTCTTATGAAATTCCGGCGGCGATTTCCAGCATGAAATCAATTCCGATGCGGCACAGCGTCGGTCAGCGACATTCAACGCTTCACAATGTGAACGCGGTGGCGGAATCCCATTACGCAGTGCTTCTCTCCTGCAGGAGGGACGGACGCAGCGTGCTGTCGCCCGAACGATCACTTCTTGAATTGCCATGTTTTCCCGATACTCTTTCTATCCTGCCTCAATTTCCAACCGAGTTAGAAAGTCTTCCCATGCGCAGAGTGTTTACACCGGTGGTTGCCGGCATGTTGTGGTGTGTTTTATTGCTGTCTGCAAATGCTGACGAAAACAAGGACCGTCCGATTCAGGCCCTGCTGGTCACTGGCGGTTGCTGTCACGACTACGACCGGCAGAAACTGATTCTGCCACGCGGCATCAGTGCTCGAGCGAACGTCCGCTGGACGGTCGTCCATCAGGGCGGCACAACAACCGACACGCCGATCCCGCTGTACGACGACCCCGACTGGGCGGACGGATTTGACATTGTCATTCACAACGAGTGTTTTTCGCACGTCACCGATCTGGAATTCGTGGATCGCATCCTGCAACCGCATAAGGACGGAACACCGGCGATCCTGATTCACTGTGCGATGCACTGTTATCGCGTCGAAGACGATCGCTGGTTCAAGTTCGTCGGACTGCAGTCGCCCGGACACGGGCCGCACTATTCGTACACGGCAGCAAACGTCAAGCCGGATCATCCGATCATGCAGGGGTTCGGCCCAATGTTTGTCGCTCCCAAAGGAGAGCTGTATCACTCAATGAAACTCTTCGACACCGCTACGCCGCTGGCTCAGGCAAATCGGCAGGCTGATGGAATGCCTCAGGTCTGCGTCTGGACCAACGATTATCAGGGCACCAAAGTGTTCGGCTGCACGATGGGTCATTACAACGAAACGATGGCCGAACCCAAGTACCTGGACATGATGGCAAAGGCTGTATTGTGGGCGGTTGGTCGCGACCCGGAAAAAGACTTCACGCCGTCAACGGAAAAAATCGACGAAGAAATCAAAGCTTTGATCACCGTCCCCGTTCAGAAGAACGCAGCCAATAATGTGCTGCCCCAAAACTGCTGCGGCGACGGAAACCTGGCGTATGGAAAACCAGTCACGTCCAAAAGTGAACAGTCCGGCAACTTCCGCAAACACCTGACCGACGGGCTGCTGAATACTCGATACTGTCCGTCCGGTTCGCAGATTAACGAATGGGTCACGGTTGATCTGGAAGAACCACAACACGTCCGCGCCATTCGACTGCACTGGGAAAAACCGACAGGCATCTCCTACAAGTACATCGTCGAAACATCGGCGGATAATGAAAACTGGAAACAAGTCGTTGATGATTCAACAAACGAACAACCCGGCGCCATTCGGGCTCACGTGATAGACGCTCCGGACACACGATTTATCCGCACAACATTTCTGGGCGCCAGCAAAGGATTGTGGGGTTCCATCTGGGAACTGGAGGCGTCGGCCGGAGAATTGCCTGACCTACCGGAAATCGTCGCCCCCGCTGGTTCATCCGCGTCGATCGGCGATGTGCAAACTCCACCAAACTTTAACGTGACAATGTTCGGTCAGCCGCCTGATGTCAACTACCCTGTCTGTTTGACGGCAGCGGCTACAGGCGAAGTCTTTGTGGGCGTCGACGAACAGGGTTCGCTGGGCAAGGAAATCGGTCGAGGCAAAGTGCTGCGTTGCATCGATACCGATGGTGACGGGACGGCCGATCAGATCAATGAGTTTGCAAAGATGGATCATCCTCGTGGCCTGATCTACGACGACGGTTCGCTGTGGGTACTGCATCCTCCGTACCTGAGCGTCTTCCGCGATACCAATCGTGACGGGGAATCCGATGAAAGCGAAGTGCTGATCGAAGGCATCAGTACAGCCGAAGTCAGCAAACGTGGAGCCGACCACACGACGAACGGCATCAGGATGGGCGTCGACGGCTGGATCTACATCGCGGTCGGTGATTTCGGATTTACAAGAGCGATTGCGAACGATGGCACCACTCTCAGCAAACGGGGTGGTGGCATCGTTCGCATTCGTCCTGACGGCACCGAAATGGAAATCTATTCATGGGGCCAGCGCAATATTCTGGATGTGGCGATTGATCCCTACATGAATATCTTCACGCGAGACAACACAAACGATGGCGGCGGCTGGGACATTCGAGTGTCACACATTCTGCAATCTGCCAACTATGGCTATCCGTCGCTATACAAGAACTTTACGGAAGAAATCATGCCGCCGCTGGCTGACTACGGGGGAGGCTCGGGCTGCGGGTCAATGTATTTTCACGATGAACGCTGGCCGGCGGAATATCGCAATCTGTTGCTGACATGCGACTGGGGCACCAGCCATGTCTATAGCCACCAACTACCCGTCAACGGCGTAACCTTCAATCCACAGCAGGACACGTTTCTGAAACTGCCCCGCCCCACCGATATCGACGTCGATGCCAGCGGACGAATGTACGTCAGCAGCTGGAAAAACGGCAAGTTTGCCTACGACGGTCCGGACGTGGGCTTTGTCGCTCAGATCACACCCGCTGATTTCCTGGCAAAGCCTGTACCGGATGTAGGGCAACTGGAAGTCGCTCCACTGGTTGACTTGCTGCAGCACTCGTCCGCTGCGATGCGACTTCATGTTCAGCATGAAATCCTGAGACGCAGCAACCAGAACAAACGAAGCAGGACGCAGGATAGTGATCCTGCCCCCCTGTACGAAGAACTCTTCACGACTGCTTCTGATCCCAACATACCACTCTACGGTCGCGTAGCAGCTGCCTTTACATTGAAACAGGCCCTCGGTGCGCGTGCCAATTACAGATTGCTGCAGCTCGCGAAAGACGCGTCACTTACCGAACACTGTCTGCGAGCCATCGCTGATCGAGAGTCGGAACTGGATGGCGTAGCGCCGGGACCATTTCTGGATGGCTTACAGAATCCGAATCCGCGCGTTCAGGCAGCCGCACTGATCGGCCTGGGGCGAATTATGTCTCACGCTCTGGACATAAACGTCATTGTCAGCGACGCTGTTGGAAATCAGTCAGTCTCTGAATTCAGGATGTCTGTGGCGAACGCGATCCTGCCTCTCACCATTCCTGTGTCGGTCAGTCCGGGCACCGATGGTGACGACTGGCGTCTGCCACACCCGGAACGGGTGATTCCACACGTAGCGGTGAAAGCACTCGTCGAAATGCAGGCCGTCGACGAATGTATCGCGGCGCTGAACAGCCCCAACCGAGACGGAGCACTGTGGGCTCTGAAATCCATGCACAGCGAACGCACGATTGACGGCCTGTTCCAGATCCTCAGCGTGACTCGCGACACGTCACTCCGTCGCGAAATCTGGACCACGCTGATTCGCCTGTATCATCGTGAAAGAGAATTCACGGACGAAGGGCGCGGCTGGTGGGGCACTCGGCCGGACACGACCGGGCCGTATTATGAGCGTCAGGAATGGAGCGAATCCGATCGTATTGCTGCAGCCGTCAAAGTCGCTTTGGCCGACGTCGACACAGCACTGGCCGCTCACATCAAAGCACAGTTGAAACGCCACGTCGTTCAGCTCGACGGCATCAGTGCCGCCGACATCGCATCCATGAAACAATCGGAATCAGCGATTCAGATGCCCAAAGTCGATCCGAATAATCCCAATCAGGTCGCCAATCTGCCGTATGAAGCCATTCTGTCGCGAGCAATGACCGCCCAGGGGAATGCCGAAGCGGGCAAAGTCCTGTTTCGCAATCAGTCCTGTGTCAGCTGCCACACCATCGCCAACGGGCAGCAACCCAGGGGGCCGCATCTGGTCGACATCGGTAAGCGTTACAAGAAAAAAGAACTGCTGGAATCAATCGTCGATCCCAGCAAAAAGATCGCTCAGGGATTCGATTCATGGACGTTTGTGATGTCGAGCGGAAAGGTCCACAACGGCTTCGTTGTGCTGGAGAGTGCTGAAATCGTTACGATCCGACAAAACGATGGACTTAGCCTTGAGCTACTGCAGGACGATATCGAGGAACGCGTCAAACAGGAGATTTCGATGATGCCGAAAGGTATCGTTGGCAACCTCACACCAGAACAACTGGCCGACCTTACTTCCTGGCTTCAAACCCTGCATTGATACCTCCAAGTTCGGTTGCCGCTGGCTGAAAACCTCAGTGATTCGCTGTGTTATTCGCAGCGTATTGAGCGACAGGGTGCTGCAGGTTAGAATCATCAGGCAATGCACCAGACAGGGTGGACCCGGTGTGGCTAATTCCACGTTCGCCATCTACGTTCTTTCTGGACCAGGCCGTGGCTCCGCAACACCTCCCGAATCCGCACATCAATCGACGTCAGCTCCTGCGTGTCGGCAGCATTGGCCTGACGAATCTCTCACTTGCAGATGTGCTGCGCTGCCAGGCCGCGACAGACAACCAGGAAAATAAGCACCTTCCGATCCGGTCCGTCATCTACGTCTTTCTAAGCGGCGGACTGTCACAGCATGAGAGCTTCGATATGAAGCCGCTTGCTCCGGATGCCGTCCGCGGAGAATTCTCTCCGATCGCAACAACGACGCCGGGACTGCAAATCTGTGAACATCTGCCACAGCTGGCACAGCGGAGCCAGCATTGGAGCCTGGTGCGGTCACTGACTCATCAGAGCAACGATCACGGCGAGGGAATTCATATTATGAGTACCGGGCGCAGCCAGCTGCCACCGGGACTCAACCGCAACAAACCGCAACCGACAGATTTCCCGTCCATGCTGTCTGTCGCGGCAAGCCAGCTTCGTGGCCCGGGCGGTCTGCCGGCGACAGCTGTGCTGCCGCGACTGATCGCCAACGTCAATCGCCTTGAACGACCTGGGCAAAGGGCTGGCCTGATGGGAGCCGCACACGATCCCTGGCTAATCAAGGCCGCCAGTGAATGCGATGGCTATGGTGCCTGCCCCGACTGCTTTCATTTCTCCAACAAGCCGGAATTCCGGCATTCCATTCATCCAGTGTTTCAATCGCCCAATCTGCAGCTGCCCGAGGGACTTTCGCTCAGCCGACTGGATCGACGAGCGGATCTGCTGGCAGAAGTCGAACGCCAGCGAACGGATCTTGACCAGCAGGCAACAGTCGCAAACCTGGACCGACACCGGGCAGGTGCGCTATCGCTGCTGACATCGGGAGACGTACGACAGGCCTTCGATCTGCAGAACGAGGACCCTCAGCGTCTGGATGCGTACGGCCGGAATGTGTTCGGGTCATCGATGTTGCTGGCCCGCCGGATGGTTGAGGTGGGTGTGAGACTTGTGCAGGTAAATCTGGGGCGAGGTTCCACCTGGGACCAGCACGGCGATCTGTTCCCGGCCCTGCGCCGACTGTTGCCGCCGTTTGACCAGTGTCTTTCTGCTTTGCTGGATGATCTTTCAGATCACGGGCTGCTGGATTCCACTCTGGTTGTGGTTGCCGGCGAATTCGGACGCACACCAAAGATTTCAAAACTCAATGTCTACAAGCTGCCTGGGCGAGATCACTGGGGAGCAGCGCAATCGATACTGCTGGCCGGTGGCGGTGTGCAGGGCGGACGCACGATTGGAGCAACCGACGACATCGGGGCGTACCCTGTCAACGATCCACAGACCCCCGAGAATCTGGCCGCGACCATTTATTCAACGCTGGGCATTCCCAGAGACGCTCACTGGCACGATCCGACCGGTCGCCCCTATCCGACTTACCATGCCGCACCGATCGTCGGCCTGAGTTAATCATACACCAACTTTCCAGGTGACGTTACCGAGGAGTCAGCTGCGCAGGGCCGCGTTCATTCCCATGGCCGTCAGCAGGACTGAGACGAACAGAAAAAAAACGCCGGCGGGAAGCAGCAGGATTCCGATTCCCGGGTCACCGCCATGCACCTGAAGTCCCCCAAGAAAGAACCCCAACGGAATCATCAGACTGGCGGCACATAGAGAGCGAGACGCCAACCGACGGTGGCCCGAATCCCAGGCGGGAACGAGCCACGTGGCCGTGGCAAATGCAATGTGGACGAGTGACAACAGGGTGCCATGAGCATGAGCCAGTGTCCACATGAATCGTCTGGTTTCGTTTGAGACGTCAAGGTACCAACCGATCTTGAGTCCGTGGAGTACTTCAAGTGCGGCCCCAAGAGAAAGGAATATCAACAGCGACCACCAGCCGTAACGCAGATGGATGGCTGTTATCGGCGCGACCTGAGGGGCTGCTGATCGCCCTGACTCCTGCAAGCTTTGTTCTTCTGTCATTCTGAAATCACAATCGGTCTGTCGTCACGCTGCATTAACAATCGATCAAGTTCGTCCTGCTTCAATTGCCCGTGTGAATCAAGCAACAACGCACTCGGTTCAGAACCCGCCTTATAGTTGAGCAGATTCCAGCGGGACAATGCGTTCCGATGGGCACGGATCCTGTCCGGTGCAGGAGCAATGTAGTCAAACTCGAAGTCTTCGAACCCCGGCAGACTTTCCAGCGCCTCATGAGCAATAAAACGGACCATCGAGTACGGGTCTTCAAGAATCTGCGCCAGAAACGGAGCCTGCCACGATTTTCCGGAAGCCTGTTGAGCGGGCTCCCAACCCATGTGCCATGCCGTAATCAGTCGTTGAGCGGCATCACCTCGCAGCAACCAGAGCAGTGACGCGGCAATCTGCTTTTCGTCATCAGGCATTTCCACAGCAGGCGTTCCGAACCACTCGGAAAGATGCTCCGCAGACCAGGCAAGTGTCCTGTCCAGATGGCACAGGTTGCACGCATTGGGTCGTCCCGACCGCAGACTGGCGCCAATGTCAGGACTGTCAACACGATGACTGCGCATCGCAGTAAACAGCGCATAGGTGCTGTGTGGCATATGGCAGTTATAACAACGACTGCCGCTGGAGCCCGCGACGTGATGGGTATGGCCTGCGATGTTGTCCTGATAGTTCGAATGACACTGCAGACAGGCGTGGTCGCCGTCCATTTTCACCGCCAGCTGATCAGCAGGATCACTCTGATGCATAGAATGGCATGACAGACACGACATCGTCCCGCGCAGGTGACAGGCCGACTTAATCAGCCCAAGATACTCATCACCACCAACGCAACAGGTCCCATCTCGCCAGAAGGTCGTCACAACCTGCTGTTCTTCCTCTTCTCCCTGCCTGAACTCCTGCACGATGTGGGACTTTTCAAGCGCATCACCAGCGCGATATCGCAAACCGTTGGCCAGAAAATCTGCCGTGTCTCGGGGATCGAAACTGATATGACACTGTCCGCAGACCTGCGAAGAGGCAGTATGTGACAACCGGGCGGGATTCACGATGGTCGGATCGCCCGCATCATCGAAATGGCGTCGATACCGGTTGACGGGGTTGCGGTGATGGCGAATGTGTTCTTTGCCGGAACCGTGACACGCTTCGCACGAGATTCCGAATTCCGCCACTGAAGCCTGTAGGCCGCGACTCGGTTTCAATCCTGGTTTTCCACCAAGGCTGTGACACTTTATGCAGTCGACGCGCCATTCCGAGGAATTCACTCCGGGGCTTGGCGGCTGAGGTGGCGCCAGCAGGGAATCGTCGCGCGGGATCCAGCGCTGGCCATCGATATGATAATAGAAAGGCAGTTCGATCATGCTGGAATTGTTGGAAATCCAATAGACCTGCATATGATGAGAACCGGTCAACAGCTCAACCCGCCTGGTCAGAAACGGTGATCTGGAAGTACCGAGCACTGACAACGGCTCGATGCCTTCTGCTGCATATCGTTCTTTCCAGTTCGTTTCAAAAATCGTTGCCCAGAATTCATCCCCCCGCCGCTCAAGCCGACAGGTCAGAGCATCATCCTGAAGCTCGACCCCGTCAAACGGCGCGGCGACGGCGCTGGGTGTCGGCAGCTGACTCATTGTGCGGTGATAACTGTCGTGCCAGCTTGAATATTGCCCCGGATGACAGCTGCGACAGGTGTCCGACGTCACAAATTCATCATTGCTG
>JABABI010000043.1:0-32947 GCA_014238335.1 Fuerstiella sp.
CCGCGTTGTTGATCTCAATGTTGATTCTGATGCGAGAATGGAGACATATCGAATTCACATCCACGACAGTACTGACCATTTTCGGCATGATCGCCATCCCGTTTGGGGTGAAGTTTCTCCAAGTCGGCGATGACCGTATCTTAAGAGCACTTCTGGGCAGCGTTGTTGCCGGGTTTTCCATCTGGTCGCTGTGTCGACCAGGTCGCTTCACTCTGAAAACGGACCGATCTGCCCCGCTGTTCGGAATACTGGCCGGTTTGCTGGGCGGAGCGTACAACACGTCCGGACCGCCACTGGTGATCTACGGGACTCTGCGCCGCTGGACACCTCAACAGTTCCGCGCGTCGCTACAGGGATACTGCCTGCTCGGCAGTGTCTGGACACTCGCGTGGCACAGCACCGAAGGCCTGCTGACGTGGAACGTGTTTTATCAGTTTGCGGTGGCCTCGCCATTCATCATAATCGCAACAATCATCGGCCAGCGTCTGACCCGCGACGTCACAACGGAACGGTTCACTCGCTGGATATTCATGGCACTGATCCTGATTGGCACATGGTTACTGTTATCGTGCCTTACCCCTCTATCGGTCGCAGAACCGGCGTAACAGGGTTCCGAAGTGGCCAGGTCAGACCTTCTGATCATCGACCGTAAAAACCACTGTCGATCTGCACTAAAAACCAACAGTACAATTTACCCGGCGAAGCCAATTGCAGGGATCCCGCCCTCACCTCACAAGGTGTGATGGCTGCAAATTCCAGCCGACGAGACCTGCCATCGAATCGGCCAGCAATTCATGTCCTCTGGGATTGTAATGGCAGAATCCATCCGAGTAGATTGTTTCGGAAATAACCACGAACAAGTCGCTTTGATCACTAAATACAATTCCGTCGTCCGCCATCTGTTTTCCGACCGCGACCAACGTTGGAGACATGTCATCAACGCGCTGCCTCTGTTCTGAAATTCCCACGATGTCGCTGTACGTGCCAGTTCTTCTTCCTTCAGCGTCAACACCTTTGAACCGGCACGGTATTGATTCGCCTGCAACACATCAACATAAAGACAGTCTGCAGCGTGACAGCTCTCACCAAGCTGAAGTGAAGAACGTTGCCAAAGGTCAGTTGCCGCCTGCCCCGCGACCGTTTCATCATTGAAACGGTCGGCAGCGCCGTGATGGCGAAACCTTTTGTTTCGGCTCTCCAGGACATCCACTTCGAGCTGAATCAGTTCTCTGTGCCGCCGTTTGTCGCGCACGACCCATAACAGATTGAACAGATTTGAATGCCGCACAGGAGAATTTAGTCTTTTCCTGGCAGCAGATTGCCGATTCGCTCAAATCGTGAGAAGCCTCAGCGTATTCGCAGATTGAGTCGGGTCCGCGATGACGGTCGTCTTCGCGTGTCAGCCGCGGGGGGAGGAGACGGCGGTGCCGCGACAGACATTCTCTAACATTGCCAGAGCGGTTTCGTTGTAGCCGTCGATGTAAATCACGACATCGGGGTGTGCCCCGATGGACCTGAAGTATTGGTACGCCAGAAGCTGCTGTGGCTGTTTGCAGCCGGCGTTCGCCAGGCAGGCGCCTTCGATCTGACGGCCCTTCAGCAAAGGATGTTTCGCCAAACGAGCCCGCAGCCTCTCTCGCCCCCGGTACAGCAAACTTTCAGGCAACAGAACCACCCGCAACAGCAATCCCGGGCCTGTCCGACTCTCGCTCGAAGATTCCATTGGTTTCATGGCGGACCCCAAATCTGTTCGCGGGTACGGACTGGTCGAACAACTCACCGGGCGACGTCAGCTGTGGGTCGTGGAGCCAGCCCAGATTGGGATGCAGCATCTCGAAAGTCCCATCTGAAACGCCTGCTTCCGTGGCGATGGATTCCTGTTAGAGCCACAACTCATCGAACATGAATGTGGCATCGAATGAATGTAGCCAGGTTGCTATAGGCGTCTCGCCAAGAACGGACGCTAATGCTGCAAACACTACGGCATACAGCAACTTCCGTCGCAGCACCAGTCTTCTGGAAGGCAACACGGCCATAGCTCCTGCTCCTCGATCCTGCGTTGCCACGATGGATGCAAACTGCCCGCGATCAGCCTTCGAAACGAAATTTCGCGACGTTGTTTCCTCACCCTGCCCTGTCGGGATCACCGTTCCCTGTAGCGTTTCCTTTGCAAAATTCTTTGCAGGAAGTTTCCAGCGTGTTCCGGTCATCAGCAAGCGCGCAAACTTAGCAACTCCGTCCACCGAATGTTGGAACAATTCATTGAGCGTCATGATACTTTGAGAGTTACGGATTCGCTGATGGCATCGTCCACGTCGCGGACGTGGCGACAGCGGGGACGTTGGCAACAACGCAGGCGCCGACTGCCGGCAGCGTTGAGGCCACCTGACCGGCTCTCAGCACAGTGAAAGCAAAGGAACCGTAAATCAGGAGCTGTCAGTTTCCGCAAATCAGAGCGTGACATCCGGCAGCTAATGCCGCTTATGTTACCGAGCCGCACCGCCTGCGTCTCACTCTGTAGCGATGTGGGTAACCAGTATCGGCTGCACCGGTTTTGCCGGCGGTGTGCAGTTTTGCGCAGCGACGTTTCACAACGTCCGATAATCCACCAGAACAGAGGCAACAGATCGCAACACGACAGCATTGTCACGGGAGGCCACCATGTCCAAATCAATGAACGTCCTGGCGCTTGTCCGTGACGAACACCGCTTTGTTTTTCTGTACGATGACAGTAGCGTGGAAACCATGCTGACGACGCTCAGCCAGTATGCCAGTGACCCGGAACTGGAATTCACCTGGTACGACGCGGGAATGCTGGCGCAGCGGGTTCGCCGGATGCTGGAACAACAACAATTTGAAAAGGAAATGGAAGATTTTCCTCACGCCTTCTGATTCACTTCCCTTGTCGAGCGGGCCCGAATGAAAAGTGCCGTACCTTCGTTTTTGAACTACCTGAAGATCGAACGCAACTGTTCTGAGTTGACCATCAAGTCGTATACCGACGACCTTAATCATTTGTCCGAGTTCATTCTGGAACAGTACGGACAGGCGCTGCAGCCTGATGACATTGAAATCAGTCAGCTGCGCGGCTATGTCGCCTATCTGCACGAGTGCGGTTATGCTCAGGCGACTGTTGCACGACGGCTGGCCTGTCTGCGGAGTTTTTTTCGCTACTGCCAGCGAGAAGGCCTTTGCGATTCCAATCCCGCCAAGCCGCTGCGCACTCCACGAACCGGAAAAAAATTGCCACACTTCCTGACAACAGACGAAGTAGGGCGACTGCTGTCGGCGCCGCTGGCCACAAAAGACGACGGTCTGCGTGACCGAGCCATTCTTGAGACGATGTATTCCGCTGGTCTTCGAGTCGCGGAGGTCGTTGGCCTGGACCTGAAGGATTACGACCGAGCGTCTGGAATTCTTCGGGTTCGGGGGAAAGGACGTAAAGAACGCATTGCTCCGGTAGGCAGTTACGCCACAAAGGCGCTGGAATGCTGGCGGGCCGTGCGAAAGCCAGATAAGAGCGCTAGCGAAGTTGACCAGGCGGCCGTCTTTCTGAATCGTTTCGGAAGGCGTCTGACGACCCGAAGCATCGGGCGCATGCTGGAAAAACACATCGTCACGGTCGGGTTATCACAGCAGACATCACCCCACACATTGCGGCACAGCTTTGCGACCCATCTGCTCGACGGTGGGGCGGATTTGCGAAGTGTCCAGGAACTGCTTGGACACAAGAGCCTTACGACCACGCAAATTTATACGCATATCAGCACTCGCCGACTGCGAGAAACCTACGAAGCTGCTCATCCGCACGCTCAGTCATCTGAACAGATGTGAGCAACGTCGCCAGCTTGGAAAAGGGAAACTTCCCGAACCTGCATGAAAACTCTGTCGTGCGCCAGTTGTTTATTTCCGCAGCTTACCCAGAGCCGGCCCATTGTCCGGCGGCATCGATGCATGCCAGCCCAGCAACTGCGCCGTAAGGCTGGCGACAACGGCCGAATGCTGGCTGCCAACCGGGTTTTGTTCTGACACGTCTTCGGCAAGATTGTAGAGTTGCGGGTTGCGCCCATCGTAGTCACAGTAAAGTTTCCACTGTCCGCTGCGTACGGCGAGATCAGGAAGCGCCGAGTAGTGCCGGAAGTTCTCGCGGTCGGGTGGTCGGCGAAAGAATAACGGTTTCGATCGCGAGGCTTTTGATCTTCCGAGCAAAGTGTCGGCCAGGTTTTCACCGTCGAACTGCACCCCGGCTGGCGCGGGCGTTCCGGATATCGACAGCAGTGACGGAACCAGGTCAATTGCCGAAAATACTGACTCACGATTTCGACTACCGCGTGTTTCTGTGGACATCAGTCCCGGAGCCCAGGCAACGAGAGACGATCGAATTCCTCCTTCATAAAGTGTCGCTTTGTGCCCGCGCAACGGACCAGCCGAACCAAAGCCGACCTCCGGACCATTGTCGGAACAGACCAAAATGACCGTGTTATTTCGAAGTGTCTTACTATTTCGAACGTAGTCGAAAATGACACCCAATTGCTGGTCCATTGTTTCCAAAACTGCCAGATAGAGTGTGCGATTCGCACCGTCGCCCCACTTTCCCAACGGCGGGTGCATGGGTGTATGCACGTCGTCGGGCCACAGGTTCAGATAGAACGGTTGTTCCTGTGACACGGCGAATTTTGCAAATGTAACAGCGGCCTCTGTAAATTTCTCCGTCACATAGGCTCGGTCGTGCCAGATGACGGGGCCGTGTCCAAGCGTATGCGAGCCCAGGTTGTGTTGTACCGGTGACTTGCCGCCGGGAGAATATTTCAGTGGCAGGACCCGGGCCCCCAGTCCTTCAAAATTTGTAATCGATTCATCGAAGCCGTATTCCGTAATCAAAGGCGCTTCGTGAATGTTTCGCTGGCCTCCCATATGCCATTTTCCGAAGTGCCCTGTCGCATAGCCTGACTGCTGGAGTTACCGCGCCAGCAGCGGGGCTTTCAGGTCCAGCCAGTTGGCAATGCCACGCTGCTCATTGCTTTTGCGGTTGTTGAGATACGAACTGATGCGCCATTTCTGGGGGTACTGCCCAGTCGACACGGCTACACGCGAGGGCGAACAGATCGGCGAATTGACATAAAACTGTTCAAACGCGATCCCTTCCGCAGCCAGTTGGTCGATATAAGGCGTGTTCCCATCCTTGTTGCCAAAGCATGAGAAATCGCCCCACCCCATGTCATCAATGAAGACCAGAATGATGTTGGGACGCACGGTCGCGGCGTTAATCGACGCAGCTGTCACGGGGAAACAAAACGTCCCGCCCAGCACTACAAGCTGCGCGATGATTCGAGTCACCCTGAGCGGCGTAATCCTGCGGATTGTCGTTTTCATAAGCCGATTATTTCGGTTTGTGCTGATGTGTCTGCCAAAGGTACCTTGGTACCAAAATTCCACAAGGTTCGTTGCCCTAAATCAGACGACATCTTTGTCTCTGTTGCAAAATGAATGTGATCCGTTGATTTCCACACGGAATTGACCGTCCTGTTCCGTTACTATTGTTGCTGAAAAACAGCTTTCCGATGAATGCGGAAGAACTTCTTTGCATTGAACGAAACGAAAACCCCTCTGGTGAGCCGTTGCAACGAAAACTTTTGTGCAGTGTTCGGCCAGGTTAGAACGCGTTGGTCCGGGAAACGGCTCGTCGAAACAAGATTCTCTCCATGAGCGGCAATGTCAGAAAAGAACAACGGCTGAAAAGCCTGCTGATCCAGGACGAGTCGCGACTGCACGACGTCGAACTGAAACACGAACGTGTTCGGCAGTTACTGACGACCACGGGCAGTGATGCCCTGCTGCTCCAGAGTGCGGAGAACATTTCATGGTTTACTGCGGGGATCGACCCGTTTCGATGTGGGTCCGAAAATTGCACAACCAGCCTGTTTGTCACGTCCGACGCCAGACTGTTCGCCACAAACTCAGTCGATTCCGCTCAAATATTCGAACGTGAAGCTTTTGGTCTTGGCTTTCAGATGAAACAACGAGAGTGGTTTCAGCCACATCGCGAACTGGTCAAAGATTTGTGCCGTAGTCGAAACGTTCTCAGTGACCAGAGCATCGAAGATGCCAGGCATGACGCTGACGCGGTGCGAGCAATCCGATTGCCGCTCACTGAGCTTGAAGTGGCCAGAATTCGACTGCTTAGTCGTATTGCAGTACACGCAGTGGAAGCGACCGGGCATAATCTTCGCCCCGGCGTTACTGAATCCGAGGTTGCCGGTCAAATCAGTCATCGACTGTTAAAACGCACGGTTACCGCCGTCAGAATTCAAGTGTGCGCAGATGGCCGTAACGAGCGTTATCGACACTGGACGTTTGCCGAACAGCCGATTGAAAACTTCGCTGTGCTTTCCTGCGTCGCTCGTCGGTGGGGACTGCATGTCGGAGTGACTCGAACGGTCTGCCTGGAAAAGGTTCCAGACGAACTGTGGAAGATATTCCAGCGGGCCATGCTGTTGCACGCCACCGGTATATTTTTCTCACGCCCCGGACAGACTCTCGGTGCAGTCTGGAACAAAGTACAGCGGATCTACGAAAAATTCGGCATGGTCAATGAGTGGCAGTTGTCAGATCAGGCGGACGTAATCGGCTATAGCGCCAGCGAATGTCAGTTGACCCCGAACTCAGAGTATCGTTTACAGTCGCCTGCTGCTTTGTTCTGGCACGCGTCAGTCGGCCCGGCGCTGGTGGGCGATACGATTCTTTTGCACGATTCGTCGAATGAGCAGATGACGAGGTCGGCGTCCTGGCCGCACGTTGCCGTTGAGGTGAAGGGTCGGCCAGTACTTTGCCCAGGCATTCTGCGCGTGCGCAACACTGGCACGACCACTACAGAGGCGCAATCCGACGCGTCTCTGGCAGAGAAAACTGCCGCGTCTCTGTTCGACTGCCCGGAAATTCCGCACGAGGATGGTCCTTCTCGCGTCGAGTCCGTCTGGGAACTGGAACTACCGGCCTATGGCACTGCCCGCGCTCAGGACGGTTGACTGACTTGACTCCTAACCGGGGCGTCGCTCAGAATTGCGTTGCGGCCAGCTACGAACACACGTGATTCGGCCCGGCTCGCACTAAGCACACTCGACTGCACGGAACACGCTTTCCGCGGCCACGAGTCAGCGTAACACGCTGTAGAACTCCGGTCACGCGGCAACTCTGACAAGCGAGAAGCGCATACAGAAGTACCTTGTATGTTGTGCGTCGGACGCCGATGAATTCCATCGGCATCTGAAGGCTCAACATTGCCACACAGACGCTACGACCCGCCCCCTGTCCCAAACTCGCTGTGAAAGGTATTTCAGAGGCCAATGCCGATTGTCTAGCGCTCGGATTTCCGACATCATCGGAGTTCGCCTGGAAGCACTGGCGGTCAGTGCCCCAGGATCCGTGGCGCACTGACCGTCAGTGTGGCCTCAGTTCAGAACCGCCGTCAGAGTCTCACGGAGTGTGACCTGCTCAAGAAGACCAAAACTATTCCCTGTCAGTGCAAATTCTGTAGAGAGTATCTGAACAGTGTCCTTTGCCCATTGTCGTGAATTGGGTAGCTCCGGCGGTTCGGCTCAATTAGAGAATATCGGACTTCGCCGAACGCCGCATCCAATCTGAGAAACCTGTCCGTTCGTGAAGATGATATCAATGGCCCGATCACGCGACACGTTGTCAAAATGGGCAGGTGATTTCAAAAGACCGAAGAAAACATTGGGCAACGACTGACGGTTAGTGTTCGTTTCTATGGACGTCGACGACGCATCTCCCTAGGAAACTATCACGTCGAGCCACTTGGCGATCGTCCGGCAGGTTTCTCAACTGCGGTGAACGAAGGTCCCGCCGTCGATCTCACAGCGAATCCGATGTGGAAAAGAAACCAGGACCCGAGGACCAGCAGGATTGAATGGTTTCGGTCCTGACGTTTTTTAGAGGTATTCAACACCGTCCTGTTCTTTGAGTTTCAACAACAGCTCCTTGATTCGTTCAGAGTCCCGCTGGTGCGCAACCAAAGTCGCATCATCGGTGTGAACGATGATCAGGTCACTGACACCGAGTGTGGCCACCAGATGGTTGTTCGACGTTCGGACAATGCAGTCTTTTGTATCAACCCCGACGAATGCCCCCTCAATAGTGTTGCCTGATTCGTCCTGATCGGCCAGTCGGGGTACGGCCAGCCAGCTGCCGACGTCGTCCCAGTTGAATGGCGCTTCAATCACTGTGGCTCCGGTCGCCCGTTCCAGGACTGCACAGTCGATGGAAATACTGTTCATCTGAGGGAATTCTTCGGCCAGCACCTGATCGTAGCCGCCCTGACCGATCGCCTGGCCAACACGCTGCAGACGCTGATACGTATCCGGCTCGTGCTGCTGCAGCTGATTCAGAATCGTTTCAGCCTTCCAGCAGAAGATTCCACAGTTCCAGTAAAAGTCGCCTGACGCGACATATTCCTCGGCAAGTTGCAGCTGTGGTTTTTCATGGAATGCGTCCACCTCAAAGGCGTGTTTAACGTCCTGTAATGACGAACCGCGTTCGACGTATCCAAAGCCCGTTGAAGGAAACGTCGGAGTAATCCCGAACATAACCAGACGATTCGGTTCCGCGTCTACCACAGCCGTCGCTTGCTTAACGGCGTTCTGAAAATCATCCGATGTTGAGATCACGTGATCGGCAGGCATGATCAGCATGATAGCGTCCGGATCGCGCTGCACGGTGTGTATGGCGGCAAGTCCCACACACGGGGCCGTATTGCGAGCCTGAGGCTCTACCAAGATGTTCTCTGAGGGAAGTTCGGGCAATTGATGGCTGGTGGCAGTGGCCTGAACCGCATTTGTGACAATCCACGAATGTTCCGGCCTGATCAGGCCGGAACACCGATCGACGGTCTGTTGGATCATGGTGCGATCACCAGACAGCTTCAGCAGCTGTTTCGGCATTTTTTTCCGACTTTGAGGCCAGAAACGCGTGCCACTTCCACCCGCCATAATCACCGCGTGCAACATGTTCGATTCCTTTCGGCGACATAACTCATGCCGTCTATTTCTTTATCCTTATGTTCCCGGACCTGGCCGATGGTAGAGGTTATCACAGAACGCGTCCAGCACCGTCACTCTGTTCGGAATCGTCGCTTTGTCAGTCTGGATTCCTTCATCGACGGCCAGTGGCTATCCTTTGTCGACAGAGCTGTATATTGGACTGCTTGCCGATTCGGTACTGAACTCTTGTTTGACAGGAAATCGACGTTATGCGATTGACACAAGTTGTATCATCCCGCTGGTTGCGACTGGTGGTGCTCTTTTGCTTAGCGGGATTGAACCTTGACTGCACCTCAGCGCAGGATGCAGAAGGGGTGTCGACGATTGACGTTGAATCTACAGAGAGTTCGACAGAACGCGGCCTTGTGCAGCAGTTAAATGATGCGCTGGAGCCGGTGGACAGCTTTTTCGCAACGGTCAATGAATACATTGGGGCAGTCATATTTTGCCCTATCCCGCTGGGAGGCGACGACTCTATTCCCGCCGCCGTGCTGATCCTGCTGCTGGGGGCCACGTTCTTTACCATCCGCATGGGCTTCATCAATATTCGTGGTTTTCGTCACGCCATCATGGTGACGGAAGGCAAATACGACAATCCCGATGACCAGGGAGAGGTGACTCATTTTCAGGCATTGACCGCGGCATTGTCTGCAACTGTGGGACTGGGCAATATCGCCGGCGTCGCCATCGCCATCTGTATCGGTGGTCCAGGTGCGACGCTGTGGATGATCCTCGCCGGATTCATCGGTATGTCGTCAAAATTCGTGGAATGTACGCTGGGGCAGAAATATCGAGAAGAACGGCCCGGACGGCCGTATCATGGGCGGAGCGATGTACTACCTGTCGCGCGGGTTGCCGGAGCTGGGCCTCGGACGCCTCGGAAAGGTCCTTGGCATAATGTTTGCCATCCTGTGTGTGGGGGGGTCCTTCGCCGGCGGCAATTCATTTCAAGTGAAAATGTCATTGGGTGCGGTTGCACAGACGCTACCTTTTCTGGCGGCTCCGGAAGTCGCGGGCGCCGCAGACTACCGCTGGATCTATGGTCTGCTGATGTCCATCGTCACCGGTATGGTGATCATCGGTGGCATTCGACGCATTGCGTCCGCCGCAGAAAAAATTGTACCGGCAATGTGTGGCATTTATGTACTGGCAGCTCTTGTCATTCTGATCAAGAACATCGGGCAGATCCCGGCAGCCCTTGAATTGATCCTGAACGACGCGTTTACCGGGACCGCCGTGTCCGGAGGGCTTGTCGGCGTGCTGGTTGTCGGATTTCAACGTGCCGCGTTTTCGAACGAGGCAGGAGTCGGGTCTGCCGCAATTGCTCATGCCGCGGCCAAAACTGATTACCCGGTGCGAGAAGGCATGGTCGCGATGCTGGGCCCGTTTATCGACACCGTCGTCATCTGCACCATGACAGCACTTGTGATTGTCATTACCGGGGCATGGGATCCTGGTCAGAATCCGGAGTTTGCCAGCCTGATCGAATCCAAGAATGGTGCGGCACTCACATCGGTCGCCATGGATACTCAGATTCCCGGGTTCCGATATGTGCTTTCCGTTGCCGTTGTTCTGTTTGCTTTCTCCACCATGATTTCGTGGTCTTACTACGGCGAACGCTGCTGGGCCTTTCTTTTTGGCGACAGCGCCTCAATGTCTTATCGCATCATCTTTCTGATCTTCACATTCCTGGGGTCAATCGTTTCCGCAACCAACGTTCTGGACTTTGGTGACCTGATGATCTTTGGCATGGCGATACCCAACATCATTGGTGTTGTACTGTTGTCCGGGAAGGTGCGCAAGGATCTGGATAAGTATTGGCAAAAACTGAAGAACGGTGAACTTGAAGTCGCTGAACAAAAGTCCTTTGCAGATTTCGGCGACTGACGAAATCCGATTTGAACAAACACACAGGAGCTTACAATGTCCTTTCCCACTTCAAAAATCGTCGTGCCGATCGATTTTTCCGGTGAGTCACCCCACGCCATTACGAATTCTGTCAAAATTGCCGGAGACGCTTCCAAATTGCATCTCATCCATGTGCTGCTGCCGCTGGACGCCGTTTCACCGGGCGTACTGTTGGGTGATGTGAGCGATGATTCACGACGCAAGACAGTTACCGAGAAGCTGAACGGACTGGCTGCTGCACATGGGGCGGCGGAAGCCACTGTGTCGGTTCTGCTGGGCACTCCGGGAATGGAAATTGCTGACTACGCCAAAGATCAGGACGCTGACCTGATTGTCATCCCCTCGCACGGCTACCATGGGATCAAACGAATGTTCCTTGGTTCCGTCGCCGAACGAGTCATCCGTCACGCTGAATGCAGTGTACTTGTCCTCAGACGTTCAGACGCGGAATGAACCGTGACCGTCCACGGAACAATTTTATGACAGGGACGAATCTGCGGCCCTCAGTCAAACCAGATGCCGTGTTAGCGTCGCAGAAATGACGTTCTTGTCACACGACCAACGTCATGGTGTTACACGTGCCGGATCGACACCCGGTTTTTATTGGTGTTCCCACCGACTTGGATTGATTCCCGGCGCGTCAGACCGCATTCCGGCCGGCTTGTGTTTCTGCTCAAACGCCTGCCCTGTGGTATTGAGGCTTTGCAGATAGGGCTTAGCGATGTCCGGAACTGTCGCGATAAGATTCGGATCCCAGTCGTCCACCGGTTGAACGGGTCCCGCCCATGCGGGACGGTATCCGAAATGCAACAGCTCCCGTGGGCGCGAGTCACGATTGGGGTGACTGCCGTGAAACAGCAACGATGGGATAATGACGGCGGAGCCAGCCGGCACAATCAGAGAGACTTCTTCCGGATGCGATTTGTAACGTACGTAGGGACTGGCTTCGGCATGAAATGACAGATGAGAACGCGGGATTAGTCGAAACGGAGCCCGCTCCGTCGTCAGCTCATCCAGGTAATACAGTACACGGA
This sequence comes from Fuerstiella sp., assembly GCA_014238335.1. GTDB lineage: Bacteria > Planctomycetota > Planctomycetia > Planctomycetales > Planctomycetaceae > Fuerstiella. Next base: position 11,999 of record JABABI010000043.1, read on the forward strand.
CCAGCCGGGGACAACTACCTTCATAACCAAACAGATTTGACCCGTGTGGCTGTCCATCGGTGTGCATCGAGATACCGGGACACTTTGGCAGGGACCTCTGAAAGAAGCCTCGTGTGAACACGATTTCCGGGCCCATCAAGTCCCCGAGGAAATCCAACATCGGCGGGTACCCGATTAACTCCGCCGCAACACGGCTGCTCCACTGTGGTTGTTCGACGGACCGAGTCTGCTGAGTGCTGTAATCGGTGTGCGACATCTCCACGTCTGCCAGTTCAGCCTTGACCGACTCGACCACATCGGGAGTCAGAATCGACGGTAGAACGACATACCCTTCGACTTCAAGATGCCGAATTTGCTCCGGACGTGACATCGATGAGAAGTCCGTCTCATCAATATTCATGAAGCCCACTTCCGGTCGGAGGTGCGGTGAAGCGTCTTCAGATGATGTCATGGGTCTAACGCGGAATGAATAAGCCATACCTTCGCTGACACGACCATAAACTCAACCTGCCAAAGCGTTAGTCCAGATCCGGAACGGCAAATGGATCAACGACCTGCGGCTTCTGAATAAGGCCAGAGCGAATTGCGCTGACGGGAACGCGTCGACGCACGGTCCGACCATCTTCAAGGACGCGAATTTTCTTAATGTTTCGCTTGAATAATCGACGAGACACACCAGTCGTCTGACGACCGTTACCGCCAAGATACTTGGGTTTACCGCGTTGAGTGACGCTGTTTCCATGTGCCGGCTTGATGTCGCCATACAGCGCTTCCAACTTGGCTCGCTTCTGGCGTTTGTTCTTTTTTAGTGTACTCATTGCTCTAACTTATGTTTGAATAGCGACTTGGGTCGCCGAACTGGCTGAGGTGCGAGGAGCCGAAACTGTTGCACTCGGTACAGAGCACCAAAGATCGGGGAAGGCTAACCACTCCGCGACGGAAGTTCAATTCTGATTTCCGCTTACGCCGGCCGGATTCCCTGATCGTCGACACAGCGGACCATTCCTAACAGCAAATTTGAGTACGTAGTGGACTATTCGTGCCTGAGAGCCTCAATCGGATCCAGTTTTGCCGCCGCATGAGCCGGATAGATCCCGAAGATAATGCCAATGCCGACTGAGATAAAGAAGGCCAGCGGCAGGCTCCAGGGAACCGGCTCCGGTCTCATTTCAGAAAACATCTGCGCAAAATCACTGTCTGCTTTGCCACTTTCAAGAATGAAGCTCTCCACGAAGCTGCGAATACCAGCAAAGGCGTATTTCGTCGACAGACCAAGCAGAATCCCAATGATTCCGCCGGTGCCCGATAACACAATGGTTTCCGTAAGAAATTGAATGGTTATATCACGTCGTCTGGCTCCCAGGGCTCGGCGAATTCCGATTTCCCGCGTCCGCTCGGTCACTGTCGCCAGCATGATATTCATGATGCCGATGCCCCCGACCACAAGACTGATTGCCGCAATGAGTCCCCCGACCAAATTAAAAATGACGCCCATCTGTTCAGCCTGTTTCAGCAGTTCCAGGGGAACGACAATGGCATAGTCCCCGTCAGTCTTGTGATTCTGTTTCATACTTTCGCGAATAACATTGGCTGTCTCCACCACGTTGTCCTGCGAATCAACTCTCAATGTGATCTGACTTAGCTCCCAATACTCCGAGCTGAATGCTCCTGCGGTCCGGTCGATGTTGAGGTCGCCCATCCGCACACGCATCGTTTCCAGAGGAATGTAGATGTCCAGGTTATAGTCCTGTCCGGACATGCTGCCGCCAATGGCCGCACTGGCCTGACGAGGCATCGTGACTCCGACGATGCTGTAGAACTTGTCACCGATGCGGACCGATTGTCCGATAGGATTCTCGTACTGAAACAAGTCGTCGGCTGTGCCGGCAGCAAGTACGGCGACGTTCTTCTTCTGCTTTCGATCATCGTCCGTGATAAAACGTCCCTGGGCCATATCCAGATGATTGATGTCTAAATAATCGGCCGTACAGCCAACAATTCGAGCCGTAATGCCATGTTGCCGATGCCGCGCCGACTTGCTCAATTCGCGAATGGGAATGGCCTGGGTTATCGTAGGAATGGTCTTGTTCAGCAGGTCGAAATCTTTGCGCAACAGACCGTACCGCAGGACTGAAGCACCACCGCTGTTCACGGCACTTTCCGGGGGAGGTTTAACGCTGCGGACGATAATGTTCGTCGCCCCGAGTTTCAGTACCTGTGCCTGCGCCTGCTCCTTGGCCCCTCGGCCGATGGCGAGCATCGCGATCACAGAGGAAACTCCCAGGACCATACCCAGCATGGTGAGACCTGCCCGCAGTTTATGCAGCATCAGGCTCTTCATGGCGAGTTGAATTGTTCGAAACAGGTTGGGCATTACGATTGTGGTACGGTGAGTCTCCGATGACTCGGTGATGTTGACGAACCAAATTCTTCGTCCTGAAGATTAATGGGATCCTAGCCGGGGAACAGTCCTGCCCCTGCCACGACTCCGTCCTTCATGAAAATCTGGCGTTTAGCGCGTTTTGCAACCGAGTTTTCATGAGTCACCATGATGATGGTGCGTCCTTCAGCATTCAGATTGCAGAGTATTTCCATAATTTCGGCCTCAGTTGCCGAATCCAGATTCCCAGTCGGCTCATCAGCCAGAATGATTTGAGGATCGTTCACAAGGGCGCGGGCGATCGCCACTCGCTGCTGTTGTCCACCTGAAAGCTGATACGGGCGATGGTCCAGACGATCCCCAAGCCCCACCATATCGCCAAGTTCTTCGATGTGTTTCCGGTCCTTGGCGGAAATGGACGGATAGCCAGCGCGATAGTGCAACGGCACCTCGATATTCTCAGTCACCGTGTATTGAGGAATCAGGTTGTACGACTGGAAAATGAAGCCGATCATCTCGTTCCGAATGGCGGACAGATCGTCGTCGGAGATCGTCGACACGGGCCGGTCACCGATGATGTATTCGCCATGGGTTGGTCGGTCCAGTGCCCCCAGTAGATTCAGGAGCGTACTTTTGCCACTCCCCGATGAACCCATAATCGCCACAAAATCCCCGTACGGAAAATCGACTGATACTCCGTTCAATGCTTTTACGACGACGGAACCGAGATCGTAGTGTTTCTGTATGTCAATGACCTGTGCGGCAAATTCCATATTTCTTCCAGTGGACGCCATGCGCCTGAAGGCAGGCAGAGGAACATACAATTACGGTGCGAAACCAGTTTTGCCGTGCTGGCGAAGCCGTTACGGGCCTCAGGTGCATCCGTTGTTTCAGGAAAGGCGAACTAACGGGATTCAAAGGCCTGCTTCAGTTCCTCCAGCGTGATGCGTCCGTCTCCGTCTTTGTCGGTCTTGTCGAACCCTCCTCGCATGTCGCTTTCATCCTTGGTGATAGCGCCGTCCTTATTTTTATCAATCCCGTCAAAGATTTTTTTCGGGTCCGGCGGCCCTCCGGCTCCTGGTCCGCCACTTCCCGGAGCCCGGCTTGGCGCGGCAACACCGCCCGGCCCCCGGCCACCGCCACCCTTATTTTTGCCACCACGTCCGCCCCCGACACCAGCCGGACGCTCCGGAGTGACCGTGCGGGGTCGTGCATCTTCCTCATCGCCCAGCAGACGAATCTCCAATTCGTTGATTTCTCGCGAAAAATGCGTGCGCGGATTCATGACCACGGTTTCACCTTCGGCGACACCGTCCAGTATTTCCATGTATTCGTCGTTGGCGTCTCCGACCTTCAGTTCGCGGCGTTCTATCTCGCTCCCTTTGCCAACAAAGGTGTAAAACTTGCTGGCCAGCGAAAGGACAGATTGCACGGGAACCTGCAGGACATCCTCCTGGCGGTCGTCCACGATGATGCGAATTTCGGCCGTCATGCCCGGTTTCAACTGCCGCACCAGCTCCTGAGCGTCCGTAATGCGAATACCCGCTTCGTATTCCTTCAGGTCCGTATTCGGCCAACTGCCTGGAACTGGTACTGACGAAACAGTTTCCAAAACGCCATGAAACATGATAGTCGGTAAGGCATCGATAGATATTTCAACCGGCTGGCCCATCACAATTCGACTGATCCGTGATTCGTGAATCCGAGCATCAATCTTCATTTTGTCCAGGTCCGGCAGATTAATAATCCCCTGGCGTTCCCGAACAGACGCCCCTTCTTCGATCACAACGGGTTCGCTGCGGCGGCTTGCTTGACCCGCATACACAACTTCACCCTGCTGGCTGGCAATCAGTCGACAGGCCTTAATCTGTCGAATCAAACGCACAAGCTTTTCTTCCTCCACCTGCATCGTCAGCTTACGGGCATCGTGATCAGCTTCCATTTGAGCCATCGCGGCCTCGCCTTCCAGTGCGGCTCGAACGGTCTCGCGAACGGTATCTTCTGCAGTCTGCTCTAATTCCTTGACCGTTCTTTTGTACATGTACCGTTGCAGCACGGTCTCTTCGCTCTTCTTGACGTTAAGAAGAATCATCTTCTTTATAACATCGATTCGTGCGGTCTCCAGATTATTCAGATTCTCGTAGCCACGTCGCGCCTGGTCACGAGACTTCCCGTACGCTTCGCGAGCCATGGACAGATCTTCCTCCGACTGCTTGATTTCTCCCTTAATTTTGTCCACAGTCTGCTGATACTCACCACCATCGGCCGTATATTTTTCAAGGTCCAGTTGCGCCAGTTCCTCCGCAAGCTTCGCTTGTGCCAGAAAACTCTCGTTGGTGGTGTCCTGAATTTTTAAATTGGTTTCGGCCTTCTTAAGGTCCGCTCCAGCCATGGTGACGGTGATCTGCTGTTGTTTCTCTGCCTCCTCCAGACTGGAAGAATCCAGTTCGCAGACCATGTCTCCAGCAAGATAGTCGCCCGTCTTCACCTGCTGACGGTCCTTCACCAGAATCTCCGTAAATGGAGTCATGCTGAATTTATAGAGTTTCTCTGTCCCGTCTTCTGCACGTACCCGAATCTTCCGTTCCGCATCAGACTGCGACTCTGTGTTGACGTACTCAACAACGCCATCGATTTCGGACACGACCGGAGCATTAACACGACTGCCTTCCGGCACAATTGAGATGATCGTCGTGGTTCCTTCGACGCTGTTGGTCAGGGTCGCATTTTGCGAACTGTCGACCGTGCCGTTTTCAGTGATTGTGATTCGGAAGCTGCCGACATCAACCTTGTGCAGAATGTACTTGCTGGACAGTTCCCCCTCTTCGGCTGCCCAGAAGCCTGCCATCAGATCGTGTGTAACAGGAATTTTCCATACGGCAACGCCGGCAATCAGCGCCACAACAAGGATTACGACTCCACGTGCGCCGCCAAAGCGGCTGGCGCGGCACGACTCCGTATTGCCGCTTGTCGGGCTGATGTTATTCATCTTCGGGTATCTCCTGCAGGGAAGGTGGGATATTCAGGGGAGGGATTTCTGACTGTGGCTGTGGCGAAAGCTCAGTCGGTGCAGGCATGATTTCGCGACCCGTTCCATCAAGCAGATAGAATTTGTCTTCCCAGACTCCTGTGGAGTCAACCTGCATGATACCCATATCTCTGTAGATGTTAAGGCGATTGGTCTCGTAAGTTACCCAACGACCGACAAGACCATTGCTCGCGTTTAGGAGCGACCGGAGAGCGTTCAACAGCGAAAAACTAGATTGCTGCGGGCTGGTCACAGCTGTGTCGTATGCTCGGGCAGAATTCCGCAAGGCCTGACGATCAATTTCCAGCTGCTGCTCCGAAACCATCAGCTGCCGCCAGCTGTTGCGGATTTCCTGTTTTACCCGATCTTCCGCAAGCATATAGTCCCGGCGAGCACGCTGATAGGCGATCAAAGCCCGACGATATGTGTTTCGCTCAAGCAAGTGGTCCAGAGGCGTTTTAAAGTTAAGCGACGTGGTAAGATCGCTATTGTTGCCGTCCAGATCCACCCCACCTCCTACGTCCAGATCCATCAGTGCCAGCAGCTTGTTGGCAGCGAGTTCGACGTCACGTCGGAAGTCCATCACTTCGGCCCGGGCATTCATCAGATCGCGTCTGTTCTCAAGACCGATTCTGACGACCTCTTCGACATCCGGCGTTTCGGAACTACCTGGCAACGTGAAACGATTCAGCGCGATTACGTCCACACGCAGCCCGACCTGCAATACCGCCAGTGCCTGAGAGATCTTCAGCAGCTCTTCACGAATTGCGATGGCCGCATCGCGAAGCTCACTGAAGAATTCGTCGATTGTTATTTCCTCCAGTTGCTCTGCGCTCCCAACGATCGGCAGGTCTCTCCATCCCATCGGTAACTCTAATGGTCCGATCGACTTGTTGCCGTCGACGTCCAGTGCTTTCAGCATCTGCTCCTCGCTCTCGTGGTTCAGGATTGTGTTCAGCAGATCGATAACGCTGGCGAAAGATTCAAAATCACCTTCGCTGATGCGAAACATCTTTAGGTCACGAGCAACATCGTTCAAGACACGTTCCCGCTCCTCTTCTGAGGCGAATGCGCGTCCACCCGTATTCTGCAGGTTCTTTCCATCGCTGGTCACTTCCAGAATATCTCTGATAGGCTGGAAGTCCGACTTCACGCGGTTCAGACCCTTATTACGGAGTTCGTTCTTAAGAGTTTGCAGTTGTTCGACGTAGAGCTTGAGGTCTTCGAATCCGGGTGAAAGACGTTCCACGTCATTTTCGTCTTGCGGCACAGGCAGCAGGCTCGGGCCCCGTTCCTTCGCAAATTCCTTGAGGGAGGATTCCAGTGACAGTAGTTCAGGGGAAATTAACTCAAACGGGGCCAGAAACGATGTATCGATGGTCAATATGATGTTGGGGGGCAGTCCGAGCTCGATCTTGAAAGCGTCAAGCAGGTCCGCCAGTGTCAGACGGAAACCCTGTAAAGTGCTTTGCGAACTGTTGAGCGTGGTTACGATGTCAATCACGCCCTGGCTGACAACATCCGGATCCTTGTAACGGATCAACTCCCTGGCGGCAGCCTGAAACAGGTGGTCTTCAGAGACAGCGAGCAACTGCTGCTCACGCTCTGCCGTCATGTCGCCCGTCCAGATCAGGAACCCCGCCGGCTCAAAACGCAGATGCGGTCGTAACTCCTCTGGAATCACGGCATCTTCGGGAAACCGAAGCAGTCGATCGGAAACTGTGACCTGCCTTAGCTTGTCGGCTTCCTGAGCAATTTCGATCTGCTCTCTCAGCAGCCGTATGTTGTTCTCCTCGTTAATAATTCTCTGCTGTTGCTGCTGCAGACGCAGGTAACTGCTGGCAATCACTGCGAACAACGTCTGGCGAAACCTTGCCATGTCACGAATTTGATACAACAGGTTACGTTCGGCCTGGGTCAGATTTTCCAGAATGACGCGGCGACCACCGTCGGCCATAAACGGCTGGGTCAACTGCCACGCCAGACTCGGAGCCGACACTGCGTTCGTCGTTGAATTCCACGTAATCGTGTTCAAGATATCGACAGACCACTGAGCCCCACTCGGCAGCAGTCGTTGTATGCCTAGTCCGTGTGTGAGAGATTGATTGGGTGTTCCAGCAACGCCCCGTCCGTTTCTTGCACGGAAAAATCCACCCCCTGACCCCAGAGGTGCAAGATGGAACCGAGTTCCCAGCAAATAACGTTGCCCGGTCAGTTGAAGTGCCTGCAGGTAGACACTTTCCAGTTGTGTCTGGTAGGCACGACTGTGTATGTAGGCTAGGTTAATCGCGTCGTTAATGGTCAGCGTTGAGATCTCGACGTCCGCGTGCCCATCCACAGGGTTGACACTGTTGACCAATTCGGTGTACGGCGACAGCCAACTGATGTTTTCGACACTGGGCGCGTCACCATGTTCATGCCATTTCTTATAGCCCTTAATTCCGTTGACGCAGTGCATGAACTGGTGAGCAGCCGGATCGTCCGGGGGCAGAGGCTGGCAGTCGGGATTGTCATATTCATCATAAAATCGACTGCGCGGATCTGGATTGATGTCGATGCGGGGCAGAAGCCAACGTTCATCCGACTGTTTTTCGGCGATTGCCTGATACGAATCCTCGTCGGCACGCTGACTCCATTCACTGCGTTTGCAGCCGGACATCGTCGGCAGTAGCATGGACACCAGCAACAGACCTGTTGCGGTGCCATTGAAACTGTTTGACTGCGAATTGACCCGCATAATGGAAGCTCCCGGACCTTCGGGTTTCTGAAGGTGTTTGATTCACGACAAAAGGCAGCGTTCCGAACCGTTATTCCGTGGAAAGACGAAGGCTCGCTGCGCAGCCTGATTCGAAGCTTCCGTTTGTCGCAGTAATACCAATAGGAACGAATTCGACAATTCTGCCGGTTCTACTCGACGTAGAAGTGATGTGGCCGTGTGGTTTCGTGCGACCGTCACCATTAACTGTTGCAATCTCTACAATCGGAAAGGTCTGCCAAAGCCCGGTATCGTACTTCACCGATGTGGTGTGACTCTCTCCACCGTTCAGCTCCAGAATTGCTCGCCGGAGCCGCTAAAACTCCTTGCGATAGGCAATATCGGACTGCGTGCCAGTCATGTAATGGGCGACTGCCGCGGTTTCCGGGCATCGCCTGTCTGGCCAGGTTCAGGTTGGGCCGAACCCGGAACGGGAAAGCAATGGCAGGCCCAGGCTTCAGTGCGAACACCGTGGGCGATTTACGAATTCGTGCCGCATCGTGGATGCCGTCGCGTCGAACGCTTGCCGTGAAAAGTGTGTGCCCGGGTTCTCTCAGCTCTACGACGATTCGTCCGATCTGAGTGAAGTCAGATACGCCGAAGCTGAGGGTCGGACAGTCCGTGGGAAGGGCTATCAAAGCGGTAACACACAGCAATTATTCTTTCTACGACCCTCAACTTCATCCGGAGTCACCTTCCCCGCCTCACCAAACTGGCTGTTTGAGGCCACCTTCACACGCACTTTTTCAAGGGCATCTGCACCCACAGCACGTCACGATTACAATCAGATTCTGTATCGACTGGATGTTGAAACACTGAATGTCGCAGACAGAGAAGCTCCCACGGGTGAATCTCTACATGAACCGGGCAGCGGAGATCCGCCTTCTTCGGGCGTTGCAGACGTTCAGGCGCGACGCGTTCACGTGGGTTCCGGCTTTGGCCAGCCCAGGCTTTAAACGGTACCCAGCATGTCAGTGTTGGAAACGGGGCATCGAACAACACGCAGTACTCTGCCACACTGTCCTGCCAGAACACAAGATGGCCGTGAGGCATCCGTGTGGGTCTCTTCGATCCCTCAACATGCGTCCCCACGACGGCGTGTTTATCAAATCCAGGGTCTGCTTAGTCCAGGCACACAGACCTTTCTCAAATGCTGTGAGTGGTCGTCGAATCCCGGGAGTAGGTTACGGCGTACCAGTTTCGCCCCTCAGGGTCTGGCAGCCTTACATATCCGCCACGCCAGGTTAGCCCGTCACCGGGCATCTTTGCAACATTTCGCGGCGTACCGCGTTCATCTGAGACGTAGTCAGACCGCAGTTGAATGGGCGGCTGAAACGATTGAAGCGGCTGAAGTTTCGCCGTGGGCCCAAATCCTGTGAAACCTATCCCACCCGGTAGTTGGGCAGCTACGTTTTCCCACAGTCCCAGGACAAAGTTTCGCCGTGACGGGCGTTCTACACGCTGCCGGAGCCTAGAATTTGCTGCTCTGTCCAGACTGTGCGCCTCCCCGTTATTGCCTCTCTGCGAACATCCCGGCACCACTTATTCGCCAACGCCGCTAACCGGAAAGCTGTCTTCGGGCCTTGATCGTCAGGGTCAGACCGGGGCAGCGTACAAGCAGAACCCCTAAGTACGCGGATGCCCCCTTGCCGACTGCGTCCCCATGGCCTGCCAAATACATCTCTACGTCCATCAACTCCGGCAAATCGAAACAGATGATTCCAGTGTTGTCGGACAAGAATTTAACGTTGTGAATTGTCGTCCACTGTCCAAGCGGCACCGGCCAGTTGGTGCCTGCGTCGATAATTAGTGCGAATTCGGCATTGTTCCGACGCGACTGATGTTGCCGTCGACAACAGGAAACTGACGCAACTGAACAACACGGTTGCTCGGAACGCCCTCCACTTTGTTGGATTCTGCGGCATTAACCAGCACCCGTTTCTTAGGGTCGGTCCATAGTGCCAACACAATTCGGTCGTGTTCACGTTAGCATTTCCCGTGTTTTTCCGCGCCACCGCGGATGGTACGGGCTCGTGAGCAAGTTACCGGCTGTAAACCAGTTCTTATAGAACAGCTTCCGAAACGTACGGCCCATGCTTCTGAGATCCGTACGGGCGACCCGGATTTTAGTGCAGTCGCCGACGTACTGTCAGCCAATCAGCGTTTGCAAATGCAATTCCACGCAGTCGGCCAGTCGGTCAACGTTGTATCCGCCTTCCAGCATGCTCACCAGTCGGCCATTTGCGTGAGTGGCCGCAACCTGCATGACCAGTTTCGTCAATTCTGCAAAATCCTCTGTCTGCAGCCCCAAAGAGCCGATGGGGTCTTCGACGTGAGCATCAAAGCCGGCACTGATGATCACGAGTTCCGGCCGGCACTGATCTGCGGCAACCGTCAGCGTATTTTCGAAGGCAGTGAGATAGTCTTTTCGGGAAGTGCCAAAACGCACGGGCAGGTTGAACACCGTTCCCAGGCCCGTTCCACGACCGGTTTCACTTTTTCGGCCGGAGCCTGGGTAGAACGGGAAACGGTGAGCGGAAAAGAAGGTAACGTTTTCGTCTTCATAGAAGACATCCTGGGTGCCATTACCATGATGAACGTCCCAGTCAACGACAAGAACTTTATCTACACCAAGCCGCTGCACCGCAGTGCGGGCCGCGACAGCAACGTTGCCCAGCAGACAAAAACCCATGGCCGCATCCGGCACCGCATGGTGTCCTGGCGGACGAACAAGACACAATGCCTGGTCAGCTTCCTGGTTAATAACGCGTGTAACAGCATCAACGCCGGTGCCAGCGGCCAGCCAGGCGGTATCTGCTGAATCCGGACTCACGACGGTATCCGCGTCCATGTGACCTCCCCCCGCGTCCGCCAGGCTGCGCAGCACTTGAAGATGATCGGCAGAATGTACGCGGGCGACATCCTTGTCGCTGGCTCGCAGAACGGGCACACGGGTCACTCGAGACAGCAACTTTGAGGACTTCAAACAAGCATGCACGCGTTCCAGCCGCGCCGCGCACTCAGGGTGATTCCCGGTGTCGTGCAGCAGAAACTGATCGTCCATGTACAGCATCGTCATCGAGTGACTCCTGGATTCCCTCGGAGCGAACTGTCACCCGTCATGGAACCATTTCAAGTTCCGTATTACGCCAGCACAGCATCCCTGTCACCGATTGACAGGCTCCATCCCGTTCCGTGTAAACAGTGCTTTCAGATCGTCTGCGACGTCACTGACAGTTACCACCCGCCCGTCGGCAAAAGCCGCTCGAAACCCTTCCAGGGCACCACCCTGCAGATTGTCAAGCACACCATCCGGACTGAATGCGTAGTCAGCCGGCTGAGTCCAGATCACTGCCAGTTCCGAAGGAACTTCGACAATCATGATGGTGTTTGTACTTCCGTCAATGATGTCTCGCATGCCGAGTTCCGTGTTGTCTTCAAAGGCCGCGCCCGGTCCCACGGGTACCTGATATATAGTGTGGCCAGGTTTCAGATCATCCACCCTTGCGCGAAAAACATCTGGCATTTGTTCCACAAGAGGTTGATTCGCGGGGCTGTCCCATGGTTCGTCCAGTACGAACTGATCGTAAAGATCTTCGTGCCCCAAAAACGGCAACAGATGCACACGCCAGCTGAGCAGCAGATCGCCCGACTCCGTCCGCGACGCAGACTTCGGCAAACGGCCGTAAACCTGATGAAAATTATGCATTGCCAGTGCCATACTCTTCAGGTTGTTTTTCTGCTGAGTACCCTGAGCGGTATTTCTTGCCTCCTGCATTGCCGGACCAATCATCATGGGAATCATCGGAATGAACATTGCCAGCTGCTTTCCCCCTCCCACCGCCGACATCGACATCCGGCAGATATCTTCACTGGCTTCGATTTCCAGAGACTCTGTCAGTGTCTTGTTGAGCGTCAACAGTGGTGCCAGTATCGGTGGCAACTGCTCTGCCTGAGCTTCCGCCTGTGCCTTACTCTCCTCTGTCGACGCATTCAGCAGCTTGACCATCTGTTGTGCGGCATCGTCATCTGCGCAACGGGCGGCCATACTGAATCCAATGTCGTCTGTCAGGTCGATGCCGACGGACACGCCTTTACCCGTTGCCAAAAAATGTCTGGCGAGTGCCATGGCGGCAGGGGGACCCACCGGAGGCAGTTGCGCCATGGGATGCCGAAAAATGGCGTCCGGGTTGGATGGTGAGAACACCACTTGAATGGCAGAGTCGCCCGTGAAAAGTTGTGCGTCTATGGATGTCGGCGGCGTTGTGAAGGCAGCGGATCGCTTGATCACGTCTTCCATCCCAACCAATACTGTTGTTGAATCGGCTAACGAGATTGCAGTCGTCTTATCCTCTTCAGGCACTCGCAGGTACGTCATCTGTCCGGCAGTAACGGACTCCGCATTAGGAATGGCCGACTGTAGTTTGCTGAGTTCGACCGTAGCTTTTGTTCTTACGACAACGATGAAGGGCAGATCTTCAGGGTTCGGCGGTGCTCCGCTGCTGACTGCATCAGAGATGCCCCCAACACCGACAGTGATTGACTTAATGTCATCAGGCCCGAATCCCGTCTTCGTTTTGAACTCCTCGATCTGAGGACCAACCATCGGGTTCTGCAGCAGCTGTCCGATAGGTCCCCCCAGCAGCCGCGCGACATCAATCCGAACAACGGCTTCAGAAGCCGGCGGTAACCATGCCAGATTTACTCCCCCTTCGGCGAAAGCGGGCAACGCAGATGAAGCCGCTGTCGGGGCCCCGGACGAAGCTGTTGCAGCTTCCGCGTCCGCGGCAGCCACGGTATCTGTGTCCGGCGAAGTGGCGTCATTGGCAGCCACATCGGCCGCAGCAGCATCCGTTTCAGTGTTAGCAGTCGAATCGCCGCTCTTCGCGAATACGAGCATATAGACCAAACCACCCACCAGGCCGATCCCAAGAATCGCGACGCCGGCAATCAACGGAGCTTTTGAGCTCTTCTTCGGAGCGACCTTCCTTGCCTTTTTTCCTTTGGCACCGGAGCGCTGAGGACGAGCTGGTTCGCCGTAGTCGTCATCTCCGTCAGCCCCGAAGTCATCATCTGCGCCATAGTCATCAAAATCATTTGCTGGTGGTGTGCGTTTCTTCTTTGCGCCGCCCGATTTTCCCGGGACAACAAACGGCTCCTTGCAGGCTGGGCAGCGCAGCTTCTTGCCGACCGCCGGCGCCTTCAACTTCAGTCTTTTGCCACAATTCGTACACTTAACAACTTCAGCCATGAGACCACTCCGCGGGCAATGAAAAGCCAAAGACAACAAGCCACTGGGCTATATGATAGTCAGATCGCGAAGGAAACGCTCAACCGCGAGCCGCAGATCATCAGAATCTGTAGGTTTCCTCTGAACGCGATTGTCACTGATTTGGAAGTTGGGCTCACTGACGGTTTACTAAGACAGGTGCAGTCACGGATTGTGATGTCGGACTGGTGGCTCGACTGAACCAACAATAAAAGCTCCGGGATTTGACTCGGCTCTCACGCCAACCACCGGCCTCGCCGCCCAATTGCACAACATTCCGTGACTGCACCCCAACTTCGCAGGTCCGGGTTAAAGCAACGGACTTACGTTGTTATCATATGTTGGATTCGGATTGCGTCGTGACGTACAAAACGGGCGAACATGTGTTGAGAGCTCAGGACCAAACACACGGGCCAACAGTTCTGTTCGTGGATGACTCCGCGACAGACAGGACGCGTGGTGCCGGGCTGATCGCGGGAAAACATCCCGAATGGAGAATAATTCAGGCAGCCTGCGCAGAAGACGGTCTGCAAAAGCTGAGAGAACGTCACTTCGACGCTGTCGTTTCTGATATTGTCATGCCAAACATGGATGGACGGGAGTTTCTGCGGACGATCAATCAGGACTTTGCCGGACTGCCGGTCGTATTGATCACGGCACAGGGGAATGACAGAATCGCTGCCGAGTGTGTCGAACTCGGAGCCGTCAACTATGTCCCCAAACGCCGCATGGCGGAGGATCTGGTGCCGGCGCTGGAAGATGTCATCACTGCACAAAAGCAACTCGTCGCGACAAGACGAGTGCTGCAGCACGTCGTTCAGAACTGCTGCGAATTCGAAATTCAGAATGATCTTGAGCAAATCAGATCTCTGATTAACTTCGTACGTGACCGACTTTCCGGCTTCGAACGATTTACCCCGACTGACATCCGGTCAATGACCACGGCGATCCGCGAGTCGCTCTTGAACGCTTACTTTCACGGGAACCTTGAAGCCAACTCACGACCACTGGAACACACCCGCGACGAATATATCGCGCACGCGGCGCGTCGCAGATCTGACCCCCAATTTGCTGATCGACGTATCAGACTGGAGATCACCCTTGATCCTGTCGAAATCACTTTTAGAATTTCGGACCAGGGCAAGGGATTCGAACGGGCCGTTGTTGCGGATCTGACCGGCCCGCCTGATGAGCGTCTTTGTGCAGGCAACGGCTTTCGTCACATACAACAGTCGATGGACTCCGTGTCGTTTAACGATGCCGGCAACATGATTATATTGGCCAGATCGGTTGGCAACGGTCAATCAGCAACTAAAGAATCCAACCCCGTAAATTAGGCTTCATGGCGAACCTGCCTCCCCCCTTGAAAGACCGTCGTTGCTGATCAATCATTTACCCGCAACCGTGTCCCCGCCGGTCGGGCGCTCCGACGCCGGTCTGTCATTCGGTTGCCCACGTGAATAACGTTCGGAGTACCTCGTGGTTGTAATTCTGGTTGTTGATGATTCTGCCACTGACCGCACCCGAATTGCAGGCCTGCTGTCGCGGATGAGCGGGTACGAAGTGCTCACTGCTTCGGGCGGTGCAGAAGCAAAGGACATCCTGTCCGCCACCGCAATTGATCTGGTGCTGACGGATCTGCAAATGCCGGAGGTCGACGGCCTTGAACTTGTCCGCGATCTTCGCAGGAATCACGCTGACGTCCCTGTAGTTCTAATGACCGGAACGGGGAGCGAAGAAATCGCCGTGCAGGCGATGAAGGCGGGGGCCGCCAATTATGTCAACAAGACATCCGGGCCGCAGTGGCTGCGAGAAAACATCGAGCGAGTCCTGGCGTCGCAGGGGGAAATCCAGTCACACAAAGAAGTGTTAAAAAGCTTGTGCCGTGACGAATATGAGTTTCTCCTGGGGAACGATCGGGGACTAATGACCTCCACGGCAAGGTTCCTTCGCCAGGTTGCTCAGTCCACCGGTTTGTGTGTCGACAGCGACCTGCCCCGACTTGGAATTGCCATGGAAGAAGCACTGCTGAATGCATACCTGCACGGAAACCTGGAACTCGACTCCGTACTGCGCGAAGGCGACAGCGATCAGTTCAACGAAATGGCACAGGAACGATCTGTCAACCAGCCATGGATGGATCGAAAAGTAACAGTTCGGGCGTCGATATCGCCGCAGCAGTTCAAGGTCGAAATCACAGACGATGGACCGGGGTTTGATCCGACCGGTCTGCCGGACCCGACAGCCCCCGAAAACCTGCTGAAGCCGCACGGTCGCGGCATCATGATGATGAGACTGTTTCTGGATGAGGTTCAGTGGAACAAACGGGGAAATCGCGTCACCATGATCAAAAACGCGCATCCGTCATGAACCACGACGCATCAGACACACCTGAAGAAGCACTGCGGCAAACGCAGGCTGACTATCAAATGCTGGTGGACAGTCTGCCGGTGTGTCTGTTGAGAAAGGACAGCGACGGCAGGCCGATCTTTGCGAATCGACCGTATCTTGAGTTTCATAATACGACACTTGACGAGCTCATCAGGGACGGTGAGCCGATCGTGCTCAACGAAATGCAAAGGATGCAATTCGCTGATGAAGATGCCCAAACGTTGGATAACGGAGCCGTGTTCCAGGGGGTCCTGCAGCATATCCACAGCGACGGCAGCGTCTGCTGGGTTGAACGACTAAAAGGACCGCAGCTGGACGCAGACCGGAACGTTGTTGGTATTCAGGTTCTGTTCTGGGGGGTCACCGACCGCATTGAGGCTGAGCAGGCGCAGCAGCGAGAAAGTGCACTTCTGCAGGCACTGTTGCAACACGCGCCTGATGCGATCTATTTCAAGGATAAGGCCAGCCGATTCACGCGAATCAGCGAAAACATGGCCGGGATGTTCGGACTGGACAACGCTTCGGAGGCCATCCACAGGACGGATGCGGACTTTTTCACCGCCGACCATGCGAGTCAGGCTCGCGACGACGAACTTCGCATCATGCAAACCGGCGAGTCGATCGTCGGACGAATTGAGCGTGTGACGTGGCGTGACCGGGACGCCACCTGGTGTTCGACCACAAAACTTCCGCTGCAAAATGCTGAAGGGAAAACCGTTGGTACATTCGGTCTGTCTCGCGATATTACCAGTTTGATTCGTGCAGAGGAGGCGCTGGCGCGGGAACGCGATCGCCTGCAGACGTTGATGAGTCATTTACCGGATGTGATTTTCATCAAGGATACTAACGGCCGATTTCTGATGGCCAATCCCGCGTTAATTCGGCTCTACGGCTGCAGCAGCTTCGAGGAACTCGAAGGACTGACCGACTTTGATTTCATCCCCCAAGAAGTAGCTCAGCATTTCGCTGACGATGATCAGCGTGTCATGAGATCCGGCGCACCGCTGATTGATCGTGAAGAGTCCAACGTTGATCAGCATGGTCAAAAAGTGTGGATGCTAACCAGCAAAATTCCCCTGCGTGATACCAGCGGTCACGTCATTGGTCTTGTTGGTATCGGCCGTGACATCACCAAGCAGAAGCAGGCTCAGCAGGCGGCGTCGCGAAAGGCGACGGAAGTTGGACTGTTGTATCAGGCAACGTCGCTGGCACGTGAAACGGACTCACTGGAAGAAGCACTTACCGGATGCCTCAGCATCGTCTGTATATTGACGGGGTGGACGGTCGGTCATGTCTATGTCCTGGCCGATGAAGACGAACTTGACGAACTTGTGTCTGCCCGAATCTGGTATCCGGAGAATGGCACACAAGTCAGCGATTTTCGGACTGTCACGGACAGCATCCGTGTGCAAAAAGGTCAGGGACTGCCAGGAAAGATCTGGGAAAGTGGTGAGCCGCGATGGGTCGAAGATGTCCAGGATGAATTTTCGTCGCCTCGCACAGAAGCATTTCGCAAAGCAAACATCTGCAGCGCAGTTGGGTTTCCCATAATCATTCGCGGCGAGATGGTGGCCGTGCTTGAATTTTTTGCGTTTCAAAAACACTCGAAAGACACGGCGCTGCTGTGGATTCTGCAAAGTGTGGGCGAGCAGGTTGGTCAGGTCATTGAGCGAAAACGGAACGAGGAGTCGCTGCGAATCGCTCACGATGCAGCGAACGCAGCCAACAAAGCGAAAAGTGATTTTCTGGCGAACGTCAGTCATGAAATCAGAACACCAATGAATAGCATCATTGGCATGACAGAGTTGCTGCTGGATACTGAGATGACGCCTATGCAGCAGGACTATCTGAGAATGGTGAAATCGTCGGGCGAAGCGCTGCTGTCATTGATTAACGATATTTTGGATTTCTCCAAGATCGAAGCAGGCCGGCTGAATTTGGAATCGATTCCTTTTGACCTGCGGGACTCGATCGGCGATACGATGAAGCTACTGGGCACGCGTGCACACCGTCAGGGCCTGGATCTGGCGTTTTCGGTTGCGCCTGACGTTCCTGAGTTTTTGATTGGTGATCCAGCACGACTACGACAGGTCGTCGTCAATCTTGTAGGCAACGGAATTAAGTTTACGACAGCCGGCGAGGTGATACTGTCCGTCGTGCTGCAGGGTAATGAAAATGACGTTGCTGTTCTGACCGTATCCGTGACGGATACGGGAATAGGAATCTCGCCCGACAAGATCCATGACGTGTTTACGGCGTTCGAACAGGCAGACACTTCGACCACACGGAAATACGGGGGCACGGGACTGGGATTGGCGATCTCCAGTCGCCTGGTTGCCTTGATGGGCGGTGAAATTCACTGCGAAAGTGAAGTCGGGAAAGGCAGCACGTTTACGTTCACAACGAGAATGGGGGTCGCTCATGACGTTGCACGGCCAGCAAGCGATTCCGTCGTCCTGTCCGACACACAAGTGTTGATTGTCGACGACAATGCCACGAATCGCAGAATCCTGAACGACATGTGCAGCAACTGGGGCATGAAGCCGACGGTCGCAACTGACTCAGCAACCGCCCTGAAACAACTGCAGGCCGCCGATTCACCTCCGTATCGACTGCTGCTAACGGACGTCAACATGCCAGATGACGACGGTTTTGCGCTATGTGAGCAAATCCGATCGAATGCGGAATTCTCTGATCTGAAGATCATTATGCTGACATCTTCAGGACGCCCTGAGGACCCGGAACGTCGTGCCCGGATGGGTGTCTCATCACATTTGCTTAAACCCGTCAAGCAGTCAGAGCTATTTAACGCTATCGTTACCGCTCTGGGCTTCACAGATGTCGAAAAAGGCCCCGTTCCGGCAGGTGTTGAAAACACTAGCCGAGCCACAACGGGATTGTCTGTTTTGCTGGCTGAAGATAACCTAGTCAATCAGACACTGGCTACAGGAGTGCTAAAAAAATATGGACACACGGTTACACTGGCCTGTAATGGCAGGGAAGCTGTGGAGATTTATGCAGAAGGTTGCTTTGATGTCATCCTCATGGACGTCCAAATGCCTATACTGGACGGATTCGCTGCCACTGCAGAAATTCGAGAACTGCAGCGACAGTCCGGGCAGGTGACACCAATTATCGCGATGACGGCTCATGCCATAAACGGAGATCGTGAGCGGTGCATCGACGCTGGTATGGATGAATACCTGTCCAAACCCATTCGGGCAAAGCAATTGGCGGATATGCTGGCCAAAGTTGTGGGAAGTCTTGGTGCACAAAACACAACACCGGAAACAAAGCCTTCGGACGAAACTATCGTGGAAAAGCCTTCAGTGATCGACTGGGAATATGCTCTGGACAACGTTGACGGCGATCGGAAGCTGTTGAGGGAGGTTATCGACGCCTTTCTTTTCGAATCGCAGCAGTTGCTGGATAACGTGCAAGGCGCAGTCGACGACGGCGACCCCAAAACTCTTCATCGAGCGGGGCATACACTGAAAGGCGCGTTGCTTTCTCTTGGGGCTCCGAATCCCGCCCATTTGAGCAAGTCGCTGGAAGACAGAGGTGCAGCCGGGTCCACTGAAGGCGCACAGCCGGTACTGGACGAACTGAAGTTGCTGGTTCGGGACACGATCACGGAACTGTCCGCCTTTGATCCCGATGAGGGTACGGATCAACCTTCGCCGACAGGCGCCTGACACCGCTCTCATAACCGCTTTTCAGAAGAACAAGCCTTCAAGCAACAGCACACGGGGTTCCCGAAAAGCAACGTCGTGGTCCGCCATACAGGCATTGCGGGGCCGCCAGCCACATCAGGCCACTTTTGCACTTCGTGTCACCGAGTTGCTGTCACACGTGTTTGTAGACAGTTTCAAAGTCAATATCGTGTTTTTTCATCTTCTTGTACAACGTCGTACGATTGATACCGAGTGACTTCGCTGTCTTCTGGCGATTCCAGCCATTCGATTCCAGGGCCTGGACGATCAACTGTCGTTCCGGAGTCGTCAACGCTTTCTTCAAGGACGCTCCACCGAGCAGTGCCTCAACATTTGGCAGATGGGTGTTTTCTGCAAACAGTTTTTCGGGCAGATCACCGACAGTAATTCGGTCACCTTTGCAAAGAACAACCGCACGCTCGATGATATTCACCAATTCACGTACGTTTCCGGGCCATTGATATTGCTGCAGAGCGTGCATAGCCGTGTCGTCAACAACTTCGATCTGGCGACCTGTCTGCAGATTGAACTGTTTCAGATAGTGTGCAAGCAGCAACGGGATATCACCGAGTCGATCTCTGAGCGAAGGTTGAGTCAGCGAGATGACGTTAATTCGATAGAACAGGTCTTCACGAAAATCACCGCGACGTACGGCTTCTTCGAGGTCCTGATTGGTGGCCAACACCAGCCGGACATCAACTTTATGTGTCTCATTACCTCCAACCGGCTCAAATTCCCGGTCCTGCAGAACTCTCAGCAGTTTCACCTGCAACTGGGGTGATGCGGTGGCAATTTCATCAAGGAACAGCGTGCCGCCGTCGGCTTGCAGAAACTTGCCAATCTTGTCGTGAGTCGCTCCGGTGAATGCGCCGGCAACGTGTCCGAACAGTTCCGTCTCAAGAAGAGTCTCGGGCAACGAACCACACGCAACTTCCACGAACGGCTTGTCAGCGCGATTGCTGAGCTGATGAATGCTGCGGGCGGTCATCGTTTTCCCTGTACCGCTTTCACCTAGAATCAACACCGTCGTGCGTGTGTCGGCCACACTTTCGATCAGCTCGAACATCCGCAGCATTTTGTAGTCCTTGCCGATGAT
The DNA here is from genome assembly GCA_014238335.1 of Fuerstiella sp. Lineage (GTDB taxonomy): Bacteria > Planctomycetota > Planctomycetia > Planctomycetales > Planctomycetaceae > Fuerstiella. Next base: position 32,631 of record JABABI010000043.1, read on the forward strand.
GTTCGACAAACCGTGCTTTTCGCTCAGCTGAGCCTTCAGTTGTTGATTTTCCTGCAGAATCTGACGCTGACTGATCGCGCGTTCAATCGACAAATTCAGTTCTTCGTCGATGACTGGTTTCGTCAGATAGTCGAAGGCTCCCATTCGAATAGCTTCGACCGCACTCTCAATGGTGCCAAAGCCAGTGAGCAGAATAACGGCAGTGTCCGGCGTGTTTTCTCGTGTCCACTGCAACAGCTCAAAGCCGTCTTTGTCCGGAAGATTGACGTCGCAGACAACAACTTCGAACGGAAATTCCTGCATCCGCTCAACGGCTT
>JABABI010000043.1:32957-65386 GCA_014238335.1 Fuerstiella sp.
GATAATCCGCCATTGCATTTTGGATGTGTCGATCGTCATCGACGACCAGTAGCGAGCCCGAAGTGTCAGTTGCCATAATTGCCCCTCATAATTCCCAATGAACGTATCCAACGCAAAGCGCCGCACGTAATTTCAAGTGATAATTGGGAGCTCATCCTGGGGTCGCGGGTGCAATTAATCGTCAACGAGTTGTGCCCGAACACCGTTGAACAACAAATGCAACCGGATCGCCAGGTCGATGAGAAGGGATATGTGAACCTACGATGTAAAAGTCCATCAGGCGCAATTCGGAAACGACATATGGTGCGGCTGCATCATCGAATGAAGTCAAGTCGTCAAAACCGGCAACATCGCTACAACACCTTCACTTTAACAGCGGTCCGTCCGCATCGGCCCAAATGCGACAGTCGGGAATCTCACGTAGCAAATCGATCAGTAACAGGATTACGTCAATCAGAACAGCAGCGGAAGCGTCGTCAAACTTCGCGTTTTCCCCCATTTCTCCATTTTGCACAGGAACATGGCCACGGTAAATCAGTGTGCGCCGCCGATGACACCCTGAGACACAATGACGCCGCGAAATCCACTACGACGGGGCTGAACAAATGCGACTTGGCATGATGCAGCCGTACTTTTTCCCTTACCTCGGCTACTTCGGCCTAATCCACGCCACCGATCGCTGGATTGTATTTGATACTCCGCAATACATTCGACGCGGTTGGGTCAACCGCAACAGAGTGCTGTCGACGGGGAAATCCGCATGGCAATACGTTCGCGTGCCCATCGCCCAGTGTGATCGGTCGACACCCATCCATCGCGTTCAGACTCATCCGACAGAACTGTGGCGTGAAGAACTGTTAAACAGCCTGGCTGTGTACCGCCTGAAGAATGCTCCGCATTACCCTGAGACAATGGAGTTCCTTCGAGAAACGCTGGACTGCGAAACCAAATCGCTGGTGGAGACCGTCGTCCACTGCCTCTGTTGCTGCTGCGAGTATCTGAACCTGTCGTTCCACTTCGAATCGTTTTCCGATACCGATTTGTTATTGACCGCAATTGACGCTCCTGGTCAATGGGCGCTGGAAACGGCAAAGGCACTTGGCGCAACCAGTTACGTCAACCCTCCAGGAGGACGCCGTATCTTCGATCCCGATGCCTTTAAAAAGGCTCGCGTTGATCTCAGGTTCCTGGAGCCGGCACTGCCTGCCTACGATCAGAGAACGGCAGAATTCGAACGCGGCCTGTCAATCATTGACGTTCTGATGTGGAACGACGTGGCCACCGTCCGTGACATGATTGCCGACTATGAATTAATTGCCGCTGATAGACACCTGTCCGCAGCCTGAACTATCGCGAATAAAGAATGACCCACTTCAGAATTGAAACTGACGCAGAAGCATACTGTTTTCTGAAGGCTTCGCTGACGCCAAACTACACCGTCACGGCGTTGCCTCAGACGGACTATTTTGCGCAATGGCAGTATCACTATCGGATCAGCTCCGGACACAGAATACTGCACGAACTTCGAGGTGATTTCCGAACGATAACGCCAGGTTCGCTCGCAACAAATGCTGCCCGGATCGTCTGTTCTCTCAACGCTCTTTCAGAAACGAACGAATTCACGAAAGTGGCGGAGCAATGATAATCGCCAGCCGTCTGCCCCCTCAGCAAACTGCAACAACATGGTTCTCCTCAGGACGAGCAGCATTCGCTTTTCTTATCCAGGACGTGGCCCGGCCATCCACGGTCTATCTTCCGTCGTACGTCTGCTGGTCGCTGATCGACGCACTGCAACAACGTTTTCCGAAGGTGCAAATGCGATTCTACCCGGTGCAGCGGGACCTGACCTGTCAATACCCTAAGGAAACCGATACGGACACGGCCTGTGTGTTCATCCATTATTTCGGCCACATGAACGACGCTCCGGATATTGGAACCCACCTGACGCTGCTGGAGGACCATTCGCACATCCCGTTGCAATCGAATCGACCGCCGCAGAACAACACCGGCCGTCGACACATTTTCGGAAGTCTGCGCAAAGCGTACCGTGTTGCGGACGGAGGGTTTCTGGACGGATTTTACAATCCTGTCTATGAGGCTGATCGAAACCTGGCTGCCTGGCTTCGTCATGAAGCGGAAGACTGGCGAGACATGCGCGAGGCCGAGAATATGACAGACCGCAGCTGGTCGGTGTCTGACATCTCAAGTCAGTCGCTGGCGGTGATTCTGCAGACAGATGTCTCATCCATGCGTTTACAGCGACGGCTGAACCATCAGGTTCTGACAGAGTATTTTCCCGCGGGACGCCCTTTGATTAATTTCGCAGAAGACGAATGCCCGTTACTTCACAACCGCCTCTGTGAGTCACGCGAAGAACGCGATTCGTTGCGGACATTCCTCGCACAACGGCACATTTTCGCGTCGATACACTGGCCGGTCCACGATTACCTTTTGAAGCGTCGTGATTCCATTAATTGCGAGGCCGCAATCTGGCTTCAGGACCATCTGCTGTCGCTTCCGGTCGCCGAATGTCTGGGACTCGATCAAATGGAAACAATCTGCGACGCGGCGCACGACTGGGTAACGGCCGGCGGACAACGATTCGTCCCCGCGGCAAGTCACAGTGGGACATCAATAAACGTCTGACACGCCCGACTGGGTGATTACCCGCAGGCCTTCAGAAAAGAAGGTCCGCTCGCTCGGCTACGTCGATGAAGAACGAGTGGATTGCCTAGACGGTGATCTCACTTTACGCACGTCTCTGGAACGACCTGTGACTTCACGCCTGGCAAACAAACTCAGATCCGCAGTCGAAGAACACCGTTCCGGAAATCTGGCGGCGGCACTCAGAGTGTACGATGAGGTCCTTGCGAAATCGCCCGACCATGCCGACGCACTGCACCTGAAAGGACTGGTCGCATTTCAATCCGGTGGCAGCGACGACGCAGAAGTGTCAATCCGCCGGGCCATTGAGCTCCGCCCGGGTGAAGTTGAGTTCAGGGCCAACCTGGCGGCTGTACTGCTGCGTCAGGATCGAATTGACGAAGCCGAACAGGCCTGCCGCGATGTGTTGCAAATCAACCCGGCCCACACAGCGGCTCTCACACATCTCGGCACTTCACTGCGTCGCCAGCGTCGATTAGGCGAAGCTCTCCACACCTTTCGTGCTGCGGTGGATTCATCTCCGGAAGACGCGTCTGTGCTGTGCAATCTTTCGGCAATCCTCATCGACTTCGGTCACTTCGATGAAGCTCAGACGACGTTATTCAAATCCAGACAGCTTGCACCGTCGGTCCCGCAAGTACATATCAATCTCGCGGTGACTCAGCGAGAACTCGGCGATTTCGCTGCAGCGACAGCCTCGCTCGATGCGGCGGAGCGGCTGCAACCGAGCTGCGAAATCTGCGTAAATCGAGGAAATATTCAGCTTGAATCAGGAGAGTGCCTAGACGCAGTTGAACAATTCCAGGCGGCGATCGCCTACGACTCGTCCTCCCCTGCAGCCGTATCCGGCCTGGGCCGAGCCCTGCAACAGCTGGGGCACTGGGAGGAATCTCTGGAAGCGCATCGACTGGCCGCTCTGACGAATCCGTCCAATCAGCTCTACCAAAGTAATTATCTGTACAATACCAGTCTTAGCCCACTGCTGGCGATGCCTGACGTGCATCGAATTCACGCCGAGTGGGGTCGGCAGATAGAAGCATCGGTCCAAATCGCTGAACATCAAAACTCTGAAGACGGGGAACGGCCATTACATATCGGCTATGTGTCGCCTGACTTCAGAAGTCACGCGACGATGCGGTTCTTCTATCCAATGCTTGAGTCACACGACCGCGGCATTTTTAAGGTCTCCTGTTATTCCGAGTCCGCAAAAGAAGATGATATTACGAAAAAAGTCAGAGATCTCGCCGACCACTGGATACCCACTCGCGGCCTTGATGATGCAACACTGGCGGAACAAATCCAGAACGACCGCATTGACATTCTCATCGACCTGGCCGGACACACGGTAGACAACCGATTACCTGTGTTTGCGCGAAAGCCAGCACCGCTTCAGGTGTCGTTTCTGGGATATCCAACAACCACCGGACTGACACGAATCGACTATTTTTTCAGTGACGCAGTGCGTGAACCAAACCCCGCATCAGCGAAGTGCTTTACAGAGCAGATCGCTCTGCTGCCGCACGGGGCATGTTGTTTTCAGGCCAGCGACGCCCCGGACGTAGCTGCGTCTCCTTTTCAGAAGAACGGCTACATCACTCTGGGCTCGACGCATCGCCTGGAAAAACTTTCCCCCCAGGCACTGCAGCTCTGGGCAAACGTAATGGCGGCTGCACCAGACGCCCGGCTATTTCTGTTTCGTGACACTCTGGGTGGTGACGAGTCTCTGCGGCAGCACGTTCGCCGGAATCTGACGGCAGCGGGAATCAATACAGCAAGAGTAACCCTGGGCTGGGATCTGCCTGAAAATCATCTTGACATCTATTCGCAGATTGACATCCTGCTGGACGTCCGTCCGTGGGGTAGCGGAACCGTGGCGTATGACGCGATGTGGATGGGTGTTCCGATCCCTGCCATTGCCGGCGAAAGGGGGGGATGCAGGGCGACTGCATCAATGCTGTACAATTGCAGACTGCCGGAGTTGGTCGCTGACTCTGACGATGAGTATGTCAAGATCGTCTCTCGGCTGGCAGCAGACACTGTGCGACTGACACGACTGCGCAAGAGTCTGCGGACGATGATGAACAACACAGTCTGCGACGGCACTCGCTTCACTCGCGACGTCGAATCTGCGTTTCGCATTATGTGGCAGCGCTATGTCAACGGTGAAACAGCCGGTGGAGAACCATTCTTGGTACCCAGCGGAGTTGCCGCATGATAACGCCTGTCACATCAGTGGCGCCGCTGGCGCTTGACGACAGTCACCGCATCGCAGGTGCGCTGTCACACCTACCGACCAACGTTCGGCATATTAATGAAATCTATCTGCGCCATATTGCCGCTAGATCGATGATTGCGGCTGACGAAGCTCAGGCGCACGTGCGACAGATGGTGACGGTGTTCCTGCGACACGATCAAATCAAAATCTTCGCCGTCGTTTTTCACGAGCCAAATCCCGGCGTGGTCGGTATGGCGGATTTCGTCTCCCTGCAGGATGTGATCTTTCATGTGAATGCTGTCGGTTACCAGCAGACACTGGAAAAATGCGGACCGTTACCAAATCATCGAACAGTCCACGCGTATCTGACCGGCGAAATGACTGCGATGTCAGATCAAGGCGAAACGCCGCCTCAGGGTGAGTGGTCTCCCGTGTGCTACAACCCAACCATCAGTCGCAACTTTTTCCTGCGTAACACAGAAACACCGATCTACACAGCCCGCCGTGTTCTGATGACACCAGGACTAAACAAGGTGTGGGTCGGCAGCGAAGACGAAAATGTCTTTAATTCGATTGCCGTCTCGCAGCGAGAGGTGAGGGGGTGAAACTACAGGTGAGAGATCTGGCAATTTTTGGTGGACAATCGCTGTTTGCCTGCCCCCTTGCAGTCGGTAACCCGAATAAACTCGACCGGGATGCCTTCCTGGCGAGAATCGCAGACGTTCTTGACAGCGGGCAGCTGACGAACGACGGCCCCCAGGTGAAAGCGTTTGAAGCAAGGATCCGTCGTGTCACCGGCACTCGACACGCAATCGCCGTATGCAACGGAACCATGGCGCTACAGATCATGGCCATGGCCTGTGACCTGACCGGCGACGTCATCGTCCCGGCCATGACGTTTATCGCCACGGCACACGCCCTGAGGTGGGTCGGACTGAATCCGGTCTTCGCTGACGTCCACCGCAGGACACACACGCTGGATGCGGACTCAGTCGCAGCATGCATTTCACCCCGCACATCGGCCATTCTCGGAGTTCATCTGTGGGGCAATCCCTGTGACGTTGATCGGTTGCTCGCAGTAGCGAAACAGCACGGTCTGCCGCTGTTGTTTGATGCCAGCCACGCGTTCGGCTGTAAGTCTCATGGGGTCCGAATTGGCGGCCTTGGCGACGCGGAGGCCTTCAGCTTTCACGCAACAAAGGTTCTGCAGGCCATCGAAGGCGGCGCCATCACCACGAACAACGATCAGTTGGCAGACCGCTGTAGAAGACTGCGAAACTTCGGAATTACAGGGCTGACACAGATCAATGACATTGGCACGAACGGAAAAATGAGTGAGATCGCAGCCGCTGCCGGGTTGACTTCCTTTGCAACCTTACAGGATGTCATTGAAGCCAACAAACGCAACTACACGCAGTACCAGACAGGAACAGCCGACATTCCCGGGTTTGATCTGATACGTCTCACGGCCGACCACCGTGGCAACGCTCAGTACGTGGTCGCGCACGTTGTCGAACAGAAATTCGGTATGTCACGTAACGATTTACTGCCAATTCTTCGGGCCGAAGGGATTTTTGCCAGAAGCTATTTTGAACCGGGCTGCCACAAGGCAGCCCCATATACGGAACGGCAAATACATCAACCGGTTGATCTTCCCGTTACTGATGGAGTCCTGTCAGATGTCATTCAGTTCCCCACAGGAACGAGTGTTTCCTCTGACGACATCGCTGCCGTGACAGACGTCATCAGGTTTGCACAGCGTCATTCTGCGGCAGTGGATTCATTCAGAAAGGCCCAAAATTCACAACTGGTGCCGCACCCGCAGGATCCTGTTGTATTTCCTTCGCTGCCCGATGCCGCGTGAGCTCGTGCGAATATCAGACAAACACTATTTAACGTAGTTCTTCGAGAACGACACACAGGTGGACCGGGAGTACCAACCATCATGACCTACATATTTGTCGGAGGAAGTCAGCGAACCGGCACGTCGATTGCCCAGCAGATCCTGTGTCAACACCCGGATACCAATCCTTACGTCTTCGAATCCAGCTTTCTCAGGCAACTTGTCTGCTGCTACAGCGAAGCTCGTAACAACTTTAACCAAAATCACATTAGCTATTTCGGTGATCTGCAAAGTCTTCGCAACTTCAATTCCGGCGTTGTACACGCGTTTCTGGAACAGGCGAAACTCCGACTTGGAAACCGCTCGCACCTGATCCTGAAGGAACCGCATCTGACCCTGGTCTGGCCCTACCTTTATGAATTGGTACCTGAGGCCCAGTTTCTGATGATCGTACGGGATCCCCGAGACGCCATCGCTTCGATGGTGCAGGTCGGAGAACGACAGAAGTCTGCCGGCCAGCAATACGAATTTGTGAATCGCGACATGCCTCGACTGTGTCGTCACTTCCTGTCGTTTTACGAACCAGCATTCGGCGTGAAAGACGAGCAGTTCCGTCAGCAACTTGCTGTCGTGCACTACGAGGAACTGGTCAATGATCCACAAACGATGCTGCGGGAAATAGCCACATTCACCGGCATTTCGTTTGATCAAATCGACACTGATGAAACACCGGATCCCGGTCATGTACAGCAGGAAACAACCACCGAAAGCGCGCTCTATGCTCCCTGGGTGACTGAACTCAGCGGGAAGAAACTCTCCACAGGACGTGTCGGTAATTACCTGAACGTACTGACGACGACAGAAGTGGCTCAGGTCGAAGAGCACTGCGTCGATTTCTTTGAATGGTTCGGGTACAGACGCCAAGCCGCGTGACGCTCGTCCCTGACGACAAAAATCACCTCTTTGCGGTGCAGACAGTTGGACAACAATCTGTGAACAATCAGCAACAGCCTTCAGTAACATCAGGATCAGCACCATCGGATTCGACAACGTCCGAGGACATGTCGCGAACGACGTCCCGCAGAAGACGTCTGCGCGTGGATCCGTCAGTGATGCCCAAAAACGTTGTGGACGCACGCGAACAGCTGTGCCATGAATTACAGAATTCCCCAATTCCTCCGCACGAACTGATCCGCAACCTGGGGCTGTATTTGCTGCCCATGGAGCTGAAACGCTTTATGTTCTTTGCCGATCTGTATCAACACTTCGTCAAGGTGCCGGGCGTGATTATGGAATTCGGAACTCGCTGGGGACAGAACCTTGCAACCCTGCAGTCACTGCGTTCCGTGCTTGAACCCTACCATCACCGCAGAAAAATTCTTGGTTTTGATACATTCGAAGGGTTTACCGATGTCGCTTTTGAAGACGGATCGGACGCCGCAGCAACTCCGGGAGCGTACGCGGTCACAGAAGGATACGACCAGCATCTCAATAAGATAATGCAACTGCGGGAAATGCAGTCACCCTTGCCCGACGTCTGCAAGTTCGAGGTCATTCGCGGTGACGTCAGTCAGACGTTGCCACACTATCTGCAACAGCATCCGGAAACAATCGTGGCATTTGCCTACTTCGACCTCGACCTGTATCAGCCCACACGAGACTGCCTGGAACTGCTGCGCAGCCGGCTGACCAGGGGCTCCGTCGTCGGATTTGATGAGCTCAATCACGCCGCTTTTCCTGGAGAAACCGTTGCCGTGCATGAAGCACTGGGACTAAACAACATTCAGCTCCGTCGCAGCCCGTGGAGCGCCGATGAATCATACTTCGTGGTCTGATTCAACAGGCGCATAAAGAGCCCCGACCTCTTTGCGAGACCGGGGCAGAACTTTCTGTGAACTGATGTGCCTTAAAGCAGCCATCCGCTCTAGAACGCCACGACGGCAACGCGTGTCATTCGAACTGTCCCTTCCAGCACCTGACTGCCGTCCGCAGACAGAAGTGTCATCTGAAGAATGCCCCCGGAAATTCGGATAGCTTCCTGCATGGACGCTTCGTCAACAAGCTGGATGCCGTTGCACACAGTCATCACCATGCCAGGCTGAAGACCAACCAATTCTGCCGGCGATCCGGCTTCGACCGCATCAATCCCCAGCCCTTTGCCTGGCAGCAGAATGCCCTTCATTCCAAGAAACCACTGAACATCCTGTGCAGGAACTCCGACGTGCAGCACCGTGCTGCAGTGAACTCGGTTCCAGTCACAGATCACCACGTCGTTGTGATGAGAGTGGGCAATCGGCTGACAGTACTGTGTCCACCAGTGACATGAAGTCGGCCGAGTGTGACACCAGTGGTGTTGATTGTGCTTGATGATTTCGTGTACGGCATCGTGCCACCATTTATGTCCGTTTTTCGTCCCGGTGGACTTTGGCAGCCCCTTGTTGATGCCGTTGGAGGTGAATGGCAGGGTCTTGAACTTTGTTTTGTTAAACTTTGAACCAAATGGGTTGTACTTTTGCTTGGACGTACCGCCGTTGAGTGGCTTTGAGCCTTTCTGTGGCAGAACATTTGAGAGTCCATTGCCGCCGATCCGTAACGACCTGTTCGATCCGACTTTTGATTGAAAAGGCTGCTTCCCGAACTTGCCCGAAAGGTTCGAAGAGCCAAAGCCAGGATTGCGCCGAACTGATGAAGTTTTTCCGTTCCCGAGCGTATGTCGGCCGAGTCCCTGGTTGATGGAATTGGTGTTCTTCGTTGTGGGTGACTTTCGGAACTTGTTGATTGTTCCGGAAGAGATCCTTCGTGAGCTGTTTGATGAACCCAGACTTCGGGACGACGAGCTTCGCGAACTGTTAGAAAATCCCTTAATTTTAGAGACTGAACTTCGCGAGCTGCCGCCCTTGTTGAATTTGAACTGAGCGAATGTGGAATGACTTCCGGCAACCAAACAGATGGCTGCCGCAAAAAGCAGTGATTGGCTGAAACGTTTCATGGCATTCTCCTGAGTTTGCGTTGAGTCGTAAATCAATAGGTCTGATTACCCTCAGTGCGAAGAAAACCAATTTGTTACAGCCTTTCCGGAAAATTCCGTGTACCGAACGTTTTCACTGCCGAAACTGACGCAGTTAACCGGCCAACCGCTGCGCCGGCGGGTCTGCTGAGACGTTTCAGCCTGAACCGTCAAAGTCCTTTCAGCAACAGCAAATCGCGAATGAACGCACCTCGAAACGTCGTTATCGCTCGATGGTGACCGCTACGACGATCGGAGCCGTGGGGTCGTCACCTTTGAGCAATTCGATCGTGTTGATCTTATCGCTGCGTTTCGGGGTCACGCTCAAAAATCGCACCTGCTGCCCGCGCACGTTAAACGCAAATTTACTGCCTGGCACGTCGACTCGACGAATGTAGTCGGCAAAGTGGACGCCGTTCAGGAGGGGGTGGTCCTCCACTGTCTGATCTGCGTAATGCAGGCGAACTGTCACTGAAGCAGTCTTCCCCCGGAAAGCCGGGTGACTCCAGCCGCCTACGCCGCTGAGAAAGTGAATCGCTTTGGCAGCTGTGTTGCACGGCAATGACACCGTCATTGGCATCTTTGGCGGGATCGGCCCCTGAGGTCCGTTCAGGAGAATGATATTCGGCGTCGTCTTGCCACGCGGGTCCGTCAGCACGAAAGGAACATCGTTGAATACCTTTGGTTTCCAGTCCACAAAGATGACTCGATCCGGACCATTGTCTCCGTTGTGGAACATACCTTTTGTGCTGATCGCCGTCGCATAGCGGTCTAGTGGGATCGGGACATATCTACCCTTGTTCGTCAGAAACTGCAGTAGGTTCGAAATATCGTCTTCTGTCGCCTGTTTCTCGAAGCCTTCGGGCATCAGTGACTTGCGAGAAGCAAGTAGTTCTTCGATGTCTTCACGCTGAATGCTGATCTCTTTCGCTTCGGTATCGATCAGCGTAATGCTGGTGCGCGTCTCAGCGGCCAGCATTCCATTGGCCACTCGCCCGTCTTTGCGGACAACTGTATAAATACGGAAGTTGCCTTCCACACTGCGAGACGGATCAATGATGTGCGTTAACAATTCCGCTTTAGGGTGGACGGCCATGCCCGTGAGATTGGGACCGATGGTCTTGCCGATTTCACCATGCATGTGGCACTTGGAACAATGCTTCCTGAACATCTCCTGACCTGATTCAACATTGCCTTCCCTGTCGACAAGGTGCAGTAATGACTTCAGTACCTTGTCCCGATTGGCATCCGGCAGACCTCCGCCCATGGCCAGCAGTTTCTTAGCCTGTCTTCGCAACTGCCTCTCAGGAAAACTTCGCAGTGCCTGCTTCTGATCAAGCGACAGTTCACTCAATTCCACAGCATGCGATTCGATTCCCGCCAGTAACGCCCTCACCCATTCCGGACGGCTCAACAGAGTACCAATGGCCGCTGACTTCAGTCCCGGCGTAAGACGCGGCAACTTCTCAACGATGATCGCACCCGCCACGGGCGTCGTACTCAGTTGCAACGTCTGCAGGAACTGCGATCCCAGCCGTGGAGCAACCTGAGCAGTCAGCTGGTCAACAATCTGCTGTACCACTTCTTTGTCGTTTGCCCGAAATCCCACCACGTCTCTAGCTGCTGCGACACGGACGTCATCGCCGCCCTTCACATCAGAAACAGTAGCCAGCAATGATCTTACAATTTCTTCAGCGTGAGCATCCAGGGCTTTCGTACCGCATTGCGTCGCCAGCCGCACCAGCCTGCTTTTTGTTCCGGAACTGCCGTTTTGAAGCAGCCTGACAAGTACCGTATCAAATGCAGCTGTTGTCTTGACTTCAAAATCCGACGGAATTCCACTGGTCAATCCGTCAAGGACGGCGTCAACGACCGCACTGTCGGCAGATTGCAGACTCGCAACGACGTCCGCCAGTTCACCGGCAGACGGTTCACCTCGGGCCACGTGTTCCGCAATTTGTCTTGCGATTCTGACGTTATTCCCGGGAGCTGACTGACCAGACACGGCCTGCAGATACGATAACGCATGAGCCGCGGCAGCACTGATCGCGGCGTCAATAATGACAGAATCCTGCGTGGAGCGTGCAAGTACGGCCATCAGCTGACCGGCACTTTCCGATGGTGGCATGTTCGCGATTTTCAGGATCGTCTGCAGCCGAACCTGATCATCGGATTCGTGCAACAGCACGCGACGAGCTGCCAGAATGGACTGGAGTCCACCAGCCGATGCAGGCAATACACTGACAGCGTTCCGGCGGACTCCATTTGACGGATGATGCAGGGCCTCCCTGACGGCATTTCCTACTGCGTGGTCGGTGGCAATGACCCCGAGGCCACTCAACGTGTGCAGCGCATGAATTGCACCGACGTTCAGTCCGACTTCGTCGACCGACGTATCCCTTACCAGTTGCAGCAGCGCAGGAACGGTAGCCGACGCACCACGTTCCAGCAGCAATCGCTGAGCCTGAAGGCGCCAGAGCATCGAGGGATGCTTCAGGGTGTTGACCAGTTCTGCGTTAGACGAATTTCTCAGACTGGCGTATTCGTGCAGCACGTCGCCTGCATCAGATTCCCGTCCTGCCAGGGCGTCCGTCGCCACAACGCGATAGACACGGCCGTGCTTCTTGTCTCGCAGATCACTGACGTAGGCATTCCCTTTGCCGGTTTCAAACCCCTGCGGCGTGGGATTGTGCTGCACTATGTAGTTGTACCAGTCCAGTACCCAGACCGCTCCGTCCGGACCGACTTCAGCCATGATTGGAGCACTCCATTCGTCATCACTAGCCAGCAGGTTGACGGGGCTTGTGGACGCGTAACTGGCTCCGTCGCGGCGCAGCACAAACGTACCCACAAGGTGCCCTGTCGGGCCACATACGAATGCCGTCCGGTTCCACCACTGCTGCGGAAAGGCGCGCGCTGTATACAACGCGTGCCCTGCTCCCGCGGTATAGCCACCAAACTGATCGACCTGTCGCACGTTTTCCGTGATCGGCTGAAACTTATAGGTGTCCGCAATGGTCCCCAGTGTCGACGGCGCCCAACCACGCACCTGTTCGTAATAACGATTCGGAATCGGCACAAACATGCTGGGGTTATGATTTGCTGTCGAACCAAAGACCAGTCCGTCTTCGCTGAACCCCAGTCCCCAGGTGTTGTTGTTACTGGAACGGATGAACTCCAGGTCGGTCACCTTCGGAGGATCGGTCTGCGATAGTTTGAAGCGCCAGAAGCCCATACGGAATGTCTGCATCGGCTGGCCGTCAACATGGGGCGTGCTGTTGTTGTATCCCTGCATCGCCCATACCCAGTTGTCCAGACCGTAACGAAAATTACTGACACCACCGTGAGTATCGCCCAGCATCCAGTTGCTGATTAACGTCGTCTTTTCGTCGGCGACGTCGTCACCGTCGGTATCTTTCAGATAGATCGTTTCCGTTCCGTTCTGCACCACTGCGCCACCCCGAAAGATCACGATCGCCGTTGGAATGCTGAGACCTTCGGCAAAGACGGTGAACTTGTCCGCCACGTGATCACCGTCCGAATCTTCACAGATACGAATACGGTCACGGTTAGCACCGAGTTCATTTGGGTAATCCAATGTCTCACAGATCCACAATCGACCGCGTTCATCCCAGTTCATGGCGATCGGTTTGGCGTGGAAGTTTCGTTCGTCGGCGTACAGCCTCACAGCCATGCCTTCCGGAGTGGCAAAATGCTTAATCGATTCTTCCGCAGGAAGAGGCTTCTGCATCGTTGTTCGCGGCTTGCCCTGTACTCCCCACCGTTGGCCGGGGGTGTAGTTCGGAATCTTCGGACCGACCTCAACAAACTCGAAGTCAGCTGTATCGGTGCGCAATGACGTCATGTTCGGAACAGCAAAAGTATCCGGATCGCTGAAGGCCGGCACTTTTCCGGGATCATCACCACATGCCCAGCGGATGCCTCGTTCCACCAGATTATGAAATCCCGGATTTGAAAACGTTCGCTGATCGTGTCCCCACGCCGTGTAGAACACTCGACCTTTGCCGTGAGTTCTCACCCACGTCCACGGCTCTCGGTCGTTGCCTTCTGCCTGGTCACCCTTAACGCGATATTCCAGTACCGTGCGATTCTGTTCGTTGTGCAGATGGTGAATGTACGTTTCGTCCCAACTGGTGAAACTATCGTAGCCTTTCATGACAGGGTGTTCGGCGGCAGCGATTTGAGTGGTAAAGACCTGACCGCCGTGCCGCTGAAACTGACCTCCCATCAACGCCACCATGTCCGCATTATTCCGCCAGCAGAAGGTCGCACAGTGCAGTGGCACAAACGCCCTGCCGCTGTCGACATATTCCAGCACGACGTTCGCCTGCGTTTCCGTGATGCGGTCGATGTTGGCATACAGTACCAGACCGTCGAACTGTTTCAGCGTCTCAGCGTTCAGATCCTCCATCCGGTCCGTGTACTTCAGATCGACACCGCGGTCGGCCAGCGCAGGAGCCAGTTCCTGAAACCGAGCTTCGGGCCGATGATGGCCATTATCGCCCATAAACAACAACTGCAGGTCCGCGGCGTTGGCCATGGAACCGAAATATGCGGTTACAATGGGCAGAAGTAGAGCCAGGTGAAGCGATCGAAGAATTGCAGAAAATTGCATTTCCGGATTCCAACGTATTAGGAGACGAACACTCAAAATCCGAATTGAAGTTGTTGCTGACCGGAAGACTGTTCCGCGTTTCTCGTGACCAATTCCTGCATGGTACTGATGTCCAGATTCTGACTAACGAATCGGACCGAACCGTCCGCCAGCAGCACCTGAGCTCCGCCCTGATGATACGAGGACAGAATGCCGCTGGACTGGTGAAGTTGAAGACCCGGAGCATTGGCCCGCAAAGCATCCTGGTCAATGCTGACGTCGCGCGGCTCCGTCCAGACGATTCGTTTTCCGCAGGCTTCAGTCACCATTATGGTGTTTGACAAACCGTCCGTAAACGATGCAATCGTCACAGACCTTTCCGGATCAAATGCGGCACCTGGCCCGACGATTGCAGCGTAGGCTGACAGGAATCGATCGCGTTCGTCGAACGAATCCGGACGAAAATAACAATCGAATGCCCCTACTCGTTCTTCTGCCAGTGGACTGTTTATTGCTGAATCCCAAGCACGGTTCTGATCATAACGTTGATAAAGATCTGCCGCATCCAGATGAGGCAAAATGGTTACACGCCAGGAACGCTGGTTATCGGAAACAGAGGCCATCGGAAACGATCTTTCAAGATCATGATAAGCGTGTAACGCCAGGCCGATTTGCTTGAGATTGTTCTTACACATGGTTCGCGCTGCCCCTTCACGGGCCATTGAGACAGCCGGCGGTGTCGCACACACCGCCAGCACCACACCAATTGCAATGCCCCCTAGTGGATACTGCAGTCCGATCCACCGAAACTCCAGGCCGGCCTGCTTTCGATGATTCAGAATCGCACGCACATTCGCCTGCAGACAGACCAGCAGAATGAGACCCAGGAGCAGCATTTCGATTTGCCGAGTTCCGGGCAGCATCGACCAATGCCTGTCTCCCCAAAAAGGAGACAGGAAAACGAAGGAAGATGCAGCACTCCAGGCAATGCAGCTTCGCTGCCCGCCGCTCACGCGTATGGAACACACAGACAAAAGAACCGCGACGGCCACCATCCAGTACGACGTATCACTGACAGGATAGTTCGACGGGGGCCAGAGGGGAGGCGGGAAGTCGTGCATCGATTCTCTACTTCGATCCGTGCAATTCAGTGGTCCACAGAGAAACACTCATGGTCAACACGTCCAGTCGCTGACCGTTCCCCAACCGAAGTGGTATTACCCCAGTGTAAATTCCGGCAGTTTCACAATTTCACCACCTTTTTCGGCGGACTCATGTGCGCAGATCCCGACACACGTCCAGTTCGCACTGGTAACAGCGTTGGGACGCGGGTCACGGTCTTCCAGCAGTGAGCTGATCATTTCATGAGCGAGATGTGGATGCGATCCGCCGTGCCCTCCGCCCTGAAGAAAGCTCAGGTGGTCAGCGTCATGAATTTCCTGTGCCTGAGTGAACCGCTGAATTTCTGCCGGCAGCAGATGCGCGAAGTCCGTCACTTCGATATTCTCCGCGATTTCATTCTCCGGTTTCTTAGCAGTATGCAGCACGTGCGGCTCGTTTTCGATCAGTGTCCACTCGAAACTTTTTTTGGTGCCGTACACGTCAAAGCTCTCTCTGTACTGTCGAGCCACGTCATACAGACACCTCCAGATATGGGCAGTCACATCGCTGTCCTTCAGCTTGATATGACAGGATTCCACAGCGAACTTATTCCCGGACTTCTGAGCGATGTCGTCGCGGACAGTTCCGGAGCCAAAGCAACTGACCTGTTCCGCCAGCGAGTTCATCAACCCCAGACAGGGACTCACCACATGCGTCGCATAATGCATGGGGATCATTTCTTCCCAGTAACTCGGCCAGCCATCCATGTCCTGCGGATGTGAGGCTGCGACGTGCTGGATTTTGCCAAGTTCACCTTTGTCATAAAGATCCTTGATGAACAGAAATTCACGACTGTACACGACGGTTTCCGCCATCATGTATTTCAGTCCGGTCTCTTTGACCTTTTCAACAATCTGACGACACTCGTCGATTCTCGTCGCCATCGGAACCGTACACATGACGTGTTTGCCGGCGTCCAGAGCCTTCAGCGACATCCATGCGTGATCAGCAATCGGACTGTTGATGTGCACGTAATCGATGTCCGGATCGGCCAGAACGTCGTCGTATTCAGTATAACGTTTGTCAATGCCGAATTGATCGCCGCACTTGTGGACCTCTGCTTCGTTGCGACGGCAAAGCGCCGCGACGTTAGCATTTGGGTGCGCCTGATAGATGGGAATAAACTCGGCGCCAAAGCCAAGACCGATCATTGCGATATTCACTTGACTCATTTCAAACTCCTGCCCTCGCGGGGCTCACCTGGAAAAAAGTACAAC
The DNA here is from genome assembly GCA_014238335.1 of Fuerstiella sp. Taxonomy (GTDB): domain Bacteria; phylum Planctomycetota; class Planctomycetia; order Planctomycetales; family Planctomycetaceae; genus Fuerstiella. Next base: position 49,680 of record JABABI010000043.1, read on the forward strand.
CGACGCGTGGTTGGCAACAGAACACGAACCAATTGTTTTCTATCAAAGTCACGTGTGGCCATCATCTGCCGCTGTTCTCAGATCCCCTATTCCTCTGCACCCGAGATGTCAGTCCCTTAATGTCGGGTGTAAACGCATGCGCGTAAGAGCTAAAAACGCATTCGCTGCCACGGCTGTTGCCGACTCGTTGATAGTAGCGAGTTGACGAACGTTTTTCTTTCCAGACGAACACCGTTTCATCGAACTTCGATTGAAGATCGTGGGGGTCCGGAGGCAGATGACCATTTTCCGGGGCACGAAACGCCTACATGTTCTGCCGTGATCTGGTTTCGGCGGAGTCGTGGTGAACAACCTCGACAGGCCGGACAGCTGACGAGTGAGTTGACGGCCACCACGTACCACAGAAATCAGCAGGCTGCGCACTGAGTTTCGTCTGTGCGGGTTACCCGTGGACCGGCACGATCATGCTAGAACAAGGTTGTTCGTGTCAGGGTGTCAATCATTGTGGACGACGTACAGCACTTCTTCGCACCGCACATTCTGGAATGCGACGGCACTTAAACGGAAACGACAGGGAGAAGACAAATCTTCAACAGCGCTTGTCGGCGCCACTGAATCATCATCAAATTCTCGGGCCGAAGTTTCTAGCTGTGGAGTCCATTCGAGAACTGCGTCGGGCAAGCTTGGCTTTCGCATCGATACCTTGAGTCAACGCGTGGAGGTGGTTTCCGAAAACGAGCTGCCGTTACGGTACATTGCGCCTTTGGTTCGGTCGTATCCGACATCCGAATGCTCGGGGATATACCACGATGTTCTCCAAAACCGACCACACCAGTAATGCAAAATCGACCTTCATGCCTGCCACGGACCAACACTTGAATTGAGACATCGCCCCGGTGTGGCTTCGGCTGAAACGAATTTGGCGGGGACACATCACGCGGGTTAATCGATATGAGGCGGCTGCCAAAAGAAGATCAAGAGCAGAAACAAGCTACGTGCTCTCGACAGCAGTTCATGCGGAAGGGGACTGCCGCAGCAGGAGCGGCGAGGTTCTCATCAGCCCCTGCTCTTCGCGTTCTCAGGCATTCAGGGGCCTGAAATACGTGTCTGGAAACTTCATGACGAACTCAACGAGTTGCTTCCCGTCTCTGCAAAGTACCAGCGGACTGACCCAGATTACGCAGCCCTTGAGGTGATGAGGGGGAAGCGGACGACTCACCGGGGACTGTTCGATACGGTCGTCGTGGACCGGCAAAACAGCGTCGACTCGTGAATGAGGCATTGACGGACTTCAGTACAAATTTCATGGATGGGATCGACCGAATGTCACGTGAATCCAACGTGCCCAACTTCTCAGCGGCGGTCGGAGCGGAATTTCGGGCGGCAGAACTCAGTGCGATGCATTTCATCCGTGCACCCGATTCGACGCACGTTCGCACTTCCAAACAATACATTTCTGCGGCAAAGCTCCTGTTGAGCAGCTATGCTGCAGTCTCCGAAGACGCATCCGCTGAGACGGTTCAACGACACGAAAATTTGGAGGAGCGGACCTTGGACCCTCCATCAGCAAACGGCTGGCAGAGTTGCTCGGCGTTCAGTTTTCTGTTTCCAGTACTATTTGCGAGGAAAGTACATTCTCATTCACGGTTGCCACCGGCACATTGGACGGTGTGCATCTGCTGAACAATGTCCTTTTCACAAATAACAGACCGAAAGGTGCAGAACTGGAAACTTTTACGGACCATTCCCTTCGCAACTGCCGCGGCCTCCTGGCCGAAGACGGCCCGGACAACCAGCGGCTGATCAGCTTCATACTTCGGAAGGCAGGGGCTGAGGTGATGATTGCTGGTAACAGCCAAATTGGAATGGAATTGGCAACCACCGCAGAATCTGAAGGACGTCCGTCCGATGTGATCCTGATGGATTAGCAAATGCCTGTCGTGGACGGTTATGCGGCAACGCAGCGACTGCGACAGAAGGGGGTATTCTCTGCCCATCAGGTCCCTCACCGCTCATGCGATGTCCACTGACCGCAGAAATTGCCCTGATGCCGGATGGGCTGACTACACCACGAAACCGGTTATCCGCAAACAGCACATCGAGACTCTGGCGAGACATGCGAAGCGAGCAGGCATGCCGTCCCATAGAACAATGGGCGAACAAATCAGCTGCGCCCGATAGACATCGTCGTGCTTAGGTCCATTTCGGTACAGTAACTGTCTTGCCTCAAGATCAAAGCATTCTGGGTCTTCACCGAAGACGGATTCCATCAAACCCATCGCGATCCGACTGACAGTTCGTCCCAGAGGTGCGACATTCGGCATCACGGTCGCGTTCAGGGTCACTTCACGTGTCGTATAATCGTCTCCGGTGTGATCGGTTACGGACCTGACGCGGGTCTTCTACTGACAAGGCGTTTGCATTCTTAGTCTCTGCCACACAACGTCAACGTCTGAGATCTGTAATCCCGCGGGCCGGATGGTGTTTTAAATTCGCGTTTGACCGCAGCGGCAACTTCATTTCCGGGCGTTTCCAGTCCACAGCCTCATAACCGTTCGGCTTGTTCGGCTTGTCGACCTCCATGGCTTCGTCGATGTCAGGATCAAAAAGCGGCCAGCTGTCCGTACGGAAGGGAGATGCCGGAAAGCCTTCTTTGTTGTACAAGAGGTTACGCTGAGACGGATTCATGGCCCACGCATAACGGACAGCGACTGGTTGTGACAACAGTGGTGATGAGACGACAACGGTATTGCCCTCGATTGTGACGTCTGCCCAATGCCACTGCATATCCTGACCTGCGATCGCAAAAGAGTTCAATTCACTCGGATTGGCAGGCACCAGGCCACTGCCGATGGAGTCGAACTGCAAAACGATGCGGCTCCCCTCGATTCTTTGCTTTTGCAAACGCGGGCCAGAGCCAACGATGTCTCTTCCGTACGTTTCCTTCAGTGCTAAACAGGCATGTCGAACACCGATTGGCTTCTTGTTCTGCGGATGCAGCGCGATCTGGTCACCAGTATCGATCGCCACGACCATGCCGGTGTTGACGACATCTGATGTCACAAGTCGCATCATTTCCCTGTTCACTACCCACGGTGATTCGGGGCCTTCCACGGGGATCTGCTGAGCAGCATGCCAGCTGGGAAGCTGAGTAAAATAGAAGTGGAAATCTTTTGCCACGTTGCCCTCCGAGAGCTCGTGCCACGACGAGCGGTAATAACCGATCAAACGCGCCAGTTGTTTGCGATAATTAAGTGCCTGCGGCACGTTTTTTGAATTCCTTTCGCCCTGATACCAGATCACGCCTTTCAATCCGTAGGGCCTGACGGGATGAATCATGGCATTGAAAATATGCGACGGATACTGATGCCCCAGTGTTCCGGGTTTGGTAATGGACGGCGGCTGCAGCACTCTGAAGTGATTCTTCTTCGTTTCGCCGGCGGCAACCCTGTTGTTGTAGACGCTGAGCTCTTTTTGAAACGTCACCAGTGCTGCGTCGACCGAATAACGCCGCGACCGCTTTTCTATATCCTCGATGGCCACCGTCATTCTCGGGTCGTCCACCTGGATCTCTTTCGGCATCCAGCCTTCGATTGGCGTTCCGGCGTAGGCCTGAACGATGATGCCCACTGGGATGTTCAGAGCCCGTTGCAGCGTCCGACCGAAGTAATAGGACACGGCAGACGTGGTTGCCGCCGATTTGGGATTACAGGCCGACCATTTCGCCAGCCGGTCCCGTGATTCCTTCAGCGGCTCGTGCCAATGCTCCCGCTGTGATACGAAAATACGGAAGTCCGGAGCCATCGCAGACGCAGCTTCTTCTTCACCGCCAAACGTGCTTCCCAACTTCCAACCCATGTTGGACTGCCCTGCACACAGCCAGACTTCTCCGATGGCGACATTTTGAAGCCGAATCGTGTTCCTGCCGCTAACCACCAGAGAAAACCCCGTCCCATACACCGGCGTTTTCAACATAACACGCCAGTCACCTCTTTCGTCGGCAACCGTACTGGCTTCGGCTCCCCAGCTTGCGTTCACTGTCACTCGCTCACCAGCTGACGCAAATCCCCAGACCACGTTGCTCGTCTGTTGCTGAAGTATCATCCCATCGCTAAACAGTCGCGGTACGTGCACATCGGCTGCTGCCGTTGAACACGTGAATATGGCGACCGCCCCGATCGTCAGAATTTTCTCGATTACCATACGAAAGCGTTTTGCTGGCACCAGACGTTTAGCTGAAAACAATTTGCGTTGACCCATAGAATGCGTTTCTAAACTACACCACGAGAAACCATCAACTCACAAAATTCCGGACGATGGTCGCCAGGCACTTGAAAATGAAACATTATCACAGTCCGACACAGAACGTACACGAAGCAGTGCCGCGGCCCGTCACAATTCTCTCCTGCACTCGTATGTTCATCCGGAGTCGGTATTATTTCGACAGTAACAGTCGTCCTTCGATCGGCACGAAGCGCGTAGCCGCCTGGACCAAACTTGCCGCAGTAAGTTTTCTGGCACCGTACACTTCGACATCCACATCGTACTTGTCTCGCAACTTGCTCACGATCAGGTCAAAGTCGCCATCGCCGGATGCAAGGACGGCCACGTCAATGTCAGTAGCAAGTTCAATCATGTCCAGAGTGATACCCACGTCCCAGTCGCCTTTGGCGGATCCATCACGTCGTTGAATGAAAGGCTTAAGCTTCACTTCAAAGCCGATTGTTCTCAGAATTTGCTGAAACCCCATCTGCTTCGGATCGCGACGATCAATCGCGTAGGCAAAGGCCTGAACGACTTCTCGATCCCTCGTCACCTCATCCCAGAATGCGGTATAGTTAAAATGACACCCAAAGGCTTCTTTCACGGTGTAGAATACGTTTTGCACGTCCACAAAAACTGCAACTTTTTTCATGGCGTACCCGGCTCGTATTCCTGTAATGTACTGAACATAAACATTCTCCTGTTCCTGCTTATCTAATGCTGCGACGTCGCCGCAATTTTGAACGTCATCCTCGATATAGCAACATTGTCCGTAACCAGAAACCTGCAACGCCCCACATGCTCCGGTGAACTTCAAGTCGTGACCAACGAGCGCCCGGATGCTGTCATCACGGACAGGTAAACGTAATCTAATAAACAATGAACCGTAAGTGTCGTCCCGCTGAAGAATTTGGATTCGTTCAACTCCGTTGTCCGCGCCAAGGCCAACCGCTGGCTGCGAGAGCGCGGCTGCATTCGATCACGTCAGACGGTGGTTAGTGGAGTCAACTGCGAGCCTGCGGCTGCGGCATTGCGTCTTCCTAAGAAGTCGGACGAAGGGAATTCCACGTGGGTCGCACGGACGTCAGTGCGAGTCGACAAATCCACAAACATCGAAATCCTGACCTCCGCTACTGGCCGTCTGGCTCTATGCCTAAACGGCGTCCAGATTCATCCTTCTGAAAAAACACGGGAATTTCGTCCGGACTCCGTTCGCGTTCCGCTGGAATTGAGAAGTGGCACAACCTGCCGGGTTGCCAGGATCGAACAGAACGCCGACAATTAACACCGGGATCACCCGACTTTTCGAAGACGCTGCTCGAAGCCTGAACACAAACACCAGATTGCATTTGCGCTAAAGAGTCGCGGCAACGTCCATCGGCGTCGTAAAATCTTGTCCGTCGTGGAGAAGTCGCTTTGTCTGCGGTTTAACGGGTTGCGACCAGCCGGCGGACGCATCAGCCCGGATTTGACCGGCATCGCCAGTCACTTTTCACGAAGCCACCTCATTGAATCAATCCTGGAACCCAGCCGCGCCGCCGCTCCGGGTTACGAGACACTTGGCTTGCAGTTCGAAAACGAAAGGATAATGTCAGGCATTCGCGTCTCGGAATCGGACCAGTTGCTTGTACTCGGCGACAAACAGGGCAAACTTCACAACATGAGCACAACGGATATTGAAGAGAACACAACACAATCAGAGAGCACAGTCCGGGACGGACTGGAGAAGAAACTGACAGACAGCGCGTTCGCCGGTGTGCCGGTCTTTCTTGAATCAGAAAGGACACCGCATGCCAGGTAATGCCTCGTGACTGACATTTTCATATTCCGCAGAGAGTATTCCTTCAATCGATCGCTGATCAGTCTCACGGTTCTCATCGCCATGAACCCCGATTCTCTCACTTAGGTTGGTACTAAAATCGGGGTAAGGTCAATGCGGATCACGCACGGCGACTGGCATCTCCCGTCAATCATGTAGCGGCCAACATGAAGCCGCTCCTGATTCTACATGCCCATAACGACCGTTCTGTGGCAATTAACGACGCGATGATGATGGTCGACGTCCCAGGGAAAGCAGACGCTCCGCGCACGTTTCATCGTTACCCGCACAAGGGACACATGGGGATCACGGACGAAATGATTCAGCGGGCGCGGGAGTTTATCGAAGTGCAGTCACTATGATTGGATTACGTATAACACCAGCTATGCTGATGCGCGCCGATGAAACTGCACCGTTCATGATACAAGCACGCAGCGCAAGCCGGGGTGTCTCACAAGCAACCAACTCTGCTTCTGATTCTAATTTCGGCGGCAAACGCAAAGACTGCGGAAGGGCCAGATGCAACGAAGCGGCGAGAAAAACCGACGTTGCGACGTTCCCGTTACACAAAACAACACGTCGCCGCACTCCTTAGCATTCTCCACCCGACGAAAAAGCTCTCACGCAGATTGACACCATGAGACAACTTAGATTGATCTTGACGCTGGTAACGACTGCCACACTAACTGCAGCTCTGCCCCAGACACTGTTTGGTGACGAACGTATCTTTGTCAGCAGCGACAGGCATACGCTGGGCACAGCTGAGAATCTTACAGCGTCGCTCCGAATTGTCGACATTGACGGCGACAAGGATCTCGATGTGATCATTGCCAACGGGCGTCACTGGCCGCAACAGAACTTTCTGATGATTAACCAGGGACGGGCACGATTCAGCGTCCAGCGAAGTCTGGGCCAGGGACGTCGCACGTCCTATGCCACTGAAGCTGCTGACCTGGACGGCGATGGTGATTTAGATATTGCCGTTGGTAACGACATGGCGCCAAACCGAGTGTTTCTCAACGACGGTGCGGGACACTTTCAACAGGGCACCGACTTTGGAGAAATTTCCAGCATCCGCAGTCTGACTCTGGCGGATATTGACGCAGACGGCCATGTCGACATCCTGGCAACGTGTCGCGGCCGGCAGAATCACATGTACCTGAACGATGGCACAGGCCACTTTGCTGCGGGACGGCCCTTTGGACAACGGAACGATTCCACCATCGATGTCGCCGTGGGCGATTGGGACGGCGACGGCCATTCTGATCTGTTTCTGGCCAACCGAGACATGCAGCAGAACTACATACTTCTGAATGATGGACATACGAATTTCACCAGCCGAATTCTCTTCGGCAGCGGCAAGGACCAGACTCGTGCGATTGCGGTGGCGGATATGAATGCAGACGGATTCCCTGACGTAGTAGCCGGTAACATCGGTCAGCCGAATACCGTATATCTGGGTGACGGTCAGGGACGTGTCCGGGCCGCCGTAAACTTTGGCCGTGAAGATGGACAGACATATGCTCTGGTTGTGACCGATATGGACAACGACGGGGACCTGGACCTTGTAGCGGGAAATGCGGCGCAGCAGAACGCTGTGTTCTTTAATCAGGGTAATGGAATCGGGTATCAGGAAGTCCGCTTTGGAGCGGCCTCCCATGCAACCTATGGTTTAGACACAGGCGACATGGACGGCGACGGGTTCCCGGATATTGCAGTGGCCAATTCCGGCTCCAGAAATCATATTTTTCTGAATCGTCCACAGAAAACATCCAGCCGGTAAGGCTTCAGCCGCTCCTGATGGCGGCCCTATTTCAGAGGAGACGGGCTGTGACTTTGCACCGAGAATGTTTCATACTGTTTGTCTGCGCCACGGTAGCTTCGACTGCGTTTGGAGGTGCCGACCCCACGGATTGGCCAAACTTTCGCGGCCCGGCGAACAGCGGAGTCGCGGATGGATATCCCGTGAGGAGCGTTTGGAATGCCGACGCTCAGGCAGGCAACGTCGAAGGAGTGCTGTGGCAAACGGAAGTTCCCGGGCTGAGTCACTCCAGCCCGGTTGTGGTCGGCAATCGTATCTTTCTCGCCACGGCCATTGCCGGCGATGGTAAAGCACAGCTTAAAGTCGGTCGCGGCGGACGCCCCGATGCGGCGGATGACAACGGTCAGCAGAGTTGGGTGGTGCTGTGCTACGACACGCTGACCGGCACCGAACTTTGGAGGCAGACCGCGCATCATGGGCGGCCCCGCGCGACTCGTCATGTTAAGGCCACTCACGCCAATACCAGCGTGTCCGTGGCAGGAAACGACGTCCTTGTTTTTTTCGGTTCAGAAGGACTCCACTGCTATGACCTGGAAGGGAAGTTGAAGTGGAGTCGCGATCTGGGAGTCATCAACATCAGTAAATACGGGATTGGCTGGGGTTACGCAAGTTCTCCGGCCATCCACGGGAACCGGATTGCCATCGTGTGCGATGACCCCGATGACCCCTTTGTCGTTGTTCTGCGACTCTCCGACGGTGAAGAAGTCTGGCGAGTCTCGCGCAAGGATATTTGTGAACGCAGCTGGGGAACGCCATTCATTCACAGCCACGCGGACAGGACTCAGGTCGTCGTCAATGGCTGGCCCTGGATCGTCTCATACGATCTCACAACTGGTGACGAATTTTGGCGAATCCGCGGCGGCGGGGACAATCCCGTGCCCACACCATTTGAGGCCCATGGTATGATCTATGTCACGAACGCTCATGGGGCGCAGTCTCCCATTTATGTCGTACAGCCGGACGCGACGGGAGATATTTCGCCGTCTGAAGAAGACAAAGATAAAGGCAGCAACCCTTCGATTGTTTGGAGCACGACACGCGGCGGATCTTACATGTCAACGCCAGTCGTGTACGGGGACTATCTCTATCTGGGGAATTCCAACGGGATTTTGCGGTGCTTCCACGCGTTGACCGGAGAGAGGGTCTATGAGCGGCGACTGGGGGCGGGAGCTTCGATTCTGTCTTCTTTGGTAGCTGCTGAGGGCAAAATCTACTGTCCTTCCGAAAATGGCACGGTCTACGTCGTGGCCGCGGGCCCGGAGTTCAATGTGCTGGCTAGAAACAAAATGGGCCAACCCTGTTTCGCAACACCGGCCATTTCCCAGGGAGTGCTGTTTTTTCGGACAACAGAAAGTCTGTTGGCCATCAAATGAGTGCAGTCGAGCCACCTCACAATGCCCGATTCTGAACATTCAATTTGACGATTTCCGACACTGTTCACGCTTCGCACCTGTGCAGTCTCATAACAACCGCGTGGATCCGTAGACGAAACGTCTCTATGCGCCGACACCTCGTTGCGACAGAGACGTCCCACAGAAGTACGAACTCTTGCCACGTCAGTCAGTTACCACAGTCAGCATCGTGAAGTTACGTTGTCAGCACCAAATCCGGACCTGACAAGCGTTGACATCAGCACGTCGTTTCACGGCAGTCACGTAATGCTGGCCAATGGTCTGAACCCCGCTACCACGACGCCAGCCACGTTTGGCGAGGTCGATTCGGTCTTCACTGGCAATGGCAACAGCCCACCAATCGGGCGGACTGTCAAGCACGGCAGCATCACGATTCGGTGGCAGGTAAACGCCGAACACTCCATCCGGGAACATGCGTCTTCCGTCGATTCTCGACTCGTCATTTTCGTTCAGGCCGCACCACGAGTCCCTCGCTACAATCGCTCGGTGACACTGTCGTGATCACTTTCAAATGGCATTCAGACAGATCCACAATCGTAATTCGCGGCGATACGGTGTGTGGGCACACGTCTGCCGTGTGAGTGAACGCCCTTCCGGAAAAATATGACGCAAACGGTATGATCCGGGTAAAAAACGTCTCAAAATACGTGCTGGCGATCTGCATGGTCGGTGCGGGGACAATGCATTTCGCTGATCCCGACTTCTATCTGAAAATCATGCCGCCGTATCTCCCGCTTCATAATGAACTGGTACTGCTTTCCGGCATCTTTGAAGTTCTGCAGGGCATACTACTTGTTACTCCGCGGTATTCGCGTCTGGCTGCCGGGGGCATTATCGTTCTGTTGATTGCTGTCTTCCCGGCGAACATTCACGTCTATCGGCATCAGGAATTGATACCGGGGTCGCCGCGGACACACTTGCTGCGGCTTCCGTTGCAGGCACTATTGATTCTGTGGGGCTGGTGGCATACGAAACCAGCGGACATACCACGTGCACCGAAACCGTCTGGATCAAGGATACCCAGTCCCCATGCGATTAACGTTTTTGTTGTTCGCCGTTTTAGCCTGTCTGCACAACACAACTCGTGCCGATGACTCCCGGCAGACCTCTCAGCATTTGAATGTGCAGGTCAATGTCGGAATGGATTATCTGTTGTCCCTGCCCGGGGACTACGCCAAACAGAAGTCATGGCCGCTGGTTCTTTTCCTGCATGGTGCGGGAGAACGAGGTCATAACCTCGAATTGGTCCGGAAACATGGCCCTCCAAAGTTGATTAGCGAAGGCACAGACTTCCCTTTTATCGTCGTGTCGCCTCAATGCCCAAAGAATGTCTGGTGGGCACCCATTGAACTGACTGCGTTGCTGGATGACGTCATCAGCAAACACAAAGTGAATGAGAATCGCATCTGCGTCACAGGACTCAGCATGGGCGGCTTTGGCACATGGCGACTGGCCGCGTTCACACCACAACGATTCGCAGCGATCGCTGCGTTTTGTGGCGGCGGTGAGCCCTATTGGGCGAGAAGAAGCGCACACCTTCCGACGTGGGCATTCCACGGAGCAAAGGACACGGGCGTGCCATTGGGATGCTCACAGGAAATGGTCGATGCAGTGACCGAAAAACGGGGCAAACCGCGACTGACAGTTTACCCGGAAGCGGGACACGATTCGTGGACAGAACCTTACAACAACCCGCAATTCTTTGAATGGCTGTGGGCACAGAAACGGAACGTCGCAGCGGAATGAGTCACGCAGCAGAAACCACAGATTCCGTGCCCAGAGAATACATCTGATGACACAAACTCCAACACTGGCTCAATGCTTCGATGTTGACCTGAACGGCCTGAAGTGATTGCCAGAAGACAGGTACAGGCTGTTTAACGAACGTCGCCGATTCATCGTCTAACCAGCGACGACGCTCCAGCGATGCTGACCTACGAGGGAACACTCGACCAGACAGTTACAAACGTAAACATCGTCATTCACCATGCTCCGTTTGGCACAGTCCTGTATGACAAAAACAACGCACTCAGTATCCGCTGCGGCGTCTATACCGGTAAAGAAGTACCGGGCGGCGGCCAACGGGTATCAACCATCCATTTCCCGAAACAGCAATTCAGCACAATGGATGGAGCCACCCTGTTACGTCGCTGCAGCAGCATGGCAGCTTCCGCAGATCGCACAAAGTAAGACACTGAGACGGCTTCCCTGCGATGTTTCGCAGACTTCATAGACGCCGGGTTTCAGCCGGCCTACCTCGGAGGAATGGGACATTACGGCGACGGATGTTACTTGCCTACAAGCTGCCGGAAATTGAGCCCCAATCACTGTTCGGCAGATTCCGAGGGGGAATTGCCAGGTGCAGCTTCCGCAATTTCTCTTGAGCCTGTTGAATGCGGAGTGAGACAGCCCGCCTGTCGATCAATTCGTTTTCGCCAACATGCAACACATCAAGTCTGTAACGAGCCATGTTAGTCGCGAAAACTTCCACGACAGCGTCTGTCAGCGAAAGATGATGTCACAACCGGCAGCAACAGGGAAATCGGCGACCAGCGAAATGACAACGGTGTCCGCAGCCCAACGCTCGCCCAATTCACCGTCAATTCCGGCAAACTTGTCATCCGTCGTCATCCAGATGTGATGCGCGACGACGTCAACACTTCTCCAATTTCCGTCGCCGAACAAAGAATCAAAGATTCCTATCAACGTCTTTGCCTGAGGTCGTTCACTTCGTCCCGTAACCGGCCGATTTGATGCTGCAGGTCCTCCAGTTGCTGCAGGATGGCGTGCATTACATCCCCATCGTGGTGCGGCCGCTGCTCATGCAGTTCACGCTCCGTAGCTTCCGCCCGTTGGACTACATGCTCGGCAATTTCGTGAAGTCCCGCCTGATTCAAATGTTCGATGGCGATGTGCATGTGCTCCAGACGCCCGGCCAATTCATCATGCGGAACGTCGTCTTCACGGCGCGGCCGATGTGAAAGTTCCCACAATTCCATCTCAACCTGCTCAGCTTCACGGCGGACATCAGCAAGCCGATCTTCTGATTCGCCTTCTTCCCGCAGATGCGCTTCTTCCTGACGCAGCCTCTCAAGCATTCGTTTCAATTCGACAACCTCAGCCTCATGCTGTTCAGGCCGGTGCCGTCCAGGCTGTTCTGCCTCGTTAAGCATGGCACTGGCCCTGCGCTCTAGATTTTCGGCTTCTTCCCTGTGCCCCTGCTCACCGAGTTTAGCCGCTTCCCGCCGCATCGCCTCGGCCTTTTCTCTGAGTTCGTCCGCTTCCGACGCCCAGACAATAACAGTGCATCCCAATAATGCGAAGACCACTGACGCCAGTTTCAGATGTGACATACTATTCCCCTTTTCGTTGCGTGAGAGACCAAATCTCCGGCGGGCCTGTTTAGATTCTTCGATTGAAGTATCACGGAGCCAACCCGGGCGACGGTATCGGCACGGCCACCGTTGACACAGCTGCTAGATCTTCCCAGAAGTTTAGCACAGAACTTTAGGAGCCGCAGCTTTAGTAACAACAATTTGGGGACTCAAGATGTGTGTCGCAGTACGGCTCAGCCATTCCACCTGCCAAACGTATTCACTTCGTTCCCTGAATTTCGGCCTGCTGCCTCAACACGATTTTAATGGCCAGCCACGGAATGAAAAAAAATGTCAGCACATTGAGTTTTGTCAGGCCGAGCCAGCAGTAGAAGATCACATCGAGTTCGTGAGAACTCAGCCCGAACATCCAACCGTGAAAGTTGTAGACAAATCGCCCCATCAATTGAGTAACGCCAAATCCCACGAACAACAGCACGAAGCCTAAAACCCAGCAATAGAACAGAACGCTGCCGACGCCTTTGAAAACATTCTTCGTTTGATCCGCCATCGTTGACCTTTCCATCTACTGTAACTTCTTTCCGAATTCCTGTTTCTACTCTCATTAACCCCTACTTTAACTGTTTTGTCAAAAACGCCAGTCTCCGTGGCATGGGCGCATTCAGAAGACTGGCGTGAACAATTCTGGACTGGAATGAGTAATTCTGCGCGTCATGTTAACATCGCTGGTAGATCCGGGGTTTGGCGCCGCGAATCACAGAACGGGAAAGCGACCGTTAAACGATCGCGACAGAAACGATAGTGATTAACCAGAGAGAGCATGCCGTGGAACCTCAGGACATAACCGTCTTTTACCTCGAAATGCTGGCCCGCCCCCAGCGGGCTGCGTCGCCAACACGGAACGGGCTGACCGTGATCCATGCGAGGCAGCCGCCCCTGCCGTATTATCGATTTCTCTACAACGCCGTGGGGAAACACTACGACTGGATAAGTCGCAGGAACCTCTCCGACGAAGACCTCGCAAATATCATTCACAATCCCCTGACCGAAGTGAATGTCCTGTACTTGGATGGATCACCTGTCGGTTTCGCCGAGTTGAATCGCCGCCAAACTGACGAAGTGGAGTTGGTGCAGTTTGGACTAATGTCTGACTTCATCGGCCAGGGGCTGGGAACGTGGTTCCTGAACTGGACCATCGACACCGTGTGGAGCTATGAGCCGAAACGATTCTGGCTGCACACATGCACACTGGATCATCCCTCCGCGCTGCACACTTACAGGAAAGCGGGATTCAGGCAGTTCAAAGAAGAAGTGATTCTGAGGGCCCCATCACCAAAACCTTCGGAAGATTGAACGATGATCGACTTTGACTATCTCTATAAAGGTATCTGTCGACTCACCAATGCTCATAAGGCCGGGACAATGGTCGGGCATCTGGGCGCTGGCGTCGTCGCGGGATACTTCTTCGGCGAAGACCAGAGCGATCTGGCTGATGAAATTCACAAGGGCGTCGAAGGCGAACTTGACAGAGTCATCGCTGGCGAAGAATCTTTCTGGTTCAACGCAAAGACGGCCGGAGTGACACCAACCGAGTTGTTCAAACCCTTTCCGAAAGAGCTAGCCAGACAAGATGCGGTCAGATTCATTGTTGTTGCACTGCGGAAGAATGTCGCCACGTTGAGGCAGTCCGGCCATAACATAATATTCGCGTCGATCGCCCTCCGAGCCCTTCATGATCACGAAGAATACGTCACGCCTCAGATCATTACTGGAATTCGCAAGCTGATCGAAGACTTTGACAACGCTCCTCCGGGTCGAGGCTTCTTTGGGAAAGAAAATTCCTGGCTGATAGGCAATCAGGTAAATCTCACCGCTGACACTGACTTTCCCCGGTACGAATCAATCCAGCAGATGGTGAACGTTACGATTGCCGAATTGATCAGGACCGCTGCGATTAAGAAGCAGGGGTTCGGCCGACTCTGGCAAATCATCAACCACGCCGCGGCCCTTACGGAACTGGACCGTTTCGGCTACAAAGAAGTCACACAGATGGCATTCCCGGCCAATCACCAGCACATCAGACTGTGGCGATCACGACCCGTTGTGGAGAACGATCTGGGAGCAGTCGTTACCGCCCGGCACAACCCTCGCGATCCAGTGTACTGGCGGGGGATGCTGAAGCGTGACGAAGCCGGTTTGACTCATCGAATCCAGACTTTGTATGGGTTTCACACGATCAAGCGTTTCTTAGAAGACGAAGGCACAAGGCAGCAGGCCGAAGATGCATTTCTGTATTTGATGGCCTGACATTTTCTTCAAAGGACAACCGACATGAAATCTGCACTGACAACTGCTCTGCCCGTTATCATCGCCCATTGTCCAGCAGCCTCTGGCGAAGTCCCGCGGATTTTACAGTCGGTGCAGACAAAGGCGGCGAATTCGTCATCGTGCGGAAACGACAGTGATACATCAGTCCAAACACGTCGTGCAACGTCAGCCCTGATTGCTGTGCGGCACTAACGGAGACGGTGCCGCACACTGTTTTATGTGTGTACTGGCACAGGGACACTAACGGCTGAGCGGCTTGAAGCGTCCCCCAACCGGCGTGTCCGCGGAATCGCCAATACGATCTTTGCGCTGCAGCGCATAGCTGCGGTAGTTGCCTTCGCACCACACCACAGACCCGTCGCCTTCGAACGCCAGGATGTGCGTGGCGATACGATCAAGGAACCAGCGATCATGGCTGACGACAACCGCACAGCCCCCGAAGTTCGACAGGCCTTCTTCAAGCGCTCGCAGGGTTTCAATGTCCAGATCGTTGGTCGGTTCATCCAGCAGCAGCAAATTTCCGCCCGACCGCAGCAGCTTGGCCATGTGAACTCGGTTGCGTTCTCCTCCTGACAGGTCGCCAACAAACTTCTGCTGATCCTTGCCCTTGAAATTGAAACGACCGCAATAGCTGCGTGCATGGATCTGCGCTTTGCCGACTTCCAGGATTTCGTTGCCGCCGGAGATTTCCTGATAAACGGTTTTCTTTCCATCAAGCGCGTCCCGGG